>JABSOI010000098.1 GCA_013216015.1 Alteromonadaceae bacterium | reverse complement strand
GCAACTTTTTTGCTGCCTGTTAGGAAATATTTATCGATGGTTAGTTACTGATCTTTAGTGTTTTGATTTTTGTTCTTTCAACACTAAAAATAGAATAATAATAGTAATTAACTATACTAGTTATTAGACGTTCTACTAAACAACCACGGTCTAAAGACGGTGGGTTAAAACCTGCGGACTGAAAGTCCAGCCTTTCGGCTAAAGCCGATCACTCAATATCCACATTGCCATTTGATTTTACTTAAAGTAATGTGCCAAACGTTCTGTGATTATCTTAATTGGTCATGCACCTAAAGTGTCATGAAAAATTAGATGATTTTCTATTATCATTTTCTTCACCTCAACACCTCAAAGTCAGTGTTTTCCTATACAAGATGGCATAAACCATAAGAACACACCGCTAGCTTAAAGCTGCCCGTCTAAAGACGGGGGTTTTAACCTTAAGCTCGGACTAATAAATAAAGAAAAATGAGTAAACAAATATCTTCGGCTTTATGAGCAAATGACTGATTACCCGTTGTGAAGGTATTTATTTTGAACAATATCATTATACATTAACTCCAAAATGGGATTGATGGGGCGGAGCTTAGACACAGGTAAGCACGATCAAATATAATGACCTGTTCGTACTCCTAGCAATATGCCCTAACAACCCTTTAACCTAAGAGCTTCACGTCACGTTATATCTATAAAGTACCTGTATCTTATAGGCTTTTGTTATTAAAGATCTTTACTTTAATATTTATATCTGAAATGATAACATTATGTTAATAAAATGTAATAACGGTAAGATATCAAGAAAATGAAGAGAAGTCAGTAAGCACAACCTCTGTAAAGCGAAGCTATACGAATCAAATTGGTGATTCATTTCTAGTACGCTCTGAAACTGACACAAATTTATTCAAACTTGAAAAAGTTGAAAGTGGTCTTCAACATAAAAGTGTTGAAAACTTTCGACTGATCTTCAGTAGTAAGGCTAAACGTTTACCCGAAGATCTATATTCGGTAACACATTTAGCCTCGTTAAGAACACAAAAAATTAAAATTGAACCTAGTCAATCAATAAAAGAACACTTTGTTGCCTCATTTTGTTTATTGTCTTAATTCAATGAAAGATAATTACTTATGTCTGAACAAAAAGAAAAACAACTGCGATAAGTCTACCTTGTACGAAAAATTACGTATTAAAATCATAAGCTTTATCAATGTGTTAATAAAACTGGCACAAAACTTGGTTAATTGGGAGGCGCTTCTAGTTTAAGCGTGTGTTGATATTGAATAGATGGAAGGGAACTAGGATTTAGATAAAAATTTTTTATCTTGAAATGGAAGCGCTTTCATAAGTAGGGAAGAGGGAATTGAAAGAGTATTTTTAAAGAGTATTGGATATCTGGGAATTGAAAAGATTTGTCAAATACTAATGTTATCTAATTAAAGGTATCGACATTAGTTAGTTATTTGATGACACATAAAAAAAATAATGATGTTTCGGAGAGATAGATGAATAAGATAATAAAAAATGTAGTACTACTGGCCATTTTACTAATAAGTGCACCACAAGTGTTAGCTGGTGCAATAACAAATGGAGATTTTGCAAACAGTTGTAACTTAAATGGCTGGAATCAAGATGGTGATGCAAGTAATTTTAACATTGGAGGTTCATCACCAAACTGTACTGCTGACATTAGTGTTACAGATTTTTATTGGAGTAACACTTTATGGCAAAGCTTAGATTTTAGCGCTAGTTCAAATGACAGCAGTTTCTTGCTTTTTATTGATTTCAGTGTAACAACCGATGATTTTTCTGGCCTGATTATGGATGATTATTTTTCGATAGGCTTGGTTAACGAAAATACATTTGAGTTTATTTTAATTTCAGAAGAGAGCATTTTTGGAGATGACAGTTACGTCTTCGACTTTGATTTAGATAGTTCGTATATCAATAAAAATTGGGCTCTAGAGTTTCAAATTAACGATGAATATGGCTCTTTTGACGATACTTTTACATCGACTTTATCAATCAATAATGTCTCATTAACTGAAGTGCTTGCACCTGTTACTGGCGTACCCGAGCCAACTAGCTTAGCCATTTTTACATTAGGTTTTGCCGGATTGTTCAGCCGTCGTAAGTTGGCTAATGAATTAATTCGTAAATCATTTGTTAAATAATTAAAAAGGACTTCATATGAAAATAATCAATATGGTTAAAGGCTTTTGCTGTGCTTTCATTATCTTATTGTCACATTCAACCTTAGCTGAGTGGGCAAATGTAGATAATGAAATTACTATTACTAAATATAGACCTCATTACGATCGTGTAAACCGTATATTTGCGGTAGAGGTTATCGTTACCAATAACAGTAGCGAAAACATAGAAGGGCCATTCAGGCTTCTTATCGAAACAACCAATATTCCAGTGGTTCTTCAAGACGGCGATAGCGATACCAATGTTCCTTATTTTGATGTCGATCAACAGTTACTCGCACCAAATGAGTCAATGTCGGTAACCGCTTTTTTTGAACAACAACGTTTACGCTTAAATTTTACTGCCACAATACAAAGTGATCCGCCATTGGACGCTGATAATGACGGTATTATTGATAGTCTCGACTTATGTCCAGACACTGCAGCAGGCGCAGAGGTTAATGAAGATGGTTGTGCCCTTGCACAATTAGACAGTGATAATGACAGCGTTAATGATGAAATTGATCAGTGTCCAAATACAGCACCAGATGCGGTTATTGATGTTTACGGTTGTGTTCAAACGCCACCTCTTTATGAAAGCGATATTCCAGCGATAGACTTTGAAGCATCAGGAACTGGTGCAAATTATGTTTGGAATGTTTTTGAAAATGATGAAAATCCAGAACTCGAAATAGTTGCAAACCCTTTTTCTGGCGGTATTAATACTTCTGCTGAAGTGGCGAAATTTACCTCGTTATTTGCAGGTAAACCTTGGGCAGGTACGGAATCACAACATGGTCAGTTTGGCCCTATTACCCTAGATTCCAGCAATAGCATTGTTAAAATAATGGTTTACAAAAGTGTTATTAGCGACGTAGGGCTAAAATTTGCGATTGCAAATGGTGGCGCACAAGTTGAAATAAAAGTTGCTAATACCTTAATTAATGAGTGGGAAGAATTAAGCTTTGATTTTTCCAGCCGAATTGGCCTTACTGAATCAATTAATATAGATCAAATTATCATTTTCCCAGATTTTGATTTTGCGCGTGCGCAAGACAATGTTGTTTATTTTGACAATATCAGGTTTTTAGGCGACGGCAGTGGTAGTGATGATGGCACTGGTGGTACAGGTGGTACAGGTGGCACTGGCGGTGGTGGTGACACAAGTGGTGAATTACTTAATAATGGCTCTTTCGACAATGGTATAACTGGTTGGAATGGCGGTGTTATTGGCTCAGAAGGCGACAATAATTTCTATCAGGCTGACGTAGCAACTGCCAGTAATCCTTGGGACGTAAGCCTTAGCCAGGTGATGACTTTAGTTCTAGGTGAAACTTATGTCTTAAGTTTTAGTGCAAAAGCATCTGTAGATCGTAGCATTATTACCGGATTAGGCCTGAATTATGCTCCTTGGACTAATATTACCGAAACCGTTGCTTTGACCACACAATGGCAAACCTATAGTTATACTATTACAACCACAGGTTTTGGTGATGACAATAACCGTGTCTTTTTTGATATGGGCGCCGAAGCAGGTACTGTTTATTTGGATGATATCAGTGTAACAATCCAAGGTTCCAACGGTGGGGGTGGTGACACAGGCAATGTAGCACCAGTATTACAAAATCAACCAATAAACTTCGCTGAAGTCGACATTGAATATCAATATCAATTAACAGTTACCGATGCCAATGGTGATGATATTACTTTCAATGAAGTTAGTTTACCATCATGGTTATTATTATCTGAAGATGGTTTAATCTCGGGTACTCCTACGACAAGTAACTTAGGTCCACATACTGTATCAGTGACTTATAGTGATGGCTTAATCACTGAAGAACTCACTTATGTTTTATCGGTAGACGAAGCTTATTATGTCGAAATACCAACGCCATATGTCCGCACAACCGTTAATGCAAATGATCCAAGTACGTACAACATCACCAGTTATGGTGCTGGTAATATTTCCGATGGTATTAACCCTGATGGTTTTGGTTGTTCCTATGATTATGGTACCTGGATTAACAGTGCTGGTGTAACCGAACCAGGCGTGGGTTCATGTGATCCAATTGGTGATCCTGTTTATCGTCATCCACAAGTTATTGGTGACATCGCCAATGATCCTACACCAACACACAAATGGTGGGGCTCAATTCCATTCCATGGTGAAATGACCATAGGCGATCCAAATAGTGCCGCTTACATTACTCCTGATCCAATTGCAGCTCGTGTCTCTAACAAAGGTGTTCGTGTTTTAGGTATACCGACAGGTATGCGTGGTGATGACGGCAAATTTGTTTATGCTATTCCAGATCCATTCAACGAAGTTTTTGATGGTATTGCTGTATCAAACTCAGCATTTACTGAACTTGATGCTTATCTTAAAGACTACAGCGACGGTTCTGTGACAGTACAGTGGCAATCGGGTAACAAACCGGTAATGGAAGCAACTTTTGTTCATGGTTCTCCCTATATTTACTTTAAGGCTTTTCGTGGTCAAATTGTAATTAAAACCAAAGCGCCCGATAGTCCTGAAAAAGGTACTTTTTATCAACAAGGTAACAGTTTAGGTATTTGGACCAGTGTTGCCGGTAATCGCAATGATTTCTTGATCACAGGTGAAGGCACAACTTCATTTGATAATATTGCTTCAAACGCTATTACTGTAGGCAATGCTACAAATGAAATAACCTTAACCTTGTTACCACCTAATGGCGCAATAACACCAAGTGATAGCACAACTGATTTTTTTGCCGCACTCGCACGAAATGTTGTTCGTAAAGTAAATATCAATTATTCGGTTGATCGTTCAAACAATGGTGTCACGGTTTCACATAGTTACCTTGATAGTGACGGTAATGCTGTTGAAACCGCTGCGGGTATGTTACCAATGGCATGGAAAAACAGCGCTCAAGCTGTTAGCGCATATAAAGTACGTAGTGCGCGTGGCATAGTGAAATTCAGTCAAACCAGTGCATTTTCATACCAATTACCATTTGTAGGTATATTGCCTTATTTGCCGTCTAATATTGGTGAATTTGATGATCAATACCTTACTGATCTGGTTAGTGAGTATGCAAACAAAGATCCTGTCCAATGGAATGTTAATAATGACGGCAACGTTAATAGCGACACTTATTGGTCAGGTAAAAGCTACGGTAAAATGGCAGAAATGGCTGCAATTGCCCGTTCTATTGGTATGGACACTGAAGCTGATATATTTATTGCATGGTTAAAAGTTGAATTGGAAGATTGGTTCACTGCAGATACTAATGGCAGCTTAGATACTGAAAAGTACTTCGTTTATGATGAAGAATGGAGCACATTATTAGGGATGAAAGAAGCATTTGCTTCGCATCAGCAACTAAATGATCATCATTTCCATTATGGATATTTTGTTCGTGCGGCTGCAGAAATTTGTCGTGTTGATGCTGCTTGGTGTGGCAATGACCAGTATGGTCCTATGATTGAGCTACTTATTCGGGATTATGCTGCCAGCAAAAATGATGACATGTTCCCATATTTACGTAACTTCGATCCTGCCAATGGTTTTTCATGGGCTTCAGGTAACGCAAACTTTGTTTTAGGTAATAATAACGAATCAACCTCAGAAGCAGCGAATGCTTATGGTGCAATTGCTTTATATGGCATGATCACTGATAACGATGCCTTAATAGAAAAAGGCATGTATTTACACTCCTCGTCTACATCTGCTTATTGGGAATATTGGAATAACATTGACCGTTTCCGTAATGAGTCAGTTGATTACCCTGATAGAGGTAATGATTATGATAACTTCCCTGATGATTATAATCGTATTACTACTTCAATAATTTGGGGAACAGGTAGTTCATTCTCAACCTGGTTTAGCGGAGCCTACGCACATATTCTAGGTATCCAGGGTTTACCTCTTAATCCGATGGTATTACATGTCGGTCAATATCCTGATTACATGGAAGAGTATGTAGAACTCGGTTTAGCTGAATCTAGTAACGGTAAACCTTCTGGATTAAGTGATGATCAGTGGCGTGATATCTGGTGGAACCTTTGGGCGATGACAGATGCAGATGCTTCATTTGCCGATTACCAAACCATGGGGTCAAACTATGTGCCTGAAAATGGTGAAAGTAAGGCCCATACTTATCACTGGGTGAAAACATGGCAAAAGCTAGGCCACTTAAAAACCGGTACGGGATCGTTGACAGCTGATCATCCTGCTGCGGTTGCTTTTGACAATAACGGAACGGTTACCTATGTGGCCTATAACTACAATAATAGTGAAATCACGGTTCAGTTTAGTGATGGTCAAACACTGACAGTTGCAGCAAACAGCTTTGAAGTTGTCACAGTTGTCGGAGAAGGTGGCGGTGATACTGGCGGTGGCGGTGACACTGGCGGCTCCAACTCACTTTCAGACTTTGAAACTGACGCTGGCTCTTATCTATTCACAGATTTTGACGGTGGTGTTGCCACTATCATTGGCAACCCTGAAATGTCTGGTATTAATACCAGTAATCAGGTGGCACAAATGCAGAAATTTGCTGGCCAGCCCTGGGGTGGTAGCACATTAACGTTAGATAGCGCGATAGACATTGTTGACGGTACTGTATTTACAATGAAAGTGTGGTCGCAACGTGCCGTGCAGGTGTTATTTAAGCTTGAAGGAATGAATGTTGAAAGAATTGTCAGCCATACTGGCTCTGGTTGGGAAGAGTTAAGTTTCGATTTTACGGGTGATACTGGCACTGGTGTAAACGCCATTACCTTAATTTTTGACCTTGGGGTTGTAGGTGATGCCGCTGGTGATCCAGCTAACTGGATTTTTTACTTTGACGACATCAATTTAGCCACAGGCGATACAGGCGATACAGGCGGTGGTGATACTGGCACGCCAACAAACCCCGATTGGTCTTTAGTTTGGAATGACGAGTTTGATGGTACAAACATTGACCTAAGTAAATGGGAGCATGAGGTTAATTGTAGCGGTGGCGGTAATAACGAGAAACAATGTTATACCAGCAACCCTGAAAACTCATTTGTTGATAATGGTCATTTAAAAATTGTTGCTAAATCAACATCAGGTCAGGCACTACCTTATAGTTCAGCACGTTTGAGAACTAAATATAAAGGTGACTGGAGATATGGCCGTGTTGAAGTAAGAGCAAAGCCACCTCGTGGACAAGGTTCATTCCCTGCTATTTGGATGTTACCAACTGATAATGTTTATGGCGGATGGCCTCATTCTGGTGAAATTGATATTTTTGAATCGGTTAACCTGAAAACGGTTAACACTCAAGGTGTTGAAGAAGCCAAAGTACACGGAACCCTTTGGTATGGGCGCAGTTGGCCTAATCAATCGAACAGTGGTCAGGATTATGATTTGCCTGATGAGCAAAATCCCGCAGATGGTTTCCATACTTATGCTATTGAGTGGGAAGAGGGTGAAATTCGTTGGTATGTTGATGGTTACTTATATCAAACACAATTGAGATCTGAAGTAAATATTGACGCTGATGGCGATGCTAATGGTTTATTACACCGAGGTTGGTTTTCTGACTACGGGAGTGAATTCTATTGGGATAGCTCTCCATTTGATCAGGATTTCCACATCATTTTGAATTTTGCTGTAGGCGGTAACTGGGCAGAGAATGTTAATAACCTTGGTATAGATGCCTCAGCTTTTAATGAAAGTAACGCGTTTGAATTTGATTATGTTCGGGTTTACGAATGTTCAGTTAATCCGGTAACAGGTCAAGGTTGTGCAACAACGCGTGAAGGTTATTTAGATCCAATTGCTGAAGGTGGTTCATTGGTTGATGGTGTGGCACCTGCGCCGATAAAACCATCGACAGGTGAAGCAACTGATCTGATTGTTTTTGACAATGCAATTAATGAAAATTGGCCCGCATGGAACTGTTGTGATGATGCGGCACCAGCTGTTGTTGTAGTTGACGATGCAGAACATGCTGAAGTCGTTGAATTCTCTATTGGTGCAATACCTGCAGTTGTTGGTTTTAATGCTTCAGAAGCACCAGTCACAATACCCTATGACGGCTCACCTATGCTAAATAACGGTTGGCTGGAATTTGACATGAAATTGGTGACACCGCCAAATAATGCCAATGCCAATTGGAATTTGAAAGTGGAGCAAGGTGGTACAACTACTGAAGCCATTATTCAAATAGCGACGCCAACTCAGCAGTGGCAACATTATGCAGTATCGTTAAATACCTTAAGTAATGCCGGTCTTAACCTGAATGGTATTGACGTAATCATGATTTTTCCTGATTGGGCTCAAGGTGAAGGTGCTGTCTTTAGAGTTGATAATGTCACTATTTTACAAGGTGAAACTGACACTGGTGGAGGCTCTGGTGACGGTGGCTCTGGAGGAGGTACAGGTCCGGAGCCCGGTGAAGAATTGTTAAGTAATGGTTCTTTCGACAATGGTGGTGATGGTTGGATTGGCGAGGTAGCTGTTAATACCGAAGGGGATAATAGTTTCTTTGAGGCAGATATCGCAGTTGCAGGTAATTCATGGGATGTTAATTTTGGTCAAGTTATGACGTTAACACCAGGTGAAACTTATGTTTTATCGTTTAAAGCAAAAGCATCTGTAGAACGTAGTATTATTGCCGGTCTTGGTATTAACTATGATCCATGGACAAATGTTACCGAAACAGCTGCACTTACGACACAATGGCAAACATTTACTTATGTATTAACCACTCACGGTTTTGGTGATGACAATAGCCGGGTATTTTTTGAATTAGGTGCTGAAACAGGCTCTGTCTATATTGATGATGTTAGTATCATGATACAAGAAGGAGCAGGCGGTGGAGATACTGGCGGCCCAGTTGCTGAAGACGAATTTATCGTTATTTCATCAACAGGAAGCACAGATATCAATTTCACCCCTGATACTGTGGGAGAGTGGAGTACGGGTACTGTTATCCAAAGTGAAGTGACTTTTGATGGTCTGCTTGGTTGGGAACTAACATCAAGCTCTAATTCTCCTGAGCAAGGTAACTGGGGTACCGTACTGGCGTTTCAAAATGGTATTTTTGGTGACTTTAGTTTGTTCAACCGTGTTGAGTTAAAACTTGCGACCACAGGTAGTTATGATGGAGGTTTTAAAGTTGCGATCTCAGCTAATGGTGTTAGTAAGGAGATTACTTTGCCAATAAACCAAGACACATCTACATGGCAAAGTGTGTCAATTGATGCCGCTGATATTCCGTTGAATTTATCTTCAATTGATTGGATCGCGGTTTATGGTATTGGTGGTCAAACCGGGGTTTCAACTATTTATGTTACAGACTTTAGTCTAGTGAAAGATGAAACTATTGCCTTTGATAGTGAAACAGAAAATGACTTTGTATTTATCTCATCAGATCCAAGTGTTCCCAGCGATTTGATTCATGATGGTGATAACAATAGTGATGTTGGCAATATTATCTTTGGAGAATGGAGTACTGGAACTGCTATTTCAGATATTAATTACGCTGGTCTAGATGCTATTGGGCTAACAGCCGGTGGTGGCTGGGGTGCCGTTTTTGCTCTACAAGGCGATATTTCTGATGGCATTAATGTTGATAACTATGATGTTGATATGGCGAAATATACTAACATCAAGTTTAAAGTTGCTTCACAAGGTGCTTTTGAAAGATATGCCTTATCTATTGTTACAAAAGTTAATGGCAATGAAACATCTCAAGAAGTTGGGTTTACCTTGGAAAATCAATCTCAGTGGAATGAAATTGATATTGATCTGGCTATGTACGGGGTTAATTTATCGAACGTCAATCAAATGGCGTTATTTGGTGTTTATGATGGCGGTCCTGCCAGTCAAAAAGTCTATATCACTGACATGGTGGTTTACGACAGTGGTAAAGTTGCTCCAGCAAAAGATAGCTCAGATGATAAGTTTGTTTTCTTCTCTTCTACGGGCGAAAGTTCGGATTTAATCTTTGATGGCGATGATTTTTCCCATAATGGTAATATCACCATGGGCGAATGGTCAACAGGGACTGTATTAACGTCTGATGTTATTTACAATGGTCTGAACGCTTTTGAATTAACGAGAGGAAGTGGTAGCTGGGGAGCAGTACTAGCGTTGATGGGAGATACTTATGGTGATGTGCAGGAGTACAAGTTAGATGTTGGCAAATATAGCAGCATCAACTTTAAAATTGCTGCTCAAGGCTCTTTTTCTGCTTACTTCATCGATTTTATCGTTGATGGTGCTGAATTCAAAGTTCCATTGACAGTAAACAGTAGCTGGACTGAAGTAACCGTTAATGTTGCCGATATTCCACTTAACTTGTCTAAACTAACGCAAATAGCAATATTTGGCGAAGGTGGCGGTGCTGGAAACAAGATTTACATTACAGATTTAAATATCTCAAAGTAGACTTTATCTATAGTTCTTAAGGGAACTTAACTTTATTTAAGTTCACTTAAATTGACTTAAGACAAGCAAATATAAACCTAAATCACTTAAAGTGGTTTAGGTTTTTTTGTTTATGGCAAACAGGAAGTCGATTTCCAAGGGTCACTGTCTGAACCTTTGCTTGACCCAGAACCATTGCTAACTTATCATTTTTACACTAACTATAGGGATCAAGACCAATAATGTCAGATACTTCAGAAAACATGGAAGATGTGAAAGCCAAAGGTAGCCCCAGTTGGATGACCACCTTTGCTGATCTAATGTCTTTGTTAATGTGCTTTTTTGTATTGTTGTTATCTTATTCAGAAATGGATGTTGAAAAATTTAAACAAATTGCGGGATCGATGAAACGCGCTTTTGGTGTACAAAACGAAATAAAACTGGAAGATATTCCAAAAGGCACAAGTATTATTGCGCAAGAATTTTCACCCGGAAAACCTGAGCCTACGCCTATAAAAGTGGTACAGCAGTTTACTCAAGAGGCTCCCCATCAAAATTTACGCGTTCTGGAAAATACATTCGACCGAAATAGTAAATTGAATCAGCAATATAAAAAGCTGTTAGAAAGACTGTTCGAGAAAGAAATAGAAGAAGAATTGATTGAACTTGAACTGCTTGGGCAGCAACTGATCATCAGGCTTAAAGAAGGCGGCTCATTTCCATCAGGCTCTAGTTTTTTACAACCGCAATTTAAACCATTGTTATTACGCATTGCTAAACAGCTTAATAAAATTCCTGGAAAAATAACCGTATCGGGTCATACAGATAACATTCCTGTGTCTGATGAATTTCACCAGAATAATTGGGATCTTTCGGCCAAAAGAGCTGCAGCGGTACTTAATGAAATAGTGAAAGAGGAGAATTTTGATTCCTCGCGGATAAGAATGGAAGCTCTGGCTGATAATAAACCCTTGGTTAAAAATAACAGCGCAATAAACAGAAGTAAAAATAGACGGGTAGAAATTGCCATTTATCAGGGTGAACCCAGTGAAACATTACCAATATTAATAAATTAAAGAGAAAGTTTATCGTGGATAAAGCAAGTGGATTAGGAATAAGCATTATTATATTGGCAATTATATTTGCCATTAATATGAGCGGAGCAGATACTGGTATTTTTGTAAATATCCCATCTATATTTATTGTGGTTGGCGGCACCTTTGGCGCTGTGATGCTTAGTTATCGTTTATCAAATTTTCTCGACGCATTATCAAACATAAAATTAGCCTTTAGCAGCAAACAACCTAATCTTTTCGATACCCTGGACAACCTGGTTGATTTAAGTAACGACGCCAGAAAAAGTGGAGTACTGGCGTTGGAGGATAGTGAGATAGAAAATGAGTTTTTGCAAAAAGGCGTAAATTTATTATTAGACGGTCATGACACAGACACGGTTGAATTCGCTTTAAGTCGAGAAATATTGCAAACAAGGCAACGTAATAATCAATCGATTAAAGTACTCAATAGTTTTACCGAGTTAGCACCAGCGATGGGAATGATAGGTACACTAATTGGTCTGGTGGCGATGTTAGTCGCAATGGAAGATCCAAAAACTATCGGTCCATCAATGTCGGTTGCATTGCTGACCACCCTTTATGGAGCACTGCTGGCTAACGGTTTCACTGGCCCCTTAGCGAATAAACTGGGCGAACGTGCAGATGAAATAAAACAACACATGATGTTAGTTCGTGATGGCATAGCGCATATATCCAGAGGTGATAACCCGAAACTGATGCTTGAAATGCTTGCTGTGTATTTGGGTGAAGACATTAGTTCTCCCGGGAAAAGTGAGAACCGGCAAGGGTATAAGGAAAGGAATAAGGAAAAATAGAGGCAGGTGCTTGTTTTATGCACTTGTCTCTATGTTAATGGATTATAAAAACAAGAAACCCCTATATAACATAGTTATACAGGGGTGAATTATTCTTCCGCTTATGTGTTGAGGAACTGATACTACGAATTGGATGGGCACTAGTTAGAGAAATAAAGAGGATACTCACCATTGATGAAAGTTTCATTTGCTATTAATTCATGACTTTCAAGATCCGACAAAATTGATGGTGATGCTACATATTTATATAAAATAAAAACTTGATTAGGCGTTTGATCAGTCTGATAACCTAAGTTTTAAAAAGCATATTATTGACAGCATATTATTGGTTTAATAATTGCTCATTAAGTGTTCAACGATAATTTGACACTTATAGGGTATATACGTATGTTAAGCACAATTATAGGGTATATACGTATGTTAAGCACAATTATAGGATTTGCATTTACATTATCACCAGTAGCGACAGAAGCGCCTGAAGATAATATTGGTCACGAAATTGGTAAAAGCGTAAGCAGTATTCACATTGGAAGTAATACAGGAAAAAATCGCATTGATGCAATCACAGAAACCAGCTCTATCGTTGGTAATAGAGCAAAGGTTCGCGTTTAATTTAATCATTAACATTAAAAAAGCGACAATTATTACCGCTTTTTTAATGTTAACTTTTAATGTATATTAATTTGATCGCTTTTTGATTTTTTTCAATACATTATGTTTACTAAACAGATCAAACAACATCAACATTTTCCAATTAATGAACTAGGTACGGACTTTTTTGTTGGTGATATACATGGACACTATCAATTATTATTAGACTCGCTGTCACAAGCGGGATTTGATGAAAATAATGGTGACCGTGTATTTTTAGTGGGAGATCTTGTTAATCGTGGTCCTGACTCAGCCAGCTGTGTCGATTTGTTATTAAAAAAATACATTCATTCCTCATTTGGTAATCATGATGAAATGATGTTATCTCTACTTGATGATCCCGGTGTTATTAACCAATTACAAAAAATTGGCGGTGAATGGTTACTTGATTATGAAAAAGAACCAAGAAAGTTAAAATTTTTAATCGCTATTTATATAACACACCTAAATTTTGCCATGACCGTAGAAACACGTTTAGGAACCATTGGTGTAATACATGCGGAAGCTCCAGACGACTGGCAACAAGTAGTTGACCGGTCCCTCACCGACAAACAACAAGGGCTATGTATATGGTCTCTTGAAAAATATAATCGCCCGTTAGAATTGTCTGAGACTATTAAAAATATTGATCTGGTGGTTCACGGACACACTAATAGTGAAAAAGTCGTTTGTAAAAAAAATCAAGTTTGGATCGATACGCTGCGTGAAACCCAAAAGCTCACTATTTTAACCGCGGAACAACTTTTCTCTTTTTTAGAAGGTGAACATGCTTAATACTAAAGAGATAGATAGTTTGAACAGCTTAATAAAAAACTGGAATTCAAGCGAAACCAGCTCCGATAATGAAGTAACAACATTGCTTCAGCCTTTAATGATAAAGTTCTCAGAATTAGAGAATTTAAACAGTAGAAAAGGTAGCGCCAACTCCCATTATATTATTTTTCCCTGAAGATAAGTGGTTAGATAATGCTCAAGTGTTTTTTGAATTTGTACGCTTACTTGACGACTTAGAAGAAACATCAAAAGCTCAAACGTTAGCCTTTTCGTTTTATCATTTGTGGGGATATGAGTTAGCAACAATACAACTCTTACTCAATATTAGCGAATGTACTTTTTGGCGTTACATTGAATATGCGCATGCGCGTTTAATTAGTGAGCTAAAGGAACTTGAATTAAATGTCTGATTTAACCCTATATGATATTTGGGATATCGTTGAGAGTTTACCTCCACGTTTACGAGAAGCAAAGCTCGATGAATTATGTGGTGATAATGAAGAAATGAAAACCACTGTCCGAAATTCAATAAATGTTTGCACTGAACCTGATATATCAATCAATATATGGTCTAAACATCTTACAAAATTTATAGAGGGCGATTTTGAACCAGAAAAATTAATCGGACAGAAAGTTGGTTATTATACGTTGATCAGCTATATCGCTGAAGGTGGTATGGGTCACGTTTACTATGCAGAGCGTAATGATAATGTATTAATGAACCAAACAGCTGCTATTAAAGTTATTAAGCCCCATCTTATTGATGTGTTCGATTACAACTTAATTGATCGTGAAGCTAATATAATGGCGCAGCTGGATTATAAGTATATAACCAAAGTATTCGATGCTGGCGTGATTCAATATGATGCGCTTAAACTACCCTGTTATGTAATGAGCTTTATCGAGGGGAGCGATATTGCCGAACATCATATGTTGTCCTTTATATCACTTGAAAAACGTTTAAATTGCATTTTAAAAGTCTGTAAAGCTTTACATTTTTCTCATACAAGCGACCAGAGAATTATTCATTCAGATATTAAGCCCGCCAATATTTTAATGAATTTAAATGGAGATCCAAAACTTTGCGATTTTAGTATTGCCCAACGAGCACATTCTGCCGCGAAAGATAACAATGTTAATTATGCCGAAGCATTTAGTACAGATTATTCATGTCCTGAACTAAAAAAAGGACAGAAGTTAACGGTTGAATCAGATGTTTATTCCCTCGGTTTAGTGTTATATCAAATTATTACTGATATAACGCCCCCATTTGACATTAAAAATAAATTGCCAAGTAAACATATATCTTCTTCGCCAGGCAATGAAAAATATAATCGCTGGTTGCCAGAATTAGACGCCATTATTCTCAAGGCAACACAAACAGATCCCCAAAAACGTTTTCACTCAATGAAAGATTTTTCTGATGAATTACATAATTTCTTAACCTTTAAAAAAGTAAATTGTCATCAGGGGCGTTTTAAATACGACCGCTATAAATACTTCTTTTTACATCCGGTTCACGCTACCCTTGGGGCTGTTGGTGCTGCAAGTATTTTAACCTTTTGTACTATCGCGATTATTTCATCTTCCTGGATAATGCAACAATCAACCGACAATAACCTAATGATAAAATTATCTGACAATTATGCCAAAGCTATTGTTAATAATAATGCTTACAACCCACAAGCAATACGTAATGGTTACGAAATTATAAAAACACATACCAAAGTTTCACCCGGGTTTGTTTATCAGCACAGCATGGCTTTAGCAAAATTAGCGGTTAACCAAGGAGGCTCGGCTCATTACGATGCCATAATTGGCTACAACATAGCTCTGGTTGTAACAGAACCAAAAGACTTAGCATTAACAACAGCATTAATGGCAAAAAGTTATTTAGCTATTAATGATGATAAAAAAGCCATGTCTATTATTGATCCCTTACTAAATTCCTTAGCTGAAAATGGTTTTACAAACATCAGTGAAGCACATGCCTTTTTAGAAATATTTGAAAGTGACGTTAAATATATTTCTTCGGATTATGATGATAAAAGATCTGATTTAGAACTGTTAAAAAAAATAGATAAACAATACGGTAAACTGCTTTCAAATAACTACAGATCACTAAACCAATATTACCAAGCAATCGAATTATTTTATAAATTAGACGGTTCAAACGTTAGCCCAAGTGAAGGTGTTTTGGCTGAAGATTATGTAAAACACTTGCGTCCGTCATTACTCCAAGCAAAAACATTAATAAATGCCTCTTTATCAATCATTGGTAAATTTGAAGATAATGCGAATAATCGAACCATTGCAACAGAAAATTTTAAAGCGCGTATATTGTATGAGCTGCAAGATTATCGAAAAGCAACACAACTAGCAAAAAATTCGACTAACGCTGCAGTAAGGCTTCTTGATATTGAAGACCCCCTTATTCAAAAAAGCTGGCGTAATCAATACGCTATTTTACGTTATTTAGATTTACCCGCAGCCACGCAAAGTATCGCGAACGCGGTTACTGCCAGTGGCTTTTCTGATACGTATAATGATATGGGTATGCTTAATACTTATTTACTGGGTTTGAGTTACTTATATCAGGGTGATATGTTTAATACCAAAAAGCAAATAAACTTGGCTTTTGAATATTTTAAAAGATATCAAAAAAATTCTGATCTTAGAGGTTTTGCAGGTTTGGATTCAGCATATGCTTTATTATTTAGTTACATAGAATTCACAAGTTTTGACCGTGATGATGAATTATTTGAATTAGTCGTCAAAAATTTATCATCCATACAGAAAATAATAAATCAGAATTATCCTGGATACATGACTAGTTATGAAATTCAATTAGTAAAAGTCTTCAAAATATTTTCTGAAGGTAAAGATAAGAAAGTAATAACAACTTTTGGGGATATTATAACTGCAAGAAAAAATAAAACGACTTATCAAAGAGATGCGCTATCGCGAGTACTACTAGATATGGCCATAATCACAGCGCAAATAGTGAACCAACAAGAGTTTTCCCTTGAATTAGTTACCATAGCAGAGCCCTTATTCGCTTGGAGTGAATTAGAAAAAACACATTCACCCGATAAAATGAATACATATTTACAAATAGCTAAAATTTATAAAGCTAACGATAAATCCGAAAAGTACCATGATGCAATGAAACAAGCCGAAATGGTTTATACTACGCATTACGACACGTTAAAAAATAGTTTCTATGCACCAATGTTTGAACAAAACTTTCAATTGAGTTTAAATAAACTCTCCTACAAATAAAAACAATCAAATTTTTTAATATCAGTGACAGTAAACCGCCCTTTATTTCGTATATAGACTAAAAGTTAAACACCTCTATTATTAATCACTTGATTTTATGACAAGTTAAAGAGGATAGTTGTGGGTACTAAACATAAATTATTAAGAAAAATTAAACAGGCAACAACACGTTACCCTGAAAAGTCAGCGAATATACTTAAATTTGATGTGGAGGACTTCAAAATGACCACAGACGCTTTGTCAGGTCCAACAATAGACGACTTAAAGCATAAATTAGTCCAAGCAAAGCTTTTTAACGAAAAACTTTTAGATAGTTCGCTGGGGGTTGATGCTGCACTGCATCAGGTTATTGATGAAAATTTGGAATTTGTGCTTAAACACTTGGATTAAAGATACACTTCTCCCATAAAAAAGACAGGCATATCCTGTCATTCGTTCAATTTGTTCAAAAATATGTCTTATTACGACACATTCTTTATCAAATCTGTGCTTATCACACGCTTTATTTAAGTAAGCTATAGCGGTGGGTGTTTCAAAGCATCTAGATGATTCAGAATTAATTTTAATATCATTCCAAGCCGATGATTTTGTAGATTTTTTAACTGGTTGACGAGCATAAAGAATATTACTCAGTTGATATTAGTTAGCAAATAGGAAACAACGTTGGGTCGTGTCTTACCTTTTCCGCTTAGTTTAGTGTTAACACTATGATAACGATATGCTGTAAAAGCAAAAGCCCTGAATTATAGTAGGGTTTTTTATCAAATCGATATTATACATACCATTGATTATTGCATGGTGAACCCCTAGGAATTCAGCTTACAGCTTCAATAAATGTAAGATCCTATTGTTTGAGTTGTTCACTTAAATATTTATGGGCAAATTCGATATAACGCCAAACAGTTCGTTCACTGATGTCATTAAGTAAGGTCTGTATTGTAGCAATATCAAACCCCCATAAATGATAGAAGGAAAATGCTAAAGCTTGATCCCTTGATTTCTCTTCTAAGTCATC
This sequence comes from Alteromonadaceae bacterium, assembly GCA_013216015.1. Taxonomy (GTDB): domain Bacteria; phylum Pseudomonadota; class Gammaproteobacteria; order Enterobacterales; family Alteromonadaceae; genus JABSOI01. The sequence goes on along the minus strand of JABSOI010000098.1, from coordinate 2,210 downwards.
AAGTAATATTTTAAATTCAATAAACGTATGGGAATGTTCAAAACATTTATCTTCCGCAAATAAAACATCATCACATGTATCCGCTAAAGTTCGACTGCCTAAGCCATGTCGCGATGAGGTCAACTTCCTTACTTCGTCAACGATGATCCCATAAACCATTTTACGCAGTAAAATGAAAAGATCATTAACCGACTCGATATGTATAGATTTTTGTTTTTCTACAAGTTTCAGGGATACAGTTTGTGCGATATCGTTAGGGCAAAACAAGACCACAGGGGTTGGTATTACTTTATTCTTGCTTGAGAAATCCACTTCAGAAAAGTGCTTAATTAAAGGTTGAAGTAAGGTTACAACTTCATTTCGTGCATTAACATCGCCCGCATTCCAATTTTTGATTAAATTATTTAAGTGATCTTTATCTTTACTACTCAGCATTATAAACCTCTGGACAGGGTACATGTTACTCAGCTGTTAGTATTCTGAGTTTTCCTGCTTGTTATAGTTTGTCTATCCAATTCGCTTTATTTAAAAGCATTTATCTGCTTTTGTACATGTCATGTACGATTAAAGTTATCGCTTGGATTGGTTAATAAAATCATAATGAACGATAATATTTTCATGGCCTACAAATATGAACCGTAGAGGATTAATCGATGATATACCTCAACCATCAGAACTTTACTTATACCCAAACTACTTGGAAATGTAGGTTCAGAGCTAAGCTAGGACATTAGAGCAAGGCGCAACACGAATATAATGGTTATTCCCTTATAAAGTGTTGCACAGGTTTTTAGTTCCAGACAAAACCTAAGTACATACATCCATGTATGCAACGCAGCACTGATGTTCTAGCTTAGATCCCTTCGGGCAAGGCGAGAAACGGCTATCTACTGGGTTACTAAATCTTCTAATAGACATAACTATTGGCAAAATATAATGCCTTGTATATAACCATTTCTCGACTTGCTGAATCCTGCACTTCCAAGTAGCTTGGGTATATACCCATCACCATTCAAAATGCAGGTTTTGATTCGTTTAAAAAACATATTTACTGCGTTGCTGAATCTTAAATAAGAATAACTTATCCGGCGAATCAGCGTCTTGTAACTATGCTTTTTAATTCACCTCAAATTCCCGCATTTTGAAAGGTAACGGGTATATGTATAACGCTAATACAGTGCCGCTTTTTTTAAATAATCGCCATTATCCATAATAACTTTATTTTAACTCAATATTTCCATTGAATAATAATGAGTTCTGATGATTAGTCTATATACGAAATAAACATGGGTTCACTGTCATCTTGATAGAAAAAATTTTTATTTGTTATTTTTGATAATCTTTAATTAAACTTAACTGAAAGTTTTGTTCAAACATTGGCGCATAAAAGCTATTTTTTAACGTGTCGTAATGGGTGGTATAGACCATTTTCGCTTCCTTCATGGCGTTATGATATCTTTCGGTTTTGTTGCTGCTCTGGTATATTTTAGCTAGCTGTAAATAGGTATTCATTTTATCGGGTGAGTGTGTTTTTTCTAATTCATTCCAAATCAATAATGGCTCGGCCATGTTCACTAATTCAATTGATAATTCTTGTTTGTTTTCTATTTGAGCGATAATCAGAGCCATATTAAGCAGTATTCGCGAAAGTTGATCTTTTTGATAATACGTTTCTTTTTTTCTTGACGTTATAAGCGATCCAATGCTTGCGATCACTTCGTTATATTTTTTATCAGAAAACATTTTGTAGATTTGTACCATCTTAATTTCATAATCACTAACGTAATCGGGAAAATCTTTTTTAGTCCTTAATACCACTTCATTCAATATATTTACTACATTGATAAAAAGGTCATCGTTATGATCAAAGCCAGTGAACTCCAAGTAATTCAGCAATATAGCCTGAAGACTATCTAATCCCATAATTCCTCTTGTATTAGAAGTAAGTTGGTATTGTTCAAAATATTCAAATGCCAAGACTATTTGTTTTTGTGTATTAATCATATCACCCTGATATAAGTAACTTACACCCAGTAAATAAGTATTAAGCATACCCCTATCATTATACATATGCGAAAACCCAGTAGCGGTAACAGCATTCTTGATGCTTTGCGTGGCGGCGGGTAAATCTAAATGGGTGTAGATCCTTTCGTTCGACGAAAATATAAAAAGATCTATTTGTGATCAATAGGTTACTGAAAATAAATGAG
>JABSOI010000097.1 GCA_013216015.1 Alteromonadaceae bacterium | reverse complement strand
CCACCATCCGCGCACGACCGGGTAATCCGGCAAGATCTGCTATTTGTCCGTAGCAGGCAACTTTACCATAGGGGATCAATTGCACCGTTTGCCATATGCGAGCGTGGTCCCTCTTTAGGTGGGTGGCACCGTTAAATTCAACTGGTTAATTACGTACTGATGAGTAACGAGTTAGGTGAACGTTGGGCTGTAATTACTTTAAAGAACTCATCATCAGGTAGCAGAGTTTTAGAACATGGACACTTAATGGCTATCTTTGCTAATGGTAAGCGCAAAAGCCCAAGGAAGTTTAAATTAAACTTTAAAGGCGATGAGACTCAGTCAATTACTGTTTCATTTGGTGAAAGTAAATTTCCAGTTTTATCCGTGTATTCGCGTACTTAAACATCGTTATTAAACCCTAGCTATCTAAATAATTTAACTAAGATTTAATACTTTGGTTTTATGGTATATAAAAATCAAAGTTCCCAATGTTTATTATCCTGTGGTCAATTTATGACTTATCATCTATCTGTTTTTTCCTTTGTAAAGATACTGATTTTTGCTGAAACTGTTTCGGCGTTTCGCCAAACTCCGCTTTAAAACAGCTGGAAAAATAAGCCGGTGAAGAAAAACCTACCTCTTCTACAACTCTATTTATTGGAAGTCCTTCCTGCAATCGTATTGCCGCTTTTTTTAACCTATGGCTTCGTACATATTCAGAAAATGTTAGATCCATAAGGGCCTTTAGCTTACGTTGTAACTGGCGCTCACTCATGGATAACGATATAGCAGCAAAGTTGAGTTGAAATTCGGTATCCTTATATTGTTTTTCAACCAATGTTTCAAACTTATTGATAAATGAAAGATCTTTAACATTTAGCTCTTGTTTTACCTGAATAAGACCCGCCGGATTATTACGCATTTCACTGGCAAAACGTTTACGCAAAATAGTTCTGATGGTCAGTAAATTATCAAGTCTTAGTCTAAGCTCTTCATTATTAAACGGTTTGGTTAAATAATCATCAACATGCTGACGCCAGCCTTCCATTCTGCTTTCCAGATCGGCTCTTGCAGTCAACAACATAATGGGGATATGAGACAATGCTTCGTCTTGCTTTATTGCCTTGCTAAATTCATAGCCATTCATCTTAGGCATCATCACATCACAAATAATCGCATCAGGTACCTGCAATTTAGTCATTTCCAGACCTTCATAACCGTTACTAGCTTCAATACAACGATAGTCCACATGAAACATATTGATCAGGTGCTCACGCATATCTGCATTGTCCTCGACAATCAACAATAAAGGACGACTATCTTCATGAGTAACTTCCTCGTTGATTAAAGGGACTGCCGTTTTATCTGTATCAAAAGCTGCCCATTGTTTTGGCTTTTTGGGAATAATGCTTAATTCTTGTTTATTATATTGACCTTGATAAATGGGCAATTTCACATAGAACAGGCTACCTTTTTCGTATTGGCTATCGATGCTAACCTTTCCTTGATGTAACTCAACCAATTCTTTGACCAAAGCTAAGCCAATCCCCGCTCCAGGTATATGCTCATTGTTCTCAAGCGAGCCTCGATTAAAACGTTCAAATATCGCTTGTTGATATTGAGGGGCAATACCAAAGCCAGAATCTCTTACCGATAGCACTATAAACTCTTCATTGATATGGGAGGTTATTTCAATACTTCCTCCTTCCTGTGTATATTTGATCGCATTGGATACGAGATTATCAATAATTCTTTCAAGCGAATTGGGTAACATTTTGAGGATAACATCATCAATATCTTTTACCGTCATCACCTGCTTTTTCACTGTTGCTAACGGCTCAAAAGAAGCAACTGTTAACGATACCACTTGTGAAAATGAATACAGAACTTTCGTTTGTTTGACTGATGAGTCCAGACGGGCCAGTTCCAGCAATTGATCTACCCTTTGTAAAAGACGCAGCCCATTGCGCTTGATTGAGTTCAGTATTGACTTTTCCTCTAACCACTTTTTTTGTCCAAGGAACTGCTCAACAGGATTGAGGATTAAAGTGAGTGGGGTACGAAATTCATGGGAAATATTGGCAAACATTCGTTGTTTTTGTTCAAGTAACGCAGAGATAATATTCGTTTTACTCTCAAGTTCGATCGTACGTTCTTTAACTCCACGTTCTAATTCTACCGTGCGCTGTTTTAAAGAGCGGGTGCGTAAATGAATTAAAATGTACAGAAAAGCAAAAACCAGCACAATGTACATGAGATATGCAAAATTTGTTAACCACCAGGGAGGAAGGATCTTTACTTTTAAAGAAGCTTCCTTTGCGACTTCACTCCCTTCCTTATCGATTGCCTTAACACGAAATACATAGTTTCCAGGGGAAAGATTTGAAAATGTTGCAATACGATTTGATGCTTCAGTCAAAATCCATCTATCATCAAACCCCTCTAATTTATATTTATATGTCAGGCTCTCGGGAAACCTGTAATCCATGGCTGAAAATATCAGTGAAAATAGATCGTCTTTATGAGATAAAGTAATTTCTTTGCTATATGTCAAAGGTTTTTTTAACGGGGTAGGCATATCTTCTTCGGACAAATCAATAGGTCGATTGAATATTCTTAGTTCGGTGAACTTAACAGGGGAGGCTGGAGATGTATGTTTAAGGGACTCTGGATTAAAGGTTACCAATCCGTTATTACTTCCTATTAATAATTTACCCTTTATCGAGGTTATGGCTCGAGCGGTATATTTGCTAATTTTCAGGCCATCTTCATGATTAAATTCTGCTATGCTACCCGTAACAGGATCATATTTTATTAAAGCACTTTCTTTAGAGATCCATAACTCACCATTTTGAGTTTCCCATATCCAGTTAATTGAGCCCATTGCAGGTAATATTGACTTTATTTGATTGGTGCTCAAAGATAATTCAGCTAACCCTCCTCCAGTGGTAGCTAGCCATACTCTTGCTGAGCTGGAAATATAGATATCGATTATTTGATTTAAACTTAAGCTCTTTTCGTGTTTTATTAGGGTATGTTCAAAGGTCTTAATATTGAACTTAATCACCCCAAAATGGTCAGTTGCAAGTAATAAGTGATCATCGTCCAGCTGTTCAATATCAGCGATTACTTTGTCTGTGAAAAATCGTTTGGTAACCCCTTTGCCTTCCTCGAATAAAGCTATTCCATTCACTTTATTACAATGATAGAAGCCAAGCCATATACGATTATTTGTTTCCGGGTATATTGAAAAAATATTATTACATGGGAGTGAGGGTTCGGGTCCTGTTCCTTGATAGTGAGCTAACTTTTCACCCGCGGGAGAAACCTTGTGTAATCCATTATTTTCTGATGTAACCCATAAATTTCCAGAGGGGTCTTCAGCTATATCAAAAATAGCTCCCAAAAGTGGTAAAGTACTCCTGGCTTTAAAAGAGTCAGGAGAAATATTCATTAAATAGTGATCAAAAGCCACCCATAAACCGCTCTTGGCACTGCGATGAAGCGCACCAACAGGTTGCCCGTCATCCAGCACCATTCGATTAATATTTAAAGCAATCGGACTGAGTTTGACGATACCTTTTTCTGTCGCGAACCAAAGAATACCCTGGCGATCTTCCAATATGTCATTAATGATTTTAGGCGTTCGACTTTCATGCAATCCTAAAGAATTAAAGTTGTAGCGGCGAAAGCTATCTGTTGTTCTGTCGTATAAATTAAGACCTGTGCCGTACGTGCCAACCCAAATTCTACCTGCACTATCTTCATATAACCTATTTATTTCATTGCCAGATAAGGAAAGTTTATCATCAGGAGAGTGGTGATAACGTTTAAATAATTTTTTCTTACTATCAAAGATGTTTAATCCGTTATCGGTCCCTACCCAGATATTACCAAGCTCATCTTCTATAATAGTCCTGACAAAGCTATGGCTTAAGCTTTGTGGGTTATCGGGATCATGTTGATACTGAATTATATGATGAGTTGACGGATTATAATGGTAGACTCCTCCCCCCAATGTACCTAGCCATAAATTTCCTTTACTATCTTCTAATACACTCCAAATATTATTGTTTACATCTAAAGGTGGTGTTGAATTTGGCCATAATCTTTGGTAGTTTTCTGTGTTAACATTAAATTTATAAAGCCAATCTCTGGAACCTATCCATAGGTCGGTTGAATTTGATTTTTCTATATCCCATAAGTTATCTGCCAAAGAAATATTAATATTGGCATTGACATCACGTTTAAATTTTTTAAAACTATTTTTTAAGGGATCATACTTATTTAATCCTCCGGCATAAGTGCTGATCCATAAATTGCCTTTGTCGTCTTCAACAATATCCATCACTATATTATTGGATATATTCTTGTTGTCAGAGCCAGTAACAAACTTCTTTATATTATATCCGTCATATTTAAATAGCCCCTGTTCTGTTCCAAACCATAAAAATCCCTCTCGATCCTGCACGATTTTGTTTACCAATATTTGCAGATCTTTAACTTGTAATAACTGAAATTCTGGCTCAGCTACTGTAGGAATTGGAATTGAGAGCGGAATAGAGGAGGCGTGCACATAGTGAAAAAAACAAAATATCAACAGAATAAACAACCTTTTCACAATGTAACGAACCTTATTAAAAATTATAAACCCGATAATTTTATCAGGTTGAAGAATGCTTAACATCTTTTTTATATTTTCTATTACTTTCTTTACCATATAAAAACATTAAATATCAGACGTTTACTGTATTTTTGTCATGTTTGTTATATTTCCTGTCGTTTTTTTAATACCACAGAAATGACTTTTATTGTCAGTATTGCCTCACCGTTTTCGAGTCAGGGTTTATCAAGTCAATCCGACTCCGGCAGTAATTTTGGTTAGTTAAACAGCCAGATAAAATTAAGATAATTAGGAAAAATGATGATGTTTGCAGACTCCAATTTAGATCAGGTTGTTACTCAAAAAGAAGAACAACTAACCAAAAATAACAATTTAATGACCAAGTTGAAAAATGCATATCTCTTTCCTGGTAAGACGAAGTTTAAATATGAAGAACTAAATAAAAAATTCGGTTTACTGATGTTTACCAAGCCACTAATTATGCAAGCTATAACAATGCTGGAATCAAAGCTGACTGATATTGAGGAAAGATATTCAGACCCTGCTTTCATCACAGCTACAGGCATCAGTGCTTTTCTGCCTTCTTTACATACTAGGCTCAGCAAGATTATAACTCGCACAATGATATTAGAGCTCAATATTGCAAAATTGGGAGGGGAATTAACAGGTGATAACAGTAAATCACGCTTTAAAAGCTTTGTTAAAAAACTTGAACATCCTGAGTTTGCACTGCAACTCCTGAACGAATATCCGGTGTTAGCCCATTGTATAGATGATGCGATAGAACAGTGGAGTCAATATTGTTTTGAAACTTTGTCTCGTTTACAACAGGATCATGTTGATATCTCCGAAAAATTTAGCACAAAAAAAACTAATATAGGCCAATTGCAAACGGTGACAGGGGATCAGGGAGACAGTCACAATAATGGTCGTTGTGTAACGATACTAGAGTTTACTTCGGGTTTAAAAGTGGTCTATAAACCGCGCCCATTGGATATAGATGAAGCATATAATGAGTTTATCATCTGGTTAAACAACCAAAATCAGCATCTGAATTTCAAGTATGTCGAAGTACTTAACCAGTCTGGTTACGGATGGTGTGAATTTATCGATGCTAAACCATTATCATCAGCAGAAGACGCAGAAACCTATTATTACCGTTTTGGCTGTTTGCTTTCCATAATGCACCTGCTGGGTGCTACCGATATGCATTTTGAAAATATTATTGCAAACGGTGATCATCCGATTATTGTGGACCTTGAGACTTTACTGCACCCACAACTTACACAGTCTACTCATTATAATCTGCTGTCGGTAGGTATGTTGCCTAATCGTTTATGGCATACAAAGGAGCAAAATGGCGTCGACTTTGGTGGGATTTCTGCTGGCAGAGAAAGTGAAGTTGCTATTCCTTTTTCCGGAATACTTAATTACAACACAGACGAAATGATTTGGGGCAAAACCAAGGGTTTTTTGTCAGACAGTCAAAATATTCCCTATCATAAAGATGCACCATTGACTTATGAAAATTATAATGAACACGTAATAAATGGTTATAAAGATACTTATAAATTGCTGTTAGAACAAAAAACTGTATTACTTTCATTTAAAAGCACTATACAAAAATTCGTCTCTCTGCCAGTAAGATATATAGTGCGAGCGACTCAATATTATAAACAATTACTTTCTGCCAGTTATCATCCAGATTTATTAAGAGACAAAGATAAACGCAGTGACTTTTTAAAGAAAAATTTACTAGTTATTGCAGATAGCCCAGTGAGCGTCCAACAAATAACAGCGGAGCTTAGCTGCCTAAAAAGTGGTAATGTGCCATTGTTATATAGCTATGCTGAAAGCCGAGGCTTGTATCGTGGCAACACCCTAATAGCTAGTAACTATTTTTACCGTTCAGGGAAAGAGTGCTTACAATACAGGTTGACATCACTGGGTCAACAACAGCTTAACAATCATATCTGTCTGATAACATCGGTTTTAACACAATCTTTTCCTGAAGAATCAAAAAAGCTATTAAGTGATTTTACGCCTAAATGGCCAGACGAATACATCCATTCAAGCAAACCCGAAGCTTTAATTGCAGCAGCAAAGAATATTGGAGACTACCTGATTAACTCAGCCATTATCTCAAATGACGATGTCACTTGGCTTGGTTATCATCAGACACCTTCAGACTGGGTGCTTGATGAACTTGGATTAGACTTATACAACGGCAGACTCGGCCCGATCCTATTTCTAGCGTATCTTGCTGAAATTTCTGGTGAAGAAAAATTCAAAAAAATTGCTGAATTGAGTATTGATGGGTTAATAAAGAGTCGATTAACACAAACTACATTCACCTCATTAGGTTTCTCTGGTTGGGGTGGCTACATTTATGTACTGGCATGCCTTAGGGTTATTTGGGATAAACCTGAACTGGACAGTAGTATTAGTTCTGCCCTCAAAAACATAGAGCCACTTATCCATGAAGACAATCGTTATGATGTCATTGGCGGCAATGCAGGTTGCATATTGTCATTACTCACTTTGGCAAAGTTAACTCACTTTAATGGTCAGTCCATTAAACTGGCACAACTCTGTGGTAATACCCTCTTAACCTCGGCTCAGGATAAAGACAGTACTTTCGGCTGGCCACTACCTGAACACAAAAAAATCATGCTTGGCTTTGCTCACGGTAATTCGGGTATTGCCCTGGCGCTTGAAAAACTTGCTGGCGTAACCAAAGATTTAAATTACCTGTTGGCTGCCAAAAAAGCGATTGCCTACGAAAATAGTCATTATTCTCCCGAGGCAAAAAACTGGCCTGATTTAAGAAAATCTGATACAGATAATTTTAAGTCTACTTGGTGTCACGGCGCAGCTGGCATCACTCTGTCGAGGTGTTTGATGACAGAAGTGCAAACTGAAGATGAAAAGCAACGCGATTTAACTGCTGGTATCCATCAACTACTGTTTAAAAATAAATTAAATAATCACAGTCTATGCCATGGCCTTTTAGGCAATCTGGATATTCTTCATACCACTGCTTTAACAACTAAAAGTGAGAGATTAAAAGAAGAGTACCAATCACAATTAACGAGCATTACCGAGATGGTAACTCAACAAGGCTGGTTATCGGTCCTACCAACACAGCAACTGGAACCAAGCTTTATGAATGGCTTGTCTGGCATGGGTTATGCGCTCCTTAAATTTGCAAAACCGGAAAAAGTACCAAATGTTCTAGCATTATCTCATATTTAATGAAAAAGATTCGAGAGTAAAGCTGGCCTCTTGAAGCAAACTATATTTGCCAGCTAACAAACTACCTTATAAAGGAAATAACATAATGAAAAAAATAGATATAATCCGTGCGTGGAAAGATGATTCATACCGCAATAGCCTTAGCGCAGAGCAAATTACTCAGTTACCGACCAACCCCGCAGGCAATCTAAGCGAAGACGAGCAAAATATGGTTACTGGTGGTGGTCACCCTGTCTCTACTAACCCAGATCAAAAGACATGTGGCATTAATGACAGGTGTGAAGAAAGATAAATAAATTAATTAGGGCTTTGCTATGCAAAGCCTTTCTTTATTAAACAGAAATAAATATGAAAATAATTCGCCAACTCGATGTTATGGACTGTGGTCCAAGCTGTCTTATGATGATTGCCCAGTTTTATGGCAAAAAATTATCCCTTGCCCATATCCGATATTTAAGCGATAAAGGACAACAGGGTGTAACCCTATTAGGAATTAACCGTACAGCTCAAGAGCTGGGGCTTAAAACCCTGCCGTTAAGGTTAGATGTCGACACATTTGTTAAAGAAGCTCAGCTACCCTGCATAGTTCACTGGCAGGAAAAACATTTTGTTGTTGTTTATAAAATCAAGAATAACTGCATCTATGTTGCCGATCCGGCTAAAGGCAAAGTTAAGTTAACCCGGGAAGACTTTATCAATAACTGGAGTCAAAATGGATCGGATGGTATTGCTTTATTTGTGCAACCAACAGAAAAATTCTACCAACAGGAAAGCGATACCGAGCATTCGAAAAACGGCTTAGTAAAGCTTGTACGCTATATTGGTCGATTTAAGAAATTTGTGCTGCAATTGGGTTTGGGGGCTTTATTAGGCTCTTTACTCAACCTTATTTTTCCTTTTCTTACTCAGGCACTAGTTGATCATGGCATTGGCAACCGGGATATTGGTTTTGTCTATGCTATCTTGATCGCTCAATTAATGTTGTTTTTTAGCCGTACTTCGGTCGAATTTATCCGTGGTTGGATACTGGTACACATGGGCACGAGAATTAATGTCACTGTGGTATCGGAATTTCTGCTTAAAATGATGCGATTACCCCTATCATTTTTCGGACGCAGGAATTTGGGTGATGTATTGCAGCGGATCACTGATCATCACAAAATTGAAGAATTCCTTACTTCCCATTCCATTAATATTGTTTTTGCGATGCTGAACTTGCTGATATTCAGCCTGATTATGGCCATATATAGCAGTATCATCTTTGTGATTTTCTTCGTTGGTAGCTTGCTGTCAATTGGCTGGGTCACCCTTTTTCTCAATAAACGCAAAGTGCTCGATTACCAGCAGTTTAATCAAATGAGTGCTAATCAGAATAATATTGTTCAATTGGTTCAAGGAATGGCAGAGATCAAGCTAAACGATTGTTCGGCCAGCCGCCGCTGGGAATGGGAGCAGATCCAGGCGAAGCTGTTCAAGACCCGTCTGAACGCTCTGGCTGTAGAGCAATATCAGCAAGGTGGTACTTTATTCATTAACGAAGGTAAAAATATATTAATCACCTTTGTTGCTGCCAATCTGGTCATTCAGGGACAACTTTCGCTGGGAATGATGATGGCTATTACATATATACTGGGACAGATGAATGCGCCTATAGAACAACTGCTTCAATTTATTCGTCAGGCACAGGATGCCAAGATAAGTATGGAACGTTTGGGTGAATTTCAATCAATGCCGGAAGAAAAAGAAGCGCAAGGTGTACAATTGATAGAGCAAGTACCCATCGGTGATGTGCAGTTCAAAAACTTTAGTTTTAAGTACTCGCGCCATGATAAACATTATACTCTTGAAAATCTGAATTTTTCTCTTCCTCATCGGAAAACCACCGCCATCGTTGGTGCCAGCGGCAGCGGAAAAACTACCCTCTTAAAATTACTGCTTAAGTTTTATTCCACTTATGAGGGCAATATCTCGTTGGCTGGGCAAGACTTAAGTTACATTTGCCCGGATGCCTGGCGAAAACGTTGTGGCGTTGTGATGCAGGATGGATTTATTTTCAGTGATACCGTCACTAAAAATATTGCCTTAGGCAATGAACAACCTGATATGCAAAGAATCATCCATGCGGCCAAAACCGCCAACCTGCACGATGAAATAGAAAAACTGCCCCAAGGCTACTTCACCAAAATTGGTGCCGAAGGTGTAGGATTAAGTGGTGGCCAAACCCAACGTGTGCTTATCGCCCGAGCCGTCTATAAAAACCCGGAATTTATCTTTTTCGACGAGGCTACTTCGGCATTAGATGCCAACAACGAAAAAATTATTCAGGAAAACCTGAAGTGCTTTTTTAAAGACAAAACCGTAGTGGTCATTGCCCATCGCTTAAGTACTGTCAAGCAAGCCGACCAGATTATCGTGCTAGATAAGGGGAAAATCGTCGAACAAGGTGATCATATTTCGTTAACTCAAAATAGGGCTTACTATTATGATTTAGTCAAAAACCAATTGGAGTTAGGGAATTAGCATGCCAAACAACGCCTTTTATCAACAAGACATTGTCTCTGACATTATCGGTCGAGAACCTGCGTGGATAATACGAAGTGGTATCAGCTTAATCACTATTATTACTTTAACATTGTTCTTCATAACTTGGTTTATTCAATATCCAGACAATATAAAGGCTCCAATCACACTGCAGACCAGCCAGACGCTTGTGATCCATAGAGCTAGGCTTGATGGGTATTTAGATCAAATTTTAGTAACAGACGGTCAACAGGTAAAACGGGATCAACCTTTAGCCCTAATTGAAAGCCGTCTTAATTTGAGTTTATTAATACAGTTGGAAAACATACTTATTCGACATGCAAATTCAACTCAACTTCAGCTACTAGTTGACGATATTGCAGCACTTGTTCCAACAGATCAATTAGGTGAGTTGCAAACAACCTTTAATCAGTTAAATAAAAGTTTAAGAAAATGGCATCACATTAAGGAAGGTAAACCGATACAACACAATCAATATTCAACAAAAGAGCTGGTAGAAAAATATCAAAAATTGATTGATGAGTTAAAACAAAAACTACAAACCATACTTCAACAAGTTGGTTTGACACAAACCGAGATAGAACAAAAACAAGCTTTGGTAGACAAACGTTTATTTGCCAGCGTTCAATTGATCGAGGTCAAACAGCGCCATTTAAACCAACGATCCAAACTCAGCGATATTCGTATAAATATCAAATTATACCAGGTAAAAATAAGTGAACTTCGACAAAATTTGACCACCAATCAAATTTCACGACAAGAAAATTTAGAGCACAGTGAAGCAGATGTAGAGGGGCAACGTTTACTCTTGTTAAGCCAAATTAGAAAATGGAAACAAAAACACTTACTCGTTGCCAAAATCAATGGTGAAGTTTCTTTTAATCAAGCATGGAAACATCATCAGTTTGTACATCTTGATGATACGATGTTTAGCATAGCTCCAGCTAACCAACAAATGGAAGCATGGATGAAAGTTTCTGGCAACGGTGTAGGCAAAATCAAACCTGGACAAAGAGTACAGATAGAACTGGAAAACTACCTCCCCGCTGAGTTTGGTCTTATTGAAGGACTTGTTAGTTCAATTAACACAATTCCTGACGAAAAAGGGTACTTAGTTAAATTGACATTACCAAAACAGCTCACATCCAGCTACGGTATTGTACTTAAAGGGCATCCCTATTTGCGCGGAACCGGTAAAATTATTACCCGACCCCGCCGCCTATTGTCCCGTTTTACCGATAAAATCAATTATGCGTTTGATCAAATTGGCAGGAACTAACCGCAAAAAAATTAAATAGCTAGTGATAAAGCCTTAAATCAGAGTGGGTGACTGAGGCATATTGGGAGCCAGAAGGTGGGTGGAGTTTAATCTTGAGCAAAATGAATTAGTTGCTTACAAATTTAGGCGACAATTGTCTTGAAAAACACGAAAAAGAAAAGTTGAATTTGATATACTGTTCCAAAATAATTAAGGACCGTATTTACTTGTGAAAAAAATGACAATAAAATGGAAAAGAGCGCTGCTACCTATCATAGTTTTAGCATTATCTATCGGCGTTTTTACTGCGATTAATTCAAACGCACAAGTTCAGGAAGAGAAAAAGGCTGTTGATACCCGACCAACGGTTAGTGTTGAAACATTAATAGCGAGTGATCACCAAGTTGTGATCACCAGTTACGGTGAAATCAAACCATTAGAAAGCACACAACTGGCAACACAGGTTTCAGGTGAGGTGATCCACTGGAATCCTGACTTTATTCCCGGTGGCTTTGTTAAACGTGGTGACATTTTATTTAGCATTGAACGTGATAATTACGAAGCGCAAGTGTTAACAAATGAAGCAGCACTTATCAGCGCACAATCGGCGCTTATTCAAGAGCAAGCCAGTGCACATGTAGCTAAAGAAGAAGCAAACCGCTCACCTAACGTAAAACACAGCGATTTATATTTACGTAAACCACAGTTATTAAGTGCGCAAGCCGCGGTAAAATCAGCACAGGCTAGTCTTAAAATAGCACGTCGTGATTTAGCCAAGTGTGATGTTAAAGCGCCCTATGATGCCTTGGTTATTTCAAAAAATATCGGACTAGGTCAGTTTGTTAGTGTTGGCAGCCCGGTGGCTATATTAAACAATATTGAATCTGCTGAAGTGACCGTGCCGGTTGCCGGTTTTGACAGTCGTTTCTTACCAGCCAAAGTGGCAGGCCTTAGTGCTAGTGTTAGTGTTAGTGTTAGTGTTAGTGTTAGTCAAAAAGGTATTAACACTATTACCCGCAAAGGTGAAATTTCTCGAGATTTAGGTGTAGTTGACAGTAATACCCGGATGAGTAATTTGGTCATACGAGTAAACGATCCCTATGGTTTAAATTCTGATGTCACACCACTAAAATTTGGTAGTTATGTTGAAGTTAATTTTTATGCGAAAACATTGAAAAACGTGTATCGCTTGCATCAAGAATTGGTGAACAACCGTATTGTATGGGTGGTCAATGAAAACAATGAACTTGAAGCAAGAAAAGTAGAAATTATTAAAGAAGAAGGTGAATTTTTTCTCATTAGTGAAGGATTAAAGGATCAAGACCAATTAGTGCTTACCTTACCTGAATACCCGCAAAAAGGGCAAGTGGTGAAAATTTCTGGTGCCCAAGACACGCAAACAGTAAATGCTGACAATGCGAGTGATGTAAGTGATGCAGCTAATGCAGAGAAAAACACCAGCACATTGAACAAAATTTAGTAGGAAAAAATCACTATGACAAATGCCGTGCCAAAAGAAACAGGCATCATTGCCTATTTTGCCAAAAACCCCGTTGCTGCCAATTTAATGATGGCTTTTATCATCATTATGGGGATATTGAGTTACTTTTCCATTCAACGACAAATGTTTCCTAACGTTGAAATTAACTATATTCATATCAATGCTGCGTACCCAGGAGCGTCTCCGCAAGAAATCGAAGAGAGTATTTTAATAAAAATTGAGGAATCGATAAAGGATATAACCGAAATCAAAGAAAGCGTTTCAAGAGCCTTTCGCAATAGCGGAAGAGTTTCTCTTGAAATAGACCCTGATAAAGATTTATCAGATGTATTAGATAAAGTTAAACTCAGAGTTGATGGTATCGCGACCTTTCCTGGTGATATGGAACCCGTGAGTATTTACCAAGTTGAATTTCAGCAAGACGTTATTGAAATGTCCTTAGTGGGAGATTACCCGCTAACTGAACTGAAACCCATTGCCCAGCAGATTGAAGACGAGCTGTTACATCTTAATAATGTATCACTGGTTGATTTAGACGCGCCAGAAGATGAAATTGCCATAGAGGTTCAGCCTGAAACCTTACGCAAGTACAACCTTACGTTAAGTGACGTTAGCGCGGCTATTCGTCGTCACTCCACCAATATTTCTGCCGGGCAGTTACGTACAGATGCTGGTTTTATTTCTGTCAGGGTTGAAAATCAATATTACAAGGGCGATGAATTTCGCAATATTCCGGTAAAAATAGGCATTAATGGCGCTAAAGTTTTATTAAAAGATATTGCCGTAATCAAAGACGGTTTTACCGAAGGTGAGCGTTACTTTAAATACTCAGGCAAAAATGCCATTTTTATGTCGGTTAAAGCCACGAAAGACCAAAACATGATCCCCGTGGCTAAATCCGTCAAAGCTTTTATCAAGGAGCGCAATAAAACACTACCTAAGGGGATGGAATTAAAAACCTTAGTGGATATGACTTACTACCTTAACGCCCGCCTTGACATGATGCTGAAGAACTTATTGCAGGGTTCTATCATGGTGGCGTTAATGCTGACCTTGTTTTTGCGCTTCAAGTTAGCCATGTGGGTGATGGTCGGTTTACCTGTGTGTTTTTTAGGGGCGGTAATGATGATGCCATTTTTTGGTATCAGTATTAATATTGTTTCTTTGTTCGCATTTATTATGGTATTGGGAATTGTTGTTGATGACGCCATTGTTATTGGCGAAAGTGCTTATAGTGAAATAGAAGAAAAAGGCGGTGGTGTTGATAACGTAGTGAGAGGTGCAAAAAAAGTAGCAACGCCTGCAACTTTCGGCGTACTCACCACCATGGCGGTGTTTGCTCCTTTTACGTTATCAAGTGGTCCTGAAAGCGCTTTTTTCTTTGGTATTGCCGTGGTTGCTATGCTGTGCCTAGCCTTTAGTTTAATAGAATCTAAGCTAATATTGCCTGCTCATTTGGCTCATAGTAACTTTAGCCCTATTCCAGAAAATAGCTGGCGGGCACGCTTTAACAAGCGCTTTTTTGCTTTTGTTAATGGTCCTTATAAACGTTTTATAACCCTTTGTATTCAATGGCGTTGGTTAGTTTTGTCAAGTTTTGTCGGCTTATTATTGATCAGTGTTTCTTTGATCACCGCTAACCATGTTCGCATGGTTCCCAATCCAAAAGTTCCCCATGATTTTCCTAGCATTAAAATTGAAATGAATGATAATGTCTCTGATGAGCAGACCATTACTGCACTGCAAACAATTGAATCTATTGTTCTTAATATAGAAGAGCAAACTAAAGCAGAATTTGGTCAAGGTATGCTCAAAGATATTCTGGCCTTTAATAAGGGTCGTACGAGCGCCCGTATGGTTATTCCTTTGGTTGAAGAAACCTTGCGGCCTTACGATACCTTTGAGTTGTCGCGCAGATGGCGTGACGCTATGCCAATCATTGCCGGTATGAAATCATTTTCCATTCAAGATGATGTAAACGGCGGTGGGGACAACGGTGAATTTGGTTATTTATTGTTTGGCTCAGACATTAATACCTTAAACGAAGCCGGACGCGAATTTATTGGCATGCTGCAACAAACCAAAGGTTTATACGATGTTAGCTCGACAATAGATCCCGCCAGTAAAGAAGTGCAATTGAATTTATTGCCTGTCGCTTATGATTTAGGACTCAATTTAACCGATATTGCAAGACAAGTGGGTAGGAGTTTTTATGGTGGTGAAGCACAACGCATTATTCGTGATGGTGAAGAGCTACGTGTAATGGTTCGTTATCCCAAACTTACCCGCGAAGCTTATTCTTCACTGAAATACACGATTATTACCACGCCCAATGGTAAAGAAGTGATGCTAGGCGATGTGGTTAACTTAGTTGAAAAAACAGGCGTGAGTTATATTCGACGTGAAGGCGGCTACCGCACCGTATACATTTATGGCGCAATAGACGAAGAAGTGATTGAACCCAACGAAGTGGTTAAAACCATTAAAGAGAAGTTGCTGCCAAAATTAAAAGAGAAGTTCCCAAGCGTGAAAACCGAATTGGGTGGCGCCATTGAAGAACAACAAGCCCAGCAAAACGAGCAAGTTTTGTTTTTTATAGCGGGTATGATTATTGTTTATATTTTACTTGCCGTGCCGTTGAAAAGTTATACCCAGCCACTCATTATTATGTCGGTGATCCCTTTCAGTTTAACTGGCGCTATTTGGGGGCATTACTTTTTTGGCCTGGATTTAAGTATTATGTCTTTCTTTGGCATTATCGCCGCCGCCGGGGTTGTAATAAACGACAGCCTGGTAATGACGGACTTTATCAACCAAAAACGAACGCAAGGCCATGCCATTAAAGATGCGGTATTAGAAGCTGGCTGTGCACGTTTTAGGGCGATCACTTTAACGTCAATCACCACATTTGTTGGGGTATTACCCATAATGTTTGAAACGAGCTTACAGGCAAGGTTTGTTATCCCTATGGCGGTTTCATTAGGCTTTGCCGTGATGTATGCCACTCTTATTACCTTAGTGCTTGTGCCTTGTTTGTATGTAATGGGGCAAGATTTACGTGCTCCAGCAAGGGCAATAAAAAGGAAGTTCACCAGTACGTCTTCGCAACTACCTGCGGGTGAACAAATGTTTAAATAGTATTTGTTGTTTTGGTTTTGCATACTATACCCGTGGTCATTCAAAATGCTGGAATTTGAGGTGAATTTAAAAGTTTATCTACAAGGCGCTTGATTGAGCAATAGCGGGCTATTGGGATTGAAAGCAACGCAGTAGATAATCTTTTAAAACGCATCAAAACTTGCATTTTGAATGATTACGGGTATAAATGCCGTTACCCATTATTAATGGTAACGGTATTTTTTTAAGAGTAGCAATAGTCGAATACAAGGTATATACCCATGGCGGGATTATACTTCGCTTGAATTTTGACCAAACAAAATTTCGGCTCTAAACGTAAAAGTAAAAGAGGTCAAATCGCCTGTCTTATAATACTTTTCAGACTGATTGGTTCAAAGACATTGATAATGAAAAACTAAAACTCCAACCTAAACAACAACTCCCCCAAATCAAGCACCCACTGAAACTCCTTCAACCTAATCCGACAACCAATCACCACAACCCCTTCCTCTTGAAGACTCCCCCGCTGCCGCTCAAAACCCTCACTACCAACAGCAAAAGAAATCTTCCCCTGAGAATTAATCACCCGAAACCAAGACACAGCCCTGCCCCGCCAACCACCTTCAGGCACTTTACCAAGCGCTTTACCCACCATGCGCGCACGCCCTGGCAATCCGGCTAGATCAGCTACTTGCCCATAACAGGCAACTTTACCATAAGGGATTAATTGCACCGTTTGCCATATACGAGCGGGAGGTGAGTTAACATCGGGACTAATACCAACAGGAACATCAGCAGTAACTTCAGCAAAAAAACAGACTACACTATTGGTCACCACTATTTCCACGATTTCAACTACTGAATCTAGGATGATGGGGAGTGAGTGTTTTTCGTGATAGGCAAGCCTATCTGTTGAGATCATATTTTGGGTTTGCGTTTCTTCATCGTTTAGTACTTGCTTCAGTTGCTTCAATACATAATAAAATAAAGGGTCAAAACATGGCCTTTCGGCTATAAAGATATTAATTCAAATCACCAAATTTAAATAAGCTAACCACTTACTTAACTGTTTTAGTTGTTGCTCTTTGTATTCACTGGCTTCTCTGGAAATATTCAATTGCTCCTTTAGTTCTACTTTTTCTTGTTTAAAATTTTTCAATTGAAATGTCAATATAAAGTTGCTAACTTACTCGGGCTAACGATTCGTTAACATAATAATAACTAAAACTTGTAGGAAAAGGATACCTAGATCTATGCAACAAAATAACAAATCAAAGATTTTTCGCCCTGCAATACTGGCAACCAGTATTGCATTATTGCTATCAGGCCACACTATGGCAGAACAAATCAACTTTCACAAAGATAGCCACCGTACTACAGCCAAATTAATTTTTGAACCAGCAACCGTAATATCCAAAGAAATAAATGTTGGTCTGGCTAAAGCTTATATTAACAAAGAGTTCAGGCGTTTTGGTCTCAGCAATGCCCGCAGCTTAAAACTGATCCGCAGTAGTAAAAGCCTGTTGGGCACTCATTATCACTTTGGTCAGTTTATAGGCGATATTGCTATTGATAAAGCTGAAGTAATTGTGACAGTTGCCAACAATGGTCACACTATCAGTAAAGTATTCAACAATGCTTATAAAATTTCGCCTAGAACGATATTAACACGTAAACCAAGGCTCACCGCTGATCAAGCGATTGACAATTCCTGGAATATTTTACAGGTCAGAGACAGACTCACCAGTGTACCGAACAGCAAACTGGTTTACCACGTTGGTGCCGATGGTAAGTTCAAACTGACATACCGTGTTCACATTGGTGCCGAAGGCGACACTGGTGGTCGCATGATGTATATCGATGCCGACAACGGCAGTCTGGTCGACAGCCATTCAACCACTTTACCCCGGCATGGTAAAATGCGCTCTATCGCGGAATTAAACAAGCGAACCACACCAGTATTAAGCCGTCAAAAAGAAACCCGAAGAATGATAGCTAACAGTGCCATCAAGCTGCAAGCCTCTGCCGTTCCGAAGGTTCTTGCCACTACCACTGCCTTGGTGTTTGATCCAGATCCGCGCACAACGCTAGCAGATGAGACTTTGGAAGATAACTTTCCTGCATCGAGTTTCGACGCTGCTTACCTTACCCGTAGCTTACAAGGCTTGGCTTTTAGCAATGGTGTATACAGCTTTGCTGGTGAGTATGTAAATATCACCGAAATTGAAACGCCAACCACTGCACCCAGCACCAGTACAGGTAACTGGACAGCCAAGCGTGGCAACAATGCTTTTAATGATGCTACTACTTACTTCCATCTTGACCAAAACCAGCGCTACATTCAAAGCTTAGGTTTTACTGGTGCCACAGGTATCATTGAACGTGCCTTACGGGTTGATACCGATGGTGTGCAGGGAGCAGATAACTCACATTACAGCTATGGTGGCGGCAGCGATTATCTGGCCTTTGGTCATGGTGGTGTTGATGACAATGAAGATGCTGATGTTATTTTACATGAATACGGCCATGCTATTCACCGCAATATCAACAACAACTGGAGCGGCGGCGATACCGGAGCCATGGGTGAAGGTTTTGGTGATTACTGGGCGGGTTCTTACAGCTACAGCACCCCTAACGGGGAAACGTTCAACCCTGATGAAGTGTTCACATGGGACGGGCAGAGTGCATCAAGCTGGCCAGGCCGGGTAATGAACCTTACCACGGCTCAATATGATCCAAGTAAAAGCTACCCAGCTCACAGCAATGTCAATGGTATCAATGGTGACGAACTTTGGTCAACACCATTATTTCAGGCATTGAAAGAGTTGATGACACAAGGCAGACCACGTTCAGAAATGGACCAAATTATATTACAGGCACACTTTGGTTTGGGTTCAAACCTAACCATGCGTGATGTTGCCGGTGCCATAGTGGCAGCAGCTGCAGCGCTTTATCCCAGCGGCCCACATGCAGATGTTTATCAGGCGCATTTTGAAAACCATAATATGCTTGAAGGCGACACCACCCCACCTGGGACTACTGTTCTTGAAAACGGTGTAGCTGAAACTAGCTTAAGTGCATCTTCAGGTAATTATCTTAATTTCACTCTGGAAGTTCCTGCAGGTGCTACCGATATTAATTTTAACATGAGCGGTGGTTCAGGTGATGCTGATTTGTATGTGAAATTTGGCTCTGCGCCCACTGACAGCAGTTATGACTGTCGTCCATACGTAGGCGGTAATGCAGAAAGTTGTACTGGAACTTCTACCGATGGTACATATTATGTACGTATTAAAGCCTATTCAACCTTCTCAGGTGTTAGCTTAACGGGTAGCTATACTGAAGGTTCAGGTGGAACAGGTGGAAGTAGCTCAGAATCAAACATCAGTGTTGGTAGGAAAGCATGGAAATATTACACCGTTGATATCCCGGCAGGTATGGCAACATTTAATGTTAATTTAAGTGGCGGAACAGGCGATGCTGATTTGTACATTAGACGCGGTGCTAACAATCCAACTACTTCGACATATGACTGTCGTTCATGGGTTGGTGGCAACACAGAATCCTGTTCATTTAACAGCCCAACAGCTGATACATGGAAAATTGGCATTTACGGTTACACTGCAGCAAGCGGCATAACTTTAAATATGGTGTGGAATCCTTAAATACATGCGGAATAATATTCTTAGCTAATTTAAGTTGAACACTTAAAGATTAAAAAGCCCGATGTCAGATAACATCGAGCTTTTTTACAAAAAACTAGACACCAAGGACAAAAAAAGGGGTCAAAAAAATAAGGGGTCAAGTTCGTTGATCGATAATACTCTACAGGCTCTTAGATTCAAGGCATTAATAGCGCCAAAAAATTTATCATTAACAAAAACTTATTAATCAAAACTCCAAACAAAACAAAATCTCACCCAAATCAGGCAACCACTGAAACTCCTTCAACTTAACCCGACAACCAATCACCACAACCCCTTCCTCCTGAAGACAACCCCGCTGCCGCTCAAAATCCTCACTACCAACAGCAAAAGAAATCTTCCCCTGAGAATTAATCACCCGAAACCAGGGCACCGACCTACCCTTCCAACCACCTTCAGGCACTTTACCAAGCGCTTTCCCCACCATCCGCGCACGACCGGGTAATCCGGCAAGATCTGCTATTTGTCCGTAGCAGGCAACTTTACCATA
>JABSOI010000096.1 GCA_013216015.1 Alteromonadaceae bacterium | reverse complement strand
CTGATGAGGCTAATGATAGCCAAAATAAAGCGGCATAATTAAAGTAAATCATTGCAACTATATTGACAGCTTCCGCCACCCAATATGCTACGAAGAGAGTCGTAAGGTTAAACAAGCAAAAACAACAATTCTAATTTGTTATAAAACAGACGGAAATAATTTAAAGGATTGATGGCCAAGTTTTGTTTGTACATTTTAGAGCAAAACTCAAGACTTGATCTCCCGCAAATTATTAATTTAAGTAAAAACTATTGTTTATGACAGCGATGTGTAATATGCCGAACATGGGCTAGGATAAAATAACGATTGGCTCTGGGGATATATTTACTTCTTTGAAGATTTGATTTTGTAGTCAAAAAGAGGCTTTTAAGCCAATTTATTCACTTATTATGGAGCTAATTATTATTTTATTCAGTAGGTTGTGTAGGTCCGACCCCACATTTCAGGACGACCCCACATTTCAGGTTGGGAAACAAGCGGTTTTGAGTAAAATGGGAAAATAAAGAATGTTTAAATTCAATGAGTATAATTTTTATGCTTTGATTGCCGATTAAAAGATAAGTTAATCTTATTTTATTTGCCATTTGAATATTAGGTATTAACAGTCAAGAATTCGAAATATCTGGGCACCTAGTTTCCAGTGACTCGGCTAGTGATATTCCAAACAATACGTTCTCGTTGTTTTTTTATCACTTTGTTCGCATTAAAGTTGAATAAAAATATTTTACGAAAGAAGTGCCAGCTTACTGATCAAACTGCTGACATGATGTGTGAGCTTTCTATCTCTCTATGGGGCACATAGCGAGTTAGGTTTTATGCATTAACCTATGCAAAACAAGCTTATTATAACTCTGACTTTTAATTTAATAATCAATATTTGAGGCTAGCCTTGTGGGGAACCATTATGTCTAAACCTCATGTCAAAATTTCTCTATTAATGTGACACCTATAAGGTTACAATGAACATATGATAAAAAATTTTATTCATAAAGGTCTTCGAAAGTTTTATGCTTCAGGCAGCACTGCGGGGATACAAAAAAATAACGAAAAGAAAATACGTCTTATTCTAACTAATTTAGATCAAGCGGAAGTATCAGATGATATGGATCTTCCTGGTTTGTTCATGCACCAACTTAAAGGTGATAGAAAAGATACTTGGTCTGTCAGAGTAAGCGGAAATTGGCGAATAACATATAGATTTACTGGACGTGATGTTGAGATAGTAAATTATGAGGATTACCACTAATGGCTATGTTTAACCCCGCTCATCCGGGAGAAATATTAAAAGAGTTAGTGATCGACTCTTTAGAGTTAACGATCACAGATGTTGCAAAGCACCTTGATGTAAGCCGTAAAACTTTATCTAAAATTTTAAATGCTAAAGGCTCTGTCACACCTGAAATGGCGGTGCGTCTTGAGTTGGCTTTTGGTAAACCATCAGCAGATCATTGGCTTCGTCTACAGAATGCGCATGACTTATGGCAAACAAGACTAGAGCAAAAGTCACTACATGTTTCGCCATATAATTTTCAAATAGCATAATTCCTCTTAGAAAAGGCGTTGTCCTTCGGCTTTAGGAATTAATCATGGATATTGATGAAGATAAAATAGATGAAGCAGCATTAGCTTTGATGTATCTCACACTCTATTGCTTGTCTTACATCGATATAACTGGACAGCCTAGGGGACAGCCTAGCTGGACGACAGCCTAGCTGGACAGCCTAGGGTCGGACCTACATAACAGTCTGATTATATGATGTTTCATATCCATAACATGCCATTTTAAAAGCTTAAACGTATGTTTTTAGCCTATAAATGGATATCAAAATTAACTAAGAAAAATTAATCAAATTAATCAGGCCACCCATTATTAAATTCCCCAAATTAATCAGGCCACCCATTATTAAATTCCCTAAAGATTCATATGTTATGTATGGTGGGTGACCAGATTAATTATTTCCTTTTGCAACTGTCTGGTATGACTTATTGCAAATGGCACATTTTGTGCTGTAGTTCTTTTATCATAACATTTAGATAATTTGGTCATTAATTATGAATACAGTAAAAAAACCTGAACCGTCAACCGTCTTAATGAAAGCATTTAATATTTCGCCTTAGTGCTTAGTTTGTATTTATGTTTCTGACTACGTTTCTATTAAAAGCAACTGTAACGCCGATCACTTTACGTTGCTGCATTACACAGGAAAGTAGCTGTTGAGGGAATGCGCATTAAAAAACATAAACTTAATTGTTTGTCCCATTAAAAATCTATACCTTTAATATTCTAACCACCAACAACAATATACCTCAGGGTTTATTCATTAAGTTAGGGAATGGAACAGTTGTATCGTTGAGATAAATATTTGATGCAGAAATACTTAGAAGTAATATAAATGGTAGTAGACAAGAGAAAATACAACCCTATTAAACTACGGCTAGTTTGCAACCAAAAGAAGAAATTATTTTATTAATTGTTGAGAATTTAGGATTACTCCCTTCAGCAAGTGATTTATACAAACTAGCACGAGTCACACCAGCTTGTTCTGCAACCGTACTCATGCCTTTTGCACGAGCTGCAATATTAAGTGCATGAATTAAATCACCTTCATTACCTTCATTAGCCACTTCAATTAAAAATTCTCGAATATCTTCATCAGTTTCTAAATGTTCTGCGATGTCAAAATTACTAATTTTCATTTTTACTCTCCAGTTCCTTTAATAACTGCTTAGCCTTATCAATATCTTTATTTTGGGTAGACTTATCGCCACCTTTAATTAATAACACTAACTGACCGTTGCGAATGGTGTAATAAACCCGAAAACCACTACCAAAGAAAAAACGCAACTCGTATAAGTTGTTTGCTATTTGTTTGTGATCACCAAAGTTACCATTTTCAACTCGTGCTAATCGCGCCAAAATCTTACGTTTAACACTTTTATCTTTGAGCTTTTTAAACCAATTAGCAAAGGTATCTGTCGTTTCAATAGTATAGTACATAACAATTTGAATTGTATCTTTCGGGATACAACTTAGCAATAAAAATTTTAAAATGTTTTAACTGTACAGGAAAGATTTACATAATTAATTGATAAGACGAAGTTTAATGTAAATTTCATGCCATTATAATAGCTTAATTGTATGTTTCAGCTATTAATCGATATTGTAAGGCTAGTTCTACTAGGATGAATAATATATTTAACGGTGAACTAAGTCGTCAAACTAGCAGCCTAGGGTCGGACCTACATAACAGTCTGATTATATGATGTTTCATATCCATAACATGCCATTTTAAAAGCTTAAACGTATGTTTTTAGCCTATAAATGAATATCAAAATAAAAATTAATCAGGCCACCCATTATTAAATTCCCGAAAGATTCATATGTTATGTATGGTGGGTGACCAGATTAATTTTTGTAATTTTATCCAAAGGACTTTTTAGTTCGCACAGGCGACATAAAGAGTCATTGATTGTGAAGGTCAAGTTAATTGTCGCCTAATAGATCATACAACGGACAAAAATTTCATACTTCGTAGGGCGCTATGGGCCACATAGCGAGATAGAATTTATTGTGCCAATGTTGTTTTAGGAATTAGTTATTGTAATAATAATCTTCAATTCTACTTATAGGCAGGTCTTTCTTCCTTAAATAGCAAAAGGCAAGACATGAACAACACTCCAAATCTAACCCCAAGTAGTCGTGCACTAATACATTACAAAAACCAGAATTTTCCCGCCAGGGGATAGTTAGATACTCATCTTTTATATCTTGCGCAAGACGTTGGCTTGATTCTGACATGATTTGTAAATTTCGAACAACTGCGTCTTGAACAATGGTAGATGAATAAAAATGCTATTTATCTTCTGTGAGCTTGTCGGATAAGCGAATAACATTTCTGTTATTCGCTCTCCTAAGAACCGTACTTGCAAATTTCTCCGCATACGGCTCAAGCCTATCTAAGCCCAGTTGCAGAACTGAACCGGTAGTAAATGTAACAGCATCCACCAAGGTTTTACGCTGGTTTTTGCACTTCGTGTTTCAAAGTACCCTGCGTATTCTTTTAGGAATGGATTCGCAGCACCGCGAATTTTCACGTGTCGTTTAATTGGAGTCGAAGCAGCTTTGTAAAGTAAACGCATTTTGATTTTCCCTTGAGCGTCCTTGTCCCAAGCAAAAAATCTCCAATGGTTCATCTCAACTGTAGTGAAATATCGATTTTTTAGCCATTTGGCATTCTTTTCCTTGTGTTTTCGCTTTATCCAGCGATAAATCGCTTTGAATATGTGCGTATCCACTAGAGAAAAGGTTGCCTTTGACACAACATGACGATAATAGTTAGCCCAGCCCCTAATTATAGGGTTGAGCTGTCTGATCAGTACAGCTGCACTTACCGTGGGTTGGGACTTGATACGATCCCTCACCTTATTCAACAAACGTTTTATACTCGCTTGAGCAGGTTTGATTAACAGCTTTTCTTTGTATTTTCTGACATTAAATCCTAGAAAATCAAAGCCAGTATTGATGTGGGTGATGTGGGTTTTCTCCTTAGACAAGGAAAGCCCCCGTTCAGCCAGAAAGCTTTGCACAGCAGGCTTCACTTTATTTACCAATATATCTGGAGATTCAGCAGTGATTATAAAATCGTCCGCATAACGAACCATATGGATCTTAGTCAATCCTTTGGTTGCCGAACGAACTGCCTCTTCCAAGCCATCCAAGGCTATATTCGCAAAAATTGGTGAAATATTGCCGCCTTGCGGAGTGCCGGCTACTGTTGCATGAAGCAAGTCATTTTCCATATAGCCACTTTTAAGCCATTGACTAAGCATAGTTTTATCCATTAACACATGCTCCATCAGCCATTCATGACTAATGTTATCAAAGCAAGCTTTGATGTCAGCTTCCAACACCCATTTTGACGAACTTTTCTTGGCTAATGCCTTAAAGCACTGCTCTATGGCGTCAGCTGCACTCCGTTTCGGTCGAAAACCGTAGGAGTTAAGATCAGCTAAGGTTTCAGCGACAGGATTGAGAGCTAATGCGTAAAGTGCTTGCATAGCTCTGTCTCTCATCGTCGGTATGCCTAATGGGCGTTTCTTTCCGTTGGATTTGGGGATGTAGATACGCCGCAAAGCTTGAGCTTTGTAGCCCATCCGTTTCAAACACAAAATAGCATTATATTTCGCCACTGGTGTAAGCCAACGAACACCATCAATACCGGGTGTTTTCTTACCCTTGTTTTCTGTTACTCGCTTGACGGCAAGAAATTTTGCCGCAAACGAATGCGTCAGTATCCACTGTAAAGCGGTAACTTTACCGTATTTACCTTCTTTTACTGCCTTCGCAATACGCATCTGCAGTCGAGTTACCTGCTTTTGCATGGCATCAGCATCAATGTTATTCCATGGTGGGCAGGTTGAGGGTGCACCAGCGTTAATAGCCGTCATTTGCTTTTCCTCATAGTTTCGATTCTCCAAATTATCTTACGATTCAAGACCCGTCGGACGTTGGCTCACTTTCGTACCGAGTAACATTTAAACCCGTATTCTCACCATTACAGTGTGACATTCGCTTTTTCCGACATCCCAAACCCGCATACCCATCGGTGATTCTTGCGAATAACCTACCCGTGAAGGAGGTGTACGGGGTTTCCACGTTCCGCTTTCTGAGTATTTGTTGGGTTAGGTGCCCGCTATCGACCGATCAGGACTTTTGGCCATGAACGTTTACGCCGTAATCACGTTCCCCCTGACAGTGCCTTTTGGCTTAAGTGTTTCAGCCTAATTACACTTATTGCTATTCACGGTCTTTATCACGGATTCAACTAATTTCACCATACCAACTATCTAGCACTTACCCGAATTAAGGCTTTCAGGAGAGAGCGCTTCTCACGATTTGCTCACCGGTGGCAGCACCACCTTCGTTACATTGTCTGGGCAGCTCTTTATTCATGCCCGTAGATACACCTGATGGCACAGGTGGTTCTTTCGGTATCCTTACCGAGTAGAACAACTCATTCAGCGACATCGTGTCGCACACGGCGAGATAGCGCAACTTTATCATTTTGATCTGATTTAATTATTGCAACCAACTTTAAGGAAGCAATATGTCAAATCAAGATCAACTATCCATCGTCGTTACCGCCTTTGAACAATGGCGTAAAACCCGCTCTAGCCGTAATAATGCAACACCTAAGTCATTACGTAAGCAAGCAGTTTTACTATACCGTCATTATTCTTCAAGTCGAATTACTGAAGCGCTTAAGATCAGTGGTGGTCAATTTAAGCAATGGTATAACGACTACCAATCACTTATTGAGCCCATTGATTTTGTTCAATTGCCCGTAACACTGAGCCCCCAAATCAATGATGTTGAAGAAGGCGAAGTTAAACTCGAATTATCTTTCCCCCAAGGCGAGCAATTAAAATTATCAGGTAAAATAACACCAACCCTGCTGGCTATCCTTATCAAAGAGATGCGAGCATGATCAAGTTAACCACTAGAACACCAATATTATTAGGGATCGCTCCTGCGGCATTGACGGTTTCGTTGCCATTTGTCGTCGCCAACTCAATCAAAACCATGATAAGAGCTTTAACTTATGGTGGCACAGGATTTTGGTTGATGACTAAGCGATTATCCAAAAGAAAATTCACAGATTGGCCCAAAGGCTTAGATCCTATTTCAAAGATCGCGGCGATCGAATTGAAACAAATGCTAAGTGGACACGATCGTTCACGTTTTAGCCAAATTAACGAAAAGTAAATTTGAGATGCTTGCTTTATTTATGCGCATTATCTCCTATGCTTTGACCATTATTTTGGGGAGAGCAAACCGTTGACTAAAACATTTACCGACATTGATATTAAAGCACTTGATGAATTAATAAAACGTGTACAAGAAGCGATAACACATGATTTGGCACTAGCCCCTGAAGGATTGTCAGTTGATCCTGGATGTATTGTTAACGTTCATTGATATGCAAGCTAATTTAGCCAGTAATGATATCACCATCCAAAAATTAAGGAAGTTGGCTGGTATAGTGAAATCCTCAGAAAAAATACAATCAAGCCTGGCACAAAAAAAGGATAAAAAGCCACGCTTACCCCCGAAAAAGCCAGACATTGACAAAGTAAAACCTGAAATAAAACACCATAAACATGATGAACTGGTGCGATTTGTCCTGAATAGGCGTAGGCGCGCTATAACCAAGCTCAGTTACCACACTTGATATAGATTCAGATAAACCTAGAGAAGAAAATGACATCAGATCACCCTTGAAACTTTACTTTCAAGCCTTTTAAAAAAGTCGACAATATATCATCTGTACATTCTCGATAATGTTTATTGTTAACATTTCTGAAAAAAGCACTTAGCTCGTATTTACTTAAGCTAAGCTCTGCTAATTCAAGAATAGCAATCACATCATCTGCTTTTAATGCTAATGCTATTTTAACTTTATTAAATATAAGGTTATTGTTTAATACCTGCTCGACTTGATGTTGAGGTCCCTCTTTTTTACCTCTTTTTTCAATGATTAGCCCATTTAAAAAACTTGCTAATTCAACATCTAACAATTCTTTATACGCAGGATCGTTCTTTTCTTTAAAAATACAAGCCAATTGCTCAGAGTTGATATCCCATTGATTTAAGGCAAATACCGCTTGTATTTTTTTATCATTAAACTCAAAAATTGTACTAATACGGCGAAGAAGTTCATTATTTATCATAGGTAGACCTTATTTATAAGTTAGCAATAAGTCGATTAGCAATGTTATGCGACTTTTTTCTGATTATTTAATTCTGCATAATTTTGATCTTTCGCTAAATATTCGTCTAACGAACCTTGAAAGTTAACTAATTGTTTATCTTTAATATCAATAATGCGTGTTGCTAAGCTTGAGACAAACTCACGATCATGGCTTACAAATATTAATGTACCTTCAAAGGCTTTAAGGGCTTTATTTAGTGCATCAATCGCTTCGATATCCATATGGTTTGTTGGTTCATCCATAATTAATACGTTGATATCTTGCATCATTAACATACCAAATAACAGGCGATTTTTTTCTCCCCCTGAACAATTACGCGCTTTTTTGTTGGCATCGTCTTCGGTAAATAACAAACGGCCTAACATGCCACGTACGTTTAAATCGTTATGACAGGGTCTACGCCATTGAGACATCCAATCTATTAGTGTTAATTCATTTTCAAAAAAGTGACTGCTGTCTTGAGGGCAGTAACCAACGCTAACATTTTCAGACCACTTCACTACACCACCAAGTTGTTCCAACTCACTCATTAAACAACGAAGAAAGGTGGTTTTACCGACACCGTTTTCACCAATAATGGCAAGCTTAGCGCCAGCTTCAAGGAGTAAGTCACCATTTTCAAACAATACTTCACCATCAAAGCCATGACCTAAGTCTTCGAGCTCTAATGCTTGGCGATGCATCTTTTTACCTGGAGCAAAGGAAATATTAGGGGTGATCCTACTCGAAGCTTTCACAACATCAAGTTTGATTTTGTCCATTTTCTTTGCTCGAGAACTCGCTTGTTTTGCTTTTGATGCATTAGCACCAAAACGATTAACGAAATCTTGCAGCTCTTCAATTTCAGCTGACTTCTTAGTATTACCTGCTAATAACTGCTCACGTAACAAGCTTGATTGAGCAAGAAAAACCTCGTAATTACCCGGATAAATACGTAATTCACCATAATCAATATCTGCCATATGGGTACACACTGAATTTAGGAAATGTCTGTCATGAGAAATAATAATCATGGTGCATTTTCGCTTGTTCAACTCACTCTCTAACCAAGTGATGGTATGAATATCCAAGTTGTTGGTTGGTTCATCAAGTAATAAGATATCAGGATTAGCGAACAAGGCTTGAGCAAGTAAGACCCGCAACTTCCAACCAGGCGCAACTTGTTGCATTAAACCGTAGTGAAAAGATTCTGCAATGCCCGCTTCTAATAAAATTTCACCGGCACGACTTTCTGCGCTATAACCGTCCATTTCAGCAAATTCGCTTTCTAAGTCACCAACACGCATGCCATCGGCTTCACTCATTTCAACCTGTGCGTAAATAGCGTCTCTTTCCTGCTTTACTTTCCATAGCGCCACATCGCCCATGATCACAGTATCAATAACACTATATTGTTCAAAAGAGAACTGATCTTGGCTCAAAGTACCTACTTTGTTACCAGTACTGATCGAGATATTCCCTGAGCTTGGTGCCAATTCACCACTGAGTATTTTCATAAATGTAGACTTGCCACAACCATTTGCGCCGATCAAACCGTAACGGTTCCCGTTGCCAAATTTAGCCGATATGTTTTCAAACAAAGGCTCTGCGCCAAATTGCATTGTAATGTTCGATGTAGTGATCAAAAAAATATTCCTAGATTTTGCTAATAGCTTTTGAATGATAGATTGTTAAATAATACTAATTTGATTAAATAAGTGATCTACTTTTTTATGAGGAAGAACGGATAAATATAAGACATAAAATTCACTGACTAGTTATTCTAATCATGAAGTTTATAACGCCGTAGTTATTCGTTTTAACCATCAAAAATGACCAGCTAATTATTCAGCTTGGTATAACAAAAAGACTCAAAATAATAAGGTCGCGCATTATACAGCATTAAATGCATGTTCCCTACCTAACATTGATCTTTTAAGTTTATTTTTTCACTGACTAAGTTTAAGAAAACGTAAACTTAGTAATTAAAACAAAACAAAACAAAACAAAATTAAAAGATTATCTAAGTCAGTAATGTTTAATTGTAAGTAAATGTCTTATATCTGTCGTTCCGCACTTACATAATTAATTAAACTAATGTTATTTATATAAAGTGTTGTTTATAAATATGGCAGATTCAACCTTGAAGTGCATAACCACTAAGCAGCTATAACCACCATATGTTCAGCCATTAATTTATAATGTTATTTCTTGTGGATACCTAGGGTCCGACCCGAATGGCACTAGGTTAAGAGTTATTTATATACAAATCAAAATGATAGCGCCACATGTGACGTAACACTGTTTAAGACGAATTATTGTAATTTACAGTGTAGGCCTTTAGAAATAACAATCACATGATTTTTAAATTTAAATAACCTTTTGGCAAATCTTAAATAGACCTTTGATTTATAGTGTTTTTTCTCTTAACCTAGTGCCATTCGGGTCCGACCCCGCGTTCACGTTGAGAGAAATCTCGGTGAACTATTCGTTTACCGAGATTGACTGTAACTTAACAGGTAAACAAATGACTTCGCCTGAAGTTAGTTTACAAAGCCTTTATTTTTTTAAGTTTGAAGCCAAAGAAAAGTTTATTGTTATCAACTTATACCAATTGTATTAAATTGGCTCTGTTCCATAATACTGTTGTCCCTCGATGAATCCCCTATTTTTAAAGGGTTAGGCGATAAATTGGTTTTTTAACGAGAATTAGTCACAGAGTCCTAGATATAAGGGTTGAGTTTAATTCCATTTGAAGGGACAACAATTATCTACAACAGAGCCGTCTTTTTAGACACTCTAACAGCGACAAAAGCAATCGCAGATAGTGCAAAAAGTTCTGCGGATACCGCTAAAAGCTCTGCAGAAAATAGCAGACAAGACCTTAATACTTTTATTACGCTAGCAGGGATTGTAAATGCTGTAATTTTGTTATTTGGAGGTGTTGTTGGTATGGTATTAAATAGGCGAATCGGCAAAATTAATACGCAACTAGAAGAAGCAAATACTAATAATGAAAGGCTCTGTTGTAGTTAATTGTTGTCACTCCAGATGGAATTAAAGTCAACCCTTACATCTAGGGCTCTGTGACCAATTAAGATTAAAAAACTAATTTTTATCTAGCCCTTTTAAAGTAAGGGCTGCATCGAGGGACAACAGCCTTATGGAACAGAGCCAAAAAGACTGACTTGTCTGATCCTTTGGCTTCAGATAGTTTTTTATCTACAGTATCAATTAGATCTTCTTTTATTTTATTTAGCTCTTCCGTTATTGACTTAATACCTTTATCGTTCTTATCCGAACTTTCACGGATTAAGACTATATTTTTTCAATACCGATAATCTTCTGGGTAGATTTATGAACAATTTCACGCAGTTTCAAGTCGTATGCAAATGGGTCCGTACTAATTCTATTGTTAATGGCGTTGACTGATTTTTTAATTTCAGTCACCTCTTTCTGCAATTTATCAATAGTTGTAGCAGACTTAACCGAAAAAGATAATATAACTAGCAGCAAGGGGAAAAATTTCATTTTGAGTTCATTTAAGTATTAAATCTGTATTGAATATACATGCTTATTAAAGATATATCTATATTAACACCCCTGTGCAAAGTGAATAGTAGCCAAATACAAATACCAGCAAATAAACTAACAAACGATAGAGTTTACTTCTGCTTTCTTAAACTATTACTGAATTGCCTGAAAGTCCTGATATGACATAAATTGAACGTGATTTGACTATGAAATAATGAGAAAGGATTTTGCGCTGTACAGTTACGCTTAAATTACCTTAGGCACCCAAGCGAAACGAAACCAATACGTGCGCCGGTTTCAGGGTTCAGAGCACCTTTATTTTGCACCTGACTGACTTGTTCCTTAGCCTGTTTAAATAAGGCTCTATCGGGGTAGAGCCAACATAATAGACTGATTATCCTTGGATTTATTTGAAATACATGCCATTTTAAGACCTTAAACGTATGTTTCCAGCCTATAAATCAACATTATAAGACACAATTACTGGGGTCAATGCAATCACCATTGTAAATAAAGAAATTCGCTGAAAAACCTCTTCAGTCAGATTTGGAAGTTAGGATCAACAACGGTTTAGGATAACCGTTTACTTATATACCACTGTGATAGATGTGACTTTTGCACCTATATCAATATATTGTAATTTATTGATATAGGTGCCAGCCATATTAATCCTAATTTATCGAACGGTGCAAACGTACCAGAAGTTGACGGTTCTATAATTCCTTATAGCTTCCCAATTGAAAATATTTTACTCAATTGACTTTGAACAATACTTCTGGATTAACCATGGTTTTCATTTCAAGAACATTTCCGTTAGGATCTTCAATAAAAAAAGTTTCCTGTTCATATTCACTGTCCACAAAACGACGATAAGGCTTGTCTAAATAGACAACACCAGCCATTTCAATGCGTACCTTTAATGCTTGAAACTCCTTCTCTGGTAAATGTATACCAAAGTGGGGAACGGCAACAGCACCCATGTCAACATCATGTCGTACTTTTGGCAAACGCTCTTCACTCTTGTGTAGCGTCAATTCGTTGCCCCAAAAATCGATATCTAACCAACGCCCCTCTTCGCTATTGCCAACCTTGCAGCCAAGTACATCGCAATAAAATTTTTTAGCCATATTTAGATCGCCCGCAGGAATGGCAAGGTGTAAACAGTTGGACATAAATTCTCCTTGGTTTTTGTTATCTATTAAACTGGTCAGATTATACAACTATTATATTTTATGAAACAACAACAATAGAACTCTATATAATATACTCATTCCGAGATTAATAAGAGAATAAAGACTTTTGCTGAAATAATCAAAGGCTTGCTTGAATTATGCAATGAACATATTACGCTTGCAGGAAATAAAAGGGTCATTGACATCGGTCGGTGCCGGACCAATATAACAAGCTGATTATTAAATGTAAATCACATGCCTTTTGAATAGCTAAAACGTATATTTATAACCTATGAATCAATATTATAAGACCAATTCCGTTCTGATTTCATAACAATTGCCTATTTAGAATTTAAGTAAAAAACCTTGTTTATGGCAAATAGGTTATGTTGGTCCACCCCCCCATCAAAGATCACGTTAAAAAAATATCGAATAAATTTACGAATTAAAACAGTACGGACTAAACATAAATGTTGCTTTTTGAGCTATTCCTAAGCAAGCGTGACAGCGTTGTCTTTTTTGTTTTTTTTACTGTAGTATTTAAAAAGATAACGAATAGTTGCTATTTGCAAATATAAATGATTAGGGAAAAACAATGGCTCGGTATAAAGCGTTAGACGCATTAAGAGGACTCACAATTGCTTTAATGATCTTGGTGAATACACCTGGAACTTGGTCCTATGTCTATCCACCACTGTTACATGCCGACTGGCATGGAGCAACACCGACTGATCTGGTTTTTCCTTTCTTTATGTTTATCATTGGTTCGGCGATGTTCTTTTCTTTTAGAAAATTCGATTTCGTTTTTTCATCCGAGCAATTTTTCAAACTTACTAAGCGAAGTGCGATAATATTTTTTATCGGACTCATGCTTAACGCCTATCCATTTTACGATACTTTTTTCGATGAGCTAAGAATTCTTGGGGTATTACAGCGCATTGCACTGGCTTATTTTCTAGGAGCGACCATTGTTTTATTATTAAATCGTACCGGTGTGTTCTTAACATCTATGGTTATTTTGCTTGGATATTGGGCGCTATTGGCAACAGTTGGGACAGATAATGCCTACAGTTTGCAGCATAATTTGGTTACACAAATAGATCTGGCCCTACTAGGTGAAAAACATTTATGGGCGGGCAAAGGCGTACCGTTTGACCCTGAAGGATTACTCAGCACGTTACCCGCGGTCGTTAGTATATTGTTTGGCTTTGAATTGACGCGTTACTTAACTAATATCAACAACAAAATGCAAAGCGTAAAACAGCTGTTGCTGATCGGCGGTATAGCCATTGTTGCTGGGCAGTTTTGGTCTTTTTGGATGCCAATAAATAAATCGTTATGGACCAGCACATTTGTTATTTACACCGCAGGTATTGCCAGTTTGGTATTGGCATTTTTGGTTTGGCTTATCGATATAAAAGGCAATGACAAATTGGTTGAACCATTAATAGTATATGGTACAAATCCATTATTCGTTTATGTTCTTTCCGGGCTTTGGGTGAGTACCTACCCACTAATAACTATCGCGGATAAAAATCTACATCAATGGATTTTTCAAGGGTTTAGTTCAGTATTTGAGATAACGTTGGCGTCATTTTTGTACGCACTATCCCATGTCATTCTTTTTTGGTTGGTATCCAAAATGCTGTATCAGCGCAAGATATTTATCAAGATATAAAAAATGCAGTCACATAAATAACCTGAACTCGGGATAATGAGTGCTTGGGCTACCTTTGTCGAAGTTCGCACAGAAGACATTAGCCATAAGTAAATCCCGAACGGGGTCGAACATTCTGATTAACTATGCCACTTTATAGGGAGATTTAACCTCAAATCCCCATTACGATTAATAACGAAGCAGCTTAATAAGCCGCCCCGTATTCTCTTCGAATTTACAATTTACAATTTACAATTTACACTAATTAAAAATTAAAAATTAAAACTCAAATCTTGCACCAAGAATATAACCATCTTCATTTACTTCAAGTACTCCACTTACATTTCTAAAAAAGTTATATTCCAAACCAATAGTTACAAGCGTATCTGTTGCACTATCATCTTCGTGGCTACTGTCATCGCCCAGTGATAAATAACTTATTTTTGCCTATCCTTCAAGTTCAGGGGTGATCTGATTTCGGTAGCCCGTGGTCAATCGAAATCCGTTCATACTACTTTAATATTCGCTGTCTTTTTGTCTATTAGTATAATCGAGTTGTAAATATAAATTAGATGTAGAATCGAGTGAAAAAACATAACCGGCACCCAAGGAATAAATATCAGTTTTTGTATGCTCTTCAAGATCATACCTCTCGAATTCAGCGGATATGTATATTTCATCTGTTATTGAGTATTTCCCATTGAAATTATTAAGATCATATGTTTCATAATCTTTTTTCTTTCCTGTTTTTATCTCTAAATAGTTAAAATCAGGTTGAGAAGATAAAACGGGGAACGTAAATAAAACAGAAGAATATAATAGAAGCGCCTGAATAGTTTTAGTCATTTAAATCGTTTAAATAGATTTTCCCGACATCACTAATTTTAAACAAACAACTGTTCTCGAACATGAATTTCATTCTAGTAATTTTGTTTTTTATTAGTAACTACGAGTTTTATGGGTAAAAAAGCAAGAATATAGTAGAAGCATAATACAACGTAAGAAATATTCATAAAATCAGGAGCATATAGTGATAATCGCTTTTAAAATCATCAATAAAAAAGGCCCTGGCTATCAATGTCCAATACTAAAACGTCTATTACTTATATTTCACAGTTCAAAGCAAAACTGAAAAGAAATCTTATTTATTTCCTTAACCTAAAGGTTATACCAATTGTACTAAGTAAGTGGTCACCCTCGAAGGTCTAAATTTCCAATAGCTGCGTTGCCGACATGGCAGCTCCTAGGCATCCATGCCTTCGCTGCATTAGTACATCCATGCACGTCGATGTAGGTACTTAGGTTTTGCCTGGAGCAAAAAACCTGTACTCTTGATAATTTATCCTCATCGAACCCTGACCACTAACTTAATACAATTGGTATTAATTCAATCCGCTTGACCGAATAGTTCGATTTAACACTAGGATCCACAAATTGGCCTTTGGTTTGTTGATCCTTTTTTAATAAATACTGATATTACTTCTATACTTGTTGGTTTGATTGCGTTCAACAATTGTTAGTTCCGGTATATTAACTTAAGTAATGTCTTATCAAAACCGACGATAATTAAAAATAATAGCGATACGCTAATTGATACTGACGTTCAATTAATTCAACACCTTGGTGCTCGTAATAGCGAGAAGGCCGATCTGACTTAAGCCAGTTATATTCTGCCATCACAAAGCTATGTTGGGTCAATTGGTAACGGTATGCAATGGAAGCTCCATTACCAGACTCGTTATTGTTGTCGCCCCAAGTATCATCTAGATCTTCAACGTTGAAATGTTCTAACCGTAATGCCAAGTGACTTTTTTGCCATTTTTTTCTAATGAGTACAAAAACATTATCGAAACCGCTGTCGACAACGTCTTCCCCATGTGGTGATGTCATATTAGTATTGCCTTGCATGTACTGTCCGATAAGCTCCAATTGAGGCGTTATTTTATATTTA
Source organism: Alteromonadaceae bacterium (assembly GCA_013216015.1). Lineage (GTDB taxonomy): Bacteria > Pseudomonadota > Gammaproteobacteria > Enterobacterales > Alteromonadaceae > JABSOI01. The sequence continues at coordinate 4,792 of JABSOI010000096.1, read as the reverse complement.
ACACCTAAATGGCTAAATGCTGTCGTCCAAGTATATTGACCATCTTCAACCAACCCTTCTTGCGCATGATTGTCATAATAACCTAAGTTTACTTTAAGCGTATTTTGATAACGCCATGTAACCGCAAGGTGCGCGCCCCAACGATTATCAAGTTCAAGAATGGGATCTGACTTTGCGGCTTGCCCTGACAGCTTTTTGTTGCGGGCAGGAAAATCTTGTACTTTGAGCTTTTCTTGCAATAATGTTTGGCGACTACCAATTGTCCAGCCATGCCAGGTTAACATAGCTCCAGCGCTGTCGTTATTTTGGAATAAAGAAACATTGATAGAAACTGAATGTGGAGATTTTAGTGCCTTTCCCAATTTTTCTATTGAAAAACTTACCCCAGTATTTTTTAACTCTTCGCCAATCCAATTATTTAAGCTACTTGTGGTTAATGTGTAAGGGGTCGACCATGCCGTTGAGACATTCTCCATACTAATTTTAGGATAAAACAACCCTATTTTGGATTTAATGCGCCAGCCTTGAACACTTGGTAGACTTTTATATTGTAAATAGGCTTCAGTTAAACCTATATTGTTATTTCCTTTGTCTGCAAACGCGTTTCCTACAATGATCGCAGACCAGTAATTATGCCAACTCAATTGATATTGCAAACCTAATTGCCCTAACGCTAGTCCGCTACCAGCATCGTATCTAAATTTTCCATAATCCCCTTTTAGATAGCTTTTGGCCTTGCTACTGTTATCAACATGGTAAGCACGAACATCGATAATGCCTTTAAATGTAAATTCCGCACTCAAAATATCCGAGCTAAAAATGATGAGTGATATAACAGAGACAAGCTTTAACATTTAACCCTCAATTCTCTTAATATTATATGGTGCATTTTCCAACCATAGATTTAATGTATCTACAGGTAATGGTTTACTAATAAAGTATCCTTGGGCCAACTCGCAACCTTGTGATTTAAGCCATAGCAAAGCGGTTTCATCTTCAATACCTTCTGCCACAACATAAAGTCCCAAATTATGAGCTAACTCTAACGTTGAGTGCACAATTATTTTATCGCTTTCGTCTGTTGATAAATTCTGCACAAATGAGCGATCAATTTTCAACTCCTGTACAGGTAATTGTTTCAACTGTGCCAGTGACGAATATCCAGTACCATAATCGTCAATTGACAGTTTAAACCCGTGTTCATTTAAGTAAGATAACATTTGAGTCGCTTTTTCAGGATCGGCCACTAAAGCATCTTCGGTGACTTCTAACGTTATCGAGTGATCGTTCAATTGGTACTGCTGTTTTAATGCTATAACGAAATCAGGATAAGATTTATCTAAAATATTTTCGGCTGAAATATTAATGGCAATGCTAATATCAAATCCTTGACGCCGCCACTTTACGTATTGTGCAATTGCCGCTGTTGTTACCCAACGGGTTAGAGCAGCCATTTGCCCCGTTTTTTCAGCAATACTGATAAATGAATCGGGTGGGATCAGTCCTTTTATCGGATGTTGCCAACGCACTAAAGCTTCGACGTGGCTAATCGTCATTGAATCCAACGTCAGTTTCGGCTGATAAAATAATACCAATTCATCCTGTTCTATTGCTTGTTTCAAACTATTGGTCAAAAACAAACGCTCAAGTGCATTGGTATCAAATTGTCGCTCGTATATTTGAAAACTCTTCTTATACTTTTTTGCATACTGCAAAGCAACATTACTTTTTTGTAATAGTTCAGCTACATTATGACCATTGTATAACGTAGAAACAGCCACACCAATAACAAACTGTAAGTGCAGACTGATGTTCTCAAACTGACATTTAATGTTTAATTGGGCTAGCAGCTGTTCAATTAACGGTGTCACAGATTGATTTTCTGCGAGCAGTACAAAGTTTTCATTCCCTAAATGGAAACATACGAGGGGTAAATTACTTTTCACAATCCGATTCGCAACTTCCATTACGACATCATCACCCACCTTATAACCAAGAGTGTCTGTGATCTGCTCGGAACCTAAGAAACAAATTTGGATCACCAAAAAATCTTGATTATCTTCTTTTCGCTTGTTCAAAGCATTTATGAGTGCATTTCTATTAGGTAGGAGAGTAAGTGGATCATGAAATGCTTGAAAACTAATTGTTTCTTCTCTTGATACAATTGCCTTAGTCATATGATTAAATTCGTCTGATAACTGTTTAAGCTCCTCGCTTGTATCAACCTCTACATTGCCATCATAATTACCGCGCGTGATAGCTTTTACCTGGCTTACTAATTGCGTAATAGGCAGCGTAATACTTTTGGCGATAGCTAAAGCGCTAATGACAGAAAGTACAAGTGTCAATACAATCAATAGCACCTGCTTTTCCCACTGCACACTTAACGCTTTCAAAATGTCAACTTTTGACTTAAATAGCAAAGCGATAAGCTTGTCCTTACCTACCGAACCAAGAGAATTTTCTTCATAAATATAGTTGTTCTCTGCCTTTTTGATGATACCTGAGAAAAACTCGTTATTCATGGTATAACTTTCTTCCGTCGAACTTCCCACAATTTGATAACCCGTATCAGATTCAATGGCGAAAGCGATATTAACACCCGTTAAATCGGCTAGTTCTTGTGCCAATACTGTATCAATTAGATAACCAAAACCAATCCAGCCAATCGTGCGATCACCGCTTTTAATAGACTCGAAACTTAATTGATACAGATGACCATGAAGCTTGACTAGTTGAGTTTTTTCGCCGGCAATAAAATCACTTTTTTGATCAAAAAGCTGCCCTTGTCCCGCTCCAATTTTAACTTTATCTTCACCATTTACTGTTTTGTATGTAATTAATTGCGCAATAACGATTCCGTCCGTGTCTATTGCCATTGCGAGATTACTATTAATCCTTTTTCTATGATTGTTAAGTGCGATTAAGAAGCTCTTATTATCTTCTCCTAAAACCGATTTTAATCCAAAATCTAAAGCGGCCGTTTCAGCGAACGCCGATAAATAGTAACTGCGACTTTCTATTTTAGTTTGAAAAACATTTTTAGCATTAAAAATGAGATTATCTACTTGAGTATGCTCTAACTTTTGACTAGCTTTATAAGTAGAAAAAAAAGACACTAATTGCACAATTAGCAATAAAAATATAAAAAGAACCAGTATTTTACTTTGCAAACTACGCATTTTTGAAAACTTCATCTGGCATTAATACTCTTCTATAAAGTCGAACTCATCTTGCCCCGTTTGTTTGGGTATGAGTAATAGATTTTTTGGTAGCGAGATTGTCACTTTCATATTGGAATTATCAATAGTGACCGTTTGACTTACCCTATTATTTTCGACATCCAATTGTGGATGCCATGCTGTGATCACGTATTTACCTGCGTGAGGTAGCGTAAAAGTTATATGCCCTAGCTCATCTGTTTTTCCATAATAAGGTGTATCAACTACTAAAGTGTAACCGCTCATCCAGTCATGTATATTACACCCCATGGCTATCTCTTCCGTTACAAGCATTGGCTCGGTCATTTTTTCTACACCAGATCTAATTTTAAATTCGAAGCGATTTTTACCGGAAACAGAATAGATATGATGAGTGATATCATCATGATTAACAAAATTAATCGCTTGTCCCTTCTGCATCACCGTAATATAAGGCGAGAACTTTTTATCTTTTTGCCCGATTAACAGGACTTTAGCATTTGAAGGTATATTTTTAATATACTCACTTGGGCGAGCGTATACAACAATATCTTTAACGGCCTGCTCTTGAGTATCAATGATTTTAACGGTTAATTCGTTGGAATTTACATCAAATACAGCCAAGATTGCGGTAATTATCAAGAATAAATATTTCAATTTTTTGCCTTTAACATCAAATAGTATTTTCACTATTACCTATTACTACAGCATAAATCACTAAAGATAGGAAGAAAAAGCACTTTAAGATAAATGCTCATTCTTTAAGTAGAAAGGTAATGGCAGAAAAAAATTCTAATCCAACATAAATATTTTTATAGCAAAACACCGAAGATAAATATAAAGACTTAAATATCAAAAAATTGACCCTATCGATTGAATATTCTCGTTATTCGGTAGGCTTACATGAGAAATAGTTTTAGGCTATTGATCGTTTCATTTAAATAGCCTCAATAGGTCGTTCGTTAATTCAGGCCAAAGGTATAAGTAAGAATGCCTTTAAAAGGTTGCCAAAATATTTACATTGTATAATGTCATTTAGTGAATTTTTGACGCTATTAAAATAGTGGGAACAAACCCGAACGGGTCAGACCAATATAACAGATATGTCGGGGTGTTGCGTTACCCAACCATTAAACTGATGCGGTAAAGTAAACACCAAGTAATGGTAAGTCACCAGTAATTCATCAACTTGTCATTTCTGAAGCTATTTCTCCCTTGCTTTACCTTGGCATACCGGACAATATCTATCGCGACATGAACAATACCATTATGAACCTCGGCCACAGTAGTTGCAGTGCCACTGATAACTGCCCATCTCCTGAGTTCGACAATCCTAAAGGTGATGTAATACTTGCCATTGTCTTGAAGCTAATGTTGTCGTATCAAGACGCGGTAACCCTTCGTCAATAGACCGCCACGAATATTAAATGGACCCGAGGGAAAACGCCAATTTAACAAGCTTATTAAGTAAGTACTCATAATATGGTGGCAAGGACAGAAATCAGGACAGCTTTTCGCTAAGCATTACAGGCAACGATGGAATTAAGTTAGACTGATGGCGATCCAACAAATACTGCCAGAACGACAGTCCT
>JABSOI010000095.1 GCA_013216015.1 Alteromonadaceae bacterium | reverse complement strand
CCACAAGCCGAGTCGGTGATCACTTCTTATAAAGCCCCGATTCAAGACGCGCAAAGAGCAATCCGTTATATTCGCTTTAATGCCGAAATATTAAATATTAATAAAAACAAAGTGGGTGTTATTGGCTCATCAGCCGGTGGGCACTTAGCGTCAACGTTAGCGACACATCAACAAAGCTATTATTTAGCTAAAGATGCCATTGATAGCGAAAAAGCACAGCCAAATTTCATGATACTTATCTACCCTGTTATCAGTATGAAAAAAGCGATCACTCATCAAGGTTCAAGACATAATTTATTAGGTAAAACACCTTCGCAAGCGTTAATAACGCAGTTCTCTAATGAAACAAGAGTCAACGAAAATACCCCGCCAACTTTTATTATTCATTCCGGTAATGATAAAGCCGTACCTGTTGAAAATTCCATTCGAATGTATCAAGCACTTGTTAAACATAATGTAAAAGCAACAATGCATCTTTACCCTGAAGGTGGCCACGGTTACAGTTTAGGTTTAAGTAATACAGCTGCGCCTAATTGGAAGAATGATGCCTCAGTATGGTTGAAACAATTATTACTCTAAGTTATTAAAAAATTTAATTTACTAACTTTTTAATCTTCTAATCTTTTAGCTTATGAGCCATTAATTTTCGTAGCGCTATCAAGACCTGCTTATCTACAGAGCTAATAATGTTGTGTCTTTCTAATGGGTCTTTTTCGGTGTGATATAATTCTTCGGCTATTACTTGCTGGTTTTTTGTCTTTACCCAACGGGTATAGCGGTATTGATCCGTTCTAACGGTATATCCCATTTGCTTTATCGGTTTACTACTTGGCCATGGACGAGCCGTTTGTGATAACGCAGCTTGCTTGTGTATATAGCTAGGATCACTAAATAGCGGTTTAAAACTCCGACCATTTATATTATCTGGTGAGGGTAAATTAACAAGCTCAGCAAGGGTTGGGTAAATATCGATATATTCTGTTATTGCACTTGTAGTAAAGGGTTTTTGTCCCGGAATACGGAAAATCAACGGCACACGAGTATCTAACTCTCTAATCGTTGCTTTTGTCCAATGACTATTTTCACCCAAGTGATAACCATGATCAGACCAAAACACTATGATGGTATTTTCATAAAGACCATTGTCTTTTAATGCTTTGATTAACAGGCCTAAGTTATCATCTAAATAACTAGTCGCAGCATAATAGCCATGACGAAGTTTTTGTGCAGTTTGTTTAGTAAATTTCCCTTTTTTAGGTAAGTCAGCTAACCCTCTGATCTCTTTAAAATCGAACCAATTTAGGTTTGGGGTATTATCTGGTTTGTCTGTTGAACCAAGTGCTTGCATATCTTTTCGCTGATATAAATCCCAGAATTTTTTAGGCGCGTTATACGGCGAGTGTGGCTTCATAAAGCCGACCGCCAAAAAGAATGGTTTATCACTTGCTTTCAATCGTGCAATGGTTTGCACAGCATCTGCGGTAATGTGGTCATCAACATATTTATCACCCGTGTAGCTAGCAGACTCTGCAGCGATACCTTTTTTAGCGCCCTGCTCTTTACTCGATTCAAGCACATAATCATCAAAGTGTGATTCTTGATCTAAACGCGCGGCTACCGACCAAGACTTATCATCGGTGATATTGGCATAATTGTGATAAACCTTACCGATAGATTCAGTATGATAACCGTTATTTTTAAAATATTGAGGTAAAGTGACAACCTGTGGCGCGGTTTTTCTGAAATGTGTATTCAATCGCCACACTTTTATCGCATCTGGATACATCCCCGTCATCATGGAGGCACGAGAAGCATTACAGCTGGCAAACTGCACGTGCGCTTTATTAAATACAACTCCCTCAGATGCCAGCGCATCAATATTAGGAGTAACCGCTATTTTATCGCCATAAGCACCAATATTCATGCGCAAATCATCAGCGCCGATAAAGAGGATATTGAACTTTGACTGTATTTTTTGTTGATGATTAGTTGGTTGATAACCAGCTAACTGATTATCAACCAACTCAATATCAGCTAACTGGGTGTTATTGGCTTTTGTTTCATTTGCTAAGCACAGCAAAAATATAACTAAAATATGGAAAAATTTCATAACACGCGCATGGCCCTGAATGTTGAAAAGTCACCGTGCACTTCAAATGCTAATGACAGTGAAGTGCAATCAGTAAACGTAAACGTTATCAATCTAGAATAGTTACATTGCCACCCGTGGTCCAGTCCTTCAATTGAGCTTGCCAAGCTTTTACATCCCAATTTAAACTTCTTCCGTAACTGATCGCTCGACGAATATGCTTAACGGCTTTAGATAAATCTCTATTTTCCATTTTAGCGTGGGCCATCGCTTGTAGGTATTGGTATTGTGGGTCTTCATTTTGCTGCTGATGAATTGACGCTAAATTAAGCGCTCCGCCAGCAATATCTTTTAGTTGTTCGTCATCAGTAAGTATTTTAATTTCTGCCGTCTTTTGTTTGGCGATGACATGCCCTTGCCTAGCTGCTTCATCAAACCAAAAAATGGCTTTTTTCTCATCTTGAATGATCCAAGGACTATTTTTTAACAGATCTCCTAATCGGTATTGTGCCTGCTTTACGCCATCTTTAGCCGCTTGACCAATCCAAAAAATAGCTTGCTTTGGATCCGTTTGCTGTTGATAAAGTTTGAGGCCATATTGATACTCAGCTAAAGGAAAACCAAGCTCTGCTGCTTGTTTTAGCGCTGCCATTCCTTGTGCTTTATTGCTAGCAAGCCATGGAAATGTTTGTAACAACATTGCATATTGGTATTTATCAACAGGGTCGTCACTTTCTTGTAGTGCTGTTCGTTGTTTTCGAACAGTTTTATATAAATATGAATAACGATGCTTCATGCGATATTTGTTAAAACTAGCAATGCCTCGATAAGATATACCAGCAAAGTGAGCTTGTTTTTCCAATAACGTTGGATTTTCAATATTCGAACGCCTTAAATCATATAATGCATGATTAACTTCTTCGTTTCCGGTCGACTCTTTGGCAATCACATTACGAATACTGCCATCAGGGGCAATATCATATTCAGCAATCAAGTAAAATGAACGTGCAACTTCTACATTTAATATCCCTGCATTTACATCATTACCAGCTGAACCGCCTCCACCTTCAGGACCATCAGAGCTAATTGTAGATGAATCATTATTATTAACCCCAAACATGCTTATACCAAAGCTTTCACTTTCCTTTAATAATTCAGCTGGATCTAATTCATCATCATCATCACCAAAGCGAACTTTTGAATTTAAGGTAAGCACGTTTATCTCAGGCATGTAATCAAGATATAAGGCGTTCTTTTTTAATTTATTTTTCACAATGTTAACTTGTTGATTAAGATTTACTTTATCTGTTTCATTCGCATGTTCAAATAAATTTTCTACTACATCTTTTGCATCGCCATAATTGAAGTTTGCTGCGAGTGAAAACCAGACAAGTGCCTTTACGGGATCTTTCTCAACGCCAAACCCCTTGTAGTGCATGACACCTAATTGGTAAAAAGCTTTGCCTTCATTGTCTGCTGCAGCCCTTAAATATTCGTTAAGAGCTAAGTCATATTTTTTCTCTTCAAAATGACTATCTGCTTGTTCTATATTGCTCGCGAAAACTGAAAAACTCATAAAAATGAGTAAAGCCTTAATAACAGAGTGATTCAAAAAATTCATAAACTAATCCATTGTAGTAAACATTCAAATAAAGTACTTACGAAGCGCAAGTACACCGCAACTTTATCGGTATTTAACAAAATAAAGCCGCTCTTTATTTAATAAGGCGAGGGAACCTTTACATCGTTATTTAATATTTTCTGCTTTATTTTTTACTTTGCTTTCTGCTTTGAGAATAAAACTAAAACTATGTCGGATATCAGCCCGTATATGGTATTTCTTCATGGTTTTACCGCCCCAGCTATTATCTCCCCCAACCCCGTGAATGGCGGAGTCGAGGTTCACATTGATATAGCCTCTATCCGGTAAGTCGTAATAATGCTTGCGCCTCAATTGATCAGTGATTAAGTTTTTAACTTTGGCCGTATTGATAGAATATAAATCAGACTCATTGTAGGACCATGCTCTAAAATTAAAGGGCTGCATACCTAAAACAGTTAACTTAACGTTATTATTAGCAAAGCTGGCTTTTCTGACATCACTGCGATTAGTACTGTCAGTCGCTGAAATATAGGGTACTTGAAATCCTTCAAGCGTTTTTTGATAATTGCCTATCTTTGCTGCTGTTTTACGATCAGGGTAATTTTCAAAGGGACCTCGACCGTACCAATCAATGTTCGATAATGATTTATCAAGCACGAGTTTCATGCCAAACTTTGGCATATATTTATGCTGAGTACGCTCGGGATCAGGGGTGTATTCGCTATTAACTTGCACATCACCATGCCCATTAATGCGATAAATTAATTTATACAAGGCATGGTTAGCAATCAATCGAGCTGTTACTTCAATTTCGACAAGGTTATCACTGGCTTGAATAATATTAACCGACTTAACTTGTCGAAAGGCAGCCGCATGTAACCATGGCGCCATTCGTTTAACAAATTGATTACGCGCTTGGTTATTATTAACTGGTTTCCAAAAGTATGGCGCTAAAGGCTCAACTAAAAGCTCTTGTCCTGACACTTGGTAGCTGGTTAGCTCGCCAGTGATATTATCGATGGTTATCTTCTTATCAGCGGTAGAGATATTGAACCCCTCTGACGATAGTTCAACGTTTATCTGCTTGTCTGTCGTTAACGCTAATGCCTGATAATTATAGGGCGATAAAATAAACTGTTGATGAGCAATTTCAAAACCTTTACTTGCCCACACTAAATCACTTTTAAGGTGAACAGAAAGTTCTAATAAACGTTCACTGTTCGTCACTGATTTAGCTAAATAGGGAATATCGACCAATGTTGAACCGCTAGCAGATAATTCAACATCTAACACGCCGGAGGCTAGGATAGACTCTTGATTTTTAACCTGCCATTTAATCTCATATTCAGATAAATTAGCAAAGTCAAAACGGTTGGATACTTTCACCTTCAGTGGTGTATTAGTTTGTTCAAACCAAACATTTTGCTGAACTTTCTTTGCTTCATAATAGCTTGGGTACGGTATTCTATCGGGTGAAATAATGCCGTTAAGTAAAAATTCAGCATCGGTTGGACTATCACCAAAGTCACCACCGTAAGCCCACACCTCACGCTTATGATTAAGAGTTAATTTATCGGGCTGATCACCATAACTGACCATTGCAGTATTTTTTACGCGAGCAAGGCCTTGATCAACCCAATCCCAAATAGCGCCGCCAATATAGTTTTTAGTGGCGTATATTTTGTCCCAATGTTCTTGAAAGTTACCTAATGAATTCCCCATCGCATGGGCATATTCACGTTGGAGAAAAGGTTTTTTAATTTTGTCTGATTGCTTAATAGGAACATCAACACTATTTTTTCCTTCAAGCGTACGATAGCTGCGTTCGACAAAATCAGAGGCATTAAGGTCGGTATCTGAAAGGATAGGTCGGCTATCATCAATGGCTAATACCGCCTCACGCATCGCGATAAAATTACGTCCTGCTCCCCCTTCATTACCTAAAGACCAGATAACAACTGATGAATAGTTTTTATTGGTGTGCACCATTGATGCTGCTCGATCAACATGAGCAATGGTCCAGTCAGGGTTGTCGCCTAATATTTTGTTTCTTGTTGCATAGCCATGACTTTCTTGATTGGCATCATCGAGAATATACATGCCGTATTGATTCGCTAACTGATACCAGCGATGATCATTGGGGTAATGACTGGTTCTTACTAGATTAAAGTTACCTTGTTTAATTAACTTCATATCGAGTTCCATCGTTTTCAAATCAAGCGTGCGCCCCATTCTTGGATGGTGCTCATGACGGTTCACCCCTTTAATTTTAATCGACTTACCATTAACCCAAAACTGATTATCTGCGATTTTGCTTTCTTTAAAGCCAAATGACCATGGAATATACTCTAGCGCTTCACCTTCTTTATCGTGCTCTTTATTATAAATAACGCTTAGCATCGTTGAATATAAAGTGGGTGACTCAGCACTCCACAGGCTGACATCTTTTAACGCCAAAGATAGTTTGCCTACTTGTTTATTATTCGACGACTTAGTTTTAACTTGCTGTTTAGCAATCAATTCACCTTTAGGTGAAAACAAACTCATCTCAAGGCGATAATCTTTAAAATTGACATTTTTTAGCGCACTAGCAAACTCAAAATTAATATTTAGCACCGCATCTTGATAATCATTTTTCAGATCGGTTGTTATCAAAAAGTCTTGCAGATACACCTGCGGGCGAGCAATTAAATTCACATCTCTGAATATACCGCTAAAACGCCACATATCTTGACCTTCAAGATAACTACCATCCGACCAACGATATACTTCAACCGCTAAATCATTTTCGCCGTTAACCAAATACTCAGTAATATCAAACTCAGCCGGTGTCATACTGCCCTGGCTATAACCGATTTTTTTGCCATTAACCCACAAATAAAAGGCTGATTTCACCCCTTGAAACTCGATAAAGACTTGCTTAGCTTTTAGTCCATCTTCAACGAAAAACTTACGCTTATAGCTGCCGACCGGGTTACGATCAAAAAAGTTAGTATATTCAGCCGGCGGCTCAGTCATCACGTGTGGTTGGTCTTTAGCAAAAGGATAAGGGTGATTGGTATAAATGGGTCGACCATACCCTTGTGTTTGCCAGTTACCCGGCACATCAATTTTTGTCCATTGACTAACATCATAATTGGTTTTATAAAAATCACTAGGACGCTTATCTGGATGCCCTACCCAATTAAATTGCCATTTGCCATTTAATGATTGAATTCGGCTTGATAACGTTTTACTAAAAGCGTTATTTTCATCAGCAAAAGGACGGATAAAAGCGTGTCCTGACTCTTTATTGATGGCAATAACTTGAGGGTTTTCCCAATCAGGTATTATTGATGTTTTATCTGATGCCAAACAAGTGGTAATACTAATTAAGACTAGTGAAAATACCGTTAAGTATCTAGAGGGTAAACCTGTCATCATATATATCCTACAGTTATTATCTTTGTTTTTTGCATAATATTTTAAATCCAATACCACAAAGGTTAACGTTATCCCTAACCTTTGTAAATACGGCAGATTTAATATATTGAAAAAATTAAATGAAGGGTGACCTTTAGAGTCATTAAAGGAAAGTTTTCTCGGTGGAAACGATTGAAAAGAAGTGATGTTTAAAGTTAGATGCTAATGATTTTTTGTAAAAATAAAAACTGCAAAGCTATCTTTATATTGATTTATCATTTACTGAATCACGTTTAACTAAATCAGCAATAAACAAATGTGTTTGTTTACTGGGTGTCGCCGTGGCTTCAGTAGATTCACTCAACTTAATGGCTAAATTAGTCGCATAAAGCGCCATTTCTTGTACGGGGTAATGCATGGTGGTTAAACGTGGCCGGCAAGCGATGCCTATTGATAAATCATCAAAACCAATCACCGAAACATCTTCTGGCACACGTAATCCGGCATCGAAAAGTGCATGTATCGCACCTATTGCCATCATATCGTTATAGGCGAGCAAAGCATCAAACTTACAACCTTTCGCCAATAATGCTTTAACGGCTTGCTCACCGCCGTCCATATTAGCGCTAGCTTCTTCAATGTTTATTTTCGGTAATTTAATGTGATTTTTTTCTAAAGTATGCTTAACGCCTTTAACACGAAAACCGGGATCTCTATTTTGATAAATACTGGTCACTACGGCAAAGTGCTTGTGACCTGCATCAATCAAATGTTTTGTCGCGATTTGTGCACCGGAAACATTGTCTAACCATACACACCTATTCGCTATTTCGGGAATGTAACGATTAATTAACACTAAACCTGGTATTTCACCTGCCAATTTAATTAAGGTGTTTTCGTCGGAGTATTCGCTATGTAAAATAATTGCTTTACAGTTATTCTCACGCAACGATTCAATGGCGTTAAGTTCGGATTCGGTTTCGTATAATGAATTCGCCATCAATAACTTTAAATTATTTTCTCTGGCGCCTTTTTCAACACCACTGGCTAATAAACCAAAAAATGACATTGATAAATTAGGCGTAACCACACCAATGGTATTTGATGTTTTACTCGCTAGCGCACGGGCATTACTGTTTGGCCGATAAGCCAATTCTTCAATAATTTTTTTAACCCGTGCTCGACAAACATCCCCTACTTTACCTTTGTTATGAATAACTCTTGAAACAGTGGCGATAGAAACCCCTGCAACTTTTGCAACATCATTGATTGTTACCATATTTAAATTTCTATTTTTTTTATTGTCGGCTGAAAATCAGTATATCTGACAATCAACTTACCGGCATTAAGTATATATATACCCATCACCATTCAAAATGCAGGTTTTGATTCGTTTAAAAAACATATTTACTGCGTTGCTGAATCTTAAATAAGAATAACTTATCCGGCGAATCAGCGTCTTGTAACTATGCTTTTTAATTCACCTCAAATTCCCGCATTTTGAAAGGTAACGGGTATAGAGCATTAGTTTTCATCGGCACTAACTTTCACCTACATGCTTTAGAGATAACCCTAACACTTCACTTTGCAGGTTTAATTCAGCAGCCGTTGCTTTTAAGCTAGCACCTTTTAATGATTGGCCTATACGAATAACTACCGCCGCTTTTCCTTGCTCGGTTAATGCAGAGCGGGTCTGTAAAATTTCAATATCACCCTGCACTTCAAATTCAATCGTTTCACCATTAATGGGAACACTGTTTCCTTGTGCATCAAATAACTGTGCATAAACAAATAGCACATCGTTAACGCCTGCGGTGGGTGCTTTACCACTTTCATCAATGGATAACTTAATGGTGGTCGGCTTTTGAGGTGTAGTGACACTATGCTCGGCAACCAATTCACCATTAATAAACGCTTTGGCTTTTAGCTGACCCGGCGTAAATGTTTTGACATCAAATTCAAATGGCGGATGAGAGATATGCGTTGAAAATTTATCTTGGCTTGGTTTGTTTCTCGAAATGAGCGCGCCATTTAACCACAGCTCAACTTCATCAGCATTACTAAAAACGCGTATTTGAGCAGCAGACTGCTCTTTTAATTGAGAACGGGTAAGTAGAGAGTCGGTCCATTCACTGGCGATAAACACCATAGGGCCTGAATCAAACAGTGGTGACTGCTCGTTGGCATCACGCTGACTTTGGAAAAAATAATAGCTGTATTTAGGTAAGCGATGAATACTCATAATACCCGAAGCTTCAAGATCATCAGCATAACCGCGGTTATAGTCAAACATTACCCAATAACTATCGGCAAATGCCGGTGTGGTTAAATTATCGTTATGCGCTTCTTGCAGGTTGCGCGCTTGTTGTAGTAAACGTGCTTCACCTGAATTTAATAACTGTCGGCTGGTTCTATCTTCTTCTTTTAGATCAGCCCAAGCATCTTGGTTAAGACCGGCATTTTGCGCGTAATATTCCCAGTCACCATATTCTGAAACATTATACGGCTTAGTCGGTGTTTGATAATGTTTTTGCCTATGTTGGCGCGCTTGTAGGTAAATATCAAATTCAGGCAACCAACCGGCAGATAAACGCGTTGGATCTTCTTGATGAACAATAGTTTTTAACTGCTCAACAAAAGGTGCTGGCATGGCAGATTCATTTAATGAGCACTCCCATGCCAGTACACTGGCGTGATTTCGATCACGGCGAATAAGATCGCGACAAGTCTGTTGTATTTGTGCTTGAAATTCAGGTGTATCCGCATAATATTGCCAGCCTAATATCGCGTCTAACAACACTAAACCTAGTTCATCGGCAGCGTCCATAAACGCTTTTGAATGAGGATAATGCGATAGTCTTACGTAATCAAACCCTGCTGATTTTATTTTTACTGCATCGCGAAAATCAGCTTGATGCGATGTGGCATAACCGACATGTGGATATTCTTGATGACGATTAACGCCGCGCAAAAAGGTTACTTCACCGTTAATTAATAACTGATGCTGAGCGTTAAATTCAAATTGTCGAATGCCAATGCGAGTTTTCTTTTGTTCTATCAATTTATCATCTAAGTAAATTTCACTAACCAGTTGATATAAATTAGGGGTTTTAGGGCTCCACAACTGCGCATTTTTGACGGTGAGTTGCTGGCTAAATTGTTTGTCGCTATGCGCTAATAAGCTGGTAACTTTATTTTCAGTTTGAGTGATTAATTGGTCAGCAAAGAATAATTTTTGCTTAACAGTAAAATCTTTATTTTCACTGTATTGATTGGCAATATGAGTTTTAACTTCAACTATAGATGCAGCGGTACTGATTTGTGAAAAAGTGACGAATACCCCGCCACTGGCAACTTTATTCGCGTGAATTTCATCGGTAATATGTAATGGATTTTTAATCAATAAATTGACATCACGATAGAGACCGCCGTAAGTATTAAAATCTAAGGTTGCAAGCGGTTTAGGCCCGATAGTTGGGTTGTCAATATTACTGAGTTTTACTTTTAGCAGGTTCTCGCCGTTAAAATTTAAATCGTCAGTCAAGTCTAAGGTGAAAGGTAAATAACCACCTAAATGCTCGCCAATTTTTTGGTCATTGAGCCAGATTTCAGCATGATTCATCGCGCCTTCAAAGCGGACAAATATTTTCTGATCTTTCCATTTTTGATCAAGCACTAATTCTTTTTGATACCAAGCTATCCCTTGCCATTGATCATTCACCACCAGCGGTTCAATTTTAGCGGTATGCGGTAAATTAACCGATTGCCATTTTTTACTATTAGTTTCGGGATCTGAACGGGTAAACTGCCACCCTTGATTTATATTAACTGTGCTGGAAACTGCGGTCGTATTGGGTGATTGAACCTGTGGCTGACTACAAGCTAACAATGTCGTTAATAACACCAAAGAGGCGATGGTTGAAAATGCTTTTAACACTGGATTTCCTTTTTTTCTTAAATACGTTTCTTAAATTCTTGTCTTGAATATCTCAATAAAAAAGAGGGCGCGATTTTACCACGGCCTCTTGCAGTAACCTAGATGTAAAATGACTATTCTAGGCTTTCAACCCATTAGAAACTGGCTCGAACACCTAAAGATAAACGTCGCCCTGTTTCACTATATGAATGGAACTGATTTTCGTGACGACCATACTTGTGTGTTGCTTCATCCAAGACATTCAAACCATTTAAATACACGGTAAAATTGTCATTAATGGTATAATTAACACTAAAATCAAGTTGCTCATAAGAGCCAACATACTGTGGTTCACCACGACCGCCATAGTTCAGACTTTGCAAGAATTCAGACCGCCAATTGTAAGCAACTCGCACCGATAGTGTTTCATTTTCATAGAAAGCAATCAGGTTGGCATTATCACTCAAACCAGGGAGAGAGAAATCAGATTCAGTAGACAATTCAGCATTACTGGAAATATCGGTATAGTTCGCTTGTACACCGAAACCACTATCAAACGTATGAATAAGGTTTAATTCAAAGCCCTCGATTTCAGCATCATTGATATTGTGCGGCCTAGTCACATGGATTGTTTCTACATCAGAAGTCAATAGTTCATGATGATTCTCAACGGTTGTTTCTGTGACAATCCAGTCTGCTACATCTTTGGTAAATACGGCAGCAGAAAGCATAGATGCATCACCATAGTACCACTCAAGTGATATATCAAAGTTAGTAGATAGATAAGGTTTTAGTTGAGGATTTGAACCATTGCCGTAACCACAGCTATCTTCGCCACCTTCTTGAACGCCATTGCCGTTACAATCTAAAGTACCATCTTTCATATTCAGCCAAGGTGCAACAGAATCCAGCACTGGGCGTGTCAATGTTTGAGAGGCCGCAAAACGCAGTTTCACGTCTTCATGTACATCAATGTTAACATTCAGGTTGGGTAAAAAATTTGAATAGGTATTACTTTCTACCGCAGAAACAAAATCACCGTCTTCAGCAAATCTAGTACGTAATATTGGTGGGTTTGGATTTTCTGTTGTTGGTGGATCGGGTACATAATCAATTAATTTTTGAATTTGACCTGATGATTCTAGCTTTGTCTCGACGTAACGTGCTCCTGCTGTTACTTCTATTAACATGTCATCCAGTTCAAATTCAAAGTTTCCTGATAAATAAAGCGCTGTCAGTTCTTCTTCAACTTCATAGCCTATTGGTTTTAATACTGACGTTAGACCACCAGCGTTATTAAAATAGGTAACAGCATCAACGCCATTTTTGAAAGTACCATCTTCACCGTTAAGCTGAGCAAGCGTGTCTGGATTTGCGAACCATGCCATATAAGCGTCAATATCGGTATAGTTATGTTGCGCATCTTCTATACCAGGCATACATTGTCCACAAACTGAACTATGTTCTGTTAGGTCTACAGGTACGTGTACCTTTTTACCTGACCGCTTATAAATCCAACCGGCATCATCATTAATGCCCCATTCCCGGTTTTGCTTATTATTTGTCGAATAATGTAAACCGAAATCGACACTTATAAGCGGCCCCATTTCCATATTATAGCTAAAATCGAATTTTGTCCCAATATTTTCAGCTTTAACATTCCAGCCTGATTCAGTATAATGTGCAGCCCGAAGTTCCCCTAAAGGTATGTCATGAGCGTTTCCGTCTGAAGAATATAACGGATAATTGCCGCCACCGCGGTAGTCATACTCTGAATAGCCAATATAGTCACTACCACCTTCCATTATCACCTGAGTGTTATAACCTTTATTATGGTTATTTGCCTCAGACCAGAAAAAGTCAGCATTTAGGCTAAGGCTATCGGTAAGAAGCCATTCTGCATTTAAACCAAGGGACGACAAATCAGTTGGCCGTTTATCTTCAAGCCAAGCCGTCGCTTGGCCATTAATACCATGTTGCAAAAACATTATATTTCGATCAGTTTCATTATCAAGAATTGGGTCTTTGCCCCCTACTGTGCCTTCATAATCCCCCGTTGGCCACCAAAACCATTGGCCACCGCCACGATATCCTTCAGATTCAACATCAAATTCTGAGTAGAGACCATCTACGGTAAACTTTAAATCATCCGAAGCTTCATATTCAACGACAAATGTTGCACTGGTACGTTTCCGGGTTTCCTCAAAGCTACTGACACCTAAAGACTGGATCATATTTACATCTTCAAGCATGCGCCAACCTCCTTCAGGTGGTCCCGACCAACTCTGCCCTTTTTTAATGGCAAGATCTCCGACTTCTGTTCGCCAGTTTTCTACAGCATTAAGCGTTTGAGATCTATCAGTACGGTTTACAGAAAACAAAACCCCTAGCTTATCATCGGCAAAAGTATTACTGATAACAGCGGAGAATTGCGGCTCCACTTTGTCATTCGTGCTGTTATATAAACCTTCTGCTTGCGCTCTGAACTGAAAACCTGGTTTTGCTAAAGGGCTTGCGGTAGTGATATTAATTGTGCCGCCGATACCACCTTCAGTTAATTTTACGGTACCAGACTTATAAACATCGACAGAACTGATCATACTTGATGCCAAAGTATCTAGACTGAAAGATCTATCAGTCGTGTCTGTGGCAAGTTGGCGACCATTGATCAGCACAGTATTAAAGTTCGGGCCTAGACCACGGATTGACACGAACCGGCCTTCACCACCACTTCGATCGATAGAAACACCTGTTATACGCTGTAACGCTTCTGCAATGTTTGCATCTGGAAACTTACCAATATCTTCAGCCGTAATGGTATCAACAATAGTGTTAGAGTCACGCTTAGCGAGAATCGAGCTGGTTAAATTGGCGCGAATACCGGTTACTTCTATTACTTCAATATTTTTATCTTTTACATTTTCTTCTGCAAAAGCACTAGTACTACTCATTACAGTTGTTGATAACGCGGCAAGAATTGCCATTGAAACTTTGGTTCTTCTACTCATAATACTTCCCTTACAATGCATTTTATTTTAAATAAAAATTAAAGTATTCCTCATTTTCATTCGATTTATATTTTTATTTTTATCGTTAACATGCCCTTTGTTTATTTAGTCGCTTTTATTTATTGCTTTCATTACATCTGTTGCCAATAAATTATGTTTTTCTCAAAACATCCGAACTGAAATAACAGCACGAAGGCTGTAGATCCTACTCAATTTACCAATCAACTATTCTTGTAAACAGTCCCTTTTAATTCCTAAAACTAAAAGAAATACAAATTTTCATAGAAGCAACACAAATTGATTGTTTTATCTACACAAATAAAGGTAAGCGCTTTCCCTAAAAAGATCAAGCAAAACATCTCACCTATAAAAGTAGACGCTTAGCCCCCATAAATAATAGGTATAAATTAATAAATAAGAAGGTAAGCCCTTACTCTTGTATTGCGGTGATTTAAAATTCCATAAGTAAGCTTGATAAACATTCAGTAGCTAATAAAATTTTTTGTAATACAGAACAATAGTGACTTTCTCGACAAGTAAAACTGGATTTATATTTCATCCAAACATTTGTAGTTATTTACCAAGAAAAAACATCAATGGGAACGTTGCCATTTGTTTAGTAATAGTTAAGAATAGACCAATATAAAAACAAATTATTAAGAAGGTTTGAAATAACATGAAAATAATTAAACAGTTATTGGTAGCCAGCTTGTTACTGACCAATACCCAATTACTAGCCGCTGACATACCCAATTTCATTATTATATTAACCGACGACCAAGGTTATGCTGATGTTGGTTTTAATGGTAGTAAAGATATTCGAACACCGAACATTGATCGTATCGCTAACGAAGGTACAAAGTTCACCAATGGCTATGTAACTTACGCGGTTTGTGGGCCAAGTCGCGCGGGTTTATTAACCGGACGATATCAAGGACGTTTTGGTTTTGACCGTAATCCGCATATGGACCCAACTGATGTTACTTCTGGTATGCCGTTAGATGAAAAAATGATTTCAGAGGTGTTAAACCCTGTTGGCTATACTTCGAGCATTATTGGTAAGTGGCATATGGGCTCACACCCTAAACTGCATCCTAATAATCGCGGTTTTGATCACTTTTATGGTTTTCTTGCCGGTGGTCATCGCTACTTTCCTGAAGATTTAATTTATAAGGATATTGCTGAGGGTTTAAATCAAGAAAATCCAAAGAAAGCTTGGACCTCTTGGTATCTAACTAAGCTATTAGAAAATGATAAACGCATAGAAACCACTGAATACCTTACTGACGAGTTATCAAATGCTGCGGTTGAATTTATTAAACGCGAGAAGGACAATCCTTTCTTTTTGTATTTATCATATAACGCTCCTCATACGCCGTTACAAGCGAGCCAAGAATACCTCGATCGTAATCAACATATACCCGCAGGCAAACGCCGTACTTATGCCGCGATGATCACCGCTGTTGATGACGGTGTTGGTCGAGTACTCGCCACATTAGATGAACTAGGACTTGATGAAAATACCTTAGTGTTTTTCTTATCAGACAATGGCGGCCCAGAAAAGAAAAATGCCTCAGATAACGGTGAACTTAGAGGTGGTAAAGGTGAATATTTTGAAGGTGGTATCCATGTACCATTTGCCATGCGCTGGCCAGGAAGAGTACCTGCGGGTTTAGAATATAGCAAACCCATAAGTTCACTCGATATTATGGCAACCTTTGCTGATTTAACTAACGCGCCTATAGCCAAAGATAAACCTTTGGATGGCGTTAATTTGATCCCTTATGTTACTGGCGAAAATAAAGGCCAGCCGCATGATGTGCTGTTTTGGCGCAATTTTGATAAAGGTATAATAGCCACCCGCCGCGGTAATGACAAAGCGATTCTCTTTCAAAAAAACAAACATGGCCAAGAGCATTTATATGATTTAGATAACGACTTGTCTGAAACGACTAACTTGTATAAAGAAAATAAAGTGCAGTTTGAAAAACAACAACAAGAAATGAAAGCTTGGAATAATAAACTTGCTGACCAGCCTGCTTTTAAAGGCTTACTGATGGCTAAAAAATCGCATGAGCAAAAGGTCAAGGCTTACAATGAACAAAAGAAAAAGCAAAATAAAAAGAATAAAAAATAATGACTGCTACCAAAAAAGAGCAAGAAACGAAATCTTCATGTTGTGCGCCCAAAGTGGGGTGTACACCTAGCGTTAACAGACGCCAATTATTAAAGGGGCTTTGTGCTGGTATGGCATCTGCTTCAGGCCTATTTTCTATGCCCCTCTCTATGCCAGTTATGGCAGGTCCTTTCGCTTTTGATAAAAATAGTAAGATGTTAGACGTCAGTGAAGGCCCTATTCCTCTTGATAAAAAGCTTGATGCCGATTGGGTTAAGTCGCTTTATGCTCGCGGAACAGCCACCACTTATAAAGGCTGGGATCAACTTCAATACATTGGTATGCCTATTAGCGGCGTCGGCACCGGCACCGTTTACATTGGCGGTGACGGAAAGCTTTGGGTCTGGGATATTTTCAACGAAAACCATGAAGGTGTGGTACCACAAGTATTTAAATATCAAGGTTTAGAAAACGAACACGGTGAAAAAGGCATCAAAGAACGTAATGGCGCCAATTATATTAATCCACCAGCACAAACCAGCCCATGGCATTTTGAACAAGGTTTTGCTGTTGTTATTGAGCATGGTTCTATGTCTAATTCCAAGACAAAAGTTCGCCGTACTTTAGATAAAAATGGATTTAGGGATATTACCTTTAAAGGCCAAATGCCAATTGCTGATATTAGTTATCGTGACGCTGCAACGCAATTAAGCGTTGAGCTTGAAGCTATGACTCCTTATATTCCATTGGATACTGACAATTCTAGCTATCCAGCTACTATCATGCGCTATGTTTTTACTAATAATAGTGATGAAGAAATGCAACTATCTGTTGAAGGCTGGTCTGAAAACCCAGTACTTGGAGGTGAAGCAAAAGAGCATAACGCATCGCTATTAACAACTGAGTTTTCAAACAAAGCTGCCGTTGGTTTTATTGCTACATGCCAAGGTAACAACACTGCGGCTGAAAAATCAATTCAAGGTTTACCCGATTTTGGCTCGTTCTCTATGCTTTGCCTTGATGCTAACAGCACCTTAAATATTGATGCAGATTTAGCAACATTAACAACAGATTTAACCCTTAAACCAGGTGAAACAAAAGCAGTTACTTTTGTGGTCGCTTGGTTTTTCCCTAATCAAAAAGCGCTTTTCAAAGAAGAACATAAAAACATTAAACGTTGGTATGCCACTAAATATGATGATGCAAAAGAAGTCGCATTATATATTGCAAATGGTTTTGATGAGCTAACCTCTCTCACGCGATTATGGCGTGATACTTGGTATGACAGCACACTTCCCCATTGGCTACTTGAACGTTCAATCATTCCAACCAATGCGTTGCAAACCAACACATCATATCGACTCGATAATGGTCGTTTTTGGGCATGGGAAGGCGTTGGCTGTTGTGCCGGTACTTGTACTCACGTTTGGAATTATGCTCAATCAGTTGGCCGTCTATTCCCCGATTTAGAAAGAGACTTACGCGAGCGCACCGATTATGGCATTGGCTTTAAAGACAACGGCGCTATCGTTTTCCGTGGTGAGTATGGAACAAAAGACGCAACCGATGGTCAAGCAGGGGTTATTTTAAGAACTTATCGCGAACATCAAATGAGCCCAAATGCTGCATTTTTAAAACGTGTTTGGCCACAGGCGAAAAAAGCGCTGCAATACTTGATTTTAGTTGATGCTCAAGGCGGTATTCCTGATGGAATTCCACAAGGTGAGCAACATAATACCCTTGATGCAGAATGGTATGGAAAAGTCCCAGTATTAGGTTCACTTTACATTGCCGCCTTACGTGCAGGTGAAGAAATGGCTCATGTTGTTGGTGATGAACAGTTTGCAAAAGTATGTAATGAAATTTATCTACTAGGTGAAAAGAACATCTTGAAGTTGTTTAACGCTGAACATGGCTTTTTCACTCAAGAAATTGATCCTAACCACAAAGATGCTATTGGTATAGGTGAAGGATGTTATATCGACCAAGTGATGGGGCAATGGTGGGCAAACCAATTGAATCTTGGTCGTCTCTATGACGGGAAAATAATCAGAAGTGCGCTATCAAGTCTTTGGGATTATAACTTCTGTCCTGATATGGGCCCGTTTAGAGATTCTATCGAAACACCCAGTGCAAAAGGTCGTACTTACGCACTCGCTGGCGAAGCAGGCTTAGTGATGTGTACTTGGCCAAAGGGCGGTCGTGATGGCGACTGGGAAAAATATTGGCAATATGGCTATTTCCAAGAATGTATGACTGGCTTTGAGTATCAAGCTGCTGGACATATGATTTGGGAAAGTGATGAACAGCCAGATCTTCTCACTAAAGGTTTAGCCATTACCCGCGCGGTTCATGACCGCTATCACAGCAGTAAACGTAATCCATATAATGAAATAGAGTGTTCAGATCATTACGCCCGCGCTATGTCCTCTTATGGCGTATATCTGGCCGCAGCAGGTTTTGAACATGACGGCCCTAAAGGACACTTAGGTTTCAAACCTAGAATGACAAATAAAGGAAATTTCAAGTCTGCCTTTACTAGTGCCGAAGGTTGGGGATGCTTTGAACAAATTAAGGAACACAAGGGTAGCAAGATCACGATCAAGCTTCATTACGGTAAATTATCACTTACAACATTATCATTGAGATTAGGGCGTAGAAACACTGCGTCAACAGTCCAATCATCACATAGCAAAGCTTCAGTGTCGCGTAATGGCAATGACATCACTCTGACTTTTAAACAGCCAATAATATTAGCCGCTGGCGATACATTGACCATGACGGTATAGGGATCGCATTTTGAAAATATTAACGAAAGTATCAACTTTAGTAAAACCAGTTTTAGTAATACTATTTTTAGTGTTACCAGCTTTGTTAACCGGAGTATCTGCACAAGCGTCGGCACAAGAAACAAGCACCTCAGATAACAAAGACGGTTCTTGGCGCTTTATCAGTCTTGCCGATTGGCATTCTGCTGAAAAATTCATTATGGGTGATCGACATAGGGAGCATAAGGCAGCCGTTGATGAAGACATTGCTACTTTGAAATGGATGAAGCAAAAATTTGGTGGCGAGCTTATGATATTGCCTGGTGACAGCAATAGTGGCCATTGGGATACGCCAAAGTTCATTAAAAAGTTCAATGCTAAATTATCGTCTAAGTTAACGCCCAGGCAGGCAATTTTACAAGCAGGTAAACTTTGTTATGAAGGTATGATTGATACCTTTGAAAAAGGTGGCTACGACACTTTACTGATGGCAGTAGGCGATCACGAAGTGGGCGATAACCCTTGGCCAGTTGGCTCTGATGTATCCAAATATCAAGCGGAATTTAGAGAGTCATTTGCTAAAGCATTCAATTACTCTTCCGACGGAACAATGTTTAAGTATCAACAAAAAATTGGCAGTGCAAATTCAAGACCGATAGGAACAAAGTATCAAGACACTTCTTATGCCTATCTACATAAAAATATCTTGTTTGTCACCATGGATGTTTTTCATCAAGAAGATTATAAAACCGCCCTCGGTGAACAAGGAACAGTTACCGGAACCGTTGTAGGTCGGCATTTACAGTGGTTAGAGTCGGTGTTATCACAGGCTCGAAAAATATCATCGATCAAACATATCTTCGTACAGTCGCATTTGCCGGTGATATATCCGGTTCGTAAAGTCAGTAGTAGCGGCATGCTTATTGACAATGGTATTGATAATCCGTTTTGGCAGTTAATGAGAAAGTATCAGGTCGATATCTATTTTGCTGGTGAAGTGCATGCGAATACTGTCACCAAAGATCCAGATTCAGCTCTGCTACAAGTCGTTACCCGTGGCAACTTTTTTACCAACTTTCAAACAATAGATATCTCTGATGACAAAATCGAAATGACTTTATATCGTCATTATGGCGAAAAAACATCCGATGGAAATTACCGCACTGCTGGAAAGTTAATAGTCGATAAATCAAAGCAGGAAACAATTATTGAAGCGAGTGGAGAACTAGCCCTGCTTGAGCCAAAATCGCGATTATTACATTTTACCTTTGAACAAGACTTTGCCGAGGTCGAACGCCCGATCAATGGCCTAGGCGAAAAGAAAAGTAGTTATGTTGTCGATGGTAAACGTGTTGAAAGAACCATTGCAAACTTAGGCAGTTTTGGAAGTCAGTACGATGCTCTACTCCATAATGTTGAAATTGTGCTAGGTAAATATGGTAATGCTGGGCAATTTTCTAATGATTCACGAATGGCTGTTTTTGCGATGGGACCTTTGCAAGGCGAACATGCCATTGCTTATGAAATATCTTTCAAAACCCAATCTTCGAGTAATCAAATACTGATCAATACCGCGACAATTTGGGGGAATACACCCAAAGAATTTCTCAATTTATATCTAAATGATGGCCTCCCGACCGTTGCCATTTCAGCGAATAAAATGCTCAACGTTAACGCTAAAAAACTCAATGATGGCCAATGGCACACGATAAAGGTCAGTATGCCCCACGACAATAGCAAACTATCTGAGTTGATTATTGAGGTAGATGGCAAGGTATTAGAAACAACACTTACCAATGGCGATGACCGAATACGCTTTAACCAAAGTATGCGTTTTACTGTTGGCGGAAAAGGCTACAGCGGTAAGGCAATGAAAACAATTCCAGTTAAAAACTTCACTGGTTTGATTGATGATGTGTCACTTTGGTCTTTATAGAAGCCCTTATAAACATGCCCTATTAGAAAAATCAAACTTATAAAAATGGAAATTATAAAAATGAAATTCTTAATCATCGGTACGTTTTTAATCACAATCACTATTGTTATCTCCCCTTTTTCTTTGGCTGGAGAAAACAACGATAAACAAATAAAGCAAAATAATTGGCGCGCTGAACTAGCAATAAACCTACCTGTGCTTGGCCATCGTAACTTTATTGTTATTGCAGACTCCGCCTATCCAATGCAAAGCAACCCCGGTATTAAAACAATTTATACCGGCGAGCAACAAATAGTCGTGGTAAAGGAAGTAATCGCTGCCATAGAAAATGCCACTCATGTTAATGGCACTATCTATGTTGATAAAGAGCTATACCCGTTACCTTTCAAAATGCGGGAATTTGAGGTGAATTAAAAAGCATAGTTACAAGACGCTGATTCGCCG
>JABSOI010000094.1 GCA_013216015.1 Alteromonadaceae bacterium | reverse complement strand
TATTGGGAATGAAAGCAACGCAGTAGATAATCTTTTAAAACGCTTCAAAACCTGCATATTGAATGATTACGGGTATATATACCCAAGTAGCTTGGGTATAATTATGTTTCTTATTACCATATTAATTAATATTATGCTTGTGCTTCATTTACCCGACGGTTTACCGGGTACCGTTCAAAATATTCCCAGTAATGAATTCCACCAATCATTTCTTTGACTGCAAATCCTAACGCAGAAATTTTCATTGCAGCTTTTGTTGCCCCATTACAGCCAGGACCCCAGCAATAAACTACAAATACGGTGTCTTTAGGGTATTGTGAAAAAGTTGTTTTGTTAATATTCGACTGTGGCATGCTAACGGCAGTGACCGCATGGCTTTTCTCAAATGCCTCTGCAGAGCGGGTATCCAATAAAATAAAATCATTTGTTTTGGCAATTATATCGGCATAAACGTCTGAGCAATCGGTTTCAACTGCTAGTTTGTTGGTGAAATAAGCATTTGCTGTATTACTATTTGCTGGCGCATATGCCAATACATTTGTTTGTTGAGTCATCATTATCCCTCTCTTTATTGTTAATACTTTACGGTGCATTGATGTGTCTTTTCTTTTGGTGCGCTAGGCCATAAGAGAGGGATACTTTACCTTGAGAAAAAATAAGATTAAATTCATGATTTCTGAAGGTAGACTTCATAATAACCAAATAGCTATAAATGTTGTTTTTAGCCTAAAATAGTTTTAACTTAATATCATTTACCTAAACCTAAACCTGTACCTAAACCTAAACCTAAACCTAAACCTAAACCTAAACCTAAACCTAAACCTAAACCTAAATCTGTACCTAAACACAAACATAAACTTTACCAGAGAGATAGAAACATGGAGTTTTACCATTTACGCTCATTTGTTGTTGTTGCTGACACTGGAAATTTAACCCTAGCAGCTAAACAATTATGTAGTACACCGCCGGCGATCAGCGCGCATATTAAAGTGTTGGAGGATGAGCTGAAAACATCTCTGTTTACTCGTTCAACTAAAGGAATGGCGTTAACTGCAAAGGGTGAATTGTTATTGACGAAAGCGAAAAACACCCTGGATTCTGCCGTTGATATGGTTAATTTAGCTGTTGAAAATCAACATGAAATTATCGGTAATTTTAACTTATCAATTAATCAAAGTGTTAGTCAGTTAAAGGTTTCTGAATTAATAGCAAACTTAACTGAAAATTGTCCCGGAGTGTCGTTAGAAATAAATTCAATGGCTACGGGTAAAACTATTGAAGCTATTAGGGAAGGGCGTATAGATGGTGGTTATATTTATGGTGACATTCCTAAAGATTTCAGTGCAGTAAAAATAAAACAACAAAAAATTACGACTATAGCTCCGGCTGGCATTGACCTTGATGCTGAAGATTTACCAAATAAGCTTGGTTCACAAACATGGATCTCTATGGGAGGCTATTGCCCATTTGATCATATGCTAAAAGCAAAGCTTGGGCCGAATATTGATGCCAATGTTAAAAGTGCTGATGATGGCACCAGATTAGAATTGGTTCAAAAAGGCTTCGGTTTAAGCTTTTTAGAAGAAGATGAATGTAAAGGGAAACATGGCATTAAAGTATTGCCACAGCTCGACTTTTCAACTGATTTGAATTTTGTCATTGCTAAACAGCGAGTCAATGAGCCAGTGATCAGAGCAATATTGCAAGAAATCAGAATTTTATGGAATATTGCTTTATAGGTGATAAGTGAGAGGTTACAGGTGATAGCTAATTAGTTATATAAATAGTTATGCCATTCTTGATGCAGAAATTCACACTGGCAGTTTTTAAGCGCCTCTTCGACCGAGATTGCCTTTTCGCTGTTTAATACTGCTGTTAAGTATTTTTGTCGCTGTTCAATTGCATTTATAACAACGTCCTCTCCCGCCAAAGCATTACCATGAGACAATAACAAAGTATGCGATGAATAATTCTTTAGTAACTCAAGAGATTCTACGTGTTTTCTGGCGTTGCTTATGTGCACAGAAGGTAGCAATGCTACCCCTTCATTAGACGCCATAATATCATCTGCAACATGAATGAACTTATCATTAATTATGGTAAACATGCCGCAAATTACATGCCCCTGAATTAATTGAAACTGAATTTTAAAATCACCAAAAATTAAGGTTGAAGTTTCAGTTAATATATTAAGATCTTTGAAGTAATGATGTTTTTCAATTGGTGTGTGTTGGTCTAGTGAAACTTGATATAAACCGTTGCCATGAAGTTTCGGGGAATCTAGTACAGGTAAACCTGATATATGATCCGGATGAAAATGAGAAAATACAACCTCTGTAATTTCGATATGTTGTTTATTCAGATCTGCTTTTACCGCTGCAGCATGTTGTTCAAAAGCAGTATCAATTAATAACGCTTTATTTTGGTTAATTAACGCATAAATATTAAAACCGAAATGCTGATTTTTAAAAGATGGAAATTGATATTGATATAGATTTTTTGTAATTTTTATTTTTTTCATTATATTTTTCTTGGTAAATTAAATTTTTCCTATAAATCGGATTAGCAGTGTCCTCGTTAATTGATGAAAAGCAAAGGCGTAGGATGGGTTAGCCACAGGCGTAACCCATAAAAATAGAGTTTTATCAAACATTTATGCAATATGAAAACCAGCAGATATGAATGGTTATCCCGTCAGCTAACCCATCCTGTTTGTTTAACATTAATTAATCCAAATGTTATCGCCAGGCTTAATCATCCCTGAGAGCTAAAGTAACAGGTAATCTCATTGCTTTAATTGCAGGTAAAATCCCTCCAATCAAGCCTATTGAAACTGATAATAACATTGCCTGGCTTATTAATAACGGACTAATGTTAAAATTGAACATCATTTGACTTAAACTGTCGGCGTTTTGAGTTGCAGCAGTCCAGCCATCAAAAACAAAATACAAAGGAATAATACCAAGTAATCCCCCTACACTGGCAAGTAATAAAGATTCACTGAGAATAGAAGTGGCAAATGGTGTAAAACCTACTGCTTTGAAAGTGGCAATTTCTTTACTGCGACTGGCAATAGCCCCGTACATGGTATTAAGTGCCGCAATAATTGCACCTAAAGCCATAATAAGTGCTACGGGTAAACCAATCCAACGGATTAACCGGGTTAAATTTTTAGCTTGGTCAGCAAAAAATGTTTTCTCTGCAATTACCCTGACATTAAGTCTGGGATCGTTTAGCCATTCTTGATTCAGTTGTTCAATCACCGTATTTTCCTGCAATGCTAGACGAACTGATTGTACTGTGTTTCCTCTGCGGTAATCACTTTGAACTATGCCAATATCGGCCCATAATTCTGATTCAAATACACTGTTGTTATCAGAAAATATTCCACTTATTGTCCAATTTGAACCGCCTAAAGTAATGACTGTACCTACCTTTAGCTCTGGCATACGTCGGGCAACCGCCTGACCAATAAGTAATTCGCGAAGCCCTGTTTTAAAACGTTGTCCGGCGACCAGCTTAAAATTTGGTCTGAAAAGATAAGTATTTTGACTAATACCACGCAATGCTAGACTTTGGGTTTTTTGAATGTCATTCGTTTGGATGACTTTTTTTGGCTTAATTGTATTGGTATTAATTGTATTGTCATTAACTGTATTACTGCTGACTATATTGTTATTAATTGTAAGCAGGTCACTTTTGTATTCAGCATTAACAAACATTTCAGCGGAAATAATGGAACGATTATTTTTATCCCGTAATATTTGAGGATGATCAGCGAGTAAATTCACTTCAACGGGAAACATCACACTCTGCAGTTCAGACACTGCTCCGGAGCGCATTACCAGCAGGGTATTATCCAGTCCAGTTCTTGCCATTGTTTTTACCATGCCATCTGTTAAGGCTAATACGCCAAGCATTACCGCAGCAACGCAGGCAATACTTAGCATGCTGATGGAGGAAGCAATAAGGCGGTAAGGAAAACTCTTAAAATTAATCCAGGTTAGTGCTGCTGCCTGTTTAAGGGCTTGTTTAATGTCTTGATAATAAAAGAAAGAGGTCATTATCTGGCTCCTAATGTTTTGCTTATAGCTAAACGTTTTATTGAAATAGCTGGAAAAAGACTGCAAACGGCGGCGGCTAAAGCAACTAATAGGGCTACGTCAAAATAATATGAAGGCGCAATTGCAATGCCAGGTAGGAAATCAGCCATTTTTTGTTGAACTTGCGCTAAGGTTAAATTTGCTAATAAACAACCGGTAATTGCCCCTGTTGCCAACAGTAATAAAGACTCCAAATAAACTTGTTGTATTAACTTAAATGAAGAAAAACCTAGAGCTTTCATCATGGCGGTTTCGTTTAAACGCTCCCGAATGGTTTGGATCATGGAATTGCAGACAATGAGTAACAAGGTAAAAAATACGGCAATTAATACCACTTTTATTACCATGGCCATATCAACAAACTGCTGAGCTTGCTCTTTAATAAAAACTTGCTCTGTTGTGGTTCTTGTCGCTGATGTTGAATTTGCAAATAAGTTATCTATTGCAGCGATTACTTTGTCACTATTTGCATTTGGGCTGATTTTAGTTGAAAACCAGCTGGTACTGTTTTGTGCATAAGCGCGGGCTTTATCAAAATATTTGTGCTGAAAAAACATCCGCTTATCATCAGTTGCTACGTCTTCGGTTTGGTAGATGGCTTCCACGGTAAATTCCCAGCTAAATGAGCCTTCCCTATTCATCCAGATTGAAGAGCTTAAAGGGACTTTATCTCCAATTTTCCAGCCATACTTATTGGCGATAGCCTGACCAATGATGATGCCTGTTCTGTTATTTTTCCAATTAACTAATTGTTCAGTCAGTATTTTATACTCGTTGAACAATGAAAAATAACTATTGTGCTCAACAGCAGTGATGCCGAGCTGATTTTTTTCGTTTTGAAAAAACCCACCAAACCAAGAAACATAACTTACAGCTTCAACCCCCTCTATTGTCGCTATTTTTTGTTGATAATTAATTGGTAATGATTGTGTCATAGATATTTTGTGGCTTGTCATTAATCTATATTGGTTATTAGCACTGGTACTGATATTTAGCGCATGATCAATACCCGCCAATGTGGTTAATAAGAAAAAAGCGACCATTACCGATAAGCAAGTTAATGAGAAGCGTATTTTTTTACGCAAACTGTTCTTCCACACCAGCATAAGTAAATTCATCAGTTTATCTCCAATGATTTCTGGGGGGGTTCATTGCCAATACAATCGGTGCTATTAATGTATTGTTCCAGATCTATCACTCTACTTGCGTATTCTGCCGCTTTTTGATCATGAGTGACCATAATAATTGTTTTGCCAAAGTCTTTGTTTAATTTGGCAAGCAAAGCTAAAATTTCATCGGCGGTTTTACGATCAAGATTTCCTGTTGGTTCGTCACATAACAGTATTTTTGGATCACTGACTATGGCTCTTGCGATCGCTATTCTTTGTTCTTGTCCGCCGGATAATTCTTTCGGCAAATGGTGAGCGCGTTCACTCATATTCACTAAACCAAGTGCTGTTGCCGCATGCTGCTGACGTTGTTTTTTGTTCAATGGTGTTAAAGCCAGAGGTAGTTCAACATTTGCTTGAGCAGAAAGAACGGGCAACAAATGATGTGATTGAAAAATGAAGCCAACATTTTGGGCACGCCACCGGGTCAGTTTAGCTTCACTTAAATGATCAATACGTTCACCGCCAACGTGAACTTCTCCATGGGTTGGGTGGTCAAGGCCACCAATTAAATGCAACAAGGTACTTTTCCCCATACCTGAAGGACCCATCAGGGCAACAAATTCACCTGATGCAATTTTTAAATTAAAGTTGCTGTGAACTACTACTTTGTTGCTGTTTTTACCTTTTCCTTTGACATATACCCGTAATCATTCAAAATGCAGGTTTTGAAGCGTTTTAAAAGATTATCTACTACGTTGCTTTCAATCCCAATAGCCCGCTATTGCTCAATCAAGCGCCTTTTAGATAAACTTTCAAATTCACCTCAAATTCCCGCATCTTGAATGACCACGGGTATAGGTTTTGTTAATGGCTTTAAGCTCTATGGTATTGTCGTTTATCATTTCGGTATCCTTAATAAAAATATCTGGAGTTAAATTTGGTTGCTGAGAAAACTAACTTTTATCCCCATATCCGGAAATATGCGTTCGTCAGTTTCAAGTAATTTAATTCGCACTTTTATACTGGCTTTTTGTCTGTCTGCGGTGGGAATAACGGTGATCACCTCACTCCTGATTTGCCATTGAGGATATGCATCTAAAGTGGCTGTAACGGCTTGTCCGGCATAAACTCTATTAATGTAACTTTCACCGACTTCTACTTCTATTTCTAACGAATCCATGTCTACAACCGTTCCAACACCTGTACGAATAGAGCCTCCAGCTGAAGAGCCGGTTGAAATCAATTCACCTACCTGAGCATTCTTCGCTATAACGATGCCGGTAAAGGGAGCGCGAATTTTGTGGTGTTTTAAATGATATAGTGCAAGTTCGACACGCTGTTGAGCCAGATCAATCATGGCTTTCCTATTTCTTAGCTGTACGTTGATTTGTTTAGTTTTAAGTTGACTATCATCACTGAGTTGAATGCTTATCAGCTTGTTTTTTGCTAGTTGCTCCCGTCTTGCAAAACGCTGGTTTTCATATTGCTGCAGTATTTTTAATTCATCATAATCGGCCTGTTTAGCCGTTAATTCGGCCAACGCTAATTGATAGGAAATTTTTGCCTGCTGGTTATCTAATTCTGCCAGTACTTGTCCTTTTACTACTCGTTGCCCTTCTTCAATATGTAGCAGTTCTAACTTACCGGTAACACGGGAAGATACCGTAGCAACTCGTCTGGCAACAATATGGCCACTGGCATCTAATACTTTAGACATGATTAATTTAGTGTTGGCCTGATCATTTGTTTTAGAAGGGAACACCGGCTCAGCTTCAGGTGAGGTAGTGTTCAATGATAGAAGGTTGGACGCTACAGAGTCGTGTTGTGAAATCTGTTCTTGTGAGGCATCACCTTGCGAAGCACTAACTTGTGAGGCACTACCTTGTAAAGTATTACCTGTAACCAGATTAATGACACCCGCTTGAGATTCTTCCGCCTTAGTTTGATTCGTAAACCAATAGAAATTTGATGACAGTACAACGGCGGCTAAAACAACAAGGCTTTTAATAGAAAAACTATGATTTGTTTTATTTGTCGTACTGCGGTCAATGGTTAATTTGGATATATCTGCAATGGTGTCGTTAGTATTCATTATTAATCCCTCTTGATTTTATGATATTAGAATAAATCAGATAGATTTGACGACACAGTGCCAAAAGTCATGAGTTAGATTATTTAAGGAGATTTAATGGGTCATGACTTAGAAATTGGTATTATAGGAAGGGTATAGGTAGATCTAAATTCATGTGGATTTAATCGAGTAACCCGTAGACCGTGGATTTATCCACGCCGCCCTTGGAGTTTGATATAAAGCTTTTTTACTTTCCTTAATATGTAAGCAAAACAAAAATAACCTACAAATTGCCCTGAAAAAAAGATCACCAACTTAGGAGTAAAGTCAGTTTCTTTACTGAAAAAACTTAAAGCGAACATAGCGGGAGCAGCTAAAACTTAATATCCAGGAAGGGAAACGGGCACCATATTGTAATTAAACAAAAAAGCACACAATCCTATCAACATACCAACGACTCCACATATTGTAGAGAATCTATACCCGTTACCTTTCAAAATGCGGGAATTTGAGGTGAATTAAAAAGCATAGTTACAAGACGCTGATTCGCCGGATAAGTTATTCTTATTTAAGATTCAGCAACGCAGTAAATATGTTTTTTAAACGAATCAAAACCTGCATTTTGAATGGTGATGGGTATATAATCAGAGGCCATATTTTTTATTCGTTAAACAAATAAGGGGCTGAGTTATTTGATCGATAGTACTTTTCATCAATCACATTCCATCATTATAACTGTAAAAATAGTATGGCTAATCTTAAAATAATTTATGTCCTATAGTCAGAATAATCGAGTCGTTACATTGTACGATTAGCTCTAACTCTGGATTTTAGCTTGAAAGGTAAAGGCTTGATAAATGGAGTTGTTTGTGGTTTATCTCACATCTAAGTCAAGTGTTTTTAGTTATTGCTACTTCAGTAAGTATTTTACTATAGTATGACTTTGGCTAAAAATCAGTACGTTTTTGAATACAAAACTACATGCACACTTCATGTGGATGTACCCATAATTACCACAAGACGCGTTACTTATTTAGTAGCTTTAGTAAACACATAAGAAAAAACTAATTTATAAATTTAGACCACGACATCAGCATTGTTCTAAAATCGTCAATGCCACAGCTTGTTTTGCAGTTTTGGTCGAAATCAATTTTTTCTTCTACTAAGCTATCTGGCAACTGTTCAAAGCCATCCATGCTGTCATTAGTTTGAATTTCAACGTCATTGGCATTGATAACCACGCAATATTCACTACCTGTGATCATTACTTCCGTATTTTTTCCGGACTCTATGTCATCTATCGCCATCAGTAGTTGGGTAAGTTTTTCAGGATTATTACCTACTTCTACTTCAAGCCAAGGGCCCATAACTTCATGTTCGATTGAAAACATTGCTTTTGCTGAACCGTTAACAGCATCATGTACATATTCATATTCCATGACGGCTCCAAATTGTAATTATTAAGAAAACCTTGTTCCCTAAGTTTAGCAAATATTAGCCAAAATATATGTATCACAGGAATATTTATTCTGAACTTTATATTTTATAGACGGTCTACCCCTAAATTATTTATTAGTCATTGGAAGAAAAATTTATTGTGTTAAATGGACGTTTTATAGCTGTTGTTTTTTCTCTGGTAATTCATCTTGTTATATTGCTCGTATTAGGTTTAACACCGCCGTCGTCACTAAAGACAAAAGCAGATAATAAAAAAGTAATTAAAAAACCTATCATCAAAAGTTTTTATATAAACCTGCGCCTATAATTCAGCAGCCGATTATCGAGAATGTTGTCAATCCTGCAGCTAAAAAAAATCAAACACTTGAAAAGCTACCCGTAGAGTTTAATAAAAAGCTGAAAAAGGATGACGTACCCTTACCTTTACTCAATAGTGATAAAAACATTATAAAACCAGAGCTGTTGAAACCTGAACCAGCAAATACTAAGTTAAAAAAAGTAACAGAGAAAACATTAGCGGATGCCATTGAGGTTGAACAACCTAGTGAAACAGCACCTGGTAAACAATTAGCTTCTAAGTAACTACCTTCTAAACAACTACCCTTTAAACAATCATCACCAACAAAATCGAAATATTCATCATTTAATCTGCTTGACCAATTGAAACAATTACAAAATGAACTTGATGAAAAAAGTATTGAACAAGCTGTGGCAGAATTTCGACAATTTCGAAGTGCATCAGTAATGACAGGTAAACAAATTCCTGTTCCTCATTCTGTACCATTAAAAAATGCTGAACGAGAGCGAGAAAAAAACACCACCAATTATGCCGATGGCGTATCAATTGTTAAACATATTGATGGCAAATGTTCGGTGGAAACTGATTTAGGTTCGGTTGGTATTGAGGGGGTAACGTCCATTCAGTATTTTTCTTGCGGGGAATCTAAGTTTGATAAGAGTTTTCGACATCATATGAAAAAAGTTCTTGGCAAGCTGGGTAAGTGATATCAAACATAGGTTTTTGAATAAGATTATTTGGTGTCATTGGGTAAATTTGTTGTAAGATGGCTGCCTTAATTAAAGGTAAGGACATACTGTTGAATTCTTTTGTCAGTTTAGCTAATGATTTTCTTTGGAATAATCTACTTATTTATTTACTGCTAGCTGCAGGTATTTGGTTTAGCTTTAAACTCAAATATATACAGTTAAGTAAATTTTTTCATATGTTCAAATTAATGGCAAATAGTGGCTCTGCAGGTAAAAGCGGCATCTCTTCCTTTCAGGCATTAATGACAAGTTTAGCTGCTCGTGTTGGGACTGGTAATTTAGCGGGTGTGGCTATAGCTATTTCTTTGGGTGGCCCGGGTGCTATTTTCTGGATGTGGGTAATTGCCTTTCTTGGAATGGCGACAGGTTTTGCGGAAAGTTTACTGGGCCAGCTTTATAAAGTACGAGACAGCAACGGGGAGTTTCGTGGTGGACCCGCTTATTATATAAAAATGGGTTTGAACCAACCTTGGTTAGCTTTTACTTTTTCACTCTGTATTTTTATTGGTTATGGTTTGGTTTTTAGCTCAGTACAAGCCAATACCATGGCTGATGCACTAAATAATGCTTATCAAGTAGACCGTAATGTATCTGGCCTTGTGATAGTAGTACTTACCGGACTTATCTTAATTGGTGGTGTAAAAGCAGTAGCAAAAGTTTCAAGTGTTATTGTTCCTTTTATGGGGGTGAGCTATTTATTGTTAGCTTCCTATATTTGTTTAATTAATATTGAACAAGTGCCAGCGGTTATTATGTCGATTATAAATTCAGCTTTCGGTTTGCAGGAAGCTGGTAGTGGTGCTGTAGGGGCTGCAATAATTAACGGTATTAAACGTGGTTTATATTCTAACGAAGCAGGCTCTGGTACTGTTCCACACGCGGCGGCTTGTGCTTCACCTAACCCTGCGCACCCTGCGACGCAAGGTTATGTACAAATGCTTGGCGTTTTTATTGATACCATCGTTATTTGTACGGCAACCGCGATGATAATTTTACTTGCTTTGGGGCCTGAAACTTCCAATTTAACGGGTATTCGTCTAACCCAGTACGCAATGACAGAACATGTAGGTAGTTGGGGAAATCATTATATTTCTTTAGCTATTTGTTTATTTTCTTTTACTTCAATCATTGCCAACTACGTTTATGCAGAAAATAATTTACATTTATTCAAACTAGATAACAATTTGGGGCGCTGGGGTTTTATCCTGATATTTCTTTCCATGACCTTTTGGGGCACCACGGCTGCATTGCCACAAGTATGGGCATTGGCTGACTTATCTTTAGGTGTGGTTACAGTGATAAATATCGGTGTGATTTTATTCATGACGCCAACGATTGTTGCCGTCACAAAAGATTATAATCAGCAAAGAAAGCTGTCGCAGACACCACTTTTTGTCAGGAAAAAATCCATAAATATTCAGGGTGTATTATCTAAAGATGTTTGGTGATTACTGTTATTAACTTGATATTGTTCAAGTCGTTTTTTTGATTTTATTTTTAAGAATAAGTCGGACTGATTAAGAATTACTGTAAATAGAAAAATACTTTTTATGTTACAAAATGTGAACATTTGATTAACTGATGGTCAAATACGCGGCAATCATTTAAAATCTTTATTTTTATAATTACTATTATTACCGAAACCGTTTAAGTACCGTGTTCAAGGGAAGGGAAATGAATTTATTATCAAGTAAAATACCAGCTTGTGTATTTATCTGTAGCTTGTTGGCACTTTCAGCCTGTGGAGGCTCAGGGAATAGCATGCAAACTAATACGGCTAGGAACAGTCTTAGTAGTTCTAATTCTAATTCTACTTCAACGTCTACTACGACTACTGGCGGATGGACAGCAGGTGTCTTTGCTGATTACTCAACTCTGGATAATCAATGTGCTTCAGATCAAACTGGGTCGCAATTTACAGAAAAAATGTGGTTAAGATCATGGAGTAACGATACTTATCTTTGGTATAACGAAATAGATGATCAAAATCCTGCTGGATTTGGTGTCATTGAATATTTTAATGACCTAAAAACGAATGCGTTAACGGCTTCGGGTCAATTAAAAGATCAGTTTCATTTTTCAATGTCCACAGATGAATGGCAGCAATTGAATCAGTCGGGAGCTTCGGTAGGTTATGGCATAAATTTTCATTTGCAACAATCTGATTCATCTTCAGGTGTCGAACGAAAAGTAACCATAACTTATACAGAGCCAGATACTCCAGCGTCTGAGGCTAATATAGCTCGTGGTGCCGTTATTATTGATGTTGGCGGTGTTAATATTGCTGCGGCTAATGATGCTGCCAGTATTGATGTACTTAATAATGGTTTGTTTCCTGATACGAATGGTCAACAGACAGTCTTCACTATTAAAGATTTGGGGCAAAGTGAAACTCGTAAAGTTACTTTACAAGCTAAAACTGTGGTATCGACTCCTGTACAGAATGTAAAAACGCTTGAAACTAATGATGGTACTGTGGGTTACTTGCAGTTTAATTCGCATATAGCTACGGCAGAAAAAGGCTTGTTTGATGCTATTACCAGCTTGAAAGCTGCAAATATTTCTGATCTTATCCTTGATCTTAGATATAACGGAGGTGGGTATTTAGCCTTAGCGAGTCAGCTTAGTTATATGATTGCCGGGGACGCCACTGAGAATAAAACATTCGAGAAATTAACATTTAACGACAAATATCAAAATATTGATCCCGTTACAGGTGATCAATTAACGCCAACGCCTTTCTATAATACAAGTATTGGTTTTAATACCGGGTTACTTACCGCAGGTCATGCATTGCCTACGCTTAATCTTCCAAGAGTCTTTGTACTTACGTCTGAAAGCACATGCTCTGCCAGTGAATCTTTAATGAATGGTTTACGTGGTATTGACGTTGAGGTGATTCAAATTGGTTCAACTACCTGTGGTAAACCTTATGGTTTTTATCCGACACAAAATTGTGGGACCACTTATTTTACCGTGCAATTTAAAGGTGAAAATGAAAAAGGGTTCGGCGAATATTCTGATGGCTTCGAACCAACCTTTAATCCATCTTTTGACAGTGAAATTAAAGGTTGCTGGGTTGAAGATGATTTGACTCATGCTTTAGGCGATAAGAACGAGGATTTAGTGGCAGTCGCTTTAAACTACAGAGCAACAGAAACTTGCCCTGGTGTTCAATTGGCTCAATATTTATTAGGCTATAAACGAGCTATAATTACTGAAGATTTCATACTTGAAGATAAACGCATACAAGCGGTATTTAAAAACAACCGTTTTGTTAATTTCCCGCGTTAGAAGCTGTTAGTTAGAAGCAATTATTTGAAACAATTAGTTAGTGTCCGTCGAGAAACAGGGTCGTAGCGAGGGTGATCTAATGGTGCAATATAAACGCTACAAGATATGGGCTTAGTTATTCTAAATAACCTTATCTAGTGGTGTTTAAATTGTGCCAGTTGGACGTCCGCAGTAGACATTCGTTTCTGGATGGGCACTAGTTAGGAGCATTGATGAAAGTTAATATCTTAGTGGCTGTTTTATTATTGATGTTGATATGGTGTGGATTTGGATGTTCAATTCAAGCGCAGGAGAAACCTTTTACTGAAGTAACTGCTACTGAAGTACCTGCCTTGGTTAGTCATTTTTCAGATGAAAGCCATGTTGAAATACAGAACACCATTGCAATTTTACTTAAGCAAAAGCAAGTGCTGATTGCTGACAATGCCTTTACTGACAGTAGCTATATATCATTAGAACGTGCTGCTCATAAAACGGATAGTGGTCAATTAATTATGGGAAAAAGCATGGAGTTACCTTTTAACTTACAGCTGGTTATCAAAGGGGATTCGTGTTTTATCAAAGATGAAAACAGCGGTAAAAGTTTAGCGCTTTCAATTACTCAATGTAAGGTTGAGTAAAAAGTTAAGCGTGCTTTGTTAGGTGAAGCTTTGTTAGGTGAAGCTTAGTTATATCAAGCTTATTTGGATTAGGCTCCGTGGATCAGGTTTACATGATGTGGCGTATTATTTTTCTTTTTATTTTATTCTGCTCTATAGGATTAAATGTTTATTTATTGAGCCAAGACAACTTTTCCCTGTTAGAAAATAGTTTTTCTAATAGAAATAAAAGATCAAATATTACTGACGATTCAAAATCTTTATTCACAGAGCCGCGAGTAACTTCCGGGCTAGAAAATAACTTGTTTACTAAAGCAATAGTCAGGGAAATAGTAGACGAAAGCGCACTTGAGAAAAACATACCTAAAGAATTATCAGTTAACTCATATTATGCACAAATAAACAACTTACCGAATAAAATTAAACAAGCCATTATTGATCAAAATTATAATTTAGCCGCTGTGTTAATTAATGAATTTGAACAAGATGATAACTTAACGTTAGTAGCACTCAAAACTTTTTGGTTTGAGGATGCCGAACAATTAATTAAATCCAGAAATTTTATCTCAGCAGAAAATTCTATTGTCAGCTTTCTTGAATACTCACCTGATGATTTAGATTTTTTGTTTTTAACAGTCAATTTGTATGTAGAAAAACAACAAATTTTATTAGCAATTAATCATGCTTTTAATATTCAATATCATGCTTTTGTTGATGCTCAGAAACAAAATAGTATTACATTAGCTAATAACCTGATACGACAAGAAATTAAGCGTTTATTTGATCTGGATCTATGGGTTGAGCTAGCCGAATTTACTCAGCAGGTCGCTCAATTTGAATTTGAACCCTCGTATATTCAATGGACCTACGCGGTCGCGTTATATGAACAAGGAGAGTTTGAAACATCACTTAATGAGCTGGAACCATTACTAGACCAGCCAAATTACAAACTAAAAGCGAATGAATTATTCGATAAAATTGAATTAGCATTACGCGAACCTTCGCTGATCCCATTGCAAAGACAGGGTGAACATTACATTGCGCAAGGTTTAATTAATGATGAATATACCGTTTCTTTAATGTTAGATACGGGGGCGAGTATTTCTCTTTTGTCACAATCTGTATTTGATGAAATATCCCCATTCACCGAGTTTGAATATGTTAAGGATATTCGTTTAAATACTGCAGGCGGCGAGGTTATTTCCAGTATTTATAAAGTAGCTAAGTTTGAACTTCAGGGTTATAAAGTTAAAAATATATTATTTGCCGTCAGTCCTTATATAAGCGAAGGATATGACGGTTTGTTGGGAATGAATTTCCTTAGCTCTTTTGATTTTCATATTGATCAAAATAACAACCTGTTAAAACTTGAAAACAAATAGGTTTGTAGCTGTTTAACTAGTCATCAACACCTTATTAGTCATCAATACCTAACTGCTGAAATAAAGGTTGTCGATATGCATTGCTAAGTTTTACTTTATCATCATTGGTCAGTGAAATTAAATTATATCGTCCTAAATCACTGTGAATATTTTTAATTACACAGATATTAACGATAGATGAACGATGTACACGT
Source organism: Alteromonadaceae bacterium (assembly GCA_013216015.1). Lineage (GTDB taxonomy): Bacteria > Pseudomonadota > Gammaproteobacteria > Enterobacterales > Alteromonadaceae > JABSOI01. Next base: position 6,508 of record JABSOI010000094.1, on the reverse strand, counting down.
AAAAATTGATTTTTCGGCAGTATTTCTTCTAGCTTAGTTAAAGATTCTCTATGTAAAACTACTTTATCTTTTAAATGAACTTCAATGTAATTTGAAGAAGCATGCAACCACAATATATCTTCGAAATGGATAATTTCTATTTTACCTATAGACTTAGCTGCAAGGTATTTTTTACGGATAGTAGGTTTTGATGTCAGCAAAATATTATTTTTTGAGCTTTCATAATCTTTTTCCAGCGAGGTAATATTATTATTTTCATTAAAATTCTGACACCCATTGGTTAGATAATTCATATCATTTAACATTTTCTATCCTATATTTTATTGGCTCTGTTCCATAATACTGTTGTCCCTCGATGAATCCCCTATTTTTAAAGGGTTAGGCGATAAATTGGTTTTTTAACGAGAATTAGTCACAGAGTCCTAGATATAAGGGTTGAGTTTAATTCCATTTGAAGGGACAACAATTATCTACAACAGAGCCATTTTATTGTAGAATTGACAAACACAAATTCCTTGATGATTTTAACTATCGAGAAATAGTTTTATGACTTCATTTATGGCTCTAATTTCAAAAAACCATATATAAATAGACAATACAGGTTTCAATATCGTCGCAAATAAATTAAATGTTTTTAACAAAATATTAAATTTGTTAATTTATGTTACAAATTTAATAGCAGGTAAATAGCGTCAGTAGGTTGATAAAAGGCTCATGAACACTCGTTATTATGTATAATAAGAAATACTGATTAAGAGAAGTTAAAGTTAAATTAAGTTAAATTAAGTTAAATTGAGATAATAAGAGTCGTTTTTGTGAAACGTGTAGTTTTATATAGTATGAATAATTGTCCGCATTGTCAGACGGCAAAAAAATATTTAGACCAACAAAATATTGCTTATCGTTTGTGTAATGTTAAAACCCCAGCCGGACAAAAAGAGTTTCGTAAAACGGGTATGCGCGCAGTACCAATGTTGAAAATTGGTGATCAGCTGTTAAATGGTTTTTCAGTTAAACAGTTTAATTTACTTTATAAAGATTAGCTTATACCCAAGCCACTTGGAAATGCTCGTTCAGAGCTAAGCTATGGCATCAGAGCAATACGCATATAATGGTTGTTCCCTTATCAAGTGTTGCACAGATTTTTTGTTCCAGACAAATTCTAAGTACATCCATGTATACAGCGCAGCACTGATATTCTAGCTTAGCTCTCTTCGGGCAAGGCGAGAAACGGCTATCTCCTTCGTTATTGAATTTTTAAAGGCGAAAGCATGGATGCTGTAGGTAAGGCGAAGCAGGATGCCCGAGCCGAGAATAACCATTTACAAAATTTAATGCCTTGGATATAGACGTTTCTCTACTTGCGCAATCCCCCAATTTCAAGTGGTTTGGGTATAGTTATATTGTACTGGTAAAATCAGACTATAGTGTTACTATCAGGTAACGATGCTAACTCTGTGTATTTCATGAAACTTATCCGTTATGAACAATATAATGCCTGCACTACACAATTATGTAAAATTCGAACAGAAGTGCGTTTTGCATGCCAGGCTATGGGTTATCCTGAAACAGATATTAATTTAATTGCACTTGCAATTGATGAAGCTTGCACCAATATAATTCGCTTTGCCTATTGTGGGGACAAATCAGGGCGAATAGTGTTGGAAGTTTATCAGGCTGAATCTCAAGCGATCTTTCTTTTACGTGATTTTGCCGAATGCATAGAGGAATCTTGTCTGGAAGTTAAAAGTAAATGTTTAACCGAACCAGGAGGTCTTGGCTTGCAACTAATTCATCAAATAATGGATTCCGTTCAACTTATTCCCCCGCCAGATTCTGTCGGTAATATACTTGAATTAAAAAAACGTTTACCCCAAGGTTAAATAAACATGGTTTATCAACAAACAAAACATTTACATTATCAAATACTAAAACTTACCGGGGAAGTTGATTTACATAACTCACCTCAGGTACGTAAACAGCTGTTGGCAATTTTAAAAAACGGTAGCTCAGTTTTAGTAGATTTTTCATCACTGAGTTATATTGACAGCTCGGGCATTGCCACTTTAGTTGAAGCATTTAATTTAGCCAAAAACAGCAAACTTTTGTTAACGATTGTTGGTGCGGTAGGTGCTCCTTTACAAGTACTTGAATTAACTAATTTAAACAAAGTTTTTCATATGGTCGATAGTTTAGACGACATTAAGGGTTAGGCAATGACGTCAGCACCACAGGGGATCATCGAAGTTAAAGGATTAGTTAGTCATTATGGCAAGCGAAAGATCCTTAAAAATGTAGATCTTTCCGTTCAAAAGGGCGAAATAAGGGTCATTATGGGAGGTAGTGGTTCCGGTAAAAGTACTTTACTGAATCACTTGTTGGCGCTGTTAAAACCCACATCAGGCAGTATTTTTGTTGATGGTGTTGATGTTGTTAACACCGACAGAAAAACTTTATCAAAGTTAAGGCAAAAAACGGGTGTTGCCTTTCAGAGCGGCGCTTTGTTCAGCTCTATGACGGTTGGTGAAAATATTAAATTACCTTTAAAACGTCATACACGTTTAGATGATCATACTATCGATATTATGACCCGCTTGAAGTTAGAGCTAATGAACCTTGCAGGCTTTGAAGATCTCATGCCATCAGAGTTGTCAGGGGGAATGTTAAAAAGAGCCGGGCTTGCAAGAGCGGTTATTATGGATCCTAAGTTGCTGTTTTTTGATGAGCCTTCTGCCGGACTTGATCCCGTTACTGCCGTAGAGTTAGATGAACTGATCCTGAAGTTAAGGGATGCGATGAATATGACCGTCGTGGTAGTGACTCATGAACTTGAAAGTGCGTTTAAAATTGCTGATAAAATAACCGTATTATTTGATGGCGAAATTGCAATTACGGGCACAGTTGATGAAATTAAAAACAGTCGTGATGAACGTATCCAAAACTTGATCAACCGCAGGCCGAGAAACGAAACGGTGGATGCAGAGCAGTACATTAAACGATTGACGACTGGAAAAAATTAAGATGTTAACAGCTATAAAGTCGACAATTGAACGTATTGGTGAACGCACGGCTGATCAAGTGGAGTCTGCCGGACGCTTGGGCGTGTTTTTGTTCAACCTTGTTTCTCGTTTAGGGATGTTTCGTTTTCCTTTTACCGAAACGTTAAAACATATTCAATTTATTGGCGCTAGAACAGTACCGTTAATCTTAATCTCTGGATTATTTACCGGCATGGTTATCGCGTTACAATTTTACGATACCTTGATCCGTTTTGGTTCAGTTGAACTATTGGGCGCTGCTGTAGCTATGAGCCTGATCCGTGAGTTGGGTCCGGTAATGGCAGCACTCATGGTAATTGCCAGAGTTGGATCTGCAACCTGTGCAGAAATTGGTATTATGCGTAATGAGCAGCAATTTGACGCGCTAGATTGTATGGATATTGATAGTTATCACTATGTTATGTTGCCACGCCTTATCGCTGCAATTATTTCTGTACCTTTATTGACTGCAATGTTCGATGTGTTTGGTATCGGTGGAGGGTATATTGTTGGGGTATTAATTCATGGGGTAAGTGATGGTGCCTACTTAATTGGAATGGCTGATACTATTGTTTGGAATGATGTGTTGATGGGGATAATTAAGTCAGCATTATTCGGTTTTCTAATATTGTGGATCTGCATGGCTAAAGGTTTTTTCCTGCATGTAGAACAAAAACAAGCTGGTGCTGAAGGGGTAAGTCATGCAACGACTCAGGCGGTGGTTTTAAGTGCAGTATTGATGTTGTTTGTTGATTATATTGTTAGCTCACTAATGCTTTAATATAGGTGCTTTAATATAGGTGCTTTAATATAGGTGCTTTAAAATAAAGCGTAGTGAGAGAAGGAATTTTGCTATGAAAAAAAATAATGTAAATTTTGTTGTCGGGTTATTTCTTATTGTCGGTATGGCGGCAATGGCTTATTTATCGGTTACTATTGCCGGTGTTTCAGGTTATTCAGCTGATAGTTATTCTCTGGTGGCCCGGTTTGATAGTAGTTCAGGCCTGAAAAAAGGGGCGTTCATTGAAATTGCCGGGGTTAAAGTTGGTAAAGTAACTGATATTTATTTAGATAAAGAAAGTTTTGAATCTGTGGCGATGTTCACCTTTGAACAAGATATTGTGTTAGCAGAAGATACTATTGCATCTATAAGAACCGCAGGTATTATCGGAGATAAATTTGTAAAGATCTCTCCTGGCTATTCAGACGATTTATTAAAATCTGGTGACGAAATTATTGAAACAGAGCCTTCAATAAGTATTGAAGAGTTAGTCAGTAAGTATATTTTTAGTTCTGACACTGAAAATGAATAAGGAAAATTAGTCACATGAAAAGTAAATTATTTGCATTGTTAATCGCTATAGTCTTGATGCCTTTTGGTCTGATGGCAGAAGCCGCAGAGGAAATAGTAACGCCAAAGGAATCTCTGAAAGTAGCGGTTGAACGTTTAATTTCTATTGCGGGTAATGCAACTTTAGATAAAGACCAAAAAAAGTCCCTTATCATTGACGTGGTAAATGAAAAAATGGATATGCAAGTGCTTTCTCAACGTGTGGTGTCACGTCATTGGAAAAAATCCAGTAATGAAGATCAACGCGAATTTATTGGTCTGTTTACCCAAGTGGTGGTAAATACTTATTTCTCGTTATTGAATGAGTATACTAATGAAAAAGTTGAATATCTAAAAGAAGAAATTAAAAAGAAAAAATACGCTAAAATTTCTACCAACATCGTAATGATTGATAAAAAGATACCAGTTACTTATAAACTGGTGCTGCGAAAAGGAAAATGGCGTATTTATGATTTTTCTGCTGAAGGTGTCTCAATGATCAGTACTTATACAAATGATTACAAATCAACCCTGAAGCGTGGTGGATTAGCTGGATTAATTAAAATACTTAATGTCAAATTAGCTAAACAATAACCAAAAATTGCTACATTGATCAAATAGGATGAAATCTTTGAGCCAACTTCTCCAACTAAGACAAGTAGAAAAGCATGCTAATGCATTGGCTTTTTTGCAAAGTATACTCAATAGTGAAGTTGGTAATTGTACTTTGGCTATAGTTAATTGCTTAAATTTGGCAGAAAATCATTTCCAAATTTCCAGTTATTGTTTGGATGATTATTGCCCTATCTACAGTGCCGCTGAATTATTGAATCCTACTAATGAATTGCGCGTTTTTAAAGGTGAATTCATTGAGCAATGGAAATCAATGTTAACGCCAGCAATAGTAAATAAAGAAAACTGCAAAGCGCTTTTTCAAGATCAGTTATCATCGCACAATAATGTTTTGGTTCTGCCTATATTATTAGATTTGCATGTTGAGCGCTGGTTATTAATTCTTACCACAGAGCGGGATTGTTCTGATATCGATTTAGAAAAGCTATCACTGTTAGCTAATTTTGCTATGGTTGATTTAGCCCGTGCCGGAGAGAAAAAACAATTGGAAGAAATTACCAATTGGCGCGAGCAAGAGCTTAAGGAAATTTCCCGTTTACAGCATTTATTGCTACCAGAAGCTGGTACTAACATTCCGGGTATTGAATTAGCTTTTAAATATCAGGTTTACAAAGAAGCAGGGGGCGATTATTTCGATATTAGCTCTTTGAATAATGAGGTTAATTCAACTGAGCCACAAGCGTTCGGTGCTATTATTGCTGATGTCACAGGGCACGGTCCTAGTGCTGCGGTGGAAGCAGCGATGCTGGATGCTATTCTTCGAACCTATAAACCTAATGAAGACGACATAGAGCCTCCTGCAGGGTTGCTTGATTATGTCAACACCCACTTTTTTACCCGCAAGAATCGCGGTAAATTTATTACTGTTATTGTTTTTACTTACGATCCAGTTCTAAGGCGTTTACGTTATGCTTGTGCCGGCCACCCGCATGGTTATATTAAACGTGGTAAAGAGCTTCTCAGGCTTGATCAGGCACAAGATATTCCCATCGGTGTTTTAAAAGAGTACAAGTGGAGCAATCACGATGTGATGCTTTTACCTAACGATATAATTTTTGTTTATACCGACGTAGTACTTGAATCTCGTAACCCACAAAAGCAAGATTTTGGTTTTGAACGTTTAGAAAATATCTTGATCAACGCAGAAAATTGTCCACATTGTGTGGTTGATGATGTCGCTGATGCACTAACAGCGTTTTGTGAAACTGATGAATTATGTGATGATTTAACGCTGTGCGCGATAGAGATTTTGAGTTAGTAAATACCAAAGGGCAGATAAATTATACCAATCGGTATTAATACTACTCTGCAAAGATTCATCTTCATTAGTGTTAGAATTAGTAGTAATACCTGATAATAGGCCGCTTGCTGACCCTTTGATTTTTACGATAGAAATAATACCCTGCCTATCAACAATATATTTTACTTCATCACCTATACCCGTGGTCATTCAAGATGCGGGAATTTGAGGTGAATTTGAAAGTTTATCTAAAAGGCGCTTGATTGA
>JABSOI010000093.1 GCA_013216015.1 Alteromonadaceae bacterium | reverse complement strand
TTAAAAAACCAATTTATCGCCTAACCCTTTAAAAATAGGGGATTCATCGAGGGACAACAGTATTATGGAACAGAGCCGTTTAATCACAGTTATTTTGTCGTTGCAATGTTAGGTTCCTGGCATTGGCAAAATCAATTGCTGTTTATTCTCTATATTTTAGCTATTGGATTATTTCCCATCAGCGTGATATACCTTGTTAATCGCTACTCAAACAAAGTCACCAAACCTCAACAATTTATTGAAGAAGAGAAACAACTTAACAACAGCAATGAAACTTTAGAGAATAATGAGGCTGATCAATCGCAGTTAATATCTTTAACGGGCGATAATAAAGGCGACAAATTACAAGTTTCGTTATCACAGTTGTTATTTATAAAATCGGCCGATAATTATTGTGAACTTGCCATTTTGGAAGGCAATAAAGTTAATCACAAATTGATACGCAGTTCATTAACCAATATATTGAAAAAATTGCCGGACAATCTTCTGGTACACCGCTGCCATCGCTCTTATGCGGTAAATTTGGCTTTAGTGGAACTAAGCACAGGCAACGCCGGCGGTTTGCAATTATTAATGAAACCAATGGGAGTCACAGTACCCGTCTCCCGTACTTATGTTGACGCAATCAAGCAAGCCTTGTTGTTAGTCCCTAAAGTTTGTTAAGCACCCCAAAGCCTCGTCATTAATCCCCCAGGGCTGTAATTTAGCCCTAACTGTTCGCTCTTGTCTGCAGCGTTTGTCATGCTTAATTTGAAATTTATACTTAAACTTAAAGTTAAGAAGGTACAAATGAATAATAAGATAAAAGCATTGGTAATAATAACCACGTTTATGTTCTGTCACTATATGATGAGAAATTTTTGGGGCGATAGCTGGAGCGAAGTTTTATTAACACTTGGTCAGCAAACGTATCTTTTATTGACTCCAGTGAGGTATCTATTTATGTATGGACCACTGGTGTTGGTGGCGACCTTGTTATTTAAAGAGGTTAGCGTGCAAGAGATTTTAGGGCTAAAAACCGCAGGGCATCAAAGGTATTTTTTAACAGCAGCTGTCTGTTGCGTACCTATGGTTATAGGTTACGCATTCTTAAGTATCGAACTGAACCTCTCTTGGTCTGACATAGTAACAGGTTCAATATACGCAGGGGTTTTTGAAGAAATTATTTTTAGGGCAGCACTATTTGGGGCTTTATTTCGTTATTGTCGCTTGGGATTTATACCAGCAGCATTAGTCAGCTCTTTGATCTTTGGCTTGGGTCATATTTATCAGGGGCATGATGCGGTTTCAGCATTGATGGTCGTCTCGATAACAGCAATAGCGGGTGCTTGGTTTTCATGGTTATATTGTGAATGTGGTTACCGCATCTGGTTTCCTTTGTGGATGCACATTTTTATGAATGCGGCCTACACAATATTCGGTATGTCAGGTGGTGCCGTAGGAGATTTAGAGGCGAATATATTCAAGGCAAGCTCAATAATTTTAAGTTTGGTTTACGTTAATCTAATCATACGTCGAGGCAAAAAGCGCGAAGTAACACTGGCTTCATTATGGCGTAATCAGTCTATTGTAAATCAACCTACTGTAAATTCACCAGCTTGTTTAAGAACTTAAATGGCCGAACAGGAGATTAGCTATGTTTGAATTATTTTTAGTTATGATGGCCATTTCATCACCAATCTTGGTTATTATTTTTGTTCAAAATTATTTTAAGTATAAAAAAGAGGTCAATCAGAAGTTGTTCGCTCTGCAAATTGAAAATGAAAGTATTGCTTTTATAGCGACACAAAAGAAGTTAGATATATTGATTGAAAGAGTGATAGTGCTTGAAAGAATTGTAACCAATAGCAATATTAACCTAAGCTGGGAAATAAACCATTTGTGATGATTTTACATCCATTATGAATTAACAATTAATTGGTGCGTTTGTCATTATTAATAAGGCGTTTAAAGGAGGATTCACAAAGCCAGATAAGGTCCGTCTGGCTTCTTCAATGCATTGAAATTGCTTTGCAGTTAAATGTGCGATATTGCTGATTTTAACAAAAGAGATAGTAATAAGGAATAAAAGGAAAATGGCAGGGGTGGAGAGATTCGAACTCCCAACCGTCGGTTTTGGAGACCGCTGTTCTACCAATTGGAACTACACCCCTGCAACGGAGGAGAATTATACCCAAGCAATTTCAAAGGTAAAGGGTAAAATGCGAATAGTTGTGAATAGTTTGGTTGTTCGGCCAAATAAACAGCAAAGGCCTCAAAAAACCACCAGTTTGTATACTTGGGCACCTGTAGAAACCGAAGCAGCGGTAATTTTGAGGTTACGTTATTCCAAATCAACTACGTATTTCCTCGTTTGTGGGCGTGTAAACTCTTGAAACGCAGATTGTCAGGGTAAGGAAATACATCACTGAACACGCCGTCAGCAACATCTTTTTGGCATTGTTGCCAATAAGCTGCTTCAAGCAATTCAGGATGATGGTGAAGAAATGCTTTGCGATAACGCGGGTTAGCTAAAGCAAAGGTCGCAAGTTCTTCAGGGAACATATCACCGGGGTCAACAGAGTACCAAGGTTCTGCCGCATAAATTTGTTCTTCTGTAACGGGTACAGGTTTCACTCTGAAATTAACCTCGTTCATATACGTTATTTCATCATAATCATAAAAAATAACGCGCCCGTGACGGGTTACACCAAAATTTTTCAGTAACATATCACCCGGAAATATATTAGCGGCTATTAATTGTTTAATCGCTTTGCCGTAACCATAAATAGCATCACTAACTTGTTCGTCGGTTGCATCGGCTAAATATAAATTCAACGGGATCATACGGCGTTCAATATAAAGGTGACTAATAATAAGCAAATCATCTTCGACTCTGATAATTGAAGGAGCGACTTTTGTTAATTCCTCAAGCAGTTCAGCAGAAAATCTATTTTTCGGAAAAGCTACTTCAGAATATTCCATTGTATCTGCCATTCGACCGACTCTATCGTGAAGTTTTACTAAACGGTATTTACCTTTTACATCTTTCTTCGTCATATTTTTACTGGGAGAGAATTTATCTTTGATAATTTTAAACACATACGGGTAAGAAGGTAGTGTAAAAACAGACATCACCATGCCTTTAATACCTGCCGCAAGTTCAAAGGAATCACCGCTGCTTGCTAAATGATTAAGAAAGTCCCGGTAAAACTGAGTTTTCCCTTGTTTATGAAAGCCAATAGCAGAATATAAATCTGCGCGGGTTTTATGTGGAATAAATTTATGCAAAAATCCGATCAAAGTATGAGGGTGTTGGCAATCAACAAAAAAGTAGGCACGGGCAAAACCAAACACAACAGCCATTTTTTCACCATCTGTTAACAGGGCATCAATGAATAATTCGCCTTTTTCATTATTTAATATAGATAAAATAAAAGGGGTTTCACCCGCAGGCGATATAACCCGGCCAATAATGTATGCACCTTTATTTCGGTAAAAGATGAAATTTAGAATATCGAATTGCAAATCTTCCAGCTGATATCGGGTTTTATGGGCGTGGTGCCTAAATGCATAAATAATTGTATTGATGTCTTTTTTCAGATCAAAATAGGGTATGTCAAATTTAGGCTTTAATAAAACTTCTTCAATGGTGGAATAAAGACCCTTTTCGGCAGGCTCATATCGTGTATAAATGGAAGATTCAGATATGTTTTCCAATTGAATAAAAGTGCTTTCGATAAAAATATAGGCATTATGATAATACTTGCGTTCAAATAAATGACAAAACACAGAATTAAAGAAGCTTTCAGCAAGTTCGGCTTGAGGGTGTTGATATAGTAGTTCTACATAGCTAATTTTTATTGATTGCCATAATTCATCTTTGAGTTCGCTGATATAAAAATTTTGTTGCAGCGTATTTATTGTTTCTTCTACGCGTTGGTCATAAAAATCGGTTCTTGCTTTTGCGGCAACTTGTACCTTACTCCACAGACATTGCTCGAATCTGTGTTTGGCAGACTGGGTGATTTCACTGAATAGATAAATGTGGCGTTCAAAACCAATTAGAATAGTTTTAGCGATAGCATCAGCAAGATTTGTCATTTAAATAATCTCTCAGAGGTTGTAAGTAATAAGCTTAGCTAATGCCCGTCCAGAAAAAGGTCGTAGCGAAGCCGAGCAAAGTAGCAATATGAACACTAATATCATATATAGGCGTTTAGTCATTATAAATAACCTTATAGTGGTGTTCAGATTTTGTCAGTGGGACATCTGCAGTAGAAATCCGTTTCTGGATGGACAGTAATTAGCCGCATATTTAGAAGCTTAAGTGAGCATACTTGAAAACATAACATTTGTGAGAGTATTTTGCTGAATGATGATTATAAACAATATTAATGGTCATATTTTGAAAATACGATTGATAAAGTAGCAAAGACATCGTTGTTTAGTTGGATAACCCGTAGTTTTAACTTGCTATTAACGCTGCACGGCACTAAAATTACGCGCTTTTTATTATCAATAAATGATGAACATATTCCATGCGTGTAGCCGATTTTTCATTTGATTTACCTGAAGAACTTATAGCCCGTTATCCTAAAGAGGATAGAACTGCCAGTCGTTTAATGTCTCTTGACGGTAATTCTGGCCAGATAAACAATTTAACTTTCCTTGATCTCAGTGAACAATTAAACCCTGGTGATTTATTGGTTTTTAATAATACCCGTGTTATTCCTGCCCGTTTATTTGGCAATAAAAGTACGGGTGGAAAAATAGAGATATTAGTAGAGCGCTTACTTGATGAACACAGTGTGCTGGCGCATATTCGTGCAAGTAAATCACCCAAGGTAGGCAGCGAATTATATTTTCAGGCCCAGAGCGAGCTAGATAGTGATAAAAGTCAGTACCAGGTTAAAGCGACAATGGTGTCCCGCCATGGTTCATTATTTGAATTGAAGTTCAGCGGTGAACAATCAGTACTGACGATATTGGATGAAATTGGTCATATGCCATTACCACCCTATATTGACAGGCCAGACGAAGACAGCGACAGGGAAAGATACCAGACGGTTTATAATGACAAACCGGGAGCGGTTGCTGCACCCACAGCAGGATTACACTTTGATGATGCTTTAATGGCAACAATTAAAGCAAAAGGTATTGATTTTGCTTTTGTTACTTTACATGTTGGTGCAGGGACTTTTCAGCCAGTAAAAGTTGATGAAATTGCCGATCACGTTATGCATGCGGAATATGTTGAAGTATCGGATGATGTGGTTAAACAAATTGCACAAACGAAAAAATCCGGAGGACGAATCGTTGCTGTAGGAACAACTTCAGTACGTTCTCTAGAAAGTGCAGCTAAAGCTGCGATGGTAAATGGCACTGAATTAACGGCATTTTACGGTGATACTGATATTTTTATTACTCCGGGTTATCAATTTCAAGTAATTGACGCCTTGGTAACAAATTTTCATTTATCACAATCTACTTTGTTAATGCTGGTTAGCGCATTTTCTGGTTTTGATCATATTAAAGCGGCTTATCAGCATGCTATTGAAGAAAAATATCGTTTTTTCAGCTATGGTGATGCGATGTTTTTAACTAAAAAGACAAGCAATTGAGCTGATAAAATTTGCAGCTAAACAAAGCAGTTAAAGTAAGTAGATAAATACGCAAACAAATTAAAAAACTATCGCCGCTGGCCTGTTTCGCTGGTAGGTAAGGATTAAGATAAACAAAGATGACTAAAAATAGAATGAAATATGAATTATTAACTACTGACGGCAAAGCCCGTCGTGGTCGGTTGACTTTTGACCGGGGTGTAGTTGAAACTCCTGCTTTTATGCCTGTAGGTACGTATGGCACAGTAAAAGGTATGAAAACTGAAGACGTTGCGGCAACAGGTGCTCATATTCTACTGGGAAATACTTTTCACTTAATGTTACGTCCAGGTACCGATATTATTGAACAGCATGGAGGTTTGCACGGATTTATGAATTGGGATAAACCAATTTTAACCGATTCTGGTGGTTTCCAAGTTTTCAGTTTAGGTAAAATGCGTAAAATTACCGAAAAAGGCGTAGAATTTCGTTCACCGGTCAATGGTGAAAAAATCATGTTGACTCCAGAGCGATCAATGGAAGTTCAACGTAGCCTTGCTTCTGACGTGGTGATGATTTTTGATGAGTGTACGCCTTATCCTGCCAGTCATGAAGAATCAAAAGTTTCAATGGAACTTTCTTTACGTTGGGCTCAACGTTCTAAAGACGCTCACGGAGATAATCCTTCTGCTTTGTTCGGTATTGTGCAAGGTGGTATGTATGAAGATTTACGTGAAGTTTCACTTAAAGGGTTAACGGCAATTGACTTTGACGGTTATGCTATCGGTGGTTTATCGGTCGGCGAGCCTAAAGAAGATATGATCCGAATATTAGATCATACGGCTCCCTTGATACCGGACAATAAACCCCGATATCTGATGGGTGTAGGAAAACCTGAAGATTTAGTTGAGGGTGTGCGTCGAGGAATTGATATGTTTGATTGTGTCATGCCTACACGTAACGCCCGTAATGGTCATTTATTTGTGACGAATGGCGTGGTTAAAATTAGAAATTCACGTCATAAAACTGATACAGGATCCTTAGATCCTGAATGTGACTGTTACACCTGTAAAAATTATTCGCGTGCCTATTTACATCATTTAGACAAGTGTAATGAAATATTGGGCTCACAATTAAATACCGTACATAACTTACGTTTTTATCAACGGGTAATGCAAGGTTTGCGTGATGCGATAGAGCAAGGTAAATTAGAGGCCTTTGTTAAAGATTTTTATGCGTTGCGGGATTTACCCGTTCCGCCATTGAAAGCTTAATTTTACAAAATTTAAAAAAAACTTTTTTAGAAAACATATTTTAGAAAAAAATTTAAAAACATATTTATTACAACATAAGAAAAAAAGAGGAAGTTATGAGTTTATTTATTAGTAAAGCACATGCCGCAGGCGCAGCTCCAGCAGGCGGCGGTATGGAAATGATTATCATGTTGTTGGTGTTTGGTTTGGTATTTTTCTTTATGATTTACCGTCCACAAGCTAAGCGTGTAAAAGAACATAAAAGTTTAATGTCAGCTTTATCCAAAGGCGATGAAGTACTTACACAAGGTGGTATCGTGGGTAAAATCGTGAAAGTGTCAGATGAAAAAGATTTTATTGTTGTTAGTCTTGCTGAAGGTACTGAAGTAATAGTGCAAAAAGGTGCTATTAATGCGGTATTACCTAAGGGTACAATGAAGTCACTTTAATTATTCATATTACGCCTTGTAGCAAGATATTTGTACCTGCATAAGCAGGTAATAATACAAGGCGGAAACCGAATAGCTATAGAAAACTGATGAGTTGTTTAATTACAAAATAGAATAAATTAAAAGGATAAATTGTGTTAAATAAATATCCCTTATGGAAAACACTGATGGTGATGTTTCTGGTTGCCTTTGGTGCACTCTACGCCTTGCCAAATTTGTATGGTGAAGATCCTGCTGTTCAAATTTCGGGTAAACGCAGTGTTGAAGCAAATTTGACAACACTTGATAACGTTAAAGAGCTGCTCGCTAAAGAAAATATTGATTTTTTAAGTGTCGTACTTGAGAATAATCAAGTATTAGTACGTTTTAAAGATACGGAAGTTCAGATAAAAGCGCGTGACTTATTGGATGATAATATAGGTGAGAAATACTCTGTTGCATTAAATTTAACACCTGCGACTCCTGACTGGCTGGCCAGTATAGGTGGTACGCCAATGAAAAAAGGTCTTGATTTAAGCGGCGGCGTTAGCTTTTTAATGGAAGTTAACATGAGTGAAGCCATTCTTAAAGCAACTAATTCTCTCGTCAGCGATTTTCGTAGCGGCCTACGTGGTGAAAAAATTCGTTATCGTTCAGTTAAAAAAATCTCAACTTCTATTGAAGTAAAATTCCGTAATGTTGAAGATTTGATTGCGGGAAAAGAATTTCTTGAAAATCAAAATCGTGATTTAATCTTGGTTGATAATGAAGACGCGCTTACTTTAACGGCTAAGTTGACTGATTTAAAACTAAAAGAAATTCGTGAATATGCCTTGCAACAAAACATTACTATTATCCGTAATCGTGTAAATGAATTAGGGGTAGCTGAACCATTAGTACAGCGTCAAGGTAAGAAACACATCCTTATCGAATTACCTGGTGTTCAAGATACTGCCAAAGCAAAAGAAATTTTAAATGCTACTGCTACCATCGAATTTAGAATGGTTGATCAACAAGGTGATATGGGTAATGCGCTTAAAGGTAGAGTACCAGCAAGTTCTCAATTGTTATATGAACGTGATGGCACGCCTGTTTTATTGAAGAAACGTGTCATGCTTACAGGTGACCATATTGTTGATGCTGGTTCAAGTTTAGATGAATACTCCCGTCCACAAGTTAATATTACACTAGATTCTCCAGGTGGCAGTAAGTGGTCAAATGCCACTAAAATAAATATTGGTAAGCCTATGGCTACGGTATTTATTGAATATAAGCCAACCAAAAATAAAGATGCTGAAGGCAATACCATTTTTGAAAAAGTTCAGGAAGTGATAAGTGTTGCCACTATTCAAGGACGTTTAGGTAAGTCTTTCCGTATAACAGGTGCTGGTAGTCAGGTTGAAGCGCATAGCTTAGCATTGTTACTACGTGCGGGTGCTTTGATTGCACCAATTCAAATTGTTGAAGAACGTACTGTTGGGCCAACGTTAGGTGCTGAAAACGTAAAGCTTGGTTTTCAGGCAATAATGATGGGCTTTGGCTTAGTTTTTATCTTTATGCTGATTTATTATCGCGCTTTTGGTGTTGTGGCAAACTTAGCCTTGGGTGCAAACCTGGTCTTAATTATTGGTATTATGTCGTTACTACCGGAAGCGGCGTTAACGCTGCCAGGTATGGCTGGTATTGTATTGACCGTAGGTATGGCAGTTGATGCCAATGTGCTTATTTTCGAACGTATACGTGAAGAAATACGCGAAGGTAAATCAATACAGCAATCAATCCATCAGGGGTATGATGCAGCATTTTCTACCATTATTGATGCCAACATCACTACGTTAATTGCGGCACTTATTTTGTTTGCTATTGGCACAGGCCCTATTAAAGGTTTCGCGGTTACTTTATCCATTGGTATTATCACTTCAATGTTTACTTCTGTAGTCGGTACAAGGGCTATAGTTAATATGATTTGGGGCGGAAAACGCCTTGATAAATTACCGATATAGTTGGGAGCAAACAATATGCAAATTTTACATTTAAAAGAAACTGTCACCTTTATGGCCTATCGCAAGATAGCCATGGTATTCAGTATTATATTAATGGTTGCTTCAATTGTTACCTTAACCACCAACAAGCTGAACTTCGGTTTGGATTTTACTGGCGGTACGTTAATTGAAGTTGGTTTTGAAAACGCGGCAGACCTGAATAAAATGCGTCAATTGCTGGATGCTAAAGGCTTTGATGATGCAGTAGTAAAGTTTTACGGTAGCAGCCGTGACGTAGTTATTCGTTTAGGTCAACGTGATGACGTGAAAGCAGAAATGCTGGGTAATCAAATTTTATCGGTATTGGAAAAAGGTACCGGACAAAAAATTGATATGCGGCGTATTGAGTATGTTGGTGCAAGTGTCGGAGATGAATTAGCCGAGCAGGGTGGTTTAGCCATGCTTACCGCGCTGATCTGTATCTTGATGTATGTTGCCTTTCGTTTTGAATGGCGTATGGCACTGGGTTCGGTGATCGCTTTATTTCATGATGTATTGCTGACCCTTGGGCTTTTCTCTTTGCTTAATTTAGAGTTCGATTTAACTGTACTGGCAGCGATTCTGGCTGTTATTGGTTACTCCCTTAACGATACTATTGTTGTTTCAGACAGAATTCGTGAAAACTTCAGAAAAATGCGAGGTCTTGATTCAGAAGGGATTATTGATGTTTCTTTATCACAGACATTAAGCCGTACTGTTATCACTTCCATAACTACAATTTTAGTGTTATTAGCTTTGTTCTTCAGAGGCGGTGAGTTAATTCATGGTTTCGCTACTGCATTATTATTTGGTGTTTTTGTGGGTACGTATTCATCTATTTATGTTGCCAGCTCTGTTGCTTTATCTTTAGGGATTTCGAAAGAAGATTTAATTCCTGAAGTAGTAGAAAAAGAAGGCGCAGATCAAGACGCTATGATGCCTTAGGTACAGATGTTTCAGGTTTAAAATACTTCAAGTAAATAAACCTAGTGATTAAATTGAAATGCTCATTTATTTTTTTAGATGAGCATTTTTTTTGGAATTATTGCAATTGATATTATACCCAAACTATTTGAAAATCATGTTTATAAAACACAAGTGGTCTCTTTTTAATACGTCCAATAACTATTTCCAATAATTATTTCTAATAACTACTGCAAGACCAATCCAATACTAAAAAATACTGCTATCTTTGTTAACGTAAGTGCATTATTACCTGAATGCATTATTAACTATGTAATTAAGGAGGTCATATGCTTGAAATCGTTGCCATAGATCATATTGTTTTAAGAACGGAAAAGTTAGATGAAATGCTTCATTTTTATTGTCAGATATTGGGATGCAAAATTGAACGACAGACATCACCAGAAGTAGGATTAACTCAGTTACGGGCAGGGACTGCATTAATAGATTTAGTGACTGTTGATAGTCAACTGGGAAAAAAAGGCGGTGGTTCTCCCTCCAAAACTGAAAATAATGTTGATCACTTTTGTTTGCAGCTTAAAGCTATTTCCGAAATAGAAATTAAAGAACATTTGGCACTGCATGGTATTGAAATAGGGGATTTCGAACGGAGATACGGTGCACTTGGATTTGGAAATTCAGTTTATATTAACGATCCACAGGGCAATGTTGTTGAGCTTAGGTCAACGGTTGATAAAATTTCTGATTGAAAAAATGAGTCTTGCAGTGAGGAAACAAGTAGCCGTAACAGTGAAGTTATTCACGCGGGTATTTATTATCCTCAGTACAGTTTATTGTTGGCTAACTGTATCTGCTTGACTGTATAGACTTTAAATAAGTTAGAGCCAAGCTATTTAGGTGATACATAGCCAATATGTTTTAAATGATCTTCGTCAAAAGTATTAACAACATCGCCAATAACGATTAAAGAGGGTGGTTTGATATTTTCTTTGATGACCAACTCAACTAATTTTTCCAGTGTGCTTCGATAAACTTTTTGATCTGGCTGACTACCTTTGTGAATAATTGCTGCCGGAGTCGAAGCTGTTCTTCCTGCTTTCAATAATTGTTCAGTTATAGTTGGTAAGCTCTTGATTCCCATATAAAATACGACAGTCTGTTTTGAATCACTTAACGTGTGCCAAGGTAAATCTAGTGCACCATTGTCTTGTACATTACCTGTTATAAACGTACAACTCTGTGCTACCTGACGATGGGTTAGCGGGATACCTGCATAGCTAGTACAAGCCGAAGCAGCAGTCATTCCAGGAACTATATGACAAGCAATGTTATTGGCCAGAAGAAATTGAGCCTCTTCACCACCACGACCGAATACAAAAGGATCTCCCCCCTTTAACCGTACAACCTTTTTTCCTGAATGAGCGTAGTCTACTAATAATTGATTAATACCTTCCTGCGGTACTCGGTGTTCAGCCTGTTTTTTTCCCACATAAACGCGTTCACAATGTTCAGGGACCAGATCCATGATAGCTTCACTGACAAGACGATCATAAATAACAACTTCAGCTTGTTTTATAAAACGGTAGGCTTGAATAGTTAATAGTTCAGGATCACCGGGACCACTTCCAACCAAGGCAACTTCACCATGCACGAAAGGTTGTTTATTAGGTTTAATAGTTTCCATAAAAATCTCTAGAATGCGTAAAGACTACTTGGTCTATAATACACTAGTTTACTAGCCTAACCTCCATGAAATATGCGGTTTCGTTGTTAATTTATACCCAAACTACTTGGAAATGCAGGATTCAGCAAGTCGATAAACGGCTATATTCAAGGCATTAAATTTTATAAATGGTTTTTCCCTTTTGAGATTTAATAACGCAGGAGATAGCCGTTTATCGCCTTGCCCGAAGGGAGCTAAGCTAGAACACCAGTGCTGCGTTGCAACACTTTACAAGGGAACAACCATTATATGCGTGTTGCGCCTTGCTCTGATGTCCTAGCTTAGCTCTGAACCTGCATTTCCAAGTAGCTTGGGTATAGTTGTTAACATCGTAGTTTAGTTGTCAATTTTGTTGAATATAATCTCTTTTGTATCATTGAGTGAAATTAGTGAGAGTAATAATTAAGTGTCAGAATTTCATGCTTTTACAAATAACTTGCATCATAAAGGATAAACCATTTATACAAACAGTTTCCTTTTGAGTGTTTATCAAAACAGATAAACACTCTTTTTAACAGAAATATAACTAGTGTCCGTCCAGAAACGGGGTCGTAGCGAGTGTTTACCAATGACACGAAATGGGCTCTACAAGATATAGGCGTTTAGTCATTCTAAATAACACCATCTTGTGGTGCACAGTTCGTGTTAGTGGGACGTCCGCAGTAGACATTCGTTTCTGGATGGGCACTTACTAAGTATCTGTGATCCTATGTTGTGAAAAAGTTAAGGTAATTTGCATATTAATTCTTCCTTCTGTAGATAATAATCAGCCGTTAATCCAAGTAGTTGTGGCACAGTTGCTGATATCGCAATAGAAGAAAAAGTACCAACCAAAACTCCTGAAAATAAAGCAATGGAAAAACCGTTCAGGGATTCTCCTGCAAACATCCATATTGACGTTATGGTGGCGAGCGTTGTACCTGACGTGATCATAGTTCGGACTAATGTTGATTTTATTGCCAGGTTAATGATTGTTCCTATGTTATTTTCATTATTACTTTTCATTAATTCCCGGATCCTGTCACCTACGATGATTGAATCATTCAACGAGTAACCAATGATGGCAAGTATGCTGGCTAAAATGGTTAAATCAAAAGAAATCCCAAACCATGCAAATAAACCCAGTACTAAGATCACATCATGAAAAAGTGCAACCACAGCCCCCATTGCCAAACGCCATTCGAATCGCAGAGATAAATAGAGCAATATAGCGATCATGGCCGTTAATAAAGCTAATCCTCCCTGATTAATCAGTTCTTCCCCAACTTGGCTACCAATATAAATTGCATCTTGCGGGCTAACGGTTAAACCACTTTGTACGGTAGAGTCAGCTACGGTAAAGTGAGCCAACCATGCTTTTGAGTTTGTGTCGGCATCACCTTTAACAAGAGTACTTACAGGAGTATTAACAAGCGAATTCACATGAACATCCGCCTGTCTGACGGTCCAATAGGTGCCATTATCGGCAGAAGACAACTGAAAGTCATCCGGTAAGTATGAAGACAAAAGCTCATTAATTTTTTTTTGACTTACTGGTTTATCTGTTGAAAATTCGGTTAAATAACCTCCCGTAAAATCAAGCCCTAAATTTAATCCCCTACTAAAGAGGCCAAGCAAAGCAATAACTACAAATACTCCGGCACAACAAAAGCTTATTACTCTGAATTTACTGAAAAGTTCAGCATTATCTTTTAGGAAAATGTTTTGAAGGAAACTGTTTTCAAGGGATCCGTTTGATAAAAAATTCTTCATTATTTTACTCCTGACAACAGACTGTCATTGTTTCTAATAGATAGGTTAGTTAACGCTCTGGAGACAAATACTCCGGTAAACATACTGGTTAAAATGCCAAGACATAAAATAATGGCGAAGCCTTTCACCGGACCATAACCAATGGAATACAAAATAATGCCAGTGATCATCGTGGTAATATTGGCATCAAGGATGGTGGAAAATGCATTTCTGTATCCAAAGTCAATTGCTGATAAGGTTTTACGTCCCCGTTTTAATTCCTCTTTAATTCGTTCGAAAATAAGCACGTTAGTATCAACTGCCATTCCAACAGTCAGTACTAAGCCAGCGATACCCGGTAATGTGAGTACAGCGCCGGGAAGCAGTGACATTAATCCAAGTAAACTGATTAAATTAAGTGCCAGTGCAATATTGGCAATTATGCCGAGCTTTCTATACAACAGAGCCATAAAAAGCAGGGTAATAACAATGCCGATGGTTAGAGCTTTGATACCATTATCAATATTATCAGCACCTAAGGTAGCTTCTATACTTCGTTGCTGAACTATTGTTACTGGCGCAGTTAAAGAACCTGCCCGTAACAGCAAAGCTAAATCTTGTGCAGCTTGTGGGCTTTTCATATTTGTAATACTAAATTGAGCGCCCAGGTGTGCTTGAATAGTCGCTTCACTGATGACTTTACTTTTTTTAACAACTTTATTATTGGCATCACGATAGAATTCAGAAAATATCGTCACCATTAATTTACCGATATTTCTTTTAGAAAAGTCAGACATTTTCTTTGCGCCAATCGCGTCAAGACTCAAAGTAACCAGAGGTAAGCCCATTTGGTCTTGTCCTGAACGGGCATTTTTAATATTGCTTCCTGAAAATACAACTTTGCTATTAAGTACCAGTAGTTGACCCTTATCGTTTCTAATGCGTTTTATACCCGACGCTTTGGAGTTAGCTGCCATCTGGTAGAACTCTAACGATGCTGTAGCACCAATGATTCTTTTAGCTTCTTCTGGATTGTGAACTCCGGGCAATTCTATTCGGATCCGATTCTTACCTTGTTTTTGGGTAACTGCTTCAGTAATACCTAATTCTTCAATTCTCCCCCGCATGGTTTTAAGCGTGTGTTTCATTGTTTCTTGACGGAATTTAACTTGCTCTTGAGGTGAATAGATTAACGAAAATTGACGTTCTCCTTTCTTTTGTTGCGTCAATTCAGGGTATATTTCAGTAATTTTAGCCAACAATATTTCATTAGATTGATGAGCTGTAGAGGGGAGATTTACGTTAATGGTAAAACTATCAGGTTGAGATACTTTTATTCCTCGCAAATGATTTTTCATTGCGATGATTTTAATATCAAGAATGATGTCTTTCAATTTGTCAGACAGTGCGCGTTCTGTGTCGACATCAAGTACGAATAACACTCCACCACTTAAATCTAATCCCAGTTTTATCGGCTTATTACCCAATTTTTTTAGCCAGGCAGGTGCATCATTATTTACATAACTTTCAATTAAGTAATTATCGTCCAAGGTATTGTTAAGTAGGTTATGTGCTATTTTCTGTTGAGATTTCTTTGTTAAAACTATCGTAGTGAAACCTGTTGATGAACGTATTTCGTCTATTTCTAACTGTTGGTCAGTGAACAGTTTATTCAGGAACTGAGGTGTTATTTGTGGGGCTTGTGTATTTTGACTAGCTATGCGAATGTTTGCTTTATCTGAATATACCCGTTACCTTTCAAAATGCGGGAATTTGAGGTGAATTAAAAAGCATAGTTACAAGACGCTGATTCGCCGGATAAGTTATTCTTATTTAAGATTCAGCAACGCAGTAAATATGTTTTTTAAACGAATCAAAACCTGCATTTTGAATGGTGATGGGTATATATATTAGGTAACGCACTGATAAGCATAAATAGTAAGGTAAACACTATGACTAAATTTTGCCACTTAGCATAATGCTTGTTCTTTTTTGTTGGTGAATACATTATTAAATCTCTAAATTAATACCCGCCTGATATGGCTTAAATGCTATAAGTGCCACAGCGAGTGACTGATGATTAAACATCAGTATGGAAAAGGGAAAAGTAAATAGAGTTAAACGGTCCTGACTTCACTTATTTATTAAAAAAAGTGACAAGGTGGAGCCGTTAAATAATGAATTTAACTGTGGTAAGTAATGGAAGAAGAATATAAGGAATTGCCGTCTTTCCAGCCGGAAATACGTGATGAACATGTTTTGCAGCTTAATTGTTCGAACCAGTTAACCATAACTGGCGGGTTAGCAAGGTTTTTGAATAGCGCTGCGGTTAGCTTAATCTCAAAAAATTGAATTTCTATAAAATAATTTGGAGTGGTTTGTATTTCAGTTGAAAATATAGAGGCATTGGGTCTAAGCACCCTGGGAAAAGTAAATAAATCATCTTCCTCTTCAGTAAGCGCTATTTTTTGCTTTTCTAACTGAACAGACTGGATATTGTTATCGATTTTATCATTAGAGATCGGCAAAGCATTAGCTGTTTGAGCTAATATCAAAACAAATAAAGCTATTGTTAATTTGCGCCAAATAATAATAAAAAATTCCTCTTAGAATGGAATTAATATATAGCCTATTAATTTTAGTTCAAGGTTTAAAACAAAAAATTGTTTGTTTATTAGTTGAGTTATTTCCCTTTTATTTAATTAAATTACTGTTATTGCAGTGTTTAACTGTTAATGCTTTTGTCTGAGATAGCAGCGCAAAAATCTATCCAAGAGTGTTGTCCCGGACAACAGTATGAAGAACTATTGCAACTTCCCAACCGAATATTCCCTCAGAGCGTCGTGATATTGCCCTGAGAAGCGAATGTTATATCAAAGGCTTAAAAAAAAGCTTAAAAAATGACTTGGCAATATGAAATATTATTAAATAAATTGAAAGCGATTTAAATGGTGAAGAGTGGGTTAACCAACGGCATAACCCACCAATAATTTTAAAGGACCTTGGTTTGATGTTCCATTAACAGGGAAATTAGTTCTAGGTTATTTACCCTGTTATTCAGCAATAACACTTTTACCCCATGTGCTTTTACTTGTGTGTTGATTGATGATTTATCGCTGGTGACAATGAATTTTTCACCACTGATGGCGTCTGTCCATTTACCTTTGCTGAGCAAGTTTTTGACGTTAAATTCTTTTTCAGTATTTCCTTTATTTAACAGCACCAAAGCAGTTTGGCTGACATTGTCATCTTGATAAACACGGTAGAAAATTGCCTGGTTATCTTTAAATTCAAGATTGATTTGTAAGCCCCGTTGCAATGCTATTGAGTCTTTTCTTATGTGTGCAATACGGGTTAAGTTATTTTGGATGATATGAGATTTAGCTTGCTCAATTCTTTGTTGACCAAAGTAATTTCTATTTCCCTGATGTTCAGGTTTGCCAGTCATGAAATTCACCTCAGAGCCATAATAAATAACAGGGATCCCGCGTGAAGTGAATAACCAATTGTTGGCATCAATGAATCCTTCGTCGGTAGCGTTCATTCTTTCCATATCGTGATTATCGTAGAAGGTCATCAACTCATAAGGATTTTGATACATACCATCATCTAAATGCAAATAAGACAAGATGGAGTTGAAATCGCTATCAGGATTTTCAAATACACGGGTGATCACTTTTCTGCCGGGAAAATCCAGTACACTGACACCTCCGTTTTGTGGGCGGGTGTGTTCGCCTAAAAATTTAGCATCGTAAGAATAACTTTCGCCAAACATAAAAATGTCAGGGTGATGAACACGTATTATATCGAAAAGTTTTTTCCAGAAATGATGGGGCATTTCTTTTATGGTATCAACACGAAGGGCATGAGCTCCCTGTGCTATCCATTTGAGGTAAGCACCTTCAAAATAATCAAGTGCAGCTGGGTTATTTTCATTTACATCTGACAATTGAGCGAGGCCAGTATGAGTATTGTAAAACGCATGTAAAGGGTTGGTGGGATTTAGATTTTCCGGATGTATATTTTGATGATCCGCAATGAGTACACCTTTTTCATTATAAATCTCTCCAAATTTTGGTTGATCTTTTGGCATGCTGTAAGCCGGAGAGCCATGATTAGCGACGATGTCCAAGACAAAATTTAAATCATGTTTTTCTTTTAATTGTGTGGTGAAATCATTGAAAGATAAATCTTCAGAAGGAAGATGTTCATCCAATTCATAAAAATTAACCCCCCAATATCCGTGATAACCTGTTTTTCCACCATCTTTGAAATATGCTCCATAGGTAACTTCTTCGCCGCCACTGAAAGCCTGGTCTGGGTTATCAAAAATAGGCGTAAGCCATACCGAAGTGAATCCCATATTTTTGATGTATTCGGCGTTGTTGAGTACACCTTTGAAATCACCGCCTAAATAACCAACATTGGCATGAAGCCCGTCAGGGCCTTTTAGTAAACGATTGAAGCTGGGAAATTCGCCACCTTGTGTTTCCTGATTGTTACTTTTGTCTCCATCAACAAATCTGTCGGTTAAAAGGAAATAAATAGATTCGGATGCGTATGGATTTAAAGTGCCATAAAACTGTGTAGCTTTTTGCTCAACTGAGGTTGAGCTATAACTTGGGGCTTCTGAATTTGTTGCGCAGCCCAATAGTGATAAAGACAAAATAGTATTGGCAGAAATTACCGCCAATATTCGATTTAATTTCATGGTTAAATTTTCCCATTTCAAGTGGTTGTCATACTCGTTCATTAAGCTAAAATTGAAGGACATATGATGGCAACAGTAATGTTTTTCTACGGTTGAGGTGTTCTGATAATTGCTTCTATGTTATTAATCTAAACGAATAACTTACAAGCGCTTACATACGTATTCACCTTTCTCAGAATGTCTGCATACGTATTCACCCCTCAGCTGACTAGTTTTATTAGTTTTATGCAGGTTATATTTTATCAACCTGTTTAATTAATTGTTGAAGCATTAATAATACAGACCTTAAGCTGTTTACCCAAATACGGAGTTACTTTTCATCGTGAATTTATACATCAAACTGATTTTAGCGATAAGCTTATTAAGTAGTTTCAGTGCACCTGTATTCGCCGCTGTACTTGAAAGTTTTAAACATCAGGACAATAAAATTGTACTCACCACTGATGAGGGGAATATTACCGTTGAATACCTGACAAACGACAGTGTTTATATTCATTATTTACTTAATAAGGTAAAACAGTTACCAGGTTATTTAGTTGATGAAAACCTAGAAGCCAACTCGCTGACACAGATTGTCGACCGAGATCATTCCCTGAGTTTTTTTAGTGAAAGTTCAACGGTGATTATTCAAAAATCACCGGTCAAACTTTCGTTTTATCATAAAGGAAAACTGCTGCTTGCGGAGGAGCAGGGTTACTTTGAAGAGGGGAACTTTGAGCAACAAAAGATCAGAGGTTTCCGTTTTCAGCTAAACGATAAAGAAAAATTATTTGGTGGCGGGCAACGTGTTTTAGGTATGGACAGACGCGGGAAAAAATTACCCCTTTATAATAAAGCTCATTATGGCTATGAAGATCATGCGCCCCAAATGAATTACAGCTTGCCTGGATTAATGTCTAGTTCAAAGTATATTTTGATGTTTGATAATAGTGCCAAAGGAAATTTGGATTTAGGCGCAACAGAAAAAGATATACTGCAATTTGATGCAATTGGAGGACGCACTGCTTATTTAGTGGCAATGTCTGAGTCTTATGAATCTTTGGTTAATCAATATACAACAGTGACAGGAAAGCAACCTTTGCCGCCAATATGGGCATTTGGAAATATAGCTTCACGATTTGGTTATAGAAGTGAAGCACAAGCAAGGGATGTAGTTGCTGAGTATCATCGCCAAAAAATGCCTCTCGATGCCATTATATTTGATCTGTATTGGTTTGGCTCTGATATGAAAGGTTTTATGGGAAATCTTGATTGGGATCGAAAAACCTTCCCCAACGGCGAACAAATGGTAGAAGATTTTGATAATTTGGGGGTTAATACGATTTTAATCAGTGAACCTTTTATTTTAACAACATCAAACAATTGGCAATCAGGCGCAGATGCGGGTGCATTTTCAAATGATAAATTAGGAAAACCTGTCACTTTTGATTTTTATTTTGGTAATACTTCGCTTGTCGATGTTTTTTCTGAGAAGGGTCAACAATGGTTTTGGTCATTTTATCAAAAACAACTCGATTGGGGAGTTGCAGGTTTCTGGGGAGATCTCGGAGAGCCGGAAGTACATCCTCAAGAAATTGTTCATCAAATCAGTCAATCAAATCAAACTGCAACAGCAGATGAAGTTCATAATGTTTATGGGCATCAATGGGCCAAAAATCTGTTTAACGGACATTCTGCAGCCAATATAAATAAAAGATCATTTATTATGATGCGTTCAGGGTTTGCGGGTAGTCAACGATATGGCCTGATCCCCTGGACAGGTGATGTCGGTCGTTCATGGGCTGCTTTGAAATCTCAGGTGGAACTTTCGTTACAAATGGGGCTTCTGGGTTTAGGTTATACACATTCTGATCTTGGTGGTTTTGCAGTAACAGATAATTTTGATCCTGAACTTTATGTTCGCTGGCTTCAATTTGGTACATTTCAACCTATTTTTAGACCACATTCTCAAGAACAAATAGCACCAGAGCCAATTTTTCATGGTGAAGAAGTTGCTTCATTGATTAAGGAAGCATTAAGTTGGCGTTACCAACTGCTTCCTTATAACTATAGTCTGGCGTACCAGAATCATACGAGAGGTACTCCGTTCATGCGACCCACTTTTTTCCATAATGAACGGGAAGAACATTCTTTATCTGATAACAGCCTACTTGAGAGTAACTTATTGGACACAGATGCATTTTTCTGGGGACCAAACTTATTGGTTCTACCTGTAACAGAGCCTGAGATAACTGAACTTGAATATACCTTGCCAAAAGGTACATGGTTTGATTATTGGAGTGACAAGAAATACCTTGCGGGCAAGCAAAAACTCCCTGTTGAAAAACGGAATATACCCGTGTTGGTAAAGGGTGGAGCTATCATTCCTCATGCACCAAAAATGCTTAATATCCGCGAGTATACGGGGGATGAACTGATCGTTCATTATTGGTTTGATCCATCAGTTGCTCAATCCAATTTTCAACTTTATCAGGATGATGGGTTGAGCAAAGATTATCAGAATGGGAAGTTTACATTGCTTGATTTTAATGCAAAAGCTACTAAGAATGAGGTTGGTTTTAGCATAAGTATTCAAGGTAAACACACTAAGCTTAAACGCGACAAGCAAATAAAAATTGTTGTGCACAATGCAGTGAGTTTTGATCAGGCTTATCAGGGCAGCAAAAGGTTAACGAGTCAATTTGATAAAAAATCAAAAATTCTAACGGTTGACCTCAGTTTTGACGGAACTCCCTTGGAACTAAGATTTAAGTAGTGATCCTGACTTTATTTCAGGATGTTTTTATATTGATTCAGGACTTGTTATTAATGTTAATAAATAAAAAAAGTACCCTTACTATGGGAATAACATTTTTGTTTTTTTCCTGTAACAACCAGAATATCAAAGATGAAAATCATCAGCAGGAACAGAGTAAAAGTCAAGGTTCGGCAGAGGTCATTGCAAAACATGAGACTCAAGCCGCTCAAGCAAAATTGCACGTTCCTTCACCAGATTGGCAAGATCAAATCGTATATTTGCTGATGATAGATCGATTTAATGACGGCAACATCAGTAACAGTGATCAGGGGGTTGGTGTTTATGAGCCAGGTGCCAAAAGTAAATATAACGGTGGTGATTTACAAGGTGTAATCGACAAGTTGGATTATCTTGAAAATTTAGGTGTAACGGCCGTTTGGACAACACCGCATGTAGCAAATCAATGGTGGGATCCTATTGCTCAGTATTGGGGGTATCATGGATATTGGGCGAGAGACTTTAAATCTGTAGATGAGCATTATGGCACGCTTGCAGATTATCAAAATTTATCACGCGGCCTGCATGCCAGAAACATGTATTTAATTCAGGATGTTGTAGTAAATCACACGGGTAACTTTTTTTACTACGATGGTGAATTTGATGAGCAGTAAATTAACTAGGCCGAAATTAACTAGGCCAGCCATTTTATTATAATTAACTAGGCCAGCCATTTTATAAAGAGAAAATTTATAGAAGGACATAAGTAAAGCAATCTTGCAAATTTTAATTGAAGTTAAACCTAGAATGACTTCATTCATGATAATTACTAGATTTTACGAATGGTTTACCGTTTTCGAGGCAAGATTAATTCTCAGTATGTCACTGAACAGTTGTTATTGAATAAATTGTTTATCCGGTTAAGCAGAATCCAGTAATTTCATACTCTGAGTAATACCTTGTCGTCGTTTCAACTTTTGATTATTACAATATTTAC
>JABSOI010000092.1 GCA_013216015.1 Alteromonadaceae bacterium | reverse complement strand
CCTCTATTTAAAAGCCAATACCCTTCCTATAGAACATTATTGCATCACTTATAATGTAAATTTGACTAAGAGACAGGCTACTTAAGTACAAATAATAGGTATAAATAACGGGTTTAAATTACAGGAAGAAATCGCAGGTTCCGTCACATCGCATTTTTATATTAAAAAACAATTAATTAAGAAAACAAGTTCAATTGAGTATCAGTGATCTCACCAAAACTGGTATTAATAAAGGGCAAAATAGCATCTGCAACCGTCATTAATTGACGATCAATATAAAATTGATAATCAAGAGGGGCCAACAAGTGCTCTCTGGCTTGTGGTCCGTTTAGGGTAATATAATATTCGATCCAACCTTTGTTTTGATACTTCAATGGCTTGCCTTGTTCCATATTTAACATATCTGCAATTCGCGCAGCTTTAACATGAGGAGGAACATTTTTTACGTATTCTGACAGTTTTCGACGAATACGTTTACGGTAAATAAGTAAATGGTCAAATTCACCCGATAAGGTTTTTTCTTTAATCTCTAAAATATATTCCACTACGGGTTGGTTATTAAAAACCTTTTTATAGAGTTCCCTCTGAAACATTTTAGATAATTCAGTCCAATCGGTTCGCACACTTTCTAATCCCTTAAAGACCATGCTCTGGTTATTGTCATCATCAAGCACTAAACCGGCATAACGTTTTTTAGTGCCAATATCTAAACCACGTATCGTCGGCATTAGGAATTTAGAGAAATGTGTTTCAAATTCAATCTCTAAATGACAAGTCAATTTATAGTCACCTTCGATGATTTTAAGCCATTTATCATTGATAAAATTTTGTAGCTCTTTACCAAGCGCCCTGCTGTTTTTTAATGATTTATCAGTGCCAACGTTAACAAAAATTGAATCTGTATCACCATAAATAACTTGATAACCCTTTTCTTCAATCCACTTTTTAGTTGTTTTCAATAAAACATGACTTCGTTTGGTGATTGAACCAGATAAGCGTGGATCAAAAAAACGACAACCATTCGACCCCAGAACCCCATAAAAAGAGTTCATAATTATTTTGATTGCCTGGGATAATGCAGCATTATTTTCCTGCTTTGCTTTATCGCGCTCTAACCAGAGACTTTCAATTATCGCAGGTAAAAAATGCTGATCACGGGAAAAGTATGCGCCATCAAATCCTTCTATTGAACGATCTATCTTAGATGCACCTACCTTAGCGGAATCAACCATAGCACCGTCGTTCCCCGAGACCTCAGAACCATCAGCATTATCGGCTTGAACAGCTTGATTATGCTCAAGCAGCCCCTCAATCAGTCCCATAGGATCAATCTTAAAGGTACGAATTATACTCGGGTACAGGCTTTTGAAATCTAACACTAAAACGTTATCATAAAGCCCGGGTATAGAATCCATTACATAACCGCCGGGAGAAACTAAACCCGACTCACCGTCTCCCATATTTGGCGCAACATATCCGCTACGGTGTAATTTGGGTAAATATAAATTGGTAAATGCCGCTACTGAACCACCTACTCTGTCTATAGCCAATCCGGTTAATTCAGCTCTTAATATTGCAAATTCAAGTAATTGGGTTTTCTCAAAAATCAACCAGACTAAACGGCAATCTTCTAAATTGTAAGCGGCTAATGCTGGTTTATCATGATTAAAATTATCGGTTATTTCTTGAATTCTATTATCAACATCATCAACTTTTTTACCTATTCCCAATAAAGTATTTGAAACAGAATCTAAAGAAAAACTAGCAAAGTTGTAAGTTGCCGTTTTTAATAAATCTATACCATCAAGCACCACACGACCGGATATTTCTATGTATTTTTGTTCACTGATTTTATTTTTACGCCAATAAGGAGGTTTGCCATCTCGGCCGATAGCAAAAGTAATACCATGTAAATCACAGCGTTGTTGCAGTAAAACCATATCGAAGTTAATAACATTCCAACCAATAATAATGTCGGGGTCGTTATCATGCAGCCAATGAATAAAATGATGCAACAGCTGCTTTTCATCTTTTATCCAACGAATGTAACCAGCGGCATTTTCTGATGACGGCTCAACTGCGGGCCGTTCACCGATCATAAAAACAATCTGACAAGTTTCACTATAAATACCGATAGAATATAAAGTACCCTCCATTGCACATTCAATATCAACCGAAACCATACTCAATTTGATATTGGGCTTTTCCAGTTGAAATTGCTGAGACTTACATCGTGTTTGGTTATATTTCAGATAATTTACTTTTAAATCATTCAGGGAAGAATTTGGTAATGTTGATGACGTTGAACTCTCACCTTTTATGATGGCAGAACATAGCTTCTCCTGTCCGATAAAATCAACCTTGGCAGTAATAAACCGTTCCATTAAAAAGCGATCATCCGGCCGGAAATCATCTTCATAACATTTAATATTATTATTTTTCAAACATTCACGGGCGGCATAAAAATCTCGTAAAAATTTGAAATAAAAACCCGTGACAAACTGTTGATTGAATGTTTTCAACGATAATGCCTTTGTTTTAATGAGCTTGATTTTATCACGCAACAAAAATTCTTTAGCCACCGCTACTTGACTATTTTCTATGAAAAATAATGCCAGCTCGTTTTCGATCACCAGTTTGATCGGATCATCAATAGTTTTAACCCAAATAGTAACCGCTATCCCATTTGCCTGATCTTGAGATTGCCGGGTAAGTAAAAAGCCATTTTTTAATAAACTATCCAAGAAAACTACCTATTTAATACGTGCTATACCAAGTACATTAATTAATTGCTCATCTTCAAATAGCCTAAATTACCATTACCTGCGTTGCCGACATGAATGTCGGTACTTAGTTTTTGTTTGGAACAAAAAACTGTGCTAATGGCAATTTATCCTCATTGAATATAGGCCAATTTATTAATGCAATTGGTATAAAACCTAAAAACTGTTAATATGTACAGCAGTATAATACCTCGCAACAAAATTGGAAACCTCCCCCGTATGTTAAGTGACAAGGTAAAAGAAGTTATCCGGCATTCGTATAAAGACATTGGTAATAATTTAGAAAATTTTACCCCACGAAAGCAACAGACCTTTTTAATTGCAGAGATAGCAAAAACTCTTGCTGGTGAATACGACAAAGATCGAAAAATTATCACTATAGAAGCAGGAACTGGGACAGGTAAATCTTTAGCTTATTGCCTGGGCTCTATCCCGCTGGCATTAATGCGACAGAAAAAAGTTTGTATATCTACTGCAACCGTTGCTCTACAAGAACAATTAGTTGATAAAGACTTACCTTTTCTTAAAAAACATTCCGGTATCGATTTTCAATTTACTTTAGTAAAAGGCAGACAAAGGTACGTTTGTCGTCAAAAACTCATTCAAGCAACAGATGACTCGCCCCAAGCAGGATTTACTTTTGCCGAAAAACCTAAAAACAGTGACTTAATTACCCTAAAAGCAATGGCAAAAGCATTAAAAGACGGTAGTTGGCAAGGGGATATAGATTCCTGGCCACAACACTTACCCCATCATATATGGCAGCAAGTTCAATGTGACAAACACAGTTGTTTAAAGCATTTAGCTGAGCATACTCATTGCCCATTTCATAAAGCGCGGGAAACAATGGATTTAGCTGATGTATTGGTTATAAATCATAGTTTATTGCTGGCAGATTTAGAGTTAGGCGGCGGACGGATTTTACCACCACCAGATGAATGTTATTACATTATTGATGAGGCACATCATTTACCCAAAATAGCCCGTGATTTTTCCAGTGCGAGTGTCACGCTTAAAGGAGCTATTGATTGGGTCACAAAATGTCAGGAAACCGGCGATAAAATTGCTAAATTGGTAAAAAGTCAGTCAACAATATCTCCCTCAATCAAGCTTGCTGATGATTGTCAGGATTTATTGGTGGAACTGCAAAAAGTGTTCACTTTCATTGATAATAATAAATCACTTTATTTTCACAACGATCAGCAAGATAAAGGAAATTTCAATAATAAAAAAACTCAGGAGAAATTATATCGTTTTGAAAATGGCATCATTCCACAAACATTAAAAAACTGGGCCGAAGATTTAGCACTACTAAGTAAAAAGTCACTCAATAGCATTAATAAACTTTACAAATTATTGATGGAAGCAGTTAAAGAAAATGAAGTGCAGTTATATTTAGCTGAACCATTACTTGGCGAAGCAGGATTTATGATCCAACGCTTGGAAAATCTCCATGCTTTATGGCAAATGTATGAAAAAACAGATAATGAAAAAGCGGCTCCCCTTGCTCGCTGGATTGAAATGCTGGAGGGAAAACGCCATGACTTTTTATTATCTGCATCTCCGATAGAAGTTGGTTTTATGATGGAAGATATGCTTTGGTCTAAATGTGAAGGGGCAGTATTATGCTCGGCCACAATAATGGCACTTAACTCTTTTGAGCATTTTAGAAAACAAGTTGGTTTATCTATAAACGATGGTAGCCAATACCAAAATGTTGCTTCACCTTTCGACTATCCAAATAAAGCGCAATTATTGCTTCCTAAAATGCAATATGAACCTAGTGATCTACAGTTTACCGATGAATTAATTGACAGACTGCCTAAATATCTCAAACAGGGAAAAGCTAGTTTAGTCTTGTTTTCATCCTATTGGCAAATGGAAAAAGTCGCTGATGCACTTAGAGATAAACATAAATTAGCCATTCTAGTACAAGGTGAGCACTCAAGGCAGCACATAATAAAAAGTCACAAAAAAAATTGTGATGATGATAAAGTCAGCATAATATTTGGCACTCAAAGTTTTTCTGAAGGACTGGATTTACCGGGCAAATATTTAACCAATTTAATCATTACTAAATTACCTTTTTCTGTACCAACATCTCCGGTTGAAGAAGCACAAGCTGAATTTATCACTACCCGGGGGGGAAACCCCTTCATGTCAATGTCGGTTCCTGAAACATCAAAAAAATTAATTCAAGCCAGTGGTCGTTTGTTGAGAAATGAAAAAGACGAAGGCATAATCACCCTGATGGACAAACGGGTAATAACCAAAAGATATGGAAAACAAATACTTGATTCATTGCCGCCTTTTAAACGGCTTATAGAATAAGAACTGACAATTAAATCACTTTTAAATCGCCTATATTATTTGCCTTCATACAGACACCAAGCCTTAATGAAATATAATGGATTATCTCCTAATGCCAATTGGCATTAGGTAAATTCGTTATTTTCCAACCAATTTTTCTCTTTTTTCATTTTTATTGAAAAAAAACTTTACCTCAACCTAACTTTAGGTATTAACCTTCATTCAACCTCAACAATTGGATGAAACATAATGAAAACACAAACAAAACATTTGAATACACCAAGTACTGGATTTTGGAACAATTTTATTCGCTTGTTCAATCAAACAATGAAAAATAAATAATCAAAAAATAAAGGGAATAAAATGAAAATATTAGCTTTTGCTGCCAGCAATAATAAACAGTCAATCAATCACAAAATTGCAAACTACACAGCAAATTTAATCGAAGGTGCAAACGTTGAGACATTGGACATAAATGATTACGAGATGCCACTATTCAGTAATGAAAGAGAAAAAGAACTAGGTCAACCTGAACAAGCGAGGAAATTTTTTCAAAAAATTGGTGAAGCAGATGCCATTATTGTGTCGTATGCCGAACACAACGGTACTTATACTGCTGCCTATAAAAACTTATTTGACTGGACATCTCGTATCAACCAAAAAGTATTCCAGAACAAACCTATGGTATTACTTTCAACTTCACCAGGCCCGGGTAGTGGTGCAAGTGTTTTAGCTACAGCAACCAATTCAGCACCTTTCTTTGCAGCAGATGTTAAAGCCAGTATTTCAGTACCGAGTTTTTTTGATAATTTTGACTTGGAATCGAACCAGATCACCAATAGTGAAATTGAACAAAAACTGAATGCAGCGGCAAAGCTTATTAGTAATTTGAAATAATCACTCATAACCAATGTTTCATTTATGCTCAAGGTCGCTACTTAAGAAGTTTTAAAGTAAAATATCAGGCAGAATCTTTACTTTATTTGTTTGAAGGACAAATATGAAAAAAACTTTTGAATTAGTACATCCTAAAATTAAATTAGCCAGACGTGTTGATGCTGTAAAGCATGAAGTTAAAAAATACGTAAAAAGAGAACGTAATAAAACCTTGCCTGATGATGTTGATTTTTGGGATTTTGATTGTAAATTTGGTAATACTGAACAAGAAGCTGAAATTGTCCATTTATCTGAATTAAATAAATTAATCGACCAGACACAGACGCAGGGATTAACCTCTTTTTATATCGAAATAATTGTTAAAAAAGGTCTTAGACAGCAAATTCAGGAAGATGAAGATTAGCTGTAACCGTTAAAATTAGGGTCAATTGTAGGATGGGTTACGCCTTCGGCTAACCCATCTGCGCGCTGAAATATCTAGCTGACATATGATCCCTACATTTTAACCATCATAAAAATAAAAAGCCGAAGTATTAAACTTCGGCTTTTTTATTATTTACTCTTTAATACAATGTTTTTTCACTCATATCTGTTGTTGTTACCTTTGTATTACAAGGTATTTGTCACCTCCTTCAATTATTATTTAAGTACTATAGGAAAACCAAGCTTTAACCTTTAACCTTTAAAAGAAGACACTAATTTTTAGCCACTTGACCTGAATCTTTATGCAATTTAACAACAACCCTGCGATCATAAAAACTCACTTCTTTGTGTATTGAAGCAACTACAGGTTGTTTTTCACCATAAGCGAAAATAGCAATGCGCTGCTCAGCAATTCCGTGCTCTACCAATGCTTTTTTTACTGAAGAAACTCTGGCGAGTGACAACTTCTGATTTAAATCTTCACCGCCCTGTAAATCGGTATAGCCAGATAAGTCGATAGACAAACTAGATGCCCGTTTCAATAAATTTGCCAAAGCATAAATTTGTTCGTCGTAATGATCCGCAAGTTCACTGGAACCGGTAGAAAATTGTAAACTCATTAACAAATTTTCCGCTTGTAATTGTCCTGTGGTTTGATAACTCTGCTGTAAAGCCAGCAATTCAGTTTGGTATGCTTGCTCTGCCTGATTCAATTTGTGATTCAACCATTGTTCATTTTGGGCTAAATTTTGTTTATGCATAGATTTCTCTTCATCAAGAAAGAATGCTAAATCTTCTATTTCCTCAGTTGCGTTAACATAATTAGCAATAAAATTACCTGCTAAACCACCAACAAAGGCTCCTGCTGGTCCACCCAAAAGCCCGCCAACGAGTGCACCTGCACCAAAACCAATTTCTTCTCTCGTATCTGCTGTTTCAGCTTTATCTTCAGCAGTTGTTGTATTATTAACCATAGTATTATTAACCATAGTATTATTAACCTTAGTATGATTAACCTTCGTATTCGACATTTTCTCAGACATAGGTTCAGCTATTACAGATCCAGAAGCAAAGGACGATATAAGTATTAAGCTGATCAATTTTTTCTGTGTATTCATTTTTATAGTGTTCATAATGTTTGGCCTTGTATATAAGTGATTTATCTATTTAAGTAATGTTTAACTAATGATGTAATTAAACACGATAATTAAGACGGTTAAACGACAGAAAAATGGCAAGGTGAAGAGCAAATGTGGCAACAATATGTCAATTTAACTTTTTTACCCAAAAACAGCGCAACCAAAGGATTAATACTATATAGTCTGTAAAAACAGCGATATAAAATCAGTACTATTATGAGTAAACGAATAGCGATAGTTGAAGATGAAGCCGCCATCAGAGAAAACTATGCGGATGTATTACGTAGTCAAGGTTATCAAGTACAAACCTATGCAAACAGAGAGAGTGCAACGCAAGCTTTTACATTAAGATTACCACATTTGGTTATTCTGGATATTGGCCTTGAACAAGAATACGATGGCGGGTTTACTTTATGTCAATGGCTAAGAAGTTTGTCTAAAACCTTGCCTATTATATTTTTAACCGCACGTGATAATGATTTCGATACAGTGTCAGGTTTACGTATTGGCGCTGATGATTATTTAACTAAAGACATCAGTTTACCCCATTTGAGCGCTCGTATTGCAGCTTTGTTTCGTCGACAAGATGCCTTGAACCAGCCTCCTCAGGAAGAACATTTATTCACTTTGGGTGCCCTGACTATTGACAGCCAACGCATGACGGTAGCCTGGAATCAACAAATAGTTGATTTAACCATTACCGAATTTTGGATGGTATTTGCCTTAGTTAAACATCCCGGCCATGTTAAAAATCGTCAGCAATTAATGCAAGACTCCAACATTTTTGTAGATGACAGCACCATCACTTCGCATATAAAACGCATTAGAAAGAAGTTCATCAAAATTGAAGCTGCATTTGATTGTATTGAAACAGTTTACGGCATGGGGTATCGATGGAACGAGCCTCAAAATAACTCAAACCACCTTGAAAACACAACACAGAGTTAAACAGCAGAAATGAAGCATAAATTTCAATTAAGATTTGGCTTGAGAAGTAAACTATTTCTGTTGTCAGGATTTCTATTTACCCTTCCCTGGTTTGGCTATCAATATGTATGGGAAATGGAAAAATATTTGCGTTATGGTCAAGAACAAACATTAGTAGGTACCGCAAGAGCACTGGCAACCGCTTTACATGAAAGAGCAAATTTATTCGATAATCAAGCGAGTTTCTTACCAAGTGTTGAAAAAGGCAAAGATCTCTATGGTTATCAACTTAGCCAGGCAATACAGCTCGACGGACACTTTTTGGATTGGCCTAATTTCACTGATAGAGCTCATTATTACGGATATGATCATCAACTCCCTCAAATAGTACCAGACAAAAAAGCTGTTAATAAAACTGATACTAAATCCGACAGTACAAGTTCAGAAAATCACTTGATTCAAAAAAAATTACCCGCAGAAGAACTCAGCCTTCATTTCACCGCGACAGTTGGCAAGTACGATAAGTATTTGTATTTATTTTTTAAAGTTGTTGATGACCACATTATTTATCGAGGTGGAAATTCCCGTAGTATTATAAATAACGACCATATAGAATTAGCCTTTGTTGCCCCTAGTGGTAAATTCAACCGTTATATTATTTCGAATAAAACTAGCGGTTGGCTTGATGCTTACAGGATCACAGACATCGACGAAAATATCCCGGTCGTTGCGTCCAAAATTCAAGGGCAATGGCTCCCTACCCAGCAAGGTTATAATATTGAATTACGCGTACCGTTAACAGAAGTAGGCAATAATATTGCGTTTGCTATCCACGATGTTGATAAAGTCAATGGAGAAATACTAACTTCAGTTGGCTCTGCGGATCCAAGCCGTTTTGACACACTAGGCACAATATTAGTACCCTCCCCTGAGATTGAACGCATTGTAAAAGGCATGAGTTACACAAACTCAAGCATTTGGGTGGTTGACCAACACCACAGGGTATTGGCAACAGGAGGAGATATTAAGCAAGCAAATGGTGTATGGAATACCCGTGAAAATTCAACTGGCAAATCCGGTTTTTGGCATAACATTGAACAAAACTGGTTATTGCCTCTGTACTATAAAGTACTGACAAAACCATCAAACGATTTTATTGATCAACTATATGATGCCGGGAACTTAACGGGCAAACATATAGAAAGTGCCATGTCAGGTAAAGCTCAATCACAATGGCGTTTAACGCAAGATAAAAAAGCGTTGATATTGTCTGCCGCCTACCCTATTTTTATTAATAATAAAGTTCAAGGTGCGGTAATTGTAGAAGAAACCACTAATGGTATTCGAACATTACGTAACAGAGCATTAGAAAAGTTATTTAGCTCAATATTGGCTATCATTTCACTTGGTACACTGGCTTTTTTCCTGTTTGCAACCAGAATTTCGTCACGGATCCGTTTATTAAGAAATCAGGCTGAATTAGCCATTGATGAGCATGGCAGAATAAATTTTTTAGATGGTAAAAATGTTATGCCTGCTTCCACCACCAACGACGAAATTGGTGACTTATCACGTAGCTTTTCTACTGCTGTAAATCGTCTGAGTCAATATAATCATTACCTTGAAAATATGTCATCCCGTTTATCTCATGAGTTGAGAACGCCAATTGCAATAG
Organism: Alteromonadaceae bacterium; assembly: GCA_013216015.1. Taxonomy (GTDB): domain Bacteria; phylum Pseudomonadota; class Gammaproteobacteria; order Enterobacterales; family Alteromonadaceae; genus JABSOI01. The sequence continues at coordinate 12,151 of JABSOI010000092.1, read as the reverse complement.
TAAGAACTTCTCTGGAAAACCTTGGAATGCAATCTTTACCAGAATCAGCAAATGCTTATATTGAACGGGCTCAATCAGGTATCAATCGTCTCAACCTTATTTTGACTAATATGAGTGAAGCAACTCGAATAGAGCAAATGTTGCACACAACCGATAAAGTTGCTTTTGATTTTAATCAAGTGGTAACAGGTTGCCTGCAAGGCTATCAACAAATATTTCCAAATATTAAATTTGTCTTTAACAATAACGACAGCCAAACCTATCCGGTATTAGGCTCTCCGGAGCATATTGCACAATTACTTGATAAAGTCATCGCAAATGCAGTTGAATTCAGTCAGGATAAGCAAGTGGTGGTCTCATTAAACAAAGTCAATAAATCTGAACTGGTTTTAACCATTTCCAACAAGGGCCCCTTGCTACCTGAAGAAATGAAAGACAGATTATTTGATTCAATGGTATCAGTAAGATCGGCAGCAAAACAAAAGCAGCCTCATTTAGGGCTAGGTTTATATATTGCCCGCTTAATTTGTGAATTTCACCAGGCTAAAATATCAGCCGATAATAATTATGAACCTGATGGTGTGACCATCACATTAAGTGTACCGATGACTTTGGGTGTTAATCATTAAAATACTTACCTCTGCAATTTACTCAGATATTTCGAAAATACCGACAAGATTTATATGAAATTGGCTATGTCGCTGTTAACTGCAGCTGAGATTATAACAAACTATTTTTATAATGCTTATTAGCTAAAAACAACATTAACTTTGTCCAAGCTTAATTTTATTGCGTAGGATGGGTTAGCCGCAGGCGTAACCCATCAAAACATACTTTTATCATATACTTATACCCGTAATCATTCAAAATGCAGGTTTTGAAGCGTTTTAAAAGATTATCTACTGCGTTGCTTTCAATCCCAATAGCCCGCTATTGCTCAATCAAGCGCCTTTTAGATAAACTTTTAAATTCACTTCAAATTCCTGCATCTTGAATGACCACGAGTATATATGTTAGATATCCAACAAATGTGATGGGTTACGCCCTTGGCTAACCCATCCTACCTGTTAGTTTAAAATTAATGAACAGCGACTTAGCTTATGAATTAATCAGTTTCACTCAAATTCAGGACAGTTTTAGACTAACCAGAGTGAAGCGCATAGGCATGTTAAAATATAAATGTTAAATTTCATCTTAAATCATCAAACAATTGTATTCTGTTATTTGCCATGTTTTTTCACCATATACAAACAATTTTCCAGAGTAATTTTTTCTGGATAGTCCTCTATTTCAAAACCAAATGACTGATACAATTTAAACGCTGAATCATTGTTAACCAAAACAAATAAAGAAATAGTATCTACCGCCAACGTTTGACAACCTAATATCGATAATTGAGTGATCAACTCTGTCCCAATCTTCTGTCCACGGCTATTTGGCGCGACAATTATACGACCAAGATGACATTTATCCATTCTAAGATAAAACTGACCGAAACCTTTGAAATTGCCAGCTTCATCAACCAAAGAAAAAGATTGAAGTTCATCCATTTTAAGATCAGCTATAAATGATGAATAAGTATAAGGATATCTAAAATTTGGACCACTCCAAATCATTAATGAAGGTTGATCAGGAAACCATTCCATCATAGTTAAAATATGCTGTTCATTCGGGGTGACTAACTTCATTTAATTCTTCCATAATTTAAAATTTTTTAAGATGGATTAGCTTGAGGCGTAACCATCAGTTAATTTGACAATATGCTAAAAGCAACTCACGTGAACACAACCGTCAATTTCACCAATATTATTCAATACCTAAATATTTATGTACTTGCACAGACAATCGCCAATTATTTTCAATACAGGTTTCAATGGCTAATTCGGTTGCCCGTTGTTTCTGACTTATCGGTTGTAAATATACAGGCGTTGTTTTTATTTGATGTTTTGCCAGTAATAATTTTAAATCATCTACATGCTGTTCGGTAGCAACCGGATGTTTAATTTCATTAGCGCGCAACATTGCTGAGTTAAGAATTTCATAACCTCCCTTCATGTTTACTTTCGGGGAAAGTGTCACCCAACACTTATCACTAACTAAAATTTCAAATGTACCGGAAGTTTCAACCTGACAACTATATCCCTGTTGTTCAAACATGGTACATAACGGTGTTAAATCAACCATACAAGGTTCACCGCCAGTAATAACAATATGTTTAGCTTTAAAGTTTTTAGCTATTATTACTGAAAATATCTGGTCGACAGAAAGACTGGCCCACTGATCAGTTTCCTGTGCTTTTGCCAACATATCAGCCGCAGATATTTGCTTTTCAAGATCAATATCCCAGGTATGTTTTGTATCACACCAAGAACATGCCACAGGACAACCTTGTAAACGAATAAAAATAGACGGTTGCCCGGTAAACGATCCCTCTCCTTGAATGGTTTCAAATAATTCATTAATTTTGTATGTTGTCATCATTTTTTACTTTTTACTTAGCTCTGCTATAAATATTGAGGAAGATCACGTAAAATCGCGCCAGAAAATTATTCCTTTTGGTATCTGGCTGAACAATTTTATATTGTATCGGTATTTAATGACGCTATTGTACCCTATTAAATGAGACAAAATAAATGACTGAAAAAGTTGTTGTTATCTATTCTGGCGGAATGGATTCTTTCACTGTGTTAAACCGGGCCCTGAAAAATGGTAAAGAAGTTTATGCATTATCTTTTGATTATGGCCAACGCCATGTAAAAGAGCTTGAATGTGCCAGCCTGGTTTGTAAAAAATTAAATATTTCGCACAAAGTCGTCGATATATCAGCAATAAACCAATTATTAGGAGGCTCTTCATTAACGGCTTCTGTCGATGAAAATATTGAGATCCCGGAAGGTCATTACGAAGCCGACAGCATGAAATCAACGGTAGTACCTAACCGTAACATGATCTTGATTTCTTTAGCGGTAGCCTATGCAGTCTCAGTTAAAGCCGCACAAGTTTATTATGGTGCCCATTCTGGCGACCATGCAATATACCCGGATTGCCGACCAGAATTTGTTGAAAAAATGAATGACGTTTGTCAAATAGCGAATTACCAGTCCGTTGAAATATTCAGCCCATATTTAAACGTTAATAAAACTGCAATTCTAACCGACGGTATTTCAATGGGTTTAGATTACAGCAACACCTGGACTTGTTATAACGGACGTGAAAAAGCGTGTGGTAAGTGTGGTGCTTGTCAGGAGCGTTTAGAAGCGTTTCGTGATAATAATGTTACTGATCCTTTGGAGTACGAAGCGTAAATTATTTTACTATAAAAAATAATATACTAAAAATAAATAATGGGTTACGCTTTCGCTAACCCATTCTACATGGCTAACCCACCTTAGCTGGCTTCAAAACGGTTAGACTATCTCTTACTATCCAAAGCCATTTGAATTTCATTAAGTTCATCCGCTGAAAATTCTCCGCGAGATAACAATCGGATAACACTATCTTTTGTCATTTTTCCGCCATGTTTAAATTCCATAACATGTAACCCCGGTTTGTTAGAAAGTTTTTTGAAAATGTGCTTTGATACTTTTTTCGATACTTTTTTCGATACTTTTGTCGAGATGTCAACATGATGATCATAATCTGCATCATTTGCAATAATAACGACGTTTTCCCCTACAGATTCGCCCACCCAATTGACATGCCTTTCTAACTCATCATCAATTTCAATTACAATATGATTTTCCACGCCGTGATTAATCCCTTCCAATGCAGCAAAAATTTTTCCTCTTATATCTGCAGGAATATCAATTAACGCCAATTCCAATTGTTCTTTATCAATAAATGAGTCTTTATCTATGGTAAATTCTTTGAAGTTACCATTATCGCTAACAAATATCATGGCATCATCATCACCAGAATGTTGTATTTCTATTTTATGTAACTTATGTACTTTTTGTAACTTATCAGAAACCGTAGAATCTGTTGCCATAGCAAGAGCCGACACACTGCATATTGCACCGAAAATTGAAAATGATATCGCTAGCGCAGTTTTGTTAAATAATTTCATAGGTGAACCTCATTAATTTAAAATATTAAAAGTTATGTTATTACTATGATGATTAGTGCGAGAAGCATACCAATATTTTTTCTTTATATTATTCAAACAATTAACCATTTCCTTTTAATTTACCAAGAAAAACTTTCCCGATATCAGTAGCTTAATTTCCTCATATAAGGAAATAATACCGCTTACAAAAATGATTTTTTTAATGAATTTTTTAACCTATTGTTTTAATGGTTCTTTATCTTGTAATTAACTTGGCATTATACTTGTTACAATAAGCACTAAGTAAAAGTTAAAGTTAAAGTTAAAGTTAAAAAATCATCATTCCAATTCACTTAATTTTCTGAACTGGTATAAGTTAGCTGAGGAAAAACATGTCACTACGTAGTTATTTATTTACCTTGATAGGCGGTTTAATTATTTTATTAACCATTGCCCAATTATTCCTGGTTTATTGGATCGAACAAACTTTAGCTAAAGAAGTTAATCAAAAAGCACAGGTATTAAGCCAACATGTTATTGAGCTTGCCTTTGAAGAATTTGAAAAAATAGATTTACATAAAAATCAGATTATCTATTCAAGTACCAGTAAGGAAGAAAACAATAGGAGCCTGCACGATCAGGGACATATTCAAATACACGTTGAATCGCTTGATAACGACCTAACGCATAATGATGAAAGCGATCAACTTGATGTTTCCATAGAACCGACCAACATTAGTAAACATTTTTACACCAAAGAATTAAAAACTTTGGTTGAAAAACAAGTTAATCGGTTAAAAAGCAGTGACTCAGCTACCCTTGTGATCAAAACACCTCATTCCGAAAACTTTATTGTGTTTGAAAATTATAAAAATAACAGTGTAAATAAAAGCACTGTTCCCCACTCTGCTAATTCCCACCCGATTAAGTCTCAAAATATGTTCTATTATGTGCAAATAGCTTTGATATTATGCGCAATTATTGCCTTGATCTTTGCTTACTGGCTTAGCATTCAATTTAATAAACCATTAAAAAAATTAGTTTTTGGTTTTGAAAATTTAGCAAAAGGTGATTATAAATATAATGTGCCTGAAACCGGGGTAAATGAGATCCGAACAACTATTAGTCATTTCAATGATATGGTTAAACGCTTGGCCAGCTTAACTTCTGCTGAAAAACAACATAAAGAAATCGCCCATTTGGCTGAACTTGGGGAGGTAAGCCGCGGTTTGGCCCATGCATTAAGAAACCCGATCCATACTATTGGCTTATCACTTGAGCAATTGTCTGCTGTGGAGTTATCGAAAGATCAACGTAATAAATTAATTAAAACAGTACAAAGTAAAATTACCAATATAGACAAAAATATAAAAGCATTACTGACACTTACAACAACAGGAATAAGTAGAAAGGATAAAATCCCTGTTTTGGCGGTTATTCAGGATATTTTATTGGAATATAAATCATGTCAGCCAAAAACCCAACATTTCGAACTGGATGTTGATCCCACGGTAACATTAACGGGTTCTGAAGCTGAAATAAGAAGTATTTTACATACTTTAATTATTAATGCCTGTGAAGCTAATTCAATAGCTGAATCAATCACAAGTATTGTTAGTATTAAACTGATCAGGCAGGCAGAAAACGTTATTAACATTAGTGTTAGCGATGAAGGCAATGGATTAAATGAAAAACTGAAATCTCAGTTGTTTCAGCCTCATATATCAACAAAGCCAGAGGGTGCAGGAATGGGCTTGTACATAGCCAAACGCATTATATCCTTACATTATAGTGGTGATATTACCTTAACAAATAAACAAGACAAAGCGAGTGAAAGTAATGATACAGCTGAATCAAAATCAGTTACCGGTTGTATCGCCCAAGCCGTTTTCAAGCAAATTTAAGTAGAAGTTCAGGTTTACTTTTACCCTAAGATAGTTACCCTAAGATAAAAGAGTTAAATTATGAAATCAATTGTCAGTATCCTAGTTGTTGAAGATGAACCCGATCAACGAGAATTAATTTGCGATATTTTATCCGTCAGTAATTTTAAAGTAATGAGTGCCGACTGTGTAGAACAGGCGATTTTAATGCTCAAAAAAAATTGCTATGATGTTATTTTTTCAGATTGGAAATTAGGTGAACTGTCTGGTTTAGATTTATTAAATTATGTCAGAAGAAATCAACCTAATTCAGGATTTATAATTGCAACAGCCTATGGAACTATCAGCCATGCTGTAGAAGCACTTCAACAAGGTGCTGATGACTATTTGTCTAAACCATTTCAACGACAAGAGTTATTGTTAACTATTGAGAAAGCTCATAAAGCCAGTCAACTACGTAGTCAAAACCAAAGTTTAACCGCACAACTGAGTGAACAAAAACAACTGGTAGGCATTGTTGGTAATGCTCCCTGCATGCAAAAAGTTTATCAGCGTATTGATAAAGTGTCAGCAACCAATGCCACCGTATTAGTGTTAGGTGAAAGTGGTACAGGTAAAGAGCTTGCAGCCAGAGCCTTACATGAACGTTCCCCTCGTTGCCTTGAGAAGTTTATTGCTATCAATTGCGGTGCCATTGCTGAGTCTATTGCTGAAGCAGAGCTTTTTGGTGCTGAAAAAGGCGCTTTTACCGGGGCTAACACCCTTAAAATTGGTCGATTCGAAGCTGCAAATAAAGGCACCGTTTTCCTTGATGAAATTGGTGAACTTTCTCCTTCGTTACAGGCTCATTTATTACGGTTTTTACAAGAAAGTTGTATCACCCGTTTAGGTAGTAATGATGAAATCAAGCTTGATGTACGAATCATTGCCGCAACTCACCGAGATTTAGCCAAAGAAGTTGAAATGGGAAATTTTAGAGAAGATTTATATTACCGTTTAAATGTGATACCTATTACCATGCCAGCGTTAAGAGAAAGGCAACAAGATATTGCCGTACTCGCAGATCACTTTATCAATGTACATGCAAAACAGCACAATTGCCCTGCATTGAAATTGTCTGAAAATACTTATCGGCAATTACTTGAATATCACTGGCCGGGAAATGTTCGTGAGTTATCAAACAGAATAGAACGCTTTATTTTACTTAATGATGAACATGAATTAACACAGAACTTCAATCATCAACCATCTCAAGAAAATCATCAAGGAAACAGCCCCGGTTTTGACATGCCTGAAGAAGGCTTCAGTTGGGATGATTTTGAACGTCAATGTTTAGCAAATGCACTAAAAATTAACCAGGGAAACAGAACAAAAGCGGCAAAATTTCTACAAATGTCTTATAAAGCGTTTTTATATCGATTAGAAAAATTTCAAATTTGCGATTAGGAAGAGTAACTTAATCACCATTCTCTTCAACAGATTTAATAATGAGTACAATAAATTATTTTTAATGCTTATTTAATATAACCTTTATCGCGCTATGTTCTAAACTTAAAGGTGCATCCATCGTGAAGTGAGGTATTTAGTATGAGTGCTATCTGGAACCATCATGCATTGCATTTAGTCGATTTTATGAATGGAAATAACGAAGCTCAAGCACGTATGTACATTGAGCAATTAATGTTATTTCCAACCCATATTCAAGATAGGATATTTGAAGATATCAGTCATTTATCCCATTGCAGTAGCGAAGCCGTAGCAACTATTATTAACAAATATTCAATGATAGATATTCAATGATATACCTTCAATAGCAGGTTAAATCATGTTGATAATTGCTGCAGCCTTAAATTCGCAACTTCATCCCGTACTTTTGCAGCTTGCTCAAATTCTAAGTTTTGCGCGTGCATAAGCATAGTCTCTTCAAGCTGCTTCACTTTTACATCAATTTCATTTGTTGTTAAAACAGCATACTCTGCATGGGGCTCTGCTGCTTTGGCAAGCATATCTTTCTTTGAATGACCCAGATCCATCACATCAATTATTTTTCGAGTAATGCCTTTTGGAACAATACCATTATCCAGATTATATTGATGTTGTTTTGCTCTACGGCGATCTGTTTCATCAATAGCCTTTTTCATAGAACCGGTAATTCGAGCTGCATATAAAATAGCCTTGCCATTTATATTTCGGGCAGCGCGTCCAATGGTTTGTATCAAAGAACGTTCTGAGCGTAAAAAACCTTCTTTATCTGCATCTAAAATAGCGACCAGAGAAACTTCCGGCAAGTCTAATCCTTCACGAAGTAAATTGATACCGACCAGTACGTCAAATTTACCTAACCTGAAATCTCTTATTATTTCAACTCGTTCCACCGTATCTACATCTGAATGCAAATAGCGTGTTTTTACATCATGTTCAACAAGATAATCAGTTAAATCTTCTGCCATACGTTTGGTTAATGTCGTTGCCAATACCCTTTCATCAATAACAACCCTTTTTCTTATTTCTGATAAAAGATCATCCACCTGAGTTTCTACAGGTCTTACTTCAATAATGGGATCTAACAAGCCTGTAGGGCGAACCACCTGCTCTGCTATATCATTTCCACATTTTTCAAGTTCATAATTACTTGGCGTTGCCGACACATAAATGGTCTGTGGTGCCATAGATTCAAATTCATCAAATTTCATCGGTCTATTATCAAGTGCCGAGGGCAATCGAAAACCATACTGTACTAAATTTTCTTTACGTGATCGGTCACCTTTATACATAGCGCCTATTTGCGGTACAGTAACATGAGATTCATCAATAATGAGTAAACCATCATCGGGTAAATAATCAAATAATGTTGGCGGAGCCTCCCCTGACTCTCTACCTGATAAATATCGAGAATAGTTTTCAATCCCTGAGCAATAACCAAGCTCGGTCATCATTTCAATATCGAATTGAGTGCGTTGCAAAATCCTCTGTTCTTCAACCAATAAATTATTATCTTTTAATTGTTTGGCTCTATCTTTTAACTCAACTTTAATATGTTCAACTGCGGCTATAATTTTTTCTCTGGGTGTTGCATAATGCGTTTTAGGATATATCGTCACTCTTGCTAATGTACGTTCAACCTGACCTGTCAGCGGATCAAACTGGGTGATACGTTCAAGCTCTTCATCAAATAACTCTATCCTTATAGCCATTTTGTCTGATTCTGCCGGGAATATATCAATGACATCGCCCCTAACACGATAAGTAGCACGAGAAAATGCCATATCATTACGTGTATATTGTAATTCTGCCAAACGCCTTAAAATATCACGTTGATTAATGATGTCTCCCTGTCGTAGGTGTAGCATCATTTTAAGGTAGGAATCAGGATCACCTAATCCATAAATAGCTGAAACAGAGGCAATTATAATAACATCTCGACGCTCTAATAGTGCTTTCGTCGCCGACAGACGCATTTGCTCGATATGTTCGTTTACAGAAGCATCCTTTTCTATAAAAGTATCTGTAGTAGGTACATAAGCTTCAGGCTGATAATAATCATAATAAGAAACAAAATATTCAACGGCATTATTCGGAAAAAATCCTTTCATTTCTCCATATAATTGCGCTGCAAGTGTTTTATTAGGAGCCAACATCATTGTTGGTCTATTCAATTTAGCGATCACATTTGCAACGGTAAACGTTTTTCCTGATCCGGTTACCCCAAGCAGTATTTGGTGGGCTAATCCATCTTCTATACCTTCAAGCAGTTTTGCTATAGCGGTAGGTTGATCACCACTGGGAATATAATCAGATTTTAGTTCTAAATTTTTCATGATGTTATTTCCGCTGTTTCTGAAATATCAGCGGAAAATTGTTTTGTAAAAAAACGGTACGAAATGCTAGCCATAATCAAATTACCTAATAAACCTCCAATAAAAAAACCATGTAGTCCATAAAAAACACTTCCTAAATAAGCAAGAGGAACATAACAGACAAACAATCGAATAATGCTAAGTACCAAAGCAACCATAGGTTTATGTAAAGCATTGAAAGATGAGTTAGTTAAAATAACTACGCCCTGTAAACCATAACCTAACGGCAATATCCAAATAAATAAAATAATGATTTCAGCTACGGCATCTTCTGTTGAAAAAACATTGGCAATAAATGGCGCTAAAACAATTAAAACGACATAAATAAAAACTTGCCAGAACATGACGAATTTAACCGACGTTTTATAGCTTTCTTCAACACGACGCATGAAACCAGCACCAAAGTTTTGGCTGATAAATGGAGGTAATGTCATCGACATAGCTAAAACGACTAAGCAGGCAATAGACTCAATGCGTGAACCGACACCGAATGCAGCAACAGCAGATTCACCAAAAGTAGCACAAATGGCAGTTAAAATAGCAGCAGATGCAGGTGTTAACATATTGGCACCCGCAGCAGGCAACCCTATATGCAATATTTCACGAGAAGAAATAATGAATTCTTTTAAGCTAATTAATCTCGCATGTATGAGTTGTCTTTTTATCAGTAATATATATAAAACAAAAAATGTACCAAAAAGCCAAGAAATTAAAGTAGCTATTGCCGCCCCTTGTATTCCCATAGCTGGCACAGGACCTAAACCGAAAATGAAAATAGGATCTAATATTGCATTTACTAAACCGGCACTTCCCATAATAATACTTGGCGTTTTTGTATCACCACAAGCCCGTAATACAGCATTACCTATCATAGGACCAATTAAACACACACTACCGATAAACCAAATATCAATATATTGATGAATTAAAGGCAACAATTCTTGGCTTGCACCTAATAAAAGAAACGTTTCGTCAACAAATAGATAACCAATGAAGGCCAATATCGCAACGACAATCCCAGCTAAATACAAAGCAGCAGAAGCAGAATCTTTAGCAGAACCCTTATCTCCTTTACCCAAAGCTTTGGCAATAACTGCTGAAGTACCAATGCCTAACCCAATCATTAAACTAATAACAGTAAAAGTAACCGGGAAAGTAAAACTAATCGCAGCTAAAGGTTGTGTACCTAATAAGCTAACAAAAAATGTATCAACCAAATTAAATGTCATTAATAAAACCATACCGTAGATCATAGGTATGGTCATATTTTTTAAGGTACTGGAAACTGGATCTTCTAATAAGTCAAGTTGTTGTTTATTGGGTGTCTTTGTCATTTAATTCCAATCAGTATTTTTATTATTGTTTTTATTATTATTTTTACTATCAAAAACCGTGTGAATTATCGAAGATGATAAACATTGTAAAAGATAGTTATAAGACTCGCCATTTAAATATTATTATTATTCGATTTTAAACATGAATTTTATTTGTTTTAAGTTAATTAATTCACATCGGTAAGATAGTTATCCATATTAAATTTAGTAAAAAGCCAAACATCAACCGCTCAAAAAACAAACAACAAAGTTCAAAAAACAAACCAGACAAGTGTATGCCACTGTTATAACTAACTTAATCACCAATATAGACTTCATATATTTTGCTTATATTTACCTATTCCTTCATCTTAGCGATTTCTTACACATTTATCCACATAGTTACTCACAGAAAAAGTGGATAAATAACTGCACATATTCTATTACAATCTTTTGGATAGAATCGCATCAAAACCTGATGACAATCCATACACAGTGCACACAAAGCAATCAAACAGTTAAATAATTACATTTTTTATGAATTTTGTGTTGACACTTTTGCGACTGCACTTTAATATTCCGCCCCGTTAGCCCAACAGCAAACAAACGAAATACAATTGCTTATTTAAAGTAAGCATTGGAAATGATACATGTTAATAAATCTATCATAAATAGATAAAGATACTATTCCCCAATAGCTCAGTTGGTAGAGCCTAGGGTTTGGTACTGTTAATCCATGTATCAAAATTAGATAAGAAAGAAATTATTCCCCAATAGCTCAGTTGGTAGAGCGATGGACTGTTAATCCATGTGTCACTGGTTCGAGCCCAGTTTGGGGAGCCACATTTTAAATAATGGTGAATTTAACACTCACGGTTATTTGGCGGAAGCCACAAGAAAGTTAAAGAAAGAAATTATTCCCCAATAGCTCAGTTGGTAGAGCTTAGGGTTTGGTACTGTTAATCCATGTATCAATATTAGATAAGAAAGAAATTATTCCCCAATAGCTCAGTTGGTAGAGCGATGGACTGTTAATCCATGTGTCACTGGTTC
>JABSOI010000091.1 GCA_013216015.1 Alteromonadaceae bacterium | reverse complement strand
ACTTGTCGAGGCTGTTGAGATAGTTAAACAGCTCAAATTGGAATAAGCTATAACAAAATTATGATCAAGAGACAGGGTTATAGGTTATAGGTCAGCGGTACTCAGTACTGCAAAAGATGCTAAGGAAGTAACTACTCCACTGGCGATTACTGAACGGATGGCATTAAGCTTTATTTTTTATTAAAATTATATCCCAAAAAAATCATTATTAATTATCCATAGGAATGTACAACATTAAGTCAACCAATATCAATTAAATTCCCGATCATTTAGTTAACGCTACCATCATTTTCTTTTTTATCATAGTCTAGAAAAATTTACAACTTCAATATTTGAATAAGTTTGGCTGTGTAGGTATGTAATGAGGATTTTACATGCTACTTTATTTAGTAAACCACTACATCTTACTGTTTTATATTGATTTATAGTTAAAGTAAATGCTGTAACATAAATGTAACTATATTGTAAAGTATTTATATTAAAAGACTGCACTGGGTGCTTTATGTTTATAGTGGCAAGTTGTATTTATAACGATACTTTTGTTCTTGCTGGTAACGTTACAGGCTGTTTGCGCTAGTCGTCGCAGATAAACTTTGTCGCTATTTAAAATGTAAAGTGATGTTAGGATTAACAGATAAATTTGGAAAACTTTTCAAGTTCTGAGAATATTTATTTAAAATACGACTGCTAAAATCAATCCATTTAAGAAGCTCAAATTGGTGGTCAGCGAAGGGTAATGAAACGTTGTAATACCAATTGAATTAATAAATTGCAGTACTTAGAGCTTTATTAGCGAACTAGGACAAACAAAATTACTTAAACATAGTTATTCTCGGCTTTATCTCCTGAGTCGCCCTACCTTCACCATCCATGGTTTCGTATATTTCATTAATTTTGTGATGTTATCAGTTTGCTAAAGAGCTCCCGAATAGAGTTAATTAAGTTGAATCGAACATAACAGACATGAATTTTTTGTAACGAGGGGGAAACCTCCCCCTACAGATAATAAGTTACGGGTTATTCTTGGGATCTAAGTTGTATCTAATACCATTCGCATTAAATAAGTGATCAATATTCAATGAGGATAAATTGCCAATAGCAAAGCGCCTGATTGAGCAATAGCTGGCTATTGGGATTGAAGGCAACGCAGCTAGTGGTGATTTAGACCATTTGAAGATGATCACTTATTTAGTGCGATTGGTATAATTACGGACAGGCATCACCTAGGCAGAAGAGGGGGCATTCTGTATGATCTCCGCTCGACTCCTGATGATCATGATTACTATTAAAGACAGTCCAAATGGATTCTATCTCACCGGCATTTCCCTGTTTATGGATACCCAGACAGGTTTGGTGAGCACTGTTGTTGAATACATAACCACCACCTGGGTAATCAATAGCATGGGTTAGACCGTTAGAGGATAAGTAGTCTGGAGAAATGCCATGGAATCGCTCTCCGCTGCCAGCGTTACAAGTGCATTCTTGGTCTAATTCACCGCATTGCAAGTAGTCACCACCAATAATACGTATTGTACGCTCTGATTGTACCCACTGGGTGTTACTGTTATCTGCCACTGGTTTACCACCACTACAACCTATGCTGATCCATTCACCTTCAGGATATTTCATCCTAAAGTTACCTTGCGCAGTATCGCCGAGGTTGTAAGTACAGTTATGGGTAATGTTGTCTTTCGTGGCTTCACCGATTGCGCATTCCTCAATGTTGGGGCCAGCAGTTGTCGCTGTTATAATCACCGCATCAATATAGATATGGCGACCTCCTCCACCTCCATTGCTCTCAAATCTGAATTTTGCATCAACCGGGAAGGTATAGCTTGAACTGCTCAAGGTAAGACTTACCGAATAAAATTGACCGTTTTGAAAGTCAGTTCCGACAACATAGGTCGCTATGGTCTGCCAAGTCGATCCGTCATAATACTGTACAAAATAGCCATCGCTGCCTGCTTGATTATGAGGATAATATTGATAGTCGATGGTTATCTGGTCATAACCACTAATATCATAAGTTGGAGAAGTCACTGCTGAACTTTCACCTTCATTGTCTTTTATTTTGATAGAATAATCGCCTTCAGCTGCTCTCGATGCGTACAATTGTCTTTTAACAAGTTCTCCTGTGCCATCACCATCAATCCAGCCGTCCCAATCCGTTTCGAAATAACTTGTAGACAGAATAGTTTCAACAGATGTTGATGATACATTGATAGAAATATTGGGGGTATTCTCACCGAACCATTGCACACTTTCCTGAAGCATTTTCCATTGGAACTCATAGCTTCCATCGGTACTTGGCGCGGTCACATCAAATGTAAAGGTTACGTTAGCACCAGGTGCGACATCTTGTGTCAATGGTACCCGATTGAATCCCCATGTGGTGTTATCTTGAGCGTTTTGACTGCCGAGTTTATGACCGTTTGCCACTGTCCAGGTAGACGTTCCTGCATTATTCAATGTCACGCTTACTGATACTGTCTCGCCAGATATTATAGATGTAGGCACATCTTGGGAAACAAATGTAGCACCGTTCACCACAATGGTGTCAGCACAATCACTGTTATCCAAAGTCAATCCTAATTTAACTGCCATTCCTTGCTCGCGATCTTCTACATCAATACCATCGTTTGTGGACTCACTGATAATAACAACACCATCATTGGTATCACTACCTGTGATCCAATTTTGAACAATACTAAGACCATCAGCTGATAAGGATACCGTGTGACTACCTATTGTATCTGGCATGAATGAACCCATCAAAGTACCTTGATTTTCAGCACCAGGCAGTGAACTCCAAGTAACCTCATTTTCAAGCCAAGCATTTACGCTACTGTATACTTCATAGGTACCAGGCGAGGCATTAAAAATTTGCATTTCAATACTGGCAGCGGTTACCACACTACAGCTTTCAATAGCGCTTACGTCCCAAGCCAGCAACATTTTAATAGGGCCGTAAGTTCCATCATTACCGTCGGCTAATAATTGATCAGTAACTGCGTTAAAGTTTTGGTTAAGTAATTTTTCTGAAATAAAGGTATCAGCAACAACGTTTAATATCATGTTATCACTTGGAGGTTCAGGCGCAGGTCCTGGTCCCGATGAAGTATCATCACCATGGTTCAAAAGAGAAAGCTCATTATTGCTACGAGTTAAGGTAATTACATTTCCAATGCCGTTCGTGCTCCACCAGTCCACGCCTGTAGGTAGTACCGTTGTATTATCGGCTCGTTCTTGGGCACTGATAGTGCTGACATCTGTACTGGCTCCTGAGTCAAATTGGGCAGTGCGAATTTCGACCTTATCACTACTTATCGTCAAAATTTTAAATTGCTGAATACTCTCGTTTTCCAGTGTCCATGGGTAGTTTTTATTGGCTGAACGGGCAGGAGCGCCCCAGCTTCCTTCACCAGCATAAACGGTACCACCGGTTGTGGTTACTTGAAACGTATTGCCTACGGGTTCAACCGGAGAAGTAACTTTGCTTAAATGAGTGTCAGACTCGAACACTAAATTCATTGCATTATTGTAAAATTCGTTGGCCCACCAAGTGAATAGTATTGGATTTTCAACTTTGGAAGTTGAATGAGGAAAAATGGGCTTATGGTACTGCGCAAAACGCCAGCTCACGTTGCCGCTGTTAGCGGCTAAATCGCTGGCTAACCAATTTGCTTGCGCGGTAGCTTGAGTTGACCAACCACTATTTTTATATTCAGAATTCAGGGTATATATCCGTAACAAAGGGGATATATCAAAAGCTCCATAAGTGTCGTCGTCGGTACATTCCTCATCATCATTGTAATCGACACCAAAAACCTTACACAAGGTGCTGTAGTCGTCATCTTCATGATTCCCGAAGGTAGGAACTAACGGATAAATGCGTTTATAGGCAATACCATCAATAATGTCATTCGAGAATGTAAGCTGCCAATCGGTGAGAAAACCTTCCATTTGGCTGGCATTGTTAGCGGAGGTAAAGTCACCACCGTGCATAATAAATAAAGGACGTATTTTAGCAAGTAACTGATTACCTAATATACGAGTTGACCAGCCGGTACGGGTATCGCCACCGGAAAGCATAACAAAAGGAGAATTGTCAGTGGGCGCGGTTTTAAACCATAGGCGTTCGCCACAAGAATTTCCCTCACAAACTCGATAATACACGGCTGAATTTGCAGCTAGGCCAGTAAGTCGAACAAACGAACTTGTAAAGTTATTGCCATCGAAACCTTGGCTATTGCTTACGGATTTTAGTGACCAGTTATTTTCATCGGTAGAATAACCGTATTTCACTGTTGCTATTTCATTAGAATCGATTTGGCTGAACCCAATCACGGCTTGATGCGCAGGATCAGCATCCCAAATAAGACGATGATAATCAATGTTGGCAGATACGGTACCTGAAGCCAAAACGAGTGCAAGCGCCAGTAATTTAGCCGAGAATAGTTTTGTTTTTAACATTATAAAATTTCCCTTTTGTAAAATCATTCTTATCAAGTTACGATGAGCAATGTTATCGATAACATCTTATGTTAAAAGTTTGTTTTGGTCAAAGCTATTGTTGCTAATTTGAACTGTAAATATTCAACCTATTGATTATAAATGGATATTCTTATTTTATTAGTTACCTCATGGTTGTAAATGTTTTTTAGGGATGATCATATTGGTGTTGTCGGCTTGGCGCACATGGCTATATCGACACCACTTTAAAGCTTAGGTATTTGAATTTAAGGTTATTTATAAAGTTATCACTATGATATTACATGTCATGGATTACATTTTCGCCCAAGTGCCCAAGTGTCAAAGTGTTAAAGTGTTAAAGTGTTAAAGTAACATGGTGCAGGCCCTACCTACTCTGGATGGCTTTTAAACTGTTGGTATCGGCTATTTGAGGACATCAATGAAATAGAGGTATCTGTTGAAATCTTTGCTGAAGTGATCGCAAGATCATGTATAACAACAGAATACCAAGACAAAAAGCCGTTTTTAAATTTATGAGAAATGACGTTTATGCATATCCCCTCACCAGCCTATTACATATTTACTTTTAGATCCGATAAGTCGTTTTATCATTTTGGCTAGGGCAAGCGTTGTTAAAACTATAAAAGCCGTTTTCAAAAAAATTATCAGGATGCCGGGTGACGGCCCACTGTCGATATATTGATTGACAATTTGAATGACAAAAAAATGTAAAAAATAGAGCGAAAAACTCGCCTTAGTTATGTCCGCAAAGATACCTGTTTTATCTTTGATGAAATGTAACTTGTTTAACAGGCCAATGATAAAGAAACAGACCAGAACCTTCTGAACAACCAAAAGATCAAAACCCTGAAATTCGAAAAAGTTGCTTTTCGCTAATACCCTGAATTTTTCATAAAAATAAAGCTGCGCCAAAGACAGTAAGAGAATACCAGCTGCCAAAATCGATAATTTATTATCAAAATAATGTAGCAGTTTATCTTTATTCAGAGAAAAAATGGCGCCCAAAATATACAGATGTGAATAATAGACCACAGAGTGGAGAGGGTTCATCTGATGCCAGGGCTTATAGGCTGTCATGGCGATGACAAGCAATAACACAAACACCCCGATTAACAACTTCATCGGGAGTTTTAATATTTTGATAAAAACCGGCGACAACAGAAACATTATCGAGATAAAGGGAATATACCAATAAGGGGCCTGCGCTTTGCCGTATAGAAACACCTTACCATATAATATCGCTTGCTCAGATAGGGTATCAGCCTCGCCAAATACACGCTCCCAAAAAAGACCATCTTGTATGAAGGGTAAAAACATCAAACAGAGCACAGACAATACCAGATAGGCTATGAACACTCTTTTGAATTTGTGGAGCATAAATTTTTTATAGTTAAAATCGTTAAAAAAGACATGGTGAAAAAAGAAACCAGATATAAAGACAAATAAATTACTGCCACCAGAGACAAGCGTAATAAAGATTTTCTCGTAATAGGGATGATTACCCCAGGGCTGAATCGAATGATCCAATATTATTAATATAATGGCGATAGCACGGAACTTATCAAATACTTCTAATCTCATGGGGCAAGCCTTCGGTTCTGTGAACTATTAAATTTGTGAATATTGGGTTGGTACCAGAATGTCTTTTGTTTTGGATGACACTGTGCCCTTGTATTTTTCTATGCTTCTTAAGCGGGCCCATTCTGGGTGTACTTTAAATTTCGCCCAGCAAGCCTGAGAAGCTTCTTCGCTTGAGGCCGATGTCATATACATCATGTTGGGCCCATCATGCCCGATAAGCAATTCACCGTAAAAGACGGGGTTGAGGCCCACATCCTTCATGACAAAAATCTCGCCCTCATTAAATTGTTCAATTTTAAGGGCAGATTTCTGCTCTGTATGACCTTGGTAAACACGTAATTCTAAAATACGGGTTTCTTTTTTCGCTGATTGTGGCGGTATTTGCAAAACAGGCATGCCAGCGAAAGCTTTATGGAGCTTGCTTTCGATTCGCGTAAAGGCAGGTTGTTTTCCAGGGGCTGAAAAATGTACTTCCGCATCCGCCTGATACTTTATATCAGCAGCAAGTGCTGGGTTGACTCCAGCAAAGTCATCAAGGCTTTTATAAGGGATCAGCATATAGAGTGTGTGGTCATTCGGATCATGCTTATGGGTGAAAACACCGATCCGATCGATGCCCATGCGACTAAGCGCGGGGATAAGTGCTTTATCAAGATAGTGGCTGACGGCTTTTTTTTTGTCAGCACTCACCGTTTTGTACGCACGCCACTCATAATATTCTTCAGACTTATAACCATGATGGTCTTTCGCATAGGCAATCGACTGCACGCCCAAAGATGCTCCAAGGGCAACAGAGCCTTTAAGAAAGTTCCTGCGTTCATTGAATTTAGCCATAGTGCCCTCCCAAGCATATGCTCAATTAACCTACCCTTTACGGGCAGCCCATTCTTCTGCGGATATTTGACCATCAGAATTTTTATCAAGACGCTCATGTGTCTTTGTTCTTCTGGCGACCCACTCGGGTTCTGTAGAAGTTTTGTGAGATCCTATCCATTCTTTTACGCTGAGCATGCCATCATTATTTTTATCTCTTGAGGTAAATTCTTTATCAGCTGCTTGAGCTGCGATAGAAGTGGCAAGCATTGCTGCGATTATGATGATTTTTTTCATGTTTTTTTTCAGTCTCCGGTTTAAGTTATGTCTTACTTTTTTATTTCTTTTCTCTTAAAATACATAATTGGCTTTGTGTTAGAAACGCATTAAGTGACAGTACCTTCGTCCTTGACGGTACTGTCAGGCATCAGGAACTTGTTCTAAAAAACTAACCCCGATACTCCATGTACATGTTTTGAATTTTTATGCCCTAACCAAGTCAATAAGTCACTTCTTAACTCAAGCGCTTTCGCTACATTATGTGGTTGTTTATTTTTGTTACGGCCAATTAAGTTGTTCATTTCATGTGGATCAGTATTTAGATCATATAAAACACTGACTACAGAAGAGTCCTTAGAATATGGCACCATTAGCTTCCAGCCCTCTTTAACGACCATATAATTAGGTTCACTAGGCCCTCTAAAATCCCATTCGGTAACAACATATTGGCCATGCTCTTTATCTGTGCCTTCAATCAAACCACGTAAACTTTTACCGTCTGATGGATGTTGCCCCATGTTAAGATAATCTAAGATAGTTGAGAATAAATCTAAGGTCGAAACACTCCCCTCAACTTCGATATTTTGCTTGATTTCTTGCGGTAATCTAACGAGTAAAGGAATGTGTGCTGATTCTTCATAGAAAACATTTTTCTCGCGCATACCGTGTGCACCTAGCATTTCGCCGTGGTCACTGGTAAAGATAACCAAGGTTTTTTCCGTTAGATTGTGCTCATCTAATTTGGCGAAAATTTTCCCCATCCAATCATCTAATTCGTGAATTAAGGCGTAATAAGCCGCTGTCATGTGTTGCACTTTAGCCGGATCTCGATAGTCAGTTAATTCCTTACGACCATTAGCACCTTTGTATGGTGTATTTTCCATACTGTCCCCAATGCTTGCAGGAACAGGCATATCTTCAGCTTTGTACATGCTGGCGTACGGTTCTACCGGTAACATAGGGGCATGAGGAAAATGTAAATTTAATTGAATGCTGAAAGGTATGTCTTTTAACCGTTCAATGGCGTTAATGACTTGCTTTGACTGAAAGGCAGTAAAGCTGTGCTCTGCAGGAATAACTGAAACACCATGTAAATCTGGCTGTCTAAGTTTAAATTTGCGCCTATCTTTTTTATGATAAGGCTTACCATATAACTTATCCATCGGACTTTTAATATACGAGCGCTCAGTGAGTGGATCCCAGCCCTGCCCGGCTTTGGGTTGAACCAGTGGCACGTTGGCATTCAAATAGTCCATATACATGAATTTTTGTCCACCGTGCAAAAATATAGATCTGCCTTTTTTAGAAGACATTTGCGGATTTTTATATACCTTGGTGTGCTTGGTCATACTATGCCATTTACCATAGTATTCAGCGTGATAACCCTGGCTTGTTAATATTTCATCAAATGTTGGCTGCGTCATTACTTCTGTTTTATCGTAAAGATAGGTTTTCTCGTTAGTATTTACACCGGTATTTTCAGCAGTATGTCCCGTAAGTACCGCTGAACGAGCAGGTCCGCATACAGCCACAGTGGTGTATGCATTATTAAAAGCAACGCCCTCTCTGGCCAGCTTGTCAATATTAGGGGTCTGTAGAACAATGTTGCCCGCTCGACTCATAGCGTCAAAGCGCATTTGATCCACCATAATAAAAAGCAAATTGTACTTATTATTTTCACTTGGTTGTACTGAGCCATTAGCTGACTTTGAGATCTCTTCATTGGTCGCATTACAGGCAACTAATAAACAAGCCAGAACAGTTAAAATTGAGCATAACAAAGGCTTAAAAATTTTCATTAAAATCCTACCCCTATCTTTTATTATTATTATAAAATTCTTCAACAACACGCCAGTAGCAACTAAACTTCTGGACCACACAGACGCCATTACTTAAGCAATTACTTATCATAATAAGTAACCTTATTACTTGATTTAACTACCACACCGCTTTGCTAGAGCAATAAACGGCTAACACTCGATTGCTTTTATTTTTACGTTATTTGGTGAATTCTCCGAAGGGTCGGCCTTCAAAGGTATTTAACCATTCAGACAATTTATCCTTTAACGATTTCACTGTTTCCGGGTTAGTTGCGTAAATGTTAGTATTCTCTTGTGGATCTGAGCTTAAGTCATACAGTTGATCCGGTTCAAAGTAATGCGGGTTCTTAGCCGACGCATAATGGCCTAAATGTTTATTGCGAGTTAAATAAGGGTGATCTAGTAATGGGGCGCCTTCTTTATATGGCTTAAATTTAATCCCTTTATCAATTTTATTTTGAATTCTATCCGGATATCTAACCGCAATATACTTCCAATATTTGGTTTTAATCGCCCGACCATAACCCATCTCGCCGTAAACCGTATCTCTCACCTTGACATTTTTACCATCAATCACCTCTCTAAAACTGACACCGTCGACTTCATACTTCGGCAACTTTTCGACACCTGTAATATCAAGTAGCGTAGGGACAATATCTATATTCGCTAATAAGCCATCATATTTTGATCCTGGCTTAATAGTCCCTGGCCATCTCATAATTAATGGTACTCTCATGCCATAGTCATAAAGCGTCGTTTTACCATGACGATACGAGCCATGATCCGAGGCGAAAATAATCAGCGTATCTTCTTCAAGCTTAAGTTCTTTAACTTTATCAATAATCGCACCCACGCCGTCGTCCAACCAAAGTGCATGCGCCATATTATCCTTACGGCCCGCTTTTTTATTGCGCATTAATACATTTTGCCTTGAAGGTAAATCTGAAAAACCTTGTTCAACAAATCCTTCGCCTGTCATGCGAGGATCGGCTTTTAGTGAGAATTGATTATTTTTTGGTGTAGGCCCATGGTGCAATGTGGTTGAAAAATATAAATAGAAAGGTTGGTCTTTAGACTCTTCTAGAAACTCGAATACTTTGTTAACTGACCAGTCTAGATTGTGAACGTTTAATGCCTCGTTATGTAATTCCCTTAAATTAGCACCGTAAATGCCATCTACATAATCAAATCCGTATGGTTTAATTGCCTCAACCCACTTTTGATGATTTCTTTGCATCTTGGCATTTACCTGAGGATCTTTCGGATCGGCCTTCTTAGAATACTGTTCAAATTTTGATTTTGATTTTGAAAGAGTCTTTAGCCACTGGTGATTGACAATGTGGGACTTACCCACGAATCCGGTTTTGTAGCCATTTTGTTGCAAAATTTTTGCTATATTCCAGCGATGTGGTTCAATTTCTACATTATTTTCGACTTGAGTTTGCGTGCCTTTAGGATGCAACTTCATAAAGGAATGTCCTTGAGACTGGCCAGCATATCGCCCGGTCAGGTAACTGTAGCGAGAAGGCGAACAAACCGTTGAAGTCACGTTAAAATCAGATAAATATAACCCTTGTTCGGCCATTTCATTTAGTCGAGGGGTATGAACATTTCCGCCAAGAAAGTTCAATGAATCCCAACTTATATCGTCGGTTAAAATGAATATAATGTTGGGCTTTTTTGCGTTAACTTTTGCGCTATTTTTTGCAAAAGCTGAAGGTGCAAAAGCTGAAGGTGCAACAAATACCAATAAGATTAACAATCTTAAAAACATAAACCCCTCTAATTCATCAATGAATGATGTTTTTGAATGTCATAAAAAGATACTATCACGAAAATGTCACCGATAACATATCTAATATAATCTACAGGGAATTTAATGGCTTTCATTTAAGGAATTGATTATTCGGTATTTATACCAATTGGATTAAATAAGTTGACAGAATTAAGTTAGGGTAAATTTTCAAGAGCACAGGTTTTTTGTTCCAGACAAAACCTAAGTACCTACATCCATGTCGGCAACGCAGCTATTGGAAATTTAGACCATCGAGGATGATCACTTACTTAGTACAATTGGTATTACAATATAAATGGCGAAATCACTGAGGTAAAGCACACCATAAGCTAGCTTTTTGATCTGGTGCGTTATATAAAATCCAATGAAGATTGACATGGTCATCTAAAATAAGACGCCAATTAATCTGTTTTCTATCGCTAGTTTTGTTTATCAAGTTGATCTAATGCGAAAGCATATGCACCGATAGCGATAGCTTTGCTGCAACCCAATTTGCTCTTAGCAATAAAAACTTTATGACTGGGTTCATATTCTACCAAGCGATCAGAAAAGGGAACCTTAACTTCTACCGACTTAGGTTGAGTAAATGAAGCATAGTCTTCATGAGTAGTTAGTAATGATATCTGATGTTTAACTCTTGGTGTACCGTCCGGAAAGCTACTGCCAAGAACTTTCATAAGCTCAGGCATATACAAAGATTCAGCGCCATGAATACCACTGCCGATCACCACAGAGCTGTCAAACAGATTGATAAGATTAGCAACCGAATTCCCCAAATGTCGGCCAAAATTAGCAAAAGCAGACTTTGCGGCTAAATTATTACTATGCGCTGGATCGTTTGCTATTCGATATACCTCATTTATCTTTATATCCTGCTTGGGTTCATCAGATAAATGTTCATAGTATTCGTTGATAATACCGCGGTAACTGATTTTAGTTTCAGCATTATTTTCGGGAGATAAAGAATTTGAGGTATTCCAAATTTCCGCCGCGAGATTATTGTCACCCGATAGCAATTCCCTATTATGAACAACGCCCGCGCCAAAGCCTATACCTATGGTGATGCCTACCAAGTTTCGATACCGTTTGGCAATATTTTGTTCTGCCAGCACCTGGTTAACTTCACTTAACGCTCCTCCCACGGCTTCACCATAGGTAAATAAATCACCGTCATTACGTATGTATACCGGGACGTCAAATCTATCTTCAAGCATAGGTCCAAGAGCAACTCCACCTTGAAACGCAGGAAAGTTACCTAAATCACCAATGATGCCACGCTCGTAATCTGAAGGACCCGGAAACGCGAAGCTAATGGCATCAGGTTTACATTCTAGTGAGGCTAACACGGTCTCAAAACCCTTGAGGATGTTTTCTAAACATAAGTCCAAATCGTCTGTATTCGCCGGCAGCACAATAGGAAGTACGACTTCACGGCCTCCTTTCATCGCACTAAATACAAAATTACTATTGCCTGCATCAAGCGTCATTACAACGCGATTATCAAAAAATATGCTCATATGCTTACTTCAAAGTCCTGTTTCTAATTACATCTTAATATAGTCTTCTCATTCAGGTTTTAAAATTTCATTGCCTGAACTTATTCGAGTCAAGCTCTTATAAAACATAAGCACATGCCCTATCAAAACTAAATAGCTTAACCTCAAATCCAATATTTTTAACTACAATACAACGCTAACAACATATCACACTGTTAATATTAATATAACTACCCAAAAATCAAAACCACAGCGCATTAACGTACGATTTCTTAACTGTCATTCAATGCTAAGTTTAAATAGACTACATGTCATTTCTTTTACACCATTGATCTACTTATAGTTTTAATCATAACAACTCCCTCGTAAGGAGGCCACTGAACTTGGGACATAATGAAAGGCAATTGAATTACCCTCATCTCTTTAACTTCTTGTTTAAAAATAGCCAGTATCATCTAGTAGGGAATTGTATATTCTGATGATTATCAGGTTGATTTAGCATGTCCTTAATCTCTCTCGTTAACCATAAGTAGTGATCAGAAGGATTGTCTTTATAAGTTAAAAATGGAACCCTACCTATAGGTGGATTGTTAGTCACTTTAAAAATAGAAGTAGCTTCATCAACTTCATCAAACATAGCGATATAAACCATGTCTACCCCAGCCTGTTTTGACGCGACAGCTTGCGACCAGAAAAATTCACCATTGTTACGAGGGATCTGTTCAAATATCCCATCTTCAAGGCGGCTGTTCATCAGGTTAAACCAACTGAATCCGGGAAATATAACGGGTAAATAGGTTTTGCCCAACGTATCTAGCTCCTGCTTATCGGGTATTAACATTTGGTTTAAAACCCTATCTTTGACATCTTTTGAATTGGAGTAACGCCCCACAGACCATGGGCTTATGATATCGGCTTGCTTAACCAGTTCATGTAGCTGCTTGTCACCGGTAGTATCACTTCCCAGCGTTCTCCAGTAATAAGGAATACCGAGCATGACAGAAAAATCACCCAATTGATCTTCATCTTTCAGTGCAGACACTAAACGTTGGATCTCGGTTAAGGTATATTTTCTATCTTTAAAACCCGCCCCCCAGATGCTGATCAAGGGTTTGCCATTATGTTTGATATAATATTTGTCGTTAGTAAAATCCTTTTTAAGTAACTCTTTCAAATCTGGAATTAGAATCTTATCTATATCACCTTTTTTTAAGCCTGAGATGTCATACATCAAAGCCCAGCCAACTTTATTCTTTAATGAAGCCTGCCTGACGTTATTTAGTACCTTATTTAAAAAATTTTTATTGCGATTGTCCTGTTTATTGACCAAACCAACAGGAAAGCGCTGAAGAAACGCCCCATCTATTTTGTACTCAGACATCCATTTAAAATGTCGATTAACGGTTTCAGGGTGTGCCGAGCTAAATAACTGAGCAACCTTGCCGTCCTTATGTTTGAAGCCAGTATCAAACTTTTCTGATTCAGTAAATTCGCTCAGATCCGGCCACATTTCAAAGGTTATACCCCGATTATCATGAATATCATTTCTCGATTTTGCATATTTAAATCTATCTCTGGAGGTATAATGGCGAAACCCCATACCCATGCCATCGCCTTGGGCCCCAAACCAGCCCTGATAGCCAACATACACTTTTTTATCTGCCGCCCAACAAGTTAACGACGAACAGCAAACAATAAGTAAAACCAATCTTATAAAATTATGAACCATATACTTTCTCTTTAATCTTTGTTGTGGCTGCCCTGTTAGCACTGCCATTTCCACGTTTTCCCACGCTTTTTCCAAGCTTTATACGGGTCAATCCCTACTATTGTTCCCGATGATGACAATCAATGTTTTACCGACTTATACCCAACTACTTAGAAATGCATACTTCAGAAACCATTTTGCGCAATAGCCTTGCTACTTGGGGTCTCAACTACTTTATCCAGCAACCTTTCAAGCATCGAAGTAATTTCAGGAAACTCGCGCGCAACATTATTTGACTTGCCCTTGTCGCGAACTAAGTTGTATAGTTCAACGTCACCCTTAGTTAAAGGACCTACCTTGTTGTAGTATTCATTGGAAATATATTTCCACTCACCATATCTTATTGATTTGGTGCCTTTTACATCGCGATTTACCAGCAGTTTCCTGCCCCCTTCTTCTACATCTGGTTCTTTTAACGCATTAGCGAAACTAACGCCATCAGGCGCTACGGTTTCAGGTATAGAATCTCCTAACAAGGATACCAAGGTCGGAAAAATGTCCATTGTACTAACCAGTGAATTTGACGTCTCTTTTTTAGCTAGTTGCTTAGGCCAGGACACAATAAAAGGAACCTGTAAGCCCCCCTCAAAAATGGTGTGTTTATCACCGCGAAGGTTCTCGCCGTTATATTTAAAGCCCATATCATAAGCCACACGCTCTGGCCAATCTTTACCATCATGGTAAGGCTTAGCAGGTAAATCGCCGCCATTGTCACTGGTAAATATAAAGATGGTGTTTTCAAGTTTTCCTAAATACGCTAACGCCTCCATAATACGTCCAACTGAGTGATCCGTTTCATGAATAAAGTCGCCATATGGCCCTGCACCGCTGGTGCCTTTCATTATTTCAGAAGGTCTGATAGGGTGATGTACTGCAGCTGCCGCGTAATACAAAAGAAACGGCTTATCTTTACGTTTATTGATCCACTCAATAGCCTTAGACGTCGTATATTCCATAACATTTTCGGTGACCCGCTGTGGCGCATCATAGCCAGTATATTCATTACCATACCAGCTTTTACCATATCCCTTGATTTTGTTGCTCTTCAAGCCATAGATACCATCGTTTTCAATGTATACCTTATGAATATCATCCAAGTTGTTGGGTACTGCAAAATGATAATCAAAACCTATATCGTTTGGCCCCGGGCTCAGTTTACCCAATAAGTTTTTAAATGGTTTTGAGGTGTAACCCAAATGCCACTTGCCTACATGTGCAGTGTCATAGCCTTTATTTTGAAACCAAGACGCTACCGTGACTTTTCCTAGTTTAATAAGCATAGGACCTTTGCTATTGACGACACCTTTTTTTAATTCGGTTCGCCAGGAGTATTCACCGGTTAACATCGCATATCTCGTTGGCGAGCATACCGACGCCGTTGCAAATGCGTTAGTAAAATTAATGCCCTCAAAAGCTAATCGATTAATATTAGGGGTGCGGACAAACTTTTTCGCTGCGCCGTTTGCATTAATACTGCCGTAACCTAAGTCATCAGCCATAAATATCACAACATTAGGCTGGTTATTAGCCCTTGGGTCAGTGTTTGCGATAGATAAGAAAGAGGCGCCAAGGAAAACAGCCATTACACCTAGTTGAAACATTTTCATAAAATTACCATTATCCAGATAAGTTTTGCCCAAAGCATTAATTCATATTTTCCAAGGTACAACCCAAATGATTCGGTGCTTTTCATCAGAAAATTATTTACCTTAAAATTACTTACCTTAGAGGATATAGTGCCCATCCTTATAAAAAACATACTTTTTTTTGTTAATTCACCAATGTAAATTATCACGCAGCATCCTGCTGAAGCATAAATGTAACGCATAACATTTACAACGAAAACATTTAATTTTTATTAAATTACGAGTAATATATATAATTTACATTGATTGAATTATGAATATTATCAGTGATCTAAAATGGCAGCATGAATGAGCTAACAAGTCTTTAGCGCTTTAATATACATGCAACAATTGTCTTTAAAGATTTTATTAAAGATGTCGTTACCAATCAGGGAATCATAGAACAATATTGTTGACCATTTATTAATTCTAGCATATCATCAAACAGCATGTCATCGGTAACATATCAACTTCAGTTACTAAACGTCGAAATAAAAATCGCTGATATGATAGAATAATTCAAAATAAGTCAATAACTTGAAGGTGAATTGTCAACTATGAAAAAACTTACGGGGCTGTTAAACGCCGTGTTAGCGTTAACTCTAACAGTGGGCTGTTCAGAAGCAACAAATGAATCTAGTGCGTCAATTGAATCTAATGCATCAAAAAAATCTAATTTAAAATTTGTTGACCCATTTATTGGCACAGGTGGTCACGGCCATACCTATCCAGGACCTACTATGCCATTTGGCATGGTGCAATTAAGTCCGGATAACCCCACTGCTGGTTGGGATTGGAGTTCAGGCTACCATCATTCCGATAATACAATAGTTGGTTTTAGCCATACTCATCTCTCGGGAACCGGTGTCGGCGACCTGTTAGATATCTTAGTTTTGCCATTTCGAGGCGAGTACAAATATCACCCTAAAGATGAAAAAGGTCGTCTTTTAACACCATTTAGCCATGAAAAAGAATCAGCCGAGCCTGGTTATTACACCGTAGAACTACCAGAAGAGCAAGTTAAAGCAGAGTTAACTGTCACCCAGCGTACTGGCATACACCGCTATACTTATCAAGGTGATACCCCAGCCAAGCTGTTCTTTGATTTGGGATATAACAAAAATGCCGATCATCCAGTAATGACTTTTTTTCGGATAGACAACGACAAAAAAATTAGTGGTTACCGCGTTTCAAGTGGATGGGCAAAGTTACAACCTATTTATTTTACTGCTGAGTTTAATCAGCCATTTAACTATCAACTGTACAAGAACGGCAAGCCAGTTAAAGGCCACAATCTTAAAGCTCGTTTAGGTCAGGCAGAGTTAAACTTCGGTAACCTCAACGGAAAAACACTGGTCGCTAAAGTGGGTATTTCTTATACCGGCATTGATGCTGCTAACGAGAATTTACAGTCGGAAGTCAAAGGCTTTGATTTTGATTTAGTAAAAACGAAGGCCCAGGAAGCATGGCGACAACAACTAAATACCATTGATATAGTCGAAGGTAATGATATCGATAAAAAGATTTTTTATAGCGCTCTTTACCATTCATCGTTGGCGCCACAAACATTTAGTGACGTTAACGGAAATTTTTATGGCGGCGATGGCGCTACTCATACCTCTAATGGATATGATCGCTATACCCTATTCTCTTTGTGGGATACGTTCAGATCTTTGCAACCACTACTGACCATCACTAACCCTGATCGAATTGACGACATGGCAAAATCAATGATGGGCTTTTATGAAGAAACAGGCTTACTACCTTCATGGGAATTTGTCGGTAACGAAACCGATGTCATGATTGGTTACCATGCCGTTCCAGTTCTTGTTGATGCTTACCTTAAAGGCTTAACGGACATCGATGGCCATAAGTTGCTTGAAGCGGTGAAAACCTCAGCTATGCAAGATAAATTTGGTATAGATTTCTACCGCGAATATGAATATATTCCGTCAGATAAAGAAGTCGAAGCCGTGTCTAAAACGCTAGAGTACGCATTTAACGACTGGACTATAGCTCAACTTGCCAAAGCGCTAGGTGAAGAGAAAGATTATCAACTGTTTATGAAACGCTCGCAGTATTATCGTAACCTATACGATCATACTACTGGTTTTATGCGCGGTAAACTCAGCGATGGATCTTGGGTTACACCCTTTAATCCATCTCACGTTAATCATAGAAAAAACGATTACACCGAAGCGAATGCATGGCAATACACTTGGTTCTTCCTACACGATATTCTGGGTTTCATGGAGTTCATGGGTGGCGAAGAGAAGTTCATCGAACAACTAGACGAATTGTTTGCTACTGAAGTGAAAATGCAAGGTAACGTATCTTCTGATATTAGCGGTTTGATTGGTCAATATGTACACGGTAATGAGCCTTGTCATCATATTGCTTACCTCTATTTCTACACCTCGCAAAAGAGAAAAGGTGAAGATTGGATCAAAACGATCCGTGAAACTATGTATAAAGCAAATATAGATGGCTTGGCAGGCAACGACGATGTAGGCCAAATGTCTTCATGGTACGTGATGAGTGCACTCGGCTTTTATCCAGTTAACCCAGCAAGTGGCGAGTTTGTTTTAGGCACACCACTATTCGAAGAAGTGTCAATACCTGTCGCCAATAGCAAAAGTCTAACGATTAAAAAACTAGGCAATGGTTACGTCAGTAACATAATCCTTAATGGTAAAAAATTAGACAGAACCATTTCCTACCAGCAGTTAATGCAAGGTGGCGAATTGATTTTTACATTAGAACCATAATCAGTATGGGGATTGTAAACTCAAGCGACCCCGCTTTTACTGAAATAAAGAAGCGGATAGAATTAAACTGAAATAAATAAAAAGAGTCACAATGAGTAGTATCCAAAAAGCAGAAGCCTTACCGGCTTCAAGTAATATAAGCAAAGCGCAAGCCTACCCGATTTTTTTATCGTTTTTATGTATGGGCTTTGGTGACGTGGTTGGCCCATTAAGCAGCCAATTGCAAACTGATTATCAGTTATCCAACATGGGCGCTGGGTTGGTTACTTTCATGGGCTTTATCATGTTTGGGCTACTGTCCATCCCCATGAGTATTTATCAATCACACAAAGGTAAAAAACACGTTCTCAAGCTTGGTCTAATGTGCGCATTGGTCGGTTTAATGGTGCCTATGGTTTCTAACTTTGAGTCATTCCCACTAATTTTAGTCGGACTATTGTGCTTAGGTACAGGGGCAACACTGTTGCAAGTATCCGGCAATCCAATAATGCAATCTGTTTCACCACCTGGGAAATATGCCAGTTACTTGTCCTATGGCCAATTTATCAAAGCAATCGGGTCACTATCGGGTGCCTTGATCCCTTTGATTGCTGCGATGTTTTGGGGCCTTGACTGGAAATTACTTTTCCCAATATATTCAGTAATAATTCTTATAACCATCGTTTACTTGCATTTTACGAAGATAAATGATAAAGCCGACGACATATCAAATGAAGAGCCAGCCAGCTTCGCATCTTGTATGAGCGCACTTGCCACACCAAAAATTGCATTAATGGTATTAGGTATTTTCTTTTATGTTGGTGCAGAAGTCACCATGAGTTCAAGGCTGCCAACGTTTTTAGAGCACGCCTTCCAATTTGATATTAAAGAATTTGGTTTATTGGGTACTTTATTTTTCTTCCTATCCCTTATGGTTGGGCGTTTTATTGGTGGTATGGTACTTGCGCGTGTCTCAACTGCTCGTTTTCTTATAGCGTCTTCTATTATCTCATTAATCGGTATTTGGGGTTTATTTCTTGCACCAAACACTATCGTTGGCTTCATTGTAATTGGGCTTATTGGCCTTGGTTTTGCCAACATATTCCCGCTAATATTTTCGATGACAATCGAAAGCTTCCCTGGAAAATCAAATGAAATTTCAGGCTTAATGGTTACCGCTATTATTGGTGGCGCCATTATGCCAGTAGTGTTCGGCTTTATCGCTGATAGTTTTGGCTTTATGAGTGGCTTCTTCGTTTGCTTCGCGAGTTTCCTCTACATCTTGTTCCTGTCTTTAACCACAAAAAAAGGATGATTTATTTATGAATATTTATGATGATGATCGTATTGTCATGACTTTGGACGCAGGTGGCACTAACTTCGTATTTGCTGCTATTCAGGCAGGCAAAGAGAAAGTGGAGCCTTTCACCCAACCCTCAAACGGTGATTGTTTAAACACTTGTTTATCTGGCATTGTTGCTGGCTTTGAGCACGTAAAAAAATCCTTGGCTACAGCCCCTGTAGCGATATCGTTCGCCTTTCCAGGGCCTGCAGATTATAAAAACGGCGTGATCGGCGATTTAGCCAACTTACCTGCATTTCGTGGTGGTGTAGCACTTGGCCCTTACTTAGAAGCACACTTCAACATCCCTGTTTATATCAGAAACGATGGTGACTTATACACTTATGGCGAAGCACTTGGCGGTATATTGCCGTCGATAAATCAAGAACTAAATGACAAGAGCCAAACCAATCGATATCAAAACCTTATAGGGGTTACCTTAGGAACTGGGCTTGGTGCCGGTATCATACAAAACGGTACGCTGTTCTCTGGAGAAAACGGCATGGCAGGTGAGATTTGGAATACACCAAATTCTATTTCGCCCCACCAAAATGCAGAAGAAGGTATTAGTACTCGAGCAATTATTAGGTCTTTTGAGAGCAATAATAATGTTACGGAGTACAATTTAATGCCCGCTGACATTTATGAAATTGCGTTAGACGACAGCCATGCAAACTGTGCACAAGCCAAACAGGCATTTGTCGATTTCGGTACCCATCTGGGTGATTCCCTGACAAATTTGATATTGTTATTCGACACGTCGATTGTTTTAGGCGGCGGAATTGTAGCTGCCAAATCATTCTTCATGCCTGCTGCAATGAAAGTATTGAAAGGTCAATTTTCCAATGGTCAAAATCGTATTATTCAAAGTCTTTACTATTACGATGATCCAGACCAAAAAGCCAAATTACTCTGTAATTCACCCAGGTTAATCAGTGCTCAGGGTCATACAGATAAAATAGAATATTGCGATTCCCCTGCGCTATTTGTGGCGACAAGTAAAATCGGTTGTAGCCAAGCAGTCGCACTTGGCGCCTATGCTTTCGCACTAAGTCAACTTGATCAGGCCGGTAAATAACGTGTACCCACTAAAATTTGAACCCATCCCATTAGTAAAAATCTGGGGCGGAGATATTCTTAGCCAAACTTATGGGAAAAATGAACCCGAGCCAATCGGCGAGTTACTGTTGGTATCAGGCCTTAAAGACCAAGAGTCCGTAGTAAGTAACGGTGAATTGAAAGGTAGAACATTAAATTCTCTAATTGATAGCTATAAAGCAGAGCTATTGGGCGAGAAAAACTACTCAACTTGCAATGATGAATTTCCGCTGTTAATTAAAATTATCGATGCAGCCGATGACTTGTCGATTCAGGTTCACCCAGACGACAAACTTGCTAAAAAGTGGCATAACGGCAACGGAAAATCTGAAATGTGGTATGTCATTGATACCTACGATGAAAGCGCATCACTTATTTCTGGGTTTAATCGTGTTACATCAGAAGAAGAATTCAAATCCCATTATGAATCAGGCCGTTTAATGGAGTTAATGAACTCTGTAAAAATAGCACCTGACGATGTTTACTATATTCCAGCGGGCAAAGTTCACTCAATTGGCAAAGGAACCCTGATTGCTGAAATTCAGCAACCGTCCAATTTAACCTATCGGATTTATGACTTTGATCGAAAGGACAAAAATGGAAATTCTAGACCACTTCATCATGGCCTAGCCTACAAGGCCATGAATTACACAGATTGCGACTCTGGCTTGCAAAGTAATGTAATCCATAACAACAAGAATCAGCTAGTTGCCAATGAATATTTTGTCACCAATAAAATTTCTATTGAACAAGAATATATCGCTAACTATGAAAATTTTGATTCTTTTGTCGTATTGTTGGCTACAGAAGGCTGTTGTGAATTTCAATATCATGGTACTTCTTACTCGTTAAGCAGATTCGAATCAATATTAATTCCGGCAGCAATTAATATGTTACGGATTACAAATGCAAAAGGAGTAACATGCAAATTACTAGAAATATCCGTATAAACTTGCATTCATTACGACTATGAGAATTTATTAAATAATCGATAACTATAATTAAACACTATAAATAAAAAACTATAAACAAAAAAATATACACTTTATGTGAAACTTTATGTGAAACTTATTGTGAAAATTACGATTAAAAAAGTATTTAATAAACAAACCAAACAAGCCCTGTTAGCTAGTGCCCATCCAGAAACAGATACACGTTAACAAGCGGTTTTGTAACAAGGCTTGTTATCAAGGTATGTTATTGTTACTAACATGTTTGTTATCTATTGCTTTCACTAAGCAATAGATAAGAAGCGTTTTTGTTTTATACCAATTATCATAAATAATTGGTATAAAACCTCTAGCAGCAATTAAAACACGTATCAATTTGCAGGCAGCAGAATGGGTTGCAACGGATAAAGTGACAGCTGTACTATCATAAAATTTTTACAGAAACCGAGACTCAAAAGAAAACAATCGATAAGAAGAGAATTTATGAAAATGATGTTCAAAATAATGATGAAAAGCGTTTTAATCTTATTATCACTTTTTAGTTTTAGTTTATACGCCGCAGAAAAGCCAAACGTGGTTATGATTGTTTTTGATGATCTTGGCTATGGAGATATCGAAGGTTTTGCCCTTAACGAAGTTAAAGCCAAAACCCCCAGACTCAATAAATTGGCTCAGCAAGGGGTAAAACTTAGCCACTTTCTGGTGACAGCGCCTTACTGTGCGCCTTCTCGCTCCTCAATATTTACCGGCCGCTATCCTTTTAGAACAAGATTGGTCTACAATCCCGCCCCGGATCAGGGTATTGACGGCGGAATGCCAACCAGTGAGATCACCATACCTGAGGTATTGAAGAAAAATGGATATGACACCTATGGGATCGGCAAGTGGCACTTGGGTCATAAACCCGGTTATTTACCCACGCAACAGGGCTTTGATCAGTATTATGGTATTCTTTACTCGAACGATATGCGTCCGGTGCAGTTAGTCGAAAATGAATCCGTGGTTGAGTATCCCGTTCAGCAGTCAACTTTAACCGAGAAATACACGCAAAAGGCAATTACCTATATTAAACAATCTGTAGAGAATGATAAGCCATTTTTTCTTTACCTCGGACATGCCATGCCCCATAAACCTCTGGCGGCCAGTGCCAAATTTCATACCCCTGAAACACCCGATGACATCTATCAGGATGTTATTCGTGAGCTTGACTACAACATAGGCGTGCTGCTGGATACCCTTGATAAATTACACATTGCTGAAAATACGCTGGTTATTGTTATGTCGGATAACGGAGCCACTTATGGTGGTAATAATGGCGGATTACGCGGCAAGAAGGCGGTCAGCTTTGACGGCGGGTTACGCGTGCCATTCATTGCCCGTTATCCAGGTAAGATACCCGCTGGCATAACCAATACTTCAATGGCCTCGTCTATCAATTTAATGCCAACAATAGCCCAGTTAACTGGCTCTGAAATGCCCACAGACCGTAAAATTGATGGTAAAGACATGTGGTCCCAGCTGACTTCAGAAAAAGCTGGCAGCACCCATGAATATTTTATTGCCATGAAAAGTAAATATATAAAAACAGTCCATGCGGGTAAGTGGAAACTGCATGCCCGTCCGCCGACTTTTTATAATCCCCCCACGGCGAAAGCTTGGCAGAATAGAG
Organism: Alteromonadaceae bacterium; assembly: GCA_013216015.1. Taxonomy (GTDB): domain Bacteria; phylum Pseudomonadota; class Gammaproteobacteria; order Enterobacterales; family Alteromonadaceae; genus JABSOI01. The sequence goes on along the minus strand of JABSOI010000091.1, from coordinate 437 downwards.
CGAGGAGAGATCCCGATGGTAAAACAATTTTAGCGCCTTTTAAGCAGCCTGGCGCTGATCAGTTTCCTGGACTCAATACCGGTGATCGCAGCACTAGCATGATGTTATTTGATATTGAGAAAGATCCGGGGGAACAGAAAGACCTGAGCCAGCTTTATCCGGCAGTAATGGAAAAGCTGCAGAAATATTATCGTAATATCTCGAAGGAGATCCCTGAAATTATTCTACCTAAGCCTACACCATATAACTACCATAGCGGAGGACAACTGGATTACTGGAATATCAAAAAGTAAATAATGGCAAAGACGCTGGTTTTGGGCATTGAAGTGAACATTTTTAAAAGAACCGCACAAGTATGTTATACCAATTGTATTAAGTTAGTGGTCAGGGTTCGATGAGGATAAATTTTCAAGAGCACAGGTTTTTTGCTCCAGACA
>JABSOI010000090.1 GCA_013216015.1 Alteromonadaceae bacterium | reverse complement strand
CATCTTTAAATTTATAATTATTCGGACACCCATCGTTAAATTTTTACATTGTAGAAACCAGGCGCGGATTGATATTTGTGTGCTGGGGTCAGGTCTTGTTTCTTGCATGATCCTAGAGGGGCTGCAAAACAATTTGTTTAAAACCCAGCGAATTGCTATATAATAGACTATTAACAGTCTATTAATAGGTCATTATAAAATGAACACACGAACACTGAGCCATTTGAAGCAGTATGCCGCCAAATTGGATGTGCAAGAAGAGCCGATGCGGATTACTCAGCATGGCGTACCTGTTTATAGAATTTATTCAGAGCAAGAAGCTTGTATTCGTGATGAAGCTATAGCATTACTTAAGTTAGCGAATTTGGCGGAGCGGGATATTAGGCAAGACAGATTGATGTCACCTGATGAAGCATTAAAGGGCTTGCTGGAAGAATGAAAATTCAGATCACACAAATAAATTTTATTCGGACACCCATTAAATTTTATTCGGACACCCATCGTTAAATTTTAAGTTTAATCATACGATTTTGAGGTGATTTTTGAGTGGGTGTCCGTTTTAATTCAAAACTGAAAATAATTTATTATCAGTTGCTTATGGGTAAGCGTCTTATAAACCACACATTTAAAATCATTTTCCCATCAGTTAATCTTCCTACGGCATTACTTTTATTCGCATAAATTATTCGGACACCCATCGTTAAATTTGAGGAAAATAACGGTGCCATCCACCCTTAAAAAAATGTTAACAAATTATAAAATTAACAGTGCCATCCACCCTTAAAAAAATGTTAACAAATTATTAAAAAATGTGAAAAGGTGCAACCCATCTAAAGGAGGAAATCAAAAAAAACCAACCAATTTAAGAAAAACACACACAATTTTTTTAGTTAGGGGCGATCCTGTGCCAAACGGTGGGAATTTCTAAATATAATAGCAAATACACCAATTTGTACACACACGTGAACCTCAGTAAAAAGCTGAATCTTTTTTAGACTAAACAGAAATTTTAAAGGTGCCACCCACCGTTAATTTTTAAAGGTGCCACCCACCGTTAATTTTGCAGTATTTGTTGGATCGCCACCAGTCTAATTTAATTCCACCGTTACCTGTAACGCTCAGTGAAAAGCTGTCCTGATTTCAGTCCTTGCCACCACATTATGAGCAGTTACAAGAAATCGTAGTAAGCAGTGAATATATCGTACTTTTTTTTATTCACAGTTCCTAATATTAAAACAAGTTAAAAATAAACGAACAATTAAAAACATTGATGTTTGGCTGAAGGTACATGGTCAAACATCAACTAAAAATTACAGCAAGTATCCGGGAAGAATTTTATCCTGGATATATTTACCAAACTTTCTTCAATATTCCACATGGAACTGAAGTGGCGGAGCTTAGCAGGAAGGTTATTATGGAAACATCATTAGTGTGCCACCCATCGTTAGCATTTCATCGTTAGCGCATTTTAAGGTGCCACCCATCGTTAATGTGCTAGTTTACAAAATTATGGTGGAGATTTTTAAGGTGAGATTTTTAAGGTGCCACCCACCGTTAAATTACCAATTTTTGGGTGGGTGTCAGCTTTAATTGCGCTTTAATTGCGGTATTCAAACTCTTAGGTTATTCCCTTGATTAGTCCTGTTTTTAAGAAAAATCCTATACCACGGTATAGGATAAACCTTCGCGAGTCGCCCCGGCATAGCCGGAGGTTTACCTTTACTGATCAATTATCTTCCTTGGAACTATCAATAAAATAGTTAATCCTTCCTGAAATTACAACAAAACATCTAACTTAGACAAATTGTCTAGGTCATCTTGTGCTGTGGAAAATCTATATAAACTCTGAAATTTAAGAAAACACATTAAGTCACGCTAACCCCACGTAAGTTCAGTAATTTTTAGATTTACCATATTCAGAGATAGATTGAAAATCTATCACAACTCGCAATAATCGCACAGATAGATATTGTCAAAATATTGATTAACGGATGAAGCTTAGTTCTATTGATACGAGGGCCAGTTAAGTCTTTAAATGCTTCACTAATAGTTGTTCTGTTCATCATAATCTCAGGCAAAGACCATTGTATGCCATGAGAAAAAAGATCGTCAAATTGATCATCTAATCAAACTTGAAAAAAAGCTTAAAACTTAAAATATATTCACTTATAGTTTACAACACTGTTTAATTTAGACTCGTTTGCCCTGACATTGTGCCAAAGTTTTATATTGAATTAGTTACTTTAATGAAGATTTTAATTTAAACACAGCGCCTAGTACTTCTTTATTGTCTACTTGACAAAGCTAATTAATAGACGCCCATCTTAGCGGATATAACTGAGGCCAGCAGCATAACTGGAATTAAATTATTTCTCAGTTTAATAACCCCCAGATTAATTTTGATGAAGTTCAATTACCTATGAATATACTCATGAACTGGTTTCAGTGAAGTATTGTCGATTTGTAGTTCTCTACCATTCGTCCATGTTAAATTGAGGTTCCCTGGAGGTAGGTAGAACATATAAGAATCATCAAGTTTTGTTCTTACACACAGTAAATGACCATCTTCGTACGATCGACTCCAATTATAAGTTTTATTCGGTTCATGTACATAGAATTTTTGTTCACCGACTTCATCATTCCATACGTTCAACCTTGTTTTGATATCACCAGTAGATTTATTTAAAATAGTTATTTGATATGTTGCCATTGCTTTTATTCCTATGTTAAAACATCAATGTTGAATACTTTTAAATTAATAATATAAATTATTTTTCAGTAACATATAAATTTTCGTTACATTTATTAAAGTAGAATAAAATTCTCAAAAAAACAATTACAAGCCATTACACGTCACTATGTTTGCCCGGAGTTAAGGGCGAACATGGATGCTAATATGAAACACGAGTCTATCTGAAATACATAAACAAAATAGTAGGGATTTTTAAGGTGCCACCCATCGTTAAGGATTTTTAAGAAATTTTAAAGGTGCCACCCACCGTTAATTTAGGTGCCACCCACCGTTAATTCACCGTTAATTTTGCAGTATTTGTTGGATCGCCACCAGTCTAATTTAATTCCACCGTTACCTGTAACGCTCAGTGAAAAGCTGTCCTGATTTCAGTCCTTGCCACCACATTATGAGCAGTTACAAGAAATCGTAGTAAGCAGTGAATATATCGTACTTTTTTTTATTCACAGTTCCTAATATTAAAACAAGTTAAAAATAAACGAACAATTAAAAACATTGATGTTTGGCTGAAGGTACATGGTCAAACATCAACTAAAAATTACAGCAAGTATCCGGGAAGAATTTTATCCTGGATATATTTACCAAACTTTCTTCAATATTCCACATGGAACTGAAGTGGCGGAGCTTAGCAGGAAGGTTATTATGGAAACATCGTTAGTGTGCCACCCACCGTTAATTTAAGCCGTTTCAGAATACTTTAGTGGTTTCGATCGCTCACGGGTGATTTCGTTTGGTAGTTGTGCTTTTAACGGTGCCACCCATCGTTAGTGTGCCACCCATCGTTAATGTGCTAGTTTACAAAATTTTGGTGGCAAGACTTTGTTTCTTATAATAAAAAATATTATGGTAGGTCTTTCATTTTATATTAAGAACACCACCACACACCGGACCAACCCATACCTAGCCCTGCATTCATATAATGTTAAACAAGGATCATAATGTGTTGCCAGCACGGTATACCATTATTATTTTACAAATTCAGGACAAACAAAAGGACTCACTATTTAGTCTCTAAAAGAGATTAACGTAAAACGCATTCAAAAGCTGGCAGCTTATTGTAGCTGCTGGTTCCAGCTAGTTTGAGTTGGCTGTCAGCCCTGGGGGGGAACCCAACTTTGGTTCTTTTATTACTTATTGATTATTAACCTAAAATTTTAGGTTGTCCAACTGGCGGCCAGCTCTTTTTTATGTTGCAAAAATGCATCAACACCGTACATAAACCACGTACATCAAAAAGGAACAGAACTAATTATCTAAATTTAATTTTTTTCACTCAAACCTTAATAAGGAAAACACATGGCACAATATAAAACGCCAGACGTATATGTAAAAGAACGGTCGTTACTTTCGCCTTCTGTGGCTGAAGTACCAACTGCAATACCTGCTTTTATTGGTTACACTCAGTTCATTGAAGACAATAAAGGCGACAGTATTCTTCAAAAGCCACACCGAATTACCAATATGCTGAACTTTATGGCTATTTTCGGCAACGAGTATAATGAAACGATAAATGTCGATTTTAAACCTGTCACCTCTGAATTTGTAATACCAGGACCCGGCGGTGCAGGTACGACAAATCCGGCATTATCTACCTATTTCTTATATCAAGCGGTTGCTCATTTTTTTGGTAATGGTGGCGGTACTTGTTATGTCACTAGTATTGGTGACTATGCCACGAACAGCAAAGCTAAATCTGATTTTACTTCGGCTATCATGGCCTTGAAAAAAGTAGATGAAGTTACGCTAATTGCTTGTCCTGAAAGTATCTGTCTTACTGCGCAGGACCATTATGATGTACAAAACGCGTCGTTACAGCATTGTGAAATGATGCAAGATAGATTTGCTTTAGTAGATGTTATGCAAAGCAGTGACATACGCGGTGATGCAAGCTTGATGCGCGATAAGGTAACACAGGGTTTAAAATACGGTGCGGCTTATTATCCTTATTTGCGCACTTCAATTGCCCGTGCTTATGATGAATACACGGTTAAAGTGAATACGCCATTGCATTATTATGCATTACATGAAGTATCACCAAAATTTTATGCCCTGGAAGTAAATAGTTCAGACCCGGATAATATTACAATTGATAAAATAGAAGTAGATAAATATGGATATGGCGTGACTAACTCGTCAGATTTTTATTCTGTTTTTTATCTGGAAATATCTTCAGATATCATTGTTGACTTCGCCGGTTATCCGGTTGTTCATACCGATGTTGACACATTAGGTCAGAGAATATCTGGTCAGGCACAGATTGGCCTTTATAAAGCGGCTGGTGCAGGTAATGAATCAATAACTTTGAACCTTCAGGGGCAGGAAATACAAGCTAACGGAGACCTTGGTGATAAATATTCACTGGTTGAGGTCTATGAGGAAAAAGAGATCCCGCTTTCGGCATTGAATAACCCAGGTTATCGCTTTGCATCAACGGCTTATTATAACCAAATAAAGTCGCTGCTAAGCAAAAACTATTTACAACTACCTCCAAGTGCTGCTATTGCAGGTGCAATGGCGAAAACAGACGGTCAGCATGGCGTATGGAAAGCACCGGCGAATGTTGCCTTGTCTCAAGTCATTGAACCGAGCATCAATATTGATAACGGCGAGCAGGAAGACTTAAACGTAGATATTATTGCAGGTAAGTCTATTAACGCTATTCGCAGTTTTGTCGGTAAAGGCACATTGGTTTGGGGTGCGCGTACGCTCGATGGTAACAGTAATGAGTGGCGTTATGTGCCAGTACGTCGTCTGTTTAACATGGTGGAAGAGTCGATCAAAAAAGCGAGTTATTTCGCAGTATTTGAACCTAACACTCCTTTTACCTGGTTGAAAGTGAAAACCACGATTGACGGTTATCTGGAAAATCTTTGGAAGCAAGGTGCTCTCTTTGGTGCCAGTCCTGATCAGGCATTTTTTGTGAATGTTGGTTTGGGTCAAACAATGACAGAAGATGATATCAATAACGGTATTATGAACATTGAAATTGGTCTGGCTGCGGTTCGCCCGGCTGAATTTATTGTGTTGACTTTCTCTCACAAAAGCATCGGAGCTTAAGTCAATTATCCTTTAAGCCTTATATTCACTTCACTGAATTATTTTTCATAACACCTTCAGTGAAATGTTTATTTTAAGACGCTTATCACTTAAATGCGCTGAGTATCACTTCAGTGTGCCAGCGCAAACATTCGCATACATTTAAAAATAATTGGAGTTTATTTTATGGCAACTACAATAGCCGATATTGAAAATGATTACCCGATCCCCGTATATCGCTTCAGGGTGAGTATTACCGGAGATGAAAGCAATAGTATCGCCTTTTCTGAGGTATCAGGTCTAGATATTGGGGTCGATACTATTACCTACAAAGATGGTTTTGGTACAAAACATATGCCAGGGCAACCGACAGAGGTGAACATTACCTTAAAGCGTGGTTTGGTGCGTACCAAAAGTATGTTTTATGACTGGATCAGTGCTATTCGACTTAACAAAGTTGACAAGCAAGACATCACGGTTGTGCTGGTAGACGACAATGATGCCGACTTGGTTATTTGGACTGTTAAAAATGCATTTCCTAAAAAACTGACAGCACCTAGCTTTAATGGTGGATCTAATGAAGCCAGTGTTGAATCGCTTGAATTAATGGCTGATGATATTTCAGTTGAATTTAAGTAATAGTGAAATTGTAGCGCCTCTTTCTCTCTAAAGAGGCGCTTTCAAATTTCAATTTTTTAATTGTTAACTTTTATGGAGTTATTATGCTGATAGATCGTGGTTTACCGCTTGTGGGCTATAGGTTTGCAGTGGTGATTTGGTCTGCGGGTATTCCTAATCCTGTTGATATTGAATTTAAAGAAGTCAGCGGCTTGAAAATGAGCCGAAGTATTGGCACTAATGGCGGCATGATCAGTTTGGGTAATGATATCTCTCAGAGTGTTCTGGAGCTAAAACGCGGCGTATTTACCTCTGTTAGTCCTTTATTATTGGGTAATGTGGTTGAGTCTTTGTTTTGGGATACCAAGTTGTTACGTAAAGATATCATGATCAGTGTTATGGATGATGATAATTTCCCGGTGAATACCTGGGTAGTTACGAATGCTTATTTAGAGTCTTGGAAATGGGACGGCCTGAATGCGGATAGTAATGGATTATTGATTGAATCAATGAGTTTTAAATATTCTGGACTTAAATATGTGCCGCTTAAATTTACCAAAACATAAAACTTGTCTAGCTAGACTTAGCTAAAGATTAGTTAAAGGAGAAAAAAAATGCCTGATAAATCGGGGGGAAGTACAGTGGTAAATAATGTATCTATAAATACCAGTGTTGATGGTAGTAAAACCGGTACTGTTAAAAGTGCAGGGGATAGTAGTAGCACGTCAAATAATGAATCTTCCGTCTTAAAAAGTAATGGTGAGATAGGAGCATTAACCGATCAATTTAATGAATTATCAAAAAAAGTAGAAGCTTTTTCCTATTGTAATCAACCATTTGATCTTGCGTTGGGAAATTATCTGGAATCTAGTTTACAACAACACCAATTAACTAAGAGACTGTAGCCAATGTCATTGTTTAGCGATCCAACCCGAATTCTCATACCGACCATCAAACTTACCGGGTATGTTGATAAAAAGAAAACAGATAGTGTATTACTGCCTTATGATCCCAAAGAATTGGACATTACCTATAAGAATTCTGTCAAGGTTGAACAGGCAATAGGTTCACAAAGCGGAGCGACCAGTTTTTCTGCGGCTAAACCTTCAGAGCTTAAGGTAACTTTTATACTTGATGATACAACTTTTTCAAATTTGATTGCTTACGCTTTGCCAAAAAGCCTTATCCCCGACAGTGTAGATAATAGCATTAAAACCTTACAACAACTGAGTCACACTTTCGATAAAGGCAAGCCACCACAAGTGACTATTCAAGCCCTTAATATGCCGTTATTGGAAACACCGAGTGGCCTTTTTCGAGGTTTATTAACCAGTATGAAGGTTACAACTGAGTTGGTTGATATGTTTGGCAACAGAGTGAAAGCCAAAGTGGAGTGTAGCTTTAAACATGTAATGACTGACGCTGAACGTACAGCTGATTCTGCTTCAAGTGCGATGCTTAAAAATGCCATGTTACTAGGGGCTGGCGCTAGCCTGGCTGCTGCTGCTATTGCTTTAACGGGAAGTGTTGCTTTAACTGCATCTTTGGCGTCAGCTAATGGCCTGAATAGCGTTCGCAACCCTGAGGCTGGTTCAACCGTGGTAACTCCTTAAAAATCAAATTAAATTAAATTAAATTAAATTAAATTAAATTAAATTAAATCAAATGAAACTAAATAAACCGCTGTTTATGTTGTTACTTGTAGCATAAAAATAGCGGGGTCAAAGGAGTAAACCTTGTGAGTGAATATGCAATTTATGTCGGGGCAAATAAAGATATTACCGATAAAGTTTCGGTTGAATCCATTGTTTGTTACAGCGCAGTTAATCAAGTTCCTAAACTGACATTAAGATTAATTGACAGTGAAGATAAGAAAGATAATTTTACCTTATTGAAAACATTATCTGAGATTAAATTAGGTGAAAAGCTGATCATTAAAGCAGGATTTGAAAAAAAGAAAGAAATAATATTCAGCGGTTTAATTTGTGAGCTAAATATTGGTGTTGACGGTAGTTATTATACCGAGGTTATTGCTTATGGTGATGCAATTAAATTGGCAGACGGGCCAATAACTGAGCTTTTTGATGCTAAAAAAATAAAAAAAGATACTGATGTTATTAAGGCGTTACTTGATGGAAGAAAGGTGGCTACGACTAAAAAAGATATTGCTGATACTGGTTTTGAACATCCCCAGTTTTTGGTTTATCAACAAACTCCCTGGCGTGCCATGATGTCGAGAATATTGGCGAATGGATTAATATTTGTGCCAACCCCTGAAGGCAACAAAGTGGTGGACTTAACCAAGCACAGCGCATTAAAGCCTAAACCGCAAAATATTAAAATAGATCTTCAAAGTAGTGGTGTTATTGATTGTAAGTTTAATCAAGATATTCGTTCGCAGTTTAAAAAAATAAAAGGTCAGGCGTGGGATGCGAAAAAGCAAGCTATGTGGCCTGATGTTACCGCTAAGGCAAAGGGTGTAGATAAGGGATCAACGCTGAAAACAGCTACTTTTTTACCCGGTACAGAGTTATTGAACGTAAAGCAAGTTCAAGCGATTTCAAAAGATGAAATTCAGAAAAAAGCGAATGCCGAATTGCTTTATCGGGAACTGGACAGGTTTCAGGGAAAAGTAACTTTTTATTCAACCAAAGAAAGAGACTGTAAAGATATTAAGTTGCTTGATGTACTTGATATAGCTGAATTAGGACCGCATACCGGTAATTATTTGGTCTCGGGGATCAAGCACAGTTTTACCAGTGAGGGTTGGCATATCTTTGTTGATTTAGGTTTGCATCTTAATTACACCTTATTATCTGAGTGGGTAAATTCGCCACCGCTGCCTAATTTAATTGGTAAGGTGTATAAAGATCAAGCTAAGGCCACGGATGAAAATCATGTTGCCGTTATATTACCCGCCATTGATGCTAAAAAACCTGTGTGGGCGAAATTGCTGTCACCTTTTGCCAGTAAAAAAGAAGGCATTTTTTTTACACCAAACAAAGACGACGAAGTGATTGTAGGTTTTGTTGGTGGTGATGCGCGTTATCCGGTAATTTTGGGCTCAACGCATAACAAAGTTAACCCGCCTCCTCAACCTTTTAAGGAGAAAAAGATAAAACCAGGAATTTACTTTGATAAAAAGAAATTATCAATATCTTTTGATTTAGAAGCTCCTTCGTTGGATATGTCTGGTGGTAAAAAATCTTCGATAACCGTCAATGATAAAGTTGGACCAGAGCTGAAAAAAGATAAATCCACATTAACGGTTGGGGATGAAGTGGTGACTAAAAGTAAAGGAAAATCGGAGCTAAAGGTTGGTAATGATATTAAGTTGAAAACCAATGGTATGGTCGACATCAAAGTTGCAAAAAAAGTAGAGATAAAATAATGATAGAAACAGTTTTTAGTGGTCAGGGGTGGAGTTTTCCTCCTCTGTTTAGTACGTCGTCAAGTGGTCCTGATATGTTAACGGGACAAGCTTTAATTGAACAGACAATTAGCACAGTACTTAACACCCGAATAGGAGAGCGCCTGTTAGTACCAAATTTTGGCAGTAACTTGAGTGATTTTATATTTCAGATGGTTGATGCCGCTGTTATGGCAGACTTGCGTGAAGAAATCTCGATTGCAATTGCTGAGAATGAACCCAGAGTTACCTTGAAAGCTATTTTGTTTGATACCAGTGATATTTATGACGGCAAACTGAATATTGAACTGGAATATGTGATCAACGAAAGTAATAGTTTGGCCAATATGGTGTTCCCGTTTTATCTGGGTGAAGGATAATACAATTGGTATTAATGTAACAAAACGAAGAAGGTAATTTATGGCAAAAAAACTTATTGCGGTGCAAGGTATGGTACTTGAGATCACACCTAAAGGTGTAAATGCTCAGCTCACTATTTTAACCCCGCCAGAACGTCTTTATAAAGCTCATGTTGGTCCTCTGGATATAATGGTCACTAACTTAAGTCATCAAGATAAGGGTACAGCGGTACCTGGTATGGCAAAAGTGGTTATTCAACCAAGTGCTACAAAATGTTTTTTCAACGGTAAAGCGGCGATACGTGAAGGGGATAAGATCGACGGATCAGACAATGGTACCGCAATGAAGCCAGGGCCAAACGGTGCGCCTGTACCAAGTCCTATTAACTTTACTATTACCGTTAAAAAAGCGGGCCAAGATAAATTACTTTCTGTGTGAATATACCGAACGAAACTTTCCTGGCCCATTAATATCCAGTTCACTATTTACTGTAAATTTTTATATAAAACAATGCGTTAGTAATTAATTACTAGTGTTGTATTACATCTTTTTTTAGGATTGTTGTTATGATCCTGATCAATATTCAATCTTTAATATTCAATCTTTAATATTCAATCTTTAATATTCAATCTTTAATATTCAATCATCAGTTACCGAGGTTTCCTCTATGAATGAACAAACATCTGTGTCTTTGACGTTTGAAGCGTTAGGACATAGCCAAAATGCACGGGGTCTGGCGCAATTGTCTGCCAGTTATTTTACACTTCAGGAAAGAAGCTTAAGTGGTTGGTTTGCCTATATGCGCAAATTTTCTTCAGAATTAAGTTTTATAGACGTTAATACGCTAAAAGCGAATGGCAGTTGGCAGCCGGCGTTGCCTGATGCAGAACAAGCGGAAGCTTTGGAAGCTTTGTTTTTAGGGAAAACAGCAGCAGGTGAAACTGTATCTCCAGAAATAAGGGCGCTAGCGGCACGACCAGATATTGTCAGCATGTTAGCTTTTTTCAGTATGATGCAATATCCGTTTGAGCAATTTACCCGATTTACCAGCCAGCATCAGCAGTATTATTATCGTGATGTATTAGGGTTTAAAACTCGTCCTCCTGTGGCAGATAAAATTCATTTGGTGTTAGCCCTTAATGAAGATGTACCTGCAATGACGTTGTTAAAGGGGACTGAATTTGACGGAGGAGATGATCTAGCGGGAAATGCGTTGGTTTATCAAACCAAAAGTAATACTTTGATAAATCATGCAGCGGTAGACAAGGTATTCACGCTGTCTAAGCATAAAGCGACTGACGCTTTGATTTTAACCTCATGTTTAGATAGTGTTCAGGGAATTGAAATGCCGGTAGAAGGTGTACTTACTTTTGGTGAAACAAGTTTAGATAATACAGATATACAGTCTGTTCCTGATGTTGGTTTTACGCTGGCGACACCGCAGCTTTATCTCAGTGGCGGTAAACGCACATTGAACATTAGTTTTAGTTTAAAAGAATCGGGCACATTTCAGGATTTTGCATTTCTGGATTATTTCGAAGTCGCTATTTCGACAGCAGAGGGCATGGTGACCCTGATAGAAGATACAGACTTTGTTTTAACAGACCCCGATTTAATTGACTCCACTGTAATTGACATACCCCCATATTGTAGTGTGAAAAACATGCAAACAAGTACAAGTACGGGTATTGATATTATATTAGGATCATTGTTTCCGGCTGTTGTACGTTTTGAAGATGACAGTTTATCCGAAGAAGATCAGGTAATATTGCCACAACATCCACATTTATCCTTTGTGCTTAAACCTGCAATATATTCCAGACAATTAAACATTAAGACAAATTTTGAATTATTGAGCAAAGAAATTTTTGATAATATTATTTTAACGGTTGAAGTTGAAGGAGTTTCCGGAGTTATTGCCAATAACAGTAATGGTGTTTTAGATACAGCCAGTCCGTTTACCCCCTTTAGTCATGAACCGCGTATTGCTTCAAAATTAGAATTTACTCACCCTGAATTATTAGTTAAGCAGGTGGAATGGGCTACATTATCATTTAGCTGGCTGGATCGTCCGAATGACTGGAATAATTATTATAAGGCTTACCTAATCTACCGTGATTTTAAGGATGGCACAACGGTTACTGACGAGGCCAATACTGATGCTAATAGTACTGAAGTTGTTACTTTGGATGAAAGCGAAACGCTTATCTGGGATGAAAATAAAGTTGATGTTTACCACTCTGATCAACTGAACAAAGTCTTCAATAATCTATCTATATTCAATGGCACAGAACCGATAAATAATGTCGATAATTATCAGCTACAGTTTATTGATAGTGCGCAAATGAACAGTTATGACTACAAGGTTTTACCTTTTGACAATGACGAGGCGAATCAGTGGCCTAAATGGTTTAGTTTGGTGTTAAGCAATAATGATTTTGGTCATAGCCAATATGCGCAGGTCGTTCAGCATATTTCTTTTCTTAATATGCCATTTTATGTAGGTAGTGATATAACGACATCTGAGTTAACGTCAACAGCTAACCCGATAGAAGTACAACAACCTTATACTCCGTTACTTGATTCACTATTACTTAATTATGCAAGTAAAGCGGAATTTAATTTGGCAAATGCTGATGATCAAAACCAGCTTCAGCATATTCATCCCCTTGGTCGTCCGCTTGTGCAGGGTAATGAGACTAATGATATTGCTTTGTTACCTAAATTTGATGCTTTGGGTTATTTGTATATCGGTTTATCGCAGGTAACGGCTCCCGGCCAGTTCCGAATATATGTAGAACTTGATCCGGTTGATGGCAGTAATATTAATAGTACCCCCCTGGTCGATTGGCATTATCTTAGTGATTCAGGATGGACATTTTTTGAAACAAGTAGTCCGGGTAGTGCACGGATCATAGAAGATTCAACCTATAAATTACTCGATAGCGGTGTGGTGACTTTTGAATTACCTGAGCTGGAGCTGGAGATGGGGACTAATTTCACCGGAGATGATCGTTTTTGGATCAGGTTATCTATTGCTGAATCGTCGATAAATCAGAATAATACAGATGAAAGCAATTATGCTTTGTATTCAAGGATCAGGGCTATATATGCTCAGGGCGTTGAAGTTGAGCTGGTTGGCTTAGAAAATGATGCCAGTCACTTTAATCAACCTTTACCAGCACAAAGTATTACCAGCTTAGTTGTACCAGAGCCAAAAATTGATACTGTTTTGCAGTATTACCCCTCGTTTGGTGGTAAAAGTGCAGAGTTAGATTCTGCATTGGCAACAAGAGCCAGCGAAAGGTTAAGGCATAAAAACAGGGCATTGACGGCATGGGATTATGAACATCTTATATTGGCTGAGTTTCCGGAAATATTTCAGGTTCGTTGTTTTCCAAATACACTTGTGATTCAGAGTCAAAGGCAAAGTAGTAGCCAGAGCATTAGTGAGAATCAGGCACAAGTTGCTTTAGTTGTGGTGCCGGTTAATCATAATCCTGATATTTTACAACCTAAAGTGCCACTTTATTTAAAGCGTAAAATAGAGCGTTATGTTGAGCAAGTGGCACCTTTGGCTGTAACAACACAAGTGCTTGATCCTACCTACGAGCAAGTTGAATTTGATATGTTTGCTAAAATTTCTCCCGACTTTGATATTGAAAGCATGGAAGGTGAGTTAAATCAATTGATTATAGATTATATGACTCCTTGGAACGGCGTAGGCTTATCGAATCAATTGTTAGAAAAAGAAATTTACCTTACCGGGCTTTCAGCTGTATTGGAACGTCATCCTGCTGTGGAAGGTATATATATTATGGGGGCTAACCAAAGTCAGGCGAATGGTGAAATCAAGCATTATGGAGGCAAAAACAATTCTAAGAACAAAATAACACCAAGTGTACCTGCGGCTATTTTGGTTCCTGCTTTAATTCATAATATAAGGTTATTTAATATCGACATTCCTATTTTGGAAGGTATCGAGAAGTGGCGAATGGAACTCGATTTTAAAGTCAGTTAACGGATTTGGTATAAGTCACTGATAAAAAAATGTTTGCGGGTTAGGCTTTCTGCTGCCCCATTCTGTGACTTCATTTTAATTTTTAATTTTTAATTTTAGTTTAAGTTCAAGTTCAAGTTCAAGTTCAAGTTCAAGAAAAAACACCTTCAATTCTTTGTTTAACACGCATGACAAACGACTAACGTGATTTGTTTATACCCAAGTAGCTTGGGAATATTAACAACATTTCATGTATTTCGTTTCTTAACTATCTGGATACTCGGGGCCGTCTGTATATCAATCAGATTTGTCCTGACTTTATATGGGATCATTATGATAAAAGAAGAAATCACGTCACTTTCTGACAGTACACTGACAGAAAGCGCACATAACAGTCTGCTGTTAAAAGAGCAGGCGCTGGCTTTAGTTCAAACCGTTTGTGGTGATGGTTGGACTGATCATAATATTGGTGATCCGGGCATTACCTTACTTGATGTACTGGCCTTTGTAATTTCTGATTTAGGTTTTCGTTTAAACTTTCCGATCAGAGAATTACTGGCACCAGATCCTGCTGATCCAGTTGAGAGCAATCAGCAACCATTCTTTTTGGCACCACAGATCTTGCCTTCAAATACGGTAACGCTGGCGGATCATCGTCGGGCGATTATTGATATTCCAGGGATCAAAAATGCAGATTTTGTTTCTCTGACCTCAGATAATGTAGCAAACGGAAATGTCAGTGGTAGTGTAGATATTCTACTGGATCTGGAAGATGAGTGGAGTAGTAGAACCCCGCAGGAAAAAATGGAGTTGTATATAAAGGTCAGGCAAAGTTTTATATCTGCACGCAATGTTAATCAAGATCTTAATAAAATAATCCCGATTAAAAAACAACTTTTTTCAGTTGATTTTTTTCTGGCGTTTGAAGACATTAACAGCCTTACGAATACAGTGACTGAAATATTAAGTAAAACCAGAGAAGTGCTTAGTCCGGGCGTAAGAAAAACCAGTAAACAGGAT
The DNA here is from genome assembly GCA_013216015.1 of Alteromonadaceae bacterium. Taxonomy (GTDB): domain Bacteria; phylum Pseudomonadota; class Gammaproteobacteria; order Enterobacterales; family Alteromonadaceae; genus JABSOI01. Next base: position 9,018 of record JABSOI010000090.1, on the reverse strand, counting down.
TTAAAACAGGCGGGATATGCAGGGGATGATATTTTTGATGGTCCTCTGCTTAAGAACGGTTTTATTCTAACGTCGGATGTTGAAAGTCTTCATATGCCTGATGTTATTTATGCTTCTGATGTGTTTGAAGTATTAGATCAACAGGCAGGTTTAAAACGCATTAACTCCTTTGCTTTTACCCCTGCTTTTGATGATCCGCTTAATAAGGATGAAGATTATTTGAACTGGCGTTTTAAAATTTCACCTCAGTATATGCTAAAGCTGGATATTGAAAAAACGTTGGATCAATTGAAAATAGAACTTGATGGTCAGAGTTATATTTTAACACAAGCTGATAAGCTGGCGATAAGTTTGAGTGTTGAAGCTAGCTATCAAGCTAGCCGGTCTCAAAACACTGAGCCTTTAAATACTGAGCCTCAAAAAACCGGGTCTGAACAAACAGAGTTTCCACAGAGTCAAACCCAAACGAATGAATACGCGAATGAAATCACTGAGTTTATTAGTAGCAGTTATCGTGAATTAAAGCAGTATACGTCAATACAGCATGATTTTCCGGCAATATATAAGCTGGTTGAGTCACGTCTTGATGGTGAAATAAATTCAACAGAGTTGGCGAGTATTCTGCAGCTGAAAGGATTTTTAACCTTATTTGATCAGGTATTAGCGGATCAATTTGCACAACTGGATAATTTAAGAAAATTATTGGCATTACCTGATCAGCAAGTGTTTATTCGTTTGAGCAGGATATTTGACAAAATGTTAGCCAGTGAAAACTTGTCGACAAGTCAAATCAACCAGTTTTGGCAAGATGTTCGTCAGTTACCACTAACAGAATTAAGTCAACCAATCACAGACATTAGTGGTCAGGCCCGTTTACTGGGAGATTACTTTGAAAAATATCAGCTGGAAGGATTTCAGTCTTTGAGTGAGCCGGTACTTAGTGAAGTTCAGCTAGACAGGCTTAACCGCAGTTTAGAACATTTACTGGGGCGTTTTGCTGAAAAATCCCTTGATGCTAATTTACTTAAATACCAGCATGTTTTTGATAATTATTTAGATGACTTCATGCCGATCCCTGAAGACATCAGCGATGATCAACCACTGTTAGATAAACTGGTCGCCCTTAAGAAAATTATCGATTTAACTAAAATAATTAATGATTACCCAAGGTTAAGTAAATACCGTACCGGTGGTTTTAATTATTTAATGACTGATATTAAAACCCAGCATGTTGGTGGCCTTTCTTCGAGGTTTATGACTTTTCTTGGTTATTCTCATCCGGGACAAATGCCGCTTGCGACCAATAACAGAGAAAGTGTTTATTTGCTGGAAAGTGAATTGCTACGTTTTGGTGCCGGGAGTGAATATCAGTTTAACTGTTTGTATTTTATTTTTCCTAAGTGGCCAAGTCGTTTGCAAAACGATGAATTTAAAGCATTGTGCCATCAGCAAATAAGTCGTCAGTCACCCGTTCATCAAAAAAATTATTTTATTGAACTGTCACGTGTAGAAATGAGTTTATTTGAGCGTCTTTATTACACCTGGTTAAATGCGATGACTCAGATACCCTTGGTTATTGATGGATCGATAACGGGTGAATCACCACAGTATAGCGGCACTGGTTCTTTTACCGAATTGGCGAATATAAACCTGATCATAAAACTATCTTCTTTACTAAGGAATTTTGTCCGGGATCCGGGTTCATTACAAATAAAAACGCTAAGTTTGTTTGAAGGAGATTGTTTCCCTGACAATTTGATCGGTTTTATTAAGCCCTGGTTAACTGTGGAAGATAAAGATGAACTAGCGGGAACAACCCTGACCGAGCTTATTGCTAGCTTAACGGTAATTTTAAACGAATCTCCTGACGAATATTCTCATATAAGTAAAGACCAAATATTAAATGAAATTTGTCATCACAAAATAAATCAATTGATTAATCCATTTCCTATTGCTAAGGGCCAGATTGGCAGTGATTTTCGCATAGGTTTTATTCCCTTGGATTATCTGAAAATGCCGACGCCTGTAAACGTAGGCGCGATCAATCCTGAAATTAAAAATACCCCAAAATTAACCCTAGGCGTTACTGAGCCAAAAAACATATAAGGAATGCACATGAGTAATGAGCAAAATAGCACGACAGAAGAAACTACAGGACAAAGTACGGAGCAAAGCATTGATACAACAGGTCGCGATGTTTTAGTCCATAAATTTTCGGATAATCAAACACCGACAGGAGGTGATTTTAGCGAATTAATTCATTCAGGCATTAACCAGCTTGATGATGGAATTGTAGTTAAAGACAATAGTATTGATATTAGTAAAACAATCAAATTGCTAAATGGGGATGGAAACGATGCGGTAAATTCATTATCAACGACGAGTTTTATCAGCCACGACGAGATGAATATTGCCGATAAAATCAAATTATCATCGGGAGATAATGAGTCGTTCGACGTTTATGATGGCTTCCAGGTACATAAAAAGGATGACTTTACCGGTAAAGTCGAAGTTGCTAAAACGGATATCAGTGGTCAGACTAATGCGCTTAAGGTAACCGGTAGCAGTATGCTTCAAGGGGATCTTGAAGTAGATGGTGAGTTAACCATTACCAGTCAGGTAAATTTAAAAGCTGGACTTGACGTTGATGGACAGGTTCATTTAAATAGTTCACTTGAAGTTGACGGTGTGAGTAAATTTGATCAGGTTCAAATTGGTGCTGATGAAGGAACGTCTGATGCTTTACTCAATATTAGAAATTCAATAGGCGAAGTTAAAGACTTATTACGCTTGGAAGACACAACCGAAGATCCATCTCCGTTTGTGGTAAAAGGTAATGGCAGAGTAGGTATTAATAGCGCAGATCCTCAAAACTTACTCGATATTACCGGCAATGTAAGAATTGGTAGCAGTGCCATTATGAAAGGGCTTGAAAATAGCTTGTCAGTTGAAAAAAGGCTGGGTGTTGGCACGGCAAATCCTTCTGCAATGTTAGATGTGCATAGCATTGGCGACCAAGATCTGGTGAATATTTCAAAAGATGGTGAAATATTAGTTAAAATTAAAGCATCTGATGATTCAGGCACCGCCAATATTCAATTAAATAGTCGTACTCAGGTTGATGATGATTTAGAGGTGACAGGTTCATTAACGACCGGGGAAACAAATGTTAATGGCGAGTTAATTGCTAATTCTGCAACCATTACAGGTTTGACTCATTCTGCCACACTAGTGGTGGGACCTGAAACGACAACTGAGCATGGTCCTGCTAATTCTGCTGCTGTAACTTTTAATTTGGATGTGAATGCCAAAGGATTAACATCACTGCAAAAAACCAATGTTTATGGCAATCTTGATGCGAAGCGTCTGTTATCGGCAAAAAATGTAAAGGTTAAAGATAAATTGTCGGTGGGTTTACCAGATGATGCTTCTGTTGATGCGGTACTTCAGGTAAAAGCAACAGCAACAGACCAATCGGTATTTTTGGTGACCTGCCATGAAAATAAAGACCTCGTTCGTGTTAAAACGGGAAAATTCGATGTAGGCAGTGATAGCCACAATGTTGATTTGAACGTTCATGGAAATACACAAGCCGAAAGCTTAACCGTAACGGGTTTATCTCATTTAGTTGATGCAAATGTTGCTGAACATTTGTCGGTTGGTGATTTAGCGAGTGTAAGAGTTCCTAATGTCTGTTTTAGTGTTACATCAAATACATTAAATACATCGACATCAGAAGCCATTAGTATCCGGCATAAAGACGGAACGGTAGTGACCGATTTACTGCACAGTAAAGGCGATAAACTAGGTTTCCATATTAGTGATCCACAAGTTGCTTTTCATGTTGGTGCAGAAAGTCAGTTTGATGAAGCGGTTAATTTTGCCAACGGTATTACTGTTTCTAAAGGCATTACCGTGTTTGAAGGTATTGATGTTTTTGGCAGTGAAGCAGGAGCTAATACGTTTAGTGTAACTAACACACAAGTAACGTTAGGTACGGCATCGGCATCGCTACCTTTTGATGTTTTTGGTGATACCAGTATTACAGGCAACTTTACCGTTAACTCTGTACTTAGTACCAATGAAAATGCCCTTATTTTAAACCAGCAAGCTAGCAATACACCTTTCAAAATAGAGCAAGTAGACAGTTTTAAATATATTCACGCCACTGCCGGTATGCTGGCTATTAACACACCACTTTCTGATGTTAATTTTGGTTTGCTTGGTGATGCTAAAATAGCGGGTCGTTTGGTCATTGAACAAAATGGTGTTGAGTCAGACGGCACTAAAATTAAAGCGCTTGATATCACAGGTTGTGTTGAAATATCTGATCAATTAACCATTAATGGTGAAACGGTTTTAAATGATGCAGTGGCGGTAAGCGGACCTTTGACCGTTAATTATATGGGTGCAGGAGAAAATAATGTTAGTGCACTGAATGTTTACGGGCATGGTGTTATCAGTGAATCATTAACGGTATCTGACGCTCTTAGGGTAGCTAATGGCGTTAACGTAACGGGAATGGGTATTTTTAACAACAGCTTAGCTGTTTTAGGTACCACAGATTTAGATCAGACATTAGCGGTTACCGGAAAAGTTACCGCCAAAGACGAGGTGCATATTCAGGGTAATGAGTCGTCGAAGTTATCATTAACCGTCGATAAAAGGGCTGACTTTCGGGATAACGTCTCTATATCGGGTGATATGGGTTTTTCAACGGATACGCCTGAGGCGCGTTTGCATATTCATCAAACAGATTTCAGTAAAGCGGCCTTTAAAATTGATGTGTCAGGTAAAGAAAATAGTAGTTTGATTTTTAATCAGGGCAAATTAGGTATTGGTATTGATGAACCTGAAGAAGCACTGGAAGTGGCAGGAACCGCCAAAATAAATAAAGACTTGCATGTTAAGCGTCAGACGTACCTGGATAATTCATTATACGTCGATCAGCTGGCGACTTTTAGCAGTAATATCAAAGTTCATGGTTTGTCTGAGCTAAATGGTCAGACGGTGATCGGTGATCTTAATTACCCTGATAACGACAGTGCGAGAACCGCACAGTTATGTGTATTTCAAAATAATTATGCCAGTGCTTTTAAGATAATGTTCGAACGAGAAAAACCTGTAGTATTTTCTCGTGGCAAATTGGGCATAGGTACAGATAATCCACAAGTTGAACTGGACGTTATCGGTCAGGTAGATATCGATGGAAAATTATTTGTTAAAGACACCGTTGAAATACGTGGAAAAGTGACCCAGTTACAGGGGGCTGATGTTTGGGGAGATGTTGTTTTTCATTCTGACTTTACGGTAGGTGATAATACAATATTGCAGGATACCTTAGAAGTTATGGGTAAAACCATGCTGAATAATACGCTTGAAGTAACTAAAGGTAGCCGTTTTTTAAGTACGTTAGATGTTACTGAACATGTTGTTTTTGGTGCCAATCTTGATGTTAGCAAAAATACAAACTTGAAAGGGGATTTCACGGTTTCAAACGCCCAAGCCACGGTTACCTTTAGCCCGGCGACGACTATTGAAAACACATTAACGGTAAATAAAAGCAGTTTACTTAAAGGTAAAGTTCAGATTGATGATGCCCTGGCCATTGGGTTGGATAAACAGAACTCTCAGGCGAGTTTGCATATTGTGGGTGAGTCAGACAAGCCAGCTTTCATTGTTGACTTACCTAAGATGACAAGGGTTGGGTCATCTGGCGAAAGTGTTACTGGTGAAATGGGTAACAATCCAAGAGCGCTTACTTTAACGTCGGATGGTAAACTTGGACTGAATTGCATGAATCCTATGGCAATACTTGATGTTAAAGGTAACGCCATTATTGAAGATAAATTAACGACGCAAAAATTGGTTGTTAATAAAGTGATGATTAATGATGCAATTGCTTTTGATGATTCTGCTGAAATAACCGGGTTTTCTACCGATGTAACTCTGGGGGGAAATTTAAGCTCAGATACTATTTTACCGAGTCAGGCTGCGGTAAAAGCCTATATTGATGATATCGCATGGAGTTTTGGTGAAGGGGGTAAAACCTTTATTATTAATAATCAAAGTGATTTTGATTCAGTATTCAACACGGGTGATAACGTTAAAATATTACATAACACCACTATTTTATTGTTTCCTTTTGTTAGTCATAGTTCCATCCGTCGTAAATATATTTTGAAGAATCCAGTACAGTTAGGCTCAGGCGTTACCATTACGGGCTTTAATGAAAAAACTACCTGTATTATTAAAGAAACTGCAGCTTGCCGCTTTATTATTAAAGGTGACAATTCAAGTATTGTTGTTGAAGATATTAAATTGACAGGTTTTACTTTTGACGGTGCTAATTATCTTGCTTCAGTATCAGGCGGTGCTTTTGAATTGAAATATGCCAGAAATTGTCAGTTAAATTGTCATATTGTTAATCATAAGTCAGCGGATAATGGTGGTGCAATTTATGGTCAAATGGAACATGGCAATCATACCGTTACTAATATAGAGGCTCTGCATATTAAATATTGTAGTGCTGAAAATAATGCCGGTGGCGGAGCGTATGGTTTGGCTTATTCTAAAATAAGGGCTGACTATTGTTCGGCTAAATTTGGTGGAGCTGTAGCCCGTTGTGATGAAAGTAAAGTTGAGGCAACAGATAACAGTGCAACGGTTTATGGTGGTGGTGCTTATTTATGCAATAACTTATTATGTGAAGGTTTTTGGAAAAATAATCATGCCCCCAGAGGTAAAAATATTTATGCAAATCATAGTCACTCTCCAAATAATAAGGATTTGCATGATGATAAATACTTCTGGCATGCATTGTATATGGACGCACCTATCATGGATCAACACCATTTTTGGCGCACAGATAATCTATAAGTCTTGATCTTAAAGCCTCACTTATTTTCACTTTATATCGATTTCATTTCGATTTGATTTCCAATTTATTTCAACTGCCTGATTCATTGCTGCAGGGACTGACATGTCATTAACGATTGATAATTTGCATTTAGATATTAAATATCATCACAATAGGCCTGTGAAGGCCACAGAACTTGAGCAGAAATTGCAGTCTATGATATTGGGATCATTAGATGATTTAATTTTGGATAAGCGGGGTGTTTCTGGAAGTACTAGCGGAAAAAATTTAAAACCGATATTACTTCCTGATATTCAAATAGATCTGCCGCCAATAGACTTTGACCGGTTTATGGCGGCACCTTTAGATTATTTTAATCGGGTTATTTTTCCGAGAATTGAGCAAGCTTTTCGATCTTCACTGGATAGTGTTCATCTATTTGAGAGAGATGGAAACAGCTTTGTTCATAATGATAACGACAATCGAGTTGGGGATAAATCCTTAGGGCTAGTTAGTTGGTGGCAGGAAATAAAGGCTGGACTGCTTTATTCCCGTGGTTCATTTTTTGATGTTAGTTGTTATCGGCCAAAACAACGGTTGTTAACGGTATTGTTAAAATGTTTACTGGCAGATCCCAAATATCAGCAAGAATTTACCTCGTGGCTATTATTGCCTAAATCCAGAATTAACTTGTTAAAGTTACTTGAAAATCAAGATTCATTTGATGAAGCCAGTGCTTTGATTAAAGTGTTATTTCCCAGAAGCAGTAAAGAATATCAGCTGAAATATTTTAAAAATCCTGCATTGTCTCAAAAAATAAAAAAACAAATGTGGCAAGTTTATTTTGATGCTTTGCTTACATCTGAACGAGACATTAATGAAGACAAACAAAACGCCTTAGCTTTGATATTACAAACCTATACTTTGGTTTTTGTGCTAAAACAAGAGAAGCAAGAAAAACAAGGGCCACAAGAGCAGCAAGGGCAACATCAAAACAAATTCGCTAAATGTATGGATGATTTGCGAAGCTGTTTAAGTATTAGTATTGAAAAACACATGTTAAATGCGCTAAATACCTGGATAAATGTTGCCGAGTATCAAGGCGTGGCAAATGTTGATTTAGAATCACTTGTTCGCTTACTTGATCGTTCACTTGAGCACTCACGTGAATATATCCCTGATGCAATACCTCTGGTTGCCAGGCCAGCAGTGCATAATTTTTCTTTAGTAATAAACGAATTAAAAACCTTACTTAATCGGCTTAATGAGTTATCTGTTTATGGTCGCTTAGTACAGCAAGGAGTACAGCAAGGAGTACTACAAGGAGTACTACAAGGAGTACTACAAGGAGTGCTACAAGGAGGACAACAAGGCACGGAACAGCAATTAAACAATAAGCTGGCATCATTGGATTTATGGTTACACCAGAGTAAAGCCTTACCTCGGGAAATTTTGGAAAAAGTACAGAGTAAAGTGGTTCTTTTATCAGACAAACTAGATAAGACGACTGATTTTATGCAATTAATTCTTAATATTGAACAACTGCTGGACAGTGCTTTTGCATTAAAACGAGTAGAAATTATAGATGTTATCCGGCAAATTCTGCAAGTACCTGGTTTACCTTTATCTTTATCTGTGCAGCTAAATAAGGCGTTATTAGAAATATCAGAACTACCTTTAAATAATGAAGAAAGTTTGTTTTTACCCGATGTAGATCGGCTGCTGTTTACTGATATTAAAAAGTGGTGTCAATTAGCCGAAAGGTTAATAGAAACATACCATGCTACCAACTACAGAGCTATCGACAACCTTACTATCGATAACAGTGTTACCAAGAACAGTTCTATCGATAACCGTTCTATTGATAACAGTACTACCGATAACCGTACTATCGATAACAGTGCTATCGATAACCGTACTATCGATAACAGTGCTACCGACAATCGTGCTATTGATAACAGTGCAACCAGTAACAGTACTATCGATAACAATACTATTGATAACCGTACTACCAATAACAATACTATCGATAACCGTACTATCGATAACCGTACTACCAATAACAATACTATCGATAACAATACTATTGATAACAGTGTTACCAAGAACAGTTCTATCGATAACCGTTCTATTGATAACAGTACTACAGATAACAGTAC
>JABSOI010000089.1 GCA_013216015.1 Alteromonadaceae bacterium | reverse complement strand
TTTTACGGTAGCTGTTTTTATCCCGACGCGTTTTATTATCGAGCGTAGTAATGCCATGTTTTTTATTCTTTTTCTTTTTCTTCTTCTTGTCCTTCTCCTCTTTTTTCTTCTTCATTTCCTTCATAAGAAGATAAATCAGCAGATAATTCGGAAAGTTCGGGGCCTCCATTGTCAAAAAACTCAATCAAACTGTTATAAAGACCCCATAGCCCAAATCCATCGTTTTGGTCATGGTTTTGTCTTTTTTTTCTTTTTTTATTTTTTGCTTTTTTGGCTTGGCATGTTTAGAAATACCTTTACGCTGAAATTGATTGGGGTTACCAGATCCAGGTGGGTTTTTACGTTGTCTTCTATCCATTTTTATTTCCTCAGTTTTTTGTGACGAATTAATTCAAGGCACAATTAATTCGGATCAGTCTACATTTTAATTTTATGAATTAACTGAAATATCACAAAGCCGCATAGCCTCGAGCAAACTAGTATTATTAGCTAGTGTCCATCCTGAAACGGTTGTCTACTGCGAACGTCCCACTAACACGAACTGTGCACCACAAGATGGTGTTATTTAGAATGACTAAACGCCTATATATTGTAGAGCCCATTTCGTGTCATTGGTAAGCCCTCGCTACGACCCCGTTTCTGGACGGGCACTAGCTATGAAAGATGGAAAAAAGCTCAGTAATACCGCTAATATGGAGTTGTAAGGAATTTTAATTGTTTTTTTTTGATAAGCTCCGGCATCAGTCCCATATAGAGAATTGACGAGGCAATGCAAATATTTGATATGTTCGGTATGAATAACAATAAATATTGCCATGTACGGTGACGGCACCACGGTGATTTATCTCGCCAATGTCACGCCAGTAGGCAATGTTCGTTTAACAATGAATATGCATTTAGCGGCTAACAATATTGTTATAGATGATTTTAAACGAGACATTAAACTGCCCGAGATTAATGGTGATTTGGACGATTTTAATGTCGATGGCGGTGTTGCCGGACTTAAAGCTTATTATCAAGAAATATCCAAGCGTGCAGATTACAAAGTAAATATGACCCAATGGGGGTATCAAGAGTTAATTGAACTGCACCTGTCAGAAGGTAAACTCGCTGAAGCGGAACAGTTTTATCAAGAAATGCTAAGTCTTTACACTACGCCCAATAAAAGATGGCTCAACCAAATAGGCTATGATTTTCTGGAGAATGAGGCTTACCAGCAAGCTATTGATAGCTTTAAGTTAAATGTAAATAACCACATATACTCAGCTAGCGCTTACGACAGCCTTGGAGACGCCTATCGCGAAAATGGCCAATATGAATTGGCAAAACGAGTTTCAGCAAGGCTGTGAGTTTGGGAAAACTAAATAAAGACAGTAACTTATCTTATTATGAAAAACAATTTAATGAAGTAATAACGTTAGTCAAAAAATAAACTTTCACGTCGATGAATCCAACAGGATAGTTGATGCGTTCTGTTGATATGTAACTTAGATTATAACCAAAATATTAAAGGAATTACCATGAACGAACTTGCTTATTATGATTTTATCATGCATGTCACCGCCGCCATTTGCGGGACCCTAATTGTTGTTGCCGTCTTGTTTTTTATATAGTGGTTCAGTATCTTCCGCTGGTTGCCATACATTTAATTTTGCTATTTATGAGGCCGGCCTTCAGCCAAGGGAATAGATATTGGTGGTTAATATTGGCCTATGTTCTGGCAAAGCTATTAGAGTTTTTTGATGTGGATGTGTTGGATGTGTTGGATGTGTTGGAAGTGTTATCAGTGGTAAGTGGTCATACTTTAAAGCATCTAGCAGCAGCATTTGGTTGTTGTTACTACTACAAGGCTACAAAATCAACCCTGATTTGGCGTTGTAGAATAAGAGAGACATTCCCCACTATCTCGTGATATAAAATTATGGGTCGCTTTGAACTTAGCAAGACACGGGATTAAAAAAGCAATGGTATTTTTTAAATGCATAATTTAGTTATATGCCTATAGTTTTGATCACTTGGCTGATGGGAAAATGCGTTGCGTTTTGTACAATGTGTTCAATTGATTGAAATCCTTTTATCAAATTCAGCCGCATTATCTGGTGTTCCTCAATAACCATTGTTAGAAAGTACCATATGCGTTACATCTCTCCTCATAAAGATCCTCTAGAACCCATGATTAATTGTTGGAAAAGTAACGCAATAAATATAGCGTTGAGTGATGTTTGGATGAAGGAGCTACGTGATGTTGGTTTTGAGTAAACAATTGACAAATGTTTTTAGTTTATATAACGAATAACAACATGTCATAATGAATAACAACGTGTCGGAAATTAAAGTTATGCAAAATTTATTCGAGAAGGGAGTAGAAGTTGTTCGTTCGGTTGCAGATAAAGCTGCAGATGAATTGGTTACGGGTTATTCAATTGTGAAGAAAAAGGTAAACGGTTTACCTATTTTTATGTCAGTTGAAAAGTCAGGGAAATTTGACGATATCCAGTATGACGAAAAACATTACTTCGTTATTCCCTATGAGCTTTCAGAGTATAAATTTGCTTTGCATACTATGCGTTGCTTACCAAATGCTGTTCCTGAGATAAATAACCTCCCCAAAAGACGTATCTTTCACTTTCCAAATGAGCACTCTGAAGAAATGCTTAAAGGGTATATACGCCAATCTGCGGAAGAAGTTGTTAGAGATAGAAATAAAAATAGTCTCAGCAGTCTAGAAGCTTTAGCAAACGAAATAGATTCTCTGGATAAAAAGCTAACATATGGCATGTTGTTAGTTGGTGGGCTTACCGCTATCGTAAATCCATTGTTGGGAGCAGGAATTGCAGCAAAAGCGTTATTACCAGGCGTTGGTAGCCTATTGAATAAATATGGCTTACGTCCAACTGGTGAAAAACTTAGCCAATATCAACTTGATAAATCAATTAAAGAAGCTGAAGTTCACATTGTAAAAGAGTTTGAAGATGCGAACACCCTTCAAGTAATTAATCCCATATTACAAGAATTAGAACTGGCATTACGTACAACTGAATTCCAGCATGACCCATTGACAGGACCTAACTTAGCCCATGGTAGTATTCCTGAATTAGACGGAAAAAGGTGGCGCGAATTAACCGAAATTGCAATTTGCCATGTTTACAAGGAAGTATATAAAAACCTGGCTTTACACGAGCAGGCGTGCCTTGGGCCTGAAGATCTCAGGTGGCTAAAGGTAATGTTTGATGTAAATAGTAAGGGCAAGTAACTGGTTATTAAAATTTGGGTTTTTATAAATTGTAAAATACAAAAATCAGGGCGGACAGGACCAACAGACCCCTTGGCTTAGCTTTAGGCTGCGCAGTGCCCGTACCAAAAGGTGGCGATTGTCAGGAATAGATTTTGTGTGGAACTAAAAAACTGAGCACCACTTATGCGGACTTCCCCTATATCATCAATCAAATTTACAAAATGAATTAATAAATGAGTACTGAATCTGCATTTCCGATATATCTTGGGTATAGAATGATAAGGCCTGTAATGAGTCTCAAGATAGTTTGTCTATATATACCCATCACCATTCAAAATGCAGGTTTTGATTCGTTTAAAAAACATATTTACTGCGTTGCTGAATCTTAAATAAGAATAACTTATCCGGCGAATCAGCGTCTTGTAACTATGCTTTTTAATTCACCTCAAATTCCCGCATTTTGAAAGGTAACGGGTATAGGCAAACGGAATAGCCATACGGAAATAAAATTTTTTGGTTTGAAAATTATTTAAAATAAAGAATCATCAGTGGGGAGTTAGTAAATTGGCTGATTGTATGAACCAAAAAGCATACCTTGCTATACGTATACAAAAATAGGCATTTTAATTTTCCTCTACTATCCGAAAAGAAATATCTATTGATATGAGCCTTTAACCTTGAAGGAAACACCTAAATTTAGGGCAGCCCTTTGCATTGTTTATTTTTTAACTAAATAAAGTACCACTTTTGAATCACTGGTGTTATAATTTTGCGCCCGCTTGGTTTGAGTCCTTGACTCAATGTGGTTCAAGTGGGATTAAAAGGCAGTGACGGGTCAATTTCTGGCCTTGAATTTTATCTTGTTTTTAGTTTTTCCAGTATTAACTAAAGATAATCAGCGGAGACATATAATGATCCAAATGCAATCACAGCTTGACGTTGCTGATAATAGCGGCGCCAAACGTGTACAATGTATAAAGGTCCTTGGTGGCTCGCACCGTCGCTACGCACGCATTGGCGACATCATCAAAGTTGCCGTGAAGGAATCAAATCCTCGCGGTAAAGTAAAAAAAGGTGATGTTCTTACTGCTGTAGTGGTGCGCACTAAAAAGGGCGTACGTCGTTCGGATGGTTCAACTATTCGTTTTGACGGCAACGCGGCTGTAATGCTTAACGCAAATTTACAGCCAATTGGTACTCGTATTTTCGGTCCTGTGACTCGTGAACTTCGTAATGAAAAGTTCATGAAAATAGTTTCACTTGCACCAGAAGTACTTTAAGGGGTCACGATAATGGCATCTAAGATTCGTCGTGATGATGAAGTAGTAATACTTGCAGGTAAAGACAAGGGCAAGACTGGTAAAGTCACTAAAGTTCTTGTTGAAAGCAGCAAAGTATTTGTTGAAGGTCTCAACTTAGTCAAGAAACATCAGAAACCTGTACCTCAGTTACAGCAGCCTGGTGGCATTGTTGAAAAAGAAGCACCTTTAAACGTATCCAACGTAGCGATCCTTAACCCTAAAACGGGTAAAGGTGATCGAGTTGGTTTTAGAGTTGAAGACGGCAAAAAAGTACGTTTTTTCAAATCTAATAACGAATTAATATAATTGGAGTAAACGATGGCGAAACTGCATGATTTTTATAAAGATACAGTTGTAGCTGACCTTCAGGAGAAGTTCAGTTATAAAAGTGTCATGCAAGTCCCTCGGATTGAAAAGATCACCCTTAATATGGGTGTTGGTGAAGCAATTTCTGATAAGAAAGTGTTAGAACACGCCACAAATGATCTTACTGCAATCTCAGGACAAAAGCCTCAGATCACTAAAGCACGCAAATCTGTTGCTGGCTTTAAGATCCGGGAAGGCTACCCTATAGGCGCAAAAGTAACTTTACGCGGTGAACGCATGTGGGAATTTTTAGAGCGTTTAATCGCTATTTCTATTCCTCGTATTCGCGATTTTCGTGGCTTAAATCCTAAGTCATTTGATGGTCGTGGTAATTACAGCATGGGTGTTCGTGAGCAAATCATCTTCCCAGAAATCGATTACGATAAAATCGATAAGATCCGCGGTATGGATATTACTATCACTACCAGCGCAAAATCTGATGAAGAAGGTCATGCATTGCTGACTGCCTTTAACTTCCCATTCAAGAAGAAGGTGTAGAGTTATGGCTAAAACGTCAATGAAAGCTCGTGAAGCAAAACGTACCAAATTAGTAGCACAATATGCTGAAAAGCGTAGTGCATTAAAAGCAACTATCTCAAATCTTGATTCTTCTGAAGAAGAACGTTGGGATGCTGTATTGAAACTTCAAAGTTTACCTCGTGATTCGAGCAGTAGTCGTCAACGTAATCGTTGTAATATTACAGGCCGTCCACATGGATACTTACGTAAGTTCGGTTTAAGCCGAATTAAGTTGCGTGAAGCAACTATGCGTGGTGAAGTTCCAGGTCTTAAGAAAGCTAGTTGGTAATTCACGGGAGTAAATGGTTATGATGACTGATCCTATCGCGGACATGTTTACACGCATCCGCAACGGTCAATCTGCAACAAAAGTTGCAGTAACAATGCCATCTTCTAAGTTAAAAGTTGCTATTGCCAACTTACTTAAAGAAGAAGGTTATATTTCAGATTTCAGCGTTTCAACTGAAGATAAACCTCAGTTAGATGTGGTATTGAAATATTTTGAAGGTAAAGTAGTAATAGAATCGATCAAGCGTGTTTCACGTCCGGGTCTTCGTATATACAAAAGCTGTGATGAACTTCCTAAAGTTCTTGCTGGCATGGGTATTGCGATCGTTTCTACTTCTAAAGGTTTGATGACGGATCGCGCCGCTCGCAATGCGGGTATTGGCGGTGAAATCCTTGGTTTCGTAGCGTAAAGGAACAGAATTATGTCTCGTGTTGCAAAAGCACCTGTCGATATTCCTGCTGGCGTTACTGTTACGTTATCAGGTCAAGACATTAAAGTTAAAGGTCCAATAGGTGAATTATCACGTACGGTCAATGATTTAGTAGTTGTTTCTCAAGAAGGAAACACTATTAAAACAGGAATCGTAAGTGATGAAAAAGGCGCCTGGGCTCAAGCCGGTACTGCACGTGCTTTAATCAATAATATGGTTGTTGGCGTAAGTAAAGGTTTTGAAAAGAAATTGGTTTTACAGGGTGTTGGTTACCGTGCAAAAGCTTCAGGTAAAGTTTTAAACCTTACTTTAGGCTTCTCACATCCAATCAACCATGAAATTCCTGCAGGAATTACTGTTGAAACTCCTAGCCAAACTGAAGTCGTACTCAAAGGTGCTGACAAGCAGATGGTCGGTCAAGTTGCTGCGGATATTCGCGCATACCGTAAACCAGAGCCTTATAAAGGTAAAGGTGTTCGTTATGTTGATGAGCATGTGCGCCGTAAAGAAGCTAAGAAGAAGTAGGGTAATACTATGGATAAGAAAACATCTCGTTTGCGCCGCGCAAAACGCGCTCGTGCAAAAATCAGCGAGTTGGGTGCGAATCGTTTAGTCATATTCCGTACTCCTCGTCATATTTATGCGCAATTGATCGCACCTACTGGTTCTGAAGTAATCGCTACAGCGTCTACTTTAGATAAAGAAATTAGTGCTCAGTTAGAAAAAACAGGTAACGTTGCAGCAGCAACAGTGGTAGGTAAAGCTATCGCAGAACGTGCAGTGGCTAAAGGCATCACTAGTGTTGCTTTTGACCGTTCAGGTTTCCGTTACCATGGTCGCGTAAAAGCGTTAGCAGAAGCAGCTCGTGAAGCTGGTCTTCAGTTTTAGGGGTTGATGATGGCTAATCATAATCAAGAAAACTCACAGCAAAGTGATATGGCTGAAAAGCTAATTGCCGTAAACCGCGTTTCAAAAGTGGTTAAAGGTGGTCGTATTTTCAGTTTTACAGCACTAACAGTAGTTGGTGATGGCAATGGTCGTGTTGGTTTTGGTTACGGTAAAGCACGTGAAGTGCCTGCTGCAATTCAAAAAGCAATGGAAAAAGCTCGTCGTAACTTAGTAACAGTAGATTTGAAGGGTACTACTCTTCAACACCCTATCAAGGGTCGTCATTCTGGTTCTAAAGTTTACATGCAACCAGCCTCTGAAGGTACAGGTATCATCGCCGGTGGCGCGATGCGTGCAGTACTTGAAGTAGCTGGCGTACAGAACGTATTGTCAAAAGCATACGGTTCTACTAACCCAATCAACGTAGTTCGTGCTACTGTATCTGCCCTAGCGAATATGCATTCGCCAGAAGGCATTGCAGCTAAGCGTGGCAAAACCGTTGCAGACATTTTGGGGTAATTGACCATGGCTAAAACAGTAAAAGTAACTCAATATAGAAGTTCTATCGGTCGTTTACCGAAGCATAGAGCTACATTAAGAGGTCTTGGTTTACGTCGTATTAATCATACAGTGGAGTTAGAAGATACTCCTTCTGTACGTGGTATGATCAATCAAGTATCTTATATGATTAAGGTGGAGGATTAATAATGCATTTAAATACTTTATCTCCTGCACCAGGATCTCATAAAGCTAAAAAGCGCTGTGGTCGTGGTATTGGCTCTGGTATTGGTAAAACAGGTGGTCGTGGTCACAAAGGTCAGAAGTCTCGTTCTGGCGGTAGTGTACGACCGGGTTTCGAGGGTGGTCAAATGCCATTGAAACAACGTTTGCCTAAGTTTGGTTTCACATCACGTAAATCTTTAGTTCGCGCTGAAGTACGTTTACATGAACTAAACAGTATCACTGCTGACGTTATTGACATTTTTGCGCTTAAAGACGCTAACTTAATCACACGTAACATTGTGACAGCAAAAATCATGTTGTCTGGCGAGATTACTCGTCCAATCACTGTTCGTGGTTTAGGTGTAACTAAAGGTGCACGTGCAGCAATTGAAGCTGCTGGTGGCAAGATCGAGGAATAGTACAGAATGGCTAAACCGGGTATGGATAATAAAGCTCAAGGCGGATTGTCTGAGTTAAAACAAAGATTATGGTTTGTATTCGGCGCACTAATTGTGCTCCGTTTGGGAACATTTGTGCCAATTCCTGGTATTGACCCCGCTGTATTAGCTCAGTTGTTTGAACAACAAAAGGGCACCATTATAGAAATGTTTAACATGTTCTCTGGTGGTGCACTTGAGCGAGCCTCAGTATTGGCATTAGGAATTATGCCGTACATTTCAGCTTCAATTATTATGCAACTGCTTACTGTGATGCATCCTAGTATGGCAGAGCTTAAAAAAGAAGGTGAAGCTGGACGACGTAAGATCAGTCAGTACACTCGCTACGGCACATTAGTGCTAGCAACAGTACAATCAATCGCAATTGCGAAAAGCCTCCCTGGTATTATGCCAGGGCTGGTTATGACTACTGGCTTTAGCTTTTACTTTGCTGCGGTAGTTAGTTTGGTAACCGGAACCATGTTTTTAATGTGGTTAGGTGAACAAATTACTGAGCGCGGTATTGGTAATGGTATTTCAATATTGATATTTGCTGGGATTGTTGCTGGTATGCCACAAGCGGTTGGTCAAACAGTCGAAATGTGGCGTCAAGGTGAATTGAACATTTTAATAGTATTGTTAATGTGTGTAATTGTATTTGGTGTAACTTTTTTCGTTGTTTTTGTTGAACGTGGTCAACGTCGTATTGTCGTTAATTACGCTAAACGTCAACAAGGTCGTAAAGTATTTGCTGCTCAAAGTACGCATTTACCGTTAAAAGTTAATATGGCAGGTGTTATTCCACCTATTTTTGCATCAAGCATTATTTTGTTTCCAGGCACACTTGCAAGTTGGTTTGGTCAAGGTGATGGTATGGTTGCTGACTTTTTACAAGAAGTATCAATTGCTATTTCTCCAGGTCAGCCATTGTATGTGATGCTATTAGCAGCAGCGATAATATTCTTCTGTTTTTTCTACACGGCATTGGTTTTCAATCCGCGTGAAACTGCAGATAATCTTAAAAAATCTGGAGCGTTTATTCCGGGCATACGTCCAGGTGAACAGACTTCCAGATATATCGATAAAGTTATGACACGTTTAACCCTAGCGGGAGCGATGTATATTACCTTTATCTGTTTAGTACCTCAGTTCATGATAATCGCATGGGACGTACAGTTCTATTTCGGTGGCACCTCATTATTGATTATTGTTGTAGTAATCATGGACTTTATGGCACAAGTACAAACTCATTTGATGTCTCATCAATATGACAATGTACTTAAGAAAGCTAACTTAAAAGGCTATGGCCGTTAAGCTAGCGTTGTAAAAACAACGGAGTATAAAATGAAAGTACGTGCATCCGTAAAGAAGATTTGTCGAAACTGTAAAGTAATCAAACGCAAAGGCGTTGTTAGAGTACTTTGCGTTGAGCCTAAGCACAAACAAAGACAAGGCTAAATCTTTTTTAAGTGCCATGACCTTTCTTTCCTAAATAGTAAAGAGCTAAATACAGGAAAGAAATTAATGGCATTTTAATTTGCAAAAAAGCGGCAGGTTGAGTATCCTAACGAGCTTTTCAACCTGATTAATATTAAATCTATAAATAGGAGATGTGTTAGTGGCTCGTATCGCTGGCATTAACATCCCTGATCGTAAGCATGCAGTAATCGCCATTACTGCGATCTACGGTATCGGAGCAACACGCGCAAAGTCAATTTGTGCTGCTGCAGGTATCGCAGAGACAACTAAGATCAGTGAACTGGACGAAGCACAAATTGATATGCTTCGCGCCCAAGTGGATAAATTCACCGTTGAAGGTGATTTACGCCGTGAAGTATCAATGAACATCAAGCGTCTTATGGACCTTGGCTGTTATCGTGGCATTCGCCATCGTCGCAGTCTTCCTCTACGTGGCCAACGCACTAAAACTAATGCGCGCACCCGTAAAGGTCCTCGTAAGCCAATTAAAAAGTAACGAGGAATTAGACAATGGCAAAAACACCAGTTCGTTCGCGTAAACGCGTAAAAAAACAAGTTGCTGATGGCATGGCCCATATCCACGCCTCTTTCAACAACACTATCGTTACCATTACAGACCGTCAGGGTAATGCTTTATCTTGGGCAACTGCGGGTGGCTCAGGCTTCCGTGGCTCACGTAAGTCTACCCCGTTTGCTGCTCAGGTAGCTGCAGACCGTGCAGGTAAAGTTGCACAAGAATTCGGTATGAAGAATATTGAAGTTTTCGTTAAAGGCCCAGGACCAGGACGTGAGTCTGCAATCCGTGCTTTAAATGCTGCTGGTTTTAAAATAACCAACATCACTGACGTAACACCAATTCCTCATAATGGTTGTCGTCCACCTAAAAAGCGTCGCGTTTAATTGGCACTTTTAGGTTAGTTGGAGAAAGAACATGGCTAGATATTTAGGTCCTAAGCTAAAGCTTAGTCGCCGCGAAGGAACAGATTTGTTCCTTAAAAGCGGTGTAAGAGCAATTGACACTAAATGTAAAATCGAAACTATTCCAGGTCAACACGGCGCCCGTCGCGGTCGTTTGTCTGACTATGGTGTACAGCTTCGTGAGAAACAAAAAGTTCGTCGTATTTATGGCGTTCTAGAAAAACAATTCCGTAATTACTATAAAGAAGCGGCACGTTTAAAAGGTAATACAGGTGAAAACTTGTTACAACTTTTAGAGAAACGCTTAGATAACGTTGTTTATCGTATGGGTTATGCCAGCACACGTGCTGAAGCCCGTCAACTCGTTAGCCACAAAGCTATCGTAGTAAACGGCGTAGTAGTTAATATTCCATCTTTCACTGTTAAAGCTGAAGATGCGGTTTCGATTCGTGAGAAGTCTAAATCACAAGCGCGTATTATCGCAGCTTTAGAATTAGCTGAACAACGTGAGAAGCCAGTCTGGGTGGAAGTAGATAATAAGAAACTAGAAGGCGTTTTCAAACGTGTTCCAGATCGCTCAGATTTATCTGCTGAAATAAATGAACAGTTGATTGTCGAGCTTTACTCTAAGTAAAGCCGAACTTTAAGAGAGGACATAATGCAGGGTTCTGTAACTGAATTCTTGAGACCGCGCTTGGTTGATATTGAAACCATTAGCCCTACTCGTGCTAAGGTAACTTTAGAACCATTGGAACGTGGTTTTGGTCACACATTAGGTAATGCGTTACGCCGCATACTTTTATCTTCAATGCCAGGTTGTGCTGTAACTGAAGTTGAAATCGACGGTGTACTACATGAGTACAGTAGTAAAGAAGGTGTTCAAGAGGACATCATTGAAATACTGTTAAACCTTAAAGGCTTAGCTGTAAGTTTAGAAGGCAAGAATGAAGCCGTTCTTACTTTAACTAAATCTGGTGAAGGCCCTGTAACGGCTGCTGATATTCAACATGATGGTGACGTAGAAATTGCTAATCCAGATCATGTAATCTGTAACTTAACAGGTGAAGGTAATATCAGCATGCGTATCAAGATTGAAATGGGTCGTGGTTATGTACCTGCTTCAGCTAGACGCAATGCCGAGGAAGAAGATCGCGCTATTGGTCGTTTGTTGGTTGACGCCTCATTCAGCCCGGTAGTAAGAATTGCCTATGATGTTGATTCTGCGCGTGTTGAACAACGTACAGATTTAGACAAACTAGTTTTAGACATGGAAACCAATGGTACATTGGATCCAGAAGAAGCAATTCGTCGTGCTTCAACAATTTTAGCTGAACAGCTAGATGCTTTCGTTGAACTACGTGATATTAAAGAAGTTGAGCAAGTGGAAGAAAAACCACTATTTGACCCAATTTTGCTTCGTCCTGTTGATGACCTTGAACTAACTGTTCGTTCGGCAAACTGTTTGAAAGCAGAAGCAATTCAATATATTGGCGATTTAGTACAGCGTGCTGAGGTTGAACTTCTTAAAACTCCTAATTTAGGTAAGAAGTCTTTAACTGAAATAAAAGACGTTTTAGCGTCTCGTGGTTTGTCTCTAGGTATGCGCCTAGAAAACTGGCCACCTGAAAGCATTGCTGATAACGACTAAGTCGTTCTTCGATTATTAACAGTAAAGAGATAAGGATTAACTTATGCGTCATCGTAAAAGCGGTCGCCAGTTAAACCGTAATAGCAGTCATCGCCAGGCGATGTTCCGCAATATGGCAAGTTCGTTAGTTAAGCACGGTGTTATTAAAACTACTGTTGCTAAAGCTAAAGAACTACGTCGCGTAGTTGAGCCATTGATTACATTGGCTAAAACTGACAGTGTAGCAAACCGCCGTTTGGCATTTGCCCGCACACGTGACCAAGAAGTAGTTGGTATTTTATTTAATGAACTTGGTGCTCGTTACCAAGAACGTCCAGGCGGATATACACGTATTTTAAAATGCGGTTACCGTACTGGTGATAAAGCACCTATGGCTTATGTTGAGCTTGTAGATCGCCCAGTTGTAGAAGAAGCAGCAGAAGTGGTTGAAGAAGCTATCGCAGAGGCTTAATTGAGTTGATTTAGTAGAAATACTAATTGTTAACTTCAATTTTTAAAAACGGAGCTGAGGCTCCGTTTTTTATTGCCTTAAAACTTGATTTTTATAGACCCCAATTAGACCATTTTCGGATGATCAATTAATTAGTGCATTTGGTATTAATTAACAATTAATCAGCTTTGGTACAAATACCAGTTGATAACAAAACTTGACCTAGTTAATATTTCCTCGTATAACCTTTAATTCAATTATTTCTAAGGTATTGATATATGTCTTTTCGAAATCCAATTATAGCAGTTACGGGTTCATCTGGTGCTGGTACTTCGACAACAATAGAATCATTCGAGCATATATTTCGTTCATTAGGAATAACATCTGCAAAAGTTGAAGGCGACAGTTTTCATCGATACTCTCGCCAGGAAATGGATTTAGAGAAAAGAAAAGCCAGAGAGGAGCGTCGAAACCTCAGTTATTTTGGTGATGAAGCGAATGACTTTGATGCATTGGAAACTCTATTTAGAGATTATTCAATAACTGGTCGCGGTAAAATGCGTAAATATTTACATACCTTTGATGAGGCAGTTCCGTACAATCAAATGCCAGGTACTTTTACTACCTGGGAAAATTTGGGTGAAGGTACCGATTTGTTGTTCTATGAAGGACTGCATGGAGGTGTAGTAACCCAAAATAATGATGTTGCGAAATATGTAGATTTATTGATAGGGATGGTTCCGATTGTAAACCTTGAGTGGATACAAAAAATTATTCGCGATACAAACCAGCGTGGTCATAGTCGTGAAGCAGTAACGGCCAGTATTGTCAGAAGTATGGAAGATTATATATCATTTATTACTCCTCAATTTTCCCGAACTCACATCAATTTTCAAAGGGTACCTACTGTTGATACTTCAAATCCTTTCAGCGCCAAAGCCATACCTACACTGGATGAAAGTTTCGTCGTCATTCGATTTCGCGAAGGCACCCAAGTCGATTTTCCCTATTATTTAAGTATGATTGACGGTGCCTTTATGTCGCGAATAAATACCTTAGTTGTCCCAGGAGGAAAAATGGGTTTAGCGATGGAGCTATTATTAACACCAATGATCCATGAATTAATGGAAAAAAAGAATCAAGCGGATAAGCAATTAGATTGGGTGAGTGTTTTATAGCGTTAGAGGAACTGAATAAAGTAGAAGTTATCTGTTCTCATTGAAAAATATATCATCAATTTCCCTTTTCATCAGTTTAGTAATATGTTCTTGCTCTACTAATGAGTAATCTTTACTTTTGCAATCAAAAAGATAATCTTCCAGTTCAAATTCTTTTCGTTTAAGTTTTGTCGTGAAAATATTTGCCTGTGCCAGGTTTATATCCGAACAGTAAAAGTGGCGCTTGATATATTCAGAGAAAAAATCTTGTATAGACACTATATTCTCATCAATATAATGCTTAATGCCGGAAGTATCACGAGTAACACCTCTAACACGATAATCTATAGTCGTAATATCTGCATTAAAAGTTGAGATCAAAAAATTTGCAGCACTTAACGGTGAAATCACCCCGCAGGTAGATATTTCAATATCAGCGCGGAAAATGGAAATACCATTTACTGCTTGTGTTTCAGGGTAGGTGTGTATACAAATATGACTCTTATCTAAATGATTGACTATTGAAGTGGCAATTGGACCAGAACGGGTTTTGTTCTGATCATAGTTTTCACCTAGCTCAGCTTCAGTTCCTTCCGCTATCATCATAGTTACACTAGCACCTTGTGGTTGGTAATCTTGACTGGCGGAATTTAAAATATTACCACCAATAATATCTGCAGTTTTAGTTAAAATATGACTAAGACGTTCGGCTTGATATTGCTGATTAATATACTGGTTGTATGTGTGAGTCGCTTGCGATGAATGTGTGTAACGTAATTGGTAAACGCATAAACCAAGGCTTTTGGTTAAATTATTAAAACCATGGAGTTTGAGTTTAGACATTGGTGTGATCAACTTGTTCTTGAAAGCTTAGCTTAGGTCGAGCAATTAGGTGAACTAGCTTTGTCCTTAAAGGTATCATTTGGCAATTATTTCGAAGTCGTGACTGATCTCTACAGTCTTATTTAACATCAGGGCAACAGAGCAATATTTGTCTGCAGACAAGCTAACAGCTCGTGAGACGTGTTTTTCTTTTACATCGGTACCGGTAATTATAAAATGTAAATGAATATGAGAGAAGAGCTTAGGGACTGAATCTACACGTTTTCCAACAATTTCGACTTCACAGTTATGTATGTCTTGTCTTGCTTTTTGTAAAATACTGACGACATCAACTGAAGAACAGGCCCCCAAAGAGATAAGAATATTTTCCAATGGACTTGGAGCTAAATTCCCGCCATTCGCATCCAGTACTATTGTATGACCTGACTCGGAGGTTCCGAGAAATAATTCATCGCTGATCCATTTTACATTTGCTTTCATATATTTACCATTCAAGGGGGTTGTTTTAACTTATCAAGATTGTGTTTATACTATTATTAATGAAAATTCTTAAGATATCAGATTAAAAAGATTTATTGGGACAAAAATTGAGTATGTATTTCTGTATCAAATAAGTTTTTAATTAATAAAGAGAATTCCTTCATAAAAATGAGTTGTTCTGGGGTGATAGGATTATTAACAACAAGAGCAAGAATTTCTTCCAAATCCGTAACAATAGCATCGACTTCTCTGATAATAGTATTACGTTGGTTAAATGTTAAGGATTCATTTTGGCTGCAAACTGAAATAATTTGTTCACTTAACTCTTGTTCAATAATAGCAAGTACTGTATCACCACCTTCTAGAATAGTAGAAGAGTTTTCAAACAAGCTTAGATGCTCGGTGAGATACTCTACTATATGTATATAGCCTTCAGTATCAATAACCATAATATAAAAATAACCTTAGTTTAACATTCGAGTCTTACTTTACTCTTAATCACGCACTATTAGCAAGTTCTCAACCGCCAAACTGCTCAATGTATAGGAATTAATTAGTCCCCAGGATTAAGGTTTAACCCCGTCTTTAGACGGGATAGCTTTAAGCTAGCTGTGTGTCTATTATTAAGGTATGAAATATCGTACTGGCTCACACACTAAATATAAAATTGAATATCATTTCGTTTGGGTAACCAAGTATCGTTATTGTGTACTTACAGGAGACTTAGGCTTAAGAGTCCGAGAATTGGTAAGGCAAACTTGTGAATATCTGGAAATTGGAATATTACGTGGAGTAATAAGTAAAGATCACGTTCACCTGTTAGTCTCAGCACCACCCAATTTATCGCCATCAGAGATTATGAGGCGAATAAAAGGAAGGACAGCAACCAAAATATTTCAAGAATTTCCGCATATAAAGAAGCGGTATTGGGGCCAACATTTTTGGGCAAGAGGTTATTTTTGTGTTACAGCTGGTGAATTAACCAAAGAGATGATCAAAGAATATTTGGAACATCATTTTGAGCGTAATCCAAATGATAACTTTGAGGTGGAGTAATTGGCTTTAGCCGAAATGCTTGACTTTCAGTCCGCAGATCTTAACCCACCGTCTTTAGACGGTGGTTGTTTAGTATCGATTACATGATAATACTTAGCAATATTTCTAGGCAATGATTCTGAGTACTATTTTTAGCTCTTTTATCATTTCAGCTATTTCTGTTCCATCATATTTTATTTTCCTATTACGAAGGACTTAGTAATAATATATATTTATTAACAATTAAGAATCATATTGGAAATATCTTTATAGCCAATGTTAATTTATTGGTAAAAGCTAAAAAAAGTGTCTTGTATTGTATACAATAAGCTTTATTTTTGATTGGTTCCCCTTTTTTTACAGATACTTAGTTAATTTATTGAAGCTAAGATATTCATTTGTAATAACAGTTGAAATTTTTCTCAGTTCAGGCAGAATTGTACCTATTGTTATAAATAGTAACAATTAGAAATATAAAACATAATATTATAACTATCCAGAGAGAAATAACATGAAGCTCAATTCTAGAAATATTAAACGGTCAGTCGTTGCTATTGCAGTAACTGCCGTGCTTGGCATGTCAAGTGCTCAAGCAGATACATCTCAAGGTTTTTTGGTCGGTAAATCAGTTAATGCTCAAGGCATCATACTTGAGAATGTTGTCGTTACGATCGTGAACACTCAAACAGGTTTAACAAGAACGTATACCACAGACTCAGATGGTAGCTACCGTTTTCCTTTACTACCTACTGGTAAGTATAAAGTTTTAGCTAAAAAAGATGGCCATTTAGCATTTTCACAAGAGGTTAACGTAAGATTAGGTGACCGTACTAGGGTTAACGCAACTTTACCCGTTGACGGAACAGAAGTAATTCAAGTTGTTGGTTCTTCTATTGCAATGATCGATGTAGCATCTTCAGGTACAAGTTTCGTACTTGACCAGGAAATGCTTAGCCGTATTCCTGTAGCCCGTGATATTACTTCTGTTGCATTACTAGCTCCTTCAATTACTTTAGGCGACCAAAGTTTAACATCTCGTACGCCTTTAATTGCAGCTGGTGGTTCTTCTCCAGCGGAAAATATTTTCATTGTCAATGGTATGAATATCACTGATGCACGTCGTGGTTTAGGTGCTTCCGTAGTACCATTCGAAATGTATAAAGATTTCGATGTTAAAACGGGCGGTTATTCTGCTGAGTACGGTCGTTCAATGGGTGCTGTAGTTGTTGCGACTACTAAATCAGGTTCTAACGATTTCCATTTCGGTGCTAACGCATACTTTGAACCTTCATCTTTAAAAGAAGAGTCACCAAACTCTTTAAGAAGTAATGGTGATTATTACCGTATTAATTCTGTTGATGAAGAGAAAAGCTTCAACGGTGATTTATGGGTAAGTGGTGCATTCATTGAAGATACTTTATTCTTCTATGGTTTATATGCTGCACAAGATTATGAATGGTCAGGTAGCCCGGGTGGAGCCACTAGTACTTATCAAGTACGTACACAAGAAGACCCGTTCTTTGGCGCTAAATTAGATTGGTACATAACTGATGAGCATATTTTAGAACTAACATATTTCAAAGATAGCGATGATGAAGTCATCAAAGGCTATGAATTGAACGAAGATTTATCAGTTGGTGATTACCAAGGTGTTTCTACTACCGAATGGGGTGGTGAAACTACTTCTCTTAAATATACTGGTATTATCAGTGACGATTTAACTGTTAGCATGCAGTATGGTTTAAATACCTCAGCTGGTTCTGTTATTCCTTCTGAAACAAGTATCAACCGTGTAATTGTTGATGGTGTTACATCAGCTAACGGATGGGTTAGTAGTGCAAGTTATGAAGAAACAGAACGTAAGTTGTTCCGTTTTGACGTTGATTACTACTGGGGTGATCATGTTTTCCGTTTTGGTGTTGACCGCGAAGAATATGAAGCATTTGAAAATACTTCTGATGCAGGTCCAAATAATTATGTTTATTCTGTTAACACTGAAGATAATAACATCACCCGCTCTGTATATATCAATAAAGGTACTTTTAAAACAGAAAGTAACGCTTTCTATATTACCGATACATGGCAAGTTACTGACGACGTAGTATTAAACTTAGGTCTTCGTAACGATACCTATAAAAGTTATAACATTACAGGTACTGAATTCATTAGCATTGAAAACCAAATTGCACCACGTGTAGGTGTTGCTTGGGATGTAAATGGTGATGGTGACTCTAAGTTATATGCTAACTATGGTCGTTATTATATTCCGGTACCAGGCCAAACTAACGTACGTTTAGGTGGTGCTGAAATAAATAATGAACAAGTATTTGATCTTGACGGATTCGATGCTGCTACAGGTTACCCAATATTGGGTACTCAGCAAGGTGGATTGGTTGTATTTGATGATGGTATTCCAAATGACCCTAGAGCTTTAGCAGATAACGATATAGATCCAATGTACTTAGATGAGTTTATCCTTGGTTATGATCGTAACTTAGGTGATAACTGGAGTATGGGAATTTACTTAGTTGCTAAAGAAACTGGTCAAGGTTTTGAAGATTCAGATCTTGAAGGTGCTTTCGAAGCTTATTTCAACGATAACTTTGGTTCAGGTTGTGCTGGCGGTAACTGTAGCTATGTACTATTGAATCCAGGGCAAAGTGTTACTCTTAATATGGACCCTGATAGAGTTGTTGACAGTGAAGGTAATGAACTTTCTAATGGTCCAATTCCTCAAGGTGAATATACTATAGATAATTCTTACATTAGGTTGCCTGAAATTGAGCGTACTTACTACGGCGCGACTTTCTCATTAGATCGTCAATGGGATGATGTTTGGTCTATGAACATGGCTTACACATGGTCACACAGTTACGGTAACCACGAAGGTTTAGTAAACTCTGATATCCAACAAGAAGATGCTGGTATCACAATTAACTACGATTACCCTGGTTTAGTTGATAATTCATGGGGTAACTTACCTAATGACAAACGTCATTCATTCAGAGTATTTGGTTCATATGCTGTTACTGAAGATCTAATTATTGGTTTAAATGCACAATACCAATCTGGTCGTCCTATGAACGCTACGGGTTATTTCCCAGCGACTCAAGATTCGCCTTTAGAAGACATAATCGCAACTCACTATGTTGATTTGTCATTCTACCGTAATGGTAAGCCGTCTCCACGTGGTTCATTAGGTAACATGCCTGCAACATTTAAGTTGGATTTCAGCGCTATCTACACTACTGAATTAATGGGTAGTGAAGTAACTTTGCGTGCTGATGTATTTAACGTGTTTAACTCGTTAACTCCAATTACACGTTATGAGCGTTCTGAAAACTTTGGCGGAGCTGAAGACACGTCTTACGGTACTTCTTTATATTCTGCGGGTACTCAGAAAGACCGTTACGGTTCTCCTAGACAGTATCAAACTCCAAGATACTTAAGATTTAGTGCTAGCTTCAAATTCTAATTTGAATGTAAACTAAGTTTTAAAATGTTAATTAAAAGTCGGCTATTTTAGCCGACTTTTTTGTTATTTGTTTATTGCTTATATTTAACATGTTCATGATCTATTCTACTTTGAGAATATTGAACAGACATCTTGTGCTAAGCAGTAATGTGCGTACTTTCAAATACTTTATCGGCAGAGGCTACAACAAACTTGAGTTCAGTTGACAGTATTCATGTGGGTACCGTGTAGCGAAGTCGTAAAATAACTAATACACATCATGGCATTATTATTGAGTGTAAAGCCACTGGCTGTTACTCCAACATTAACTACTGCAATAGTGTAGAAGCCATCAAGTTGATTAATACTTGTTCCAATTGCAATAATTAATCATTTTCAAATGTTCTCAGTCACCACTATAGCCTTCCGTTGCTGCTCTAGCCCCTTACATACATTCTATAGGCATCTGTGCTTGTAACCCTCCCTTGACATTGCAATAGCTAGATATTATCGTAAATTGCTCTGGCATTACATATTTATGGGCATGCGCTAATCGATTATAAGTGCCTTGTTCTTGAAATGTGTTTTCAGTGAATCTAGAGCACTTTCTGAATACAATTAGTATAAGCTGTAAACTAGTCGTTAAAATAGTCAGATTAGATTAGATTAGAAAAAGCCGGGTCGAAACCCAGCTATTTTAATTTGGTAGGATGAGAAGTTGAATTAAGCGTTTTTATGATGTTTAAATTGTTAAACCAGGGCTTAATGTTGCCGGTAAAGCTACTTGTGTTGCTTCTACAGACGCTACAGGGTAAGCACAGTAATCTGCTGCATAAAATGCACTTGCTCTGTGATTACCACTGGCACCTATTCCACCAAATGGTGCAGCACTGCTAGCACCAGTAATAGGTTTATTCCAGTTAACTATACCGGCGCGGATACGGCGGAAGAAATGATTATAATCAGCTTCATCATCGGCAAGTAAACCAGCAGATAAACCAAATGAAGTGTTGTTTGCTTCATCAATAGCTGCATCAAAATCAGTATAACGATAAATCTTAAGTAATGGGCCGAAATGTTCTTCGTCAGGCATATCAGTTACTGATGTAACATCAAGAATGCCTGGTGACACAAAACCAGTACTAGCTTCTTTATGTTCCATCATGACCAAAGATTTAGCACCACTGTTAAGTAATTGTGTTTGTGCAGCAACTAGACCTAACGCTGCGGCTTCAGAGATCATTGAACCAATAAAAGGTTGCACTTCATCATCATAATAACCAATTTTGATAGCTTTAGTTGCTGTGATCAATTTACCTATAATAGCATCACCTTGAGCGCCTACTTCAATGAACAAACGACGCGCACAAGTACAACGTTGACCCGTGGTAATAAATGCTGATTGGATAATATCGTGGACTACCGCATCTGTATTGGCAACATCTTTAACGATTAGTGGGTTATTACCACCCATTTCTAATGCTAGTATTTTACCGGGTTGGCCGCCAAATTGTTCGTGCAGCAAATGACCTGTATTAGAACTACCCGTGAAAAACAAACCGTCAATTCCCGGGTGACTGGCTAAGGCTTTGCCTGTTTCAACTTCACCTTGCACCATGTTAATAACACCTTCAGGTAATCCGGCGGCTTGCCATAATTTTAACGTTTCTTCCGCAACTTTTGGTGTTAATTCGCTAGGTTTGAATACTACGGTATTACCAGCAATTAATGCTGGAACAATATGCCCGTTAGGTAAGTGGCCAGGGAAATTATAGGGACCAAATACAGCAACAACACCATGTGGTTTATGACGGATAAAGGCTTTAGCGCCTGGTATAGGATTTTCAACTGTACCTGTACGTTCTTTATTAGCTTTTACAGAAATGTTGATTTTGCCAACCATAGCGCCAACTTCAGTACGCGTTTCCCAAAGTGGTTTGCCAGTTTCTTTGGCGATAGTTGTCGCGAATGCTTCTTTATTTTCAGCTAATAATTCAGCAAATTTAGTTGTAATAGCAATACGGTCATCTATTGGGGTCTCGGCCCAAAGTTCAAATGCTGCTCTGGAGCTTATAATTGCGTTGTTCACTTGTTCTGCTGAGGCTGTTTTTCCTTGCCAGATAACTTCATTGCGGGCAGGGTTAAGTGACGTTATTTCATGACCTAAGCCTTCCTGCCAGTTGCCATTGATAAATTGAACCTTTTGTTCATTAGTGTGTGACATTTAAAATTCCTCTGCTATAGCTGGGATAGATAATATTTGTTTCTGGTTGGGACTAGTTAGTGTCCGTCCAGAAACAGGGACGTCCGCAGTAGATATTCGTTTCTGGATGGGCACTAATTAGCAATTAGACGAACCCAGTCGCCTTCTGATACATTTAATGCATCAGCAACGCTTTGGCTGACCACTGCTTGTTTGGCTGTTTCGCGCAATAATAGCGGGGCCTGCACGGCTTTAAAATTTGCAACTTTGCTATTACAAATAATATATTGTTCCTTTGTGGTAACTTCCCCAATAATAACCTGACACTTTTTGCTTTGTCTGACGCTCTTAATCAGTGCTTTCGGTGCTTCGACCGTAGGACCACCATCGAAAATATCTACGTAACCTCGACGGGTAAATCCTTCCGCTTCCAATAAGCGTAATGCAGGCACTGTCTTCTCGTGTACTTTATTAATCACTTGTTGGGCTTCTTTACTAAGCAGGTTGACATAAATAGGATGTTTGGGCATCAGCTCGGCAATAAATACCTTTTTGCCTATACCCGTTAAGTAATCCGCTGTTGGAAAATCAAGAGAAAAGAAATGCTCTTCTAACCAATTCCAAAAAGGGGATCGGCCATTTTCGTCTGATACGCCACGCATTTCAGCGATGATCGTTTCTGCAAAACGTTCTAGATGTTCTGCAATGAATAAAAAGCGCACGCGGGATAAAAAACGACCATTGCCATTTTTACGGTAATTTTCATTTAAAAATAAAGTGCAAATTTCAGAAGTACCCGTGTAATCATTACACAATGACAACGTTTCCACTGTATTGTATATATTGAGTTCTCGTGAACTATGAACTACTTTACCTAAATGGTAATGGTAAAATGCATCATCCAGCCCAACTGCTGCTTCAATTCCTGTAGTGCCAACCACTTCACCTGTTTCAATATCTTCCATAACAAAAAGATAACCTTCGTCACCAGGCTGGGTTACTGTTTTTTCAAAAGACATTTCAGCGCGTGAAATACGCTTTTTAAGCAGCTCATCATTGACAGGCAATGATGTAAAACCGTGTCCTGATTCGATAGCCATACGATGTAATGAATCAAAATCACTGCTTTGAATAGGGCGTATAATAATCATGGAATGGCCTCCGTTTTGTCGGTGGGAAATGATCCCCGGAACAAGTGTTTCTATTTTGGTTGTCGAAATTCTATAATATTTTTTTTGTGCTCTTACAGAGAGTCTGTAAGAGCAATGCTATTTCAT
Source organism: Alteromonadaceae bacterium (assembly GCA_013216015.1). Lineage (GTDB taxonomy): Bacteria > Pseudomonadota > Gammaproteobacteria > Enterobacterales > Alteromonadaceae > JABSOI01. Next base: position 1,926 of record JABSOI010000089.1, on the reverse strand, counting down.
TTAGCTGTTATTTAGCTGTTATTTAGCTATTTTGGCTATAGCTTTTTCCAAACGCAACATGCCTTGTGTAATATCTGCATCAGGAATAATTAGTGACGGGGCGAATCGAATAATGTTTGGCCCGGCAATTAAGGTCATAACCCCTTCTGCTGTTGCGGCAACTAAAATGTCTTTAGCTCTACCTTGATAAGTTTCGTTTAACACAGCACCAATTAATAAACCTTTACCACGAATTTCTGAAAAGACATTATATTTTTCATTAATTGCATTTAGTGCATCAGTAAATAATTTTCCTTTTGCTTTAACTCCATTAAGTACTTCAGGAGTGTTAACGGTATCAAACACAGCTTCACCAACGGCACAAGCTAACGGGTTACCACCATAAGTACTACCGTGAGTGCCAACTTTTAGATATTGGGCAATTTCAGTTGTAGTTAACATTGCGCCGATAGGAAATCCGCCGCCTAAAGCTTTTGCGGTGGCTAAAATATCAGGGGTGACACCTAGGCCCATATAGGCATATAAATCGCCGGTACGACCAATACCTGTTTGTACTTCATCAAATATTAATAGGGCATTATGTTGATCACAAAGCTGACGTACACCTTTAATGAATTCATCAGTAGGTGAAATTATACCGCCTTCACCTTGTATAGGTTCAATAATTATCGCGCAGGTTTTATCTGAAATTAACGCTTTTACACTTTCTAGATTGTTGTACTGGGCATGAACAACATCGCCGGGTTTTGGACCAAATCCAGCAGAATAAGCCGCTTGACCACCAACCGTCACTGTGAAAAATGTACGACCGTGAAAAGCTTTTTCAAAAGAGATAATTTGAGTTTTGTCAGTACCGTGAACTTCTTGTGCCCAGCGGCGAGCCAATTTAAGTGCCGCTTCGTTCGACTCAGCACCAGAGTTGCAGAAATATACTTTTTCAGCAAATGTATTGTCGACTAATTTTTTGGCTAAACGCAGTGCAGGTTCGTTTGCCCATACATTTGAAAGGTGCCAAAGTTGATCACCTTGCTCTTTTAAAGCACTTACTAATGCCGGATGACAATGGCCTAAGCAATTAACGGCAATGCCACCAGCAAAGTCAATATATTCGCGGTCCTGTTGATCCCAAACTCTAGAACCTTTCCCACGTACTGGAATAATAGCTGAAGGTGCGTAGTTAGGCACCATAACTTCATTGAATAAATCGCGATTTACAGGAAAATGGTTAGACATCTTTTACACCTCAGTTTCAGGAAGATTTGTTGATCTGTATAAATATAAAGCAACAATTGAAAAAAAACAGGAGCGAAGTATGGCAGAAAAAAGCCTTCCTGTCTTGCGAAAACTAGCTGTAGGCATTGTAAAACAAGAGGTTAGATAGAATTATTCATTTTAATTGCATAACTATATTTGCATTAAATTATCAGTAATCCGAGAATCAAGAGATAGCTAACATTGCCGCCAGCATTTTAGCTAACATGGATCATTGACATAATTAATCAAAAAAATATTTATCTAAATTTAGTTTTAGATGATAAATTTCACTTTTTTCAAGAGTGATACCGCTTCCAGGGTAAGTTGAACCTTTGTGAGTGAAGCCAAAAATGTTCGGTTTTATGATTCAACGTGTATTTATAGCTGTCATAGCGCTTGAAATGATTTAAACCCATTTAAAATTAGCAGTTATACCAATCGCACTAAATAGGTGATCATCTTCAAATGGTCTAAATCACCACTAGTTGCGTTGCCGACAAGGATGTCGGTACTTAGGTTTTGTCTGGAACTAAAAACCTGTGCCGACAAGGCAGCTCCTAGGCATCCATGCCTTCGCTGCATTAGTGCATCCATACACGTCACAGCTCTTAGGCATCCATGCCTTCGCTGCATTAGTGCATCCATGCACGTCACAGCTCTTAGGCATCCATG
>JABSOI010000009.1 GCA_013216015.1 Alteromonadaceae bacterium | reverse complement strand
TGAACTTTATTTGTCCAAACATGCTGGTAAATTCGCTCATGGCTGATACCAATATTATTATCCAAATCCAACCAACCTGAGACTTGCTCTGGACTCCAGTCAAGCTTAATTTTCTCCTCGATTAAAACAACAAGAGCACCTGTCATTTTAATTGCCTTAACGGCATTTTCTCTTCGCTCTTGAGCCTTTATATTAGCTTGTCTAGGACGATATCCTCTCAGTCCTGCATTACGTTTTAATTCACGACTGATCGTTGCACTAGATACACCAATTATTGAAGCGATCTCTTTTTGATTTTTTTCTGCTTTCTTTAATGCTGAAATCTGATATCTTTGTACTTCGGTCAGCTGACTGTATTTGTTCATAAGTTTTCTCATCTTTGCCGGATTGAAAAGCCTGTAACTATATATCAGCTGGCCCTTTCTTTCCTATAAAAATAAATTGCACTTATTAGTTGAATCTAAGGTTTCTTATTCAACATTCACCTTAACTTAGGCTTTGATTAGATGAATACTCAATTATTTGACTGTGCTATAAATTCAAATATCTCACAAGTTTCCGTTGTAGCTTTATCTAAAGTTATTGAACAACAAGCACCAGTCGATCTTGATGATTTCCTCAGCGAACTGATAAAACAAGAGTATTTTGATGCTGCTTGTTGTACTGTGATCGCTGCTGATTTTATTGGAATTAAAACAGACGCACACTGGTTGATCACCCTTTTACCTATGGTAGAAGAAATTTCTCAATTGTTCTTATTGCTCAAAGCTTGTCAAGGTAATAAAATTGATGCGCTGTTAACAGCCATTGAATCTCAATCTCTCTCATATGAGAATACTGCTTTGATTTTATTCTGGCTAGCCTATTCTTGCCATGAAAATCCTTGTGATCGTCTTTTAATTGCCGTTAGAATTTTAGCTCGTGAAGACCTTTCTCCTATCGCTTCTATAGCACTTGGCCTGGCAGCAAAATTTCTTAATGATCCTGAGGTCAATAAAGTAGCTGCTCCATGTTTGGAAATGGCAGAGGTTATGGGAAAGGGATTATCAGATACTTGGTTACAGCATTTTGAACATCCTGAATTAAGTTTACTACCAGAATATCCTCAGCAGAAAATATTTCAGGGTGGCACATTAATCCGTGAAGGATCTAAAGTAGGACGAAATGATCCCTGTCCTTGTGGGAGTGGAAAAAAATATAAAAAATGCTGTGCCAGTAAAAAGGCGGATGATGCAATAAATCCGATACCAACAAATCGTATGGATAAAAGTTCAGTTGCGAATGAGTTTACCCGGACGATGACTAATGAGCAATTCTCATCTATGCGAATTCAGGAAATGTGTCGTCAGGATCTTTCTACTCTCACTACAAATTTATTGATCATAGCATTTAAACAATTTTGCAGTTATCACCGATGGAATTATGCTAATAAAGCGCTAAGTGAATTATCGGACCGTAGTGATTTACCTTACAAGGAGTGTGTTGACAACTATCGTTGTGATTTGATCTATGGGGCGCTTGAGGCCAAAGAATTAGATTTTGTTCAACAACAGGTTGAATTGTTAGAGGATCCAAATTTATTACCGACTGAGATAAAATTGGAGTTGGAACTCCATCAACCAAGCATGGATATTTTACTTCATTTGGAAACATTTGCCAAAAATGCTTTAAAGAACGAATATGAATATGGTTGTATTGATTTGGCTTATTCTCTTTTACATACATACCCTGCATTAGGTTTATTACTCAGTCGTGCGGCATTGTGTCGTCAACACGTGATATATTCTGATCTATTATTGAAAGAGATAGAAAAAGCAAGAGATCGTTTACAGTTACCTGCAGGTGACCCATCTCAGGAAATATTTGACCCTTTGACATCTGGAAGTATTGAGAATTATTTTCACCGCAAAATGGATGATACTGACACCCCCCCTGTCCAGCAGGATGCAGATAAAACCAAGCTTTTAAGGGATAAATATCAAGAATCCAGAAAACGTATCAGTTTATTGGAAAATGATCTGGCAGAAAAAGAGCAACAGTTACATCAACAGTCAATTCAATCGGCACTTGAAAATAAAGAAACAGAAAATCCCCAATCTGAAAATAAGCAAACTAAGACCATAACTGCCGACAATGATAATTCTGCTAGGCTAAAACAAAAGATCAACAATTTAAAATCACTGCTTAATGATAGTAATGCGCAACGACTTGAGTTACGTCAGAGACTTGCAACTACTATGTCTAATCAAAATCCAACAGAAACACCATTTGATTTTGAACAGAATCGTGTCAAAAGTGAAGTTAAAACTTGTGATAATGAAGATTATGAAGAAGAAAGCGGTTTATCGCAAAATGATTTTAAGGGTAAACATTTATTTCCTATGTATTCTTCAGGGGTTCGTAAAAGCATAAGCAAACTTCCTAACAAAATAGTAGACGCTGCCATGGTCGCGATTACTCATTTAAGTTCACACCAGTCTATTCACTGGCAATCGGTTAAGCGTTTGCGTCAAACAGCTACAGTTTACGCTCTGCGTGTAGGTATTCATTATCGACTTTTGTTTGAGATCGACAATGACCTTCAGCAGTTAAAAATATTAGATTTGATCCACCGCTCTGAACTGGAATTAGCGATTAAACGGTTTAGCGACATTAAGTAGTTCAATGGTTTAGCCATAAAAAAATAATAACATTAAAAAGAAATTTTTGTGCAAAGAGTAACCGAAAGTTGTTTTTTACGCAAAATATGGCCCTAAATTTCATATAGCAATGTGATTTTAAACAACACATTTTTAATGTGAATTAGCTTTCAAAAAAATCATAAATCATTTTGGCAATATAAAGACAGCAAATTAATATTTATGAAGAACAACACAAAAGCTTGAATAGAGCTTCATAAGTTTTTCTCATAAAACCTAGTAAAAAAGAGTTTCTGTCCGATTTAATGGAGGGAGGTTGAGATTATGACCACCTAAATCATCCATCTTCTTCCCTTTTAATTCATGTTGTAAACATTCTGCATGCCGAATTATTTTGTTGGTATATATCCCAATTTTAGGGATAAAAAAACACCCAGACAGGTGTTTTTTTTGTTGCAAAGTCATTATTAGTGATGCCGTATATGTTGGTTCAGTCGCATCTTGAAGACCGTAAGTTTAAAAAATCAAAATATTTGCTAATATTAAGTATTCTACTAATTTAGTGATAGG
>JABSOI010000088.1 GCA_013216015.1 Alteromonadaceae bacterium | reverse complement strand
TGATTTCAATCCTTTGAAATTCATGTTTCTTAAATTTAGCTATAAATCCTTTGAATTTAGTATAACTTAATCACTGGCTATTTTTCCACCAACATTTTGGATCGTAGATAAACAAAGGGCTATAATTGGGATTTCCTAGGTGTAAATAAAATCATAACTGTAAAATTTTATGACGCTTTTAGTTTTACCAATTACATTGGCTATGTCCCGGTTAAATGTGGCTGACTCATTAAGTTGTAGCATGGGTTACCCATCACCTTGTAGCAGGCAACCATCTAATAATAAGGTTAAAAATTGTTATTTTGTTGGGTTACTCCTTCGGCTAACCCATCCTATGCGCTGAAATCTTGAGTTGGCAAATAAATACAAATTAAACAATGAGCTACTGGCATAACTACACTTAACTGGGACATAGCCAATTGACATTAATTAAAGTTCACCTTCCCTTGTTCAAACCTCCTTCAAACACGGCAATAAATTTATCAACATCATCCTTATTAAAAGCCAATGGCGGTTTTATTTTTAAAACATTATAAAATGGGCCTTCAGCGCTAAGTAAAATATGATGTTGTTTAAAATATTCCACCAGCCATTCGGTTTTATCTGTTGCCGGTTGCCTGGTTGTTCTGTCTTCAACCAATTCAACACCAATAAATAAACCTAACCCCCGAACATCGCCAATTAAATCAAATTTTTGCTGTAGTTCACGTAATTTATTTTGAAAATAATTACCCGTCGATAACGCATTCTCTTGAAGTCGGTCTTCTTTTATCGCATCAAGTACCGCGATTCCTATGGCACAAGAAACCGGATTACCGCCAAAGGTAGTAAAATATTCCATCCCAGTAACGAAGGCATCGGCTATGACCTGAGTCGTAATAACAGCCGCCATCGGATGCCCGTTACCAATAGGTTTCCCTAAAGTAACAATATCGGGCACGACTTCTTGTGTTTCAAATGCCCACATATGCGTGCCAACCCGACCAAAACCAACTTGTACTTCGTCAGCAATACAAATGCCACCCGCAGCGCGAACTTTTTCATAAACCGAAGTTAAATAACCATCGGGCATGATTATTTGTCCGGCAACCCCTTGTAAGGATTCACAGATAAACGCACTCGGTTTTTTACCTTGCTTTGCCAGCTGCTTTATCACTTTGCTAACATCATTTGCGTAGGCATTCGCTGTTTCCAGGGAGTTACCTGAAAATTCGCCACGGTAAGGATCAGCCAGCGCCACTTTGTGTACATAATCCGGCGCACCTTCTCCGCCTGGTCCATCAAATTTATAAGGACTAGCTTCAATGCAGGCAGTGGTATTACCGTGATAAGCTCCGTCAACCACTAATAATTCTTTTGAATTAAATCCTTTTGATTTCGAATAACAACGAGCCAGACGAAAGGCCAGTTCATTAGCTTCACTGCCAGAGTTAACAAGCATGCATACCGATAATTCATCCGGCATGGTGGCTAATAATTTATCGGCATAATTAACCAAATTATCATGTAGGTAACGAGTATTTGTATTGAGTTTTGCCATTTGCTCTTGCCCGGCTGCCACCACTTTGGGATGACAATGACCAACATGACAAACATTGTTCACCATGTCTAAATAAGCATTGCCTGACTCGTCGTACAAATACGCTCCCTGCCCCCGTACGATTTTCAGTGGCTGTTGATAACTTAAGCTAAGGGTTTTACCTAAATGTTTTTTTCGATATGCAATAATGTCATCTTTGTTTTTACCATTATCAACCAGCTTATTGCAGGCTTGCCGTAACTGGCACAATACTGAAAAGGTGTTCATATAATGCATTTTTTTCAATAACAACCAGGCAGGTTTGGCCGACACTAATAAGTAATCATTATCAGGTTGCTGTTTTATCGCCAAGGCCGAATTACAAACACTGACACATAAACGCAAGGCAATCAGAGAAAATAAAACGCCTAACTCTTCATCTTTCAATGGTCTGATTTTATGATAACCAGCAACTAAATATCTTAATGTTGTTAATGGGTCTTCTTGCCCCATCAGTGCATATGCTGCGGTAATTGCCAGTTCATTAATAAGATGACTATGAACCATGTCACCAAAATCAATCAATCCGGTAATTTTCTTTGGTTGCATAACGTCGTCAATCAATAAGTTAAAGTCATTGGCATCGCTGTGAATTACACCTTGAGGACACTTTACAAGAACGGGCATTGTTTGCGTTTGATATAAATTTAGAAAATACTCAACCAATTGGTATTGTTCTGTTTTCTGCCCAGCTTTCTGTTCAGTGAGATTGCCGGGCGACTTTTGTGCGTCAAACAAATATTTTTTACTTTGACAAACACGATAGCCTTGAGCCAAATCCCACTCCAGATATCGATAGGCACCACTATGATCGAAGTCAGCTAAGGCCACATTCATTTGTCCAATAAATTCACCCAATTGAAACCATAAAGTTGAGTTATGTTGTTCTACATTTGCATCGGCATAAAAATCGCCTTCAAGAAAAGTTAATACACGTAAATAAAAACAAACCTCACTGCTTTGCGCCTGCATATTTTGAGCTTTAGTGTTTGAATCAGTTATTACTGCTGTTAAAGAATCCCCATGTAAATTGTTTATACAATACGGAACAGCAATTTCTTTCTCCGTTAAATGTGCCAAAGCCGCATTTTGCATTGCCAATTCTATTTTAGCTTCACCACTGTTGGCTATTTTAACTATGTACTGTTTACCTGAACTTTGGGTTAACAACAAATTTTGATCACAATAACCAGGTAATGACTTTAATGACCCTGACAATTGATAATGTTGTTGTAATAACTGATTAATTTCTTCAGTAGTAAAACACGGTGTAATAGCCATATCAGCCGTAACCGCACAAAGCACTGGCGATGATAAATTTTCAGTATTTGTCATTATTTCTTCTCACTATTTCTTTGAAATGACCGCTCAAGTTCAGAGAATACATTTTTGTTTACAATTTAAAATTATCATTTTGAAGTAAACATTTTAAAGTAAACCTTTTAAAGTTAATAAGGTCATCAGGAACAAAGTTAAATTTAATTGTCCAAGAAACGATCTTGGTTAAACAGTAAATAAAGTTTACCTTAACTTTACCTTAGTAATGGCAAAGCATAGGATACAATTGAAAATTATAAAAAAACACAGATAAAAATAAAACGAATTTCAAGAACTTATTATTTCACAGAAAGGTTTATTTATGCGACTGATAAAAAAAAGTTTAGTACTACTGTCTTTGACCATGCTGGTAATCAGCAATAGTGTTATGGCACAAACAACAAAAATTTTTGGAAATATTAGATATAACCACGTGTCTCCACACGTTGAAATTAAAGGGGTTAATCCGCTAAATAAAGATGAGACAAAAAACAGACCGCATTTTATTTTTAGCTATAACAATAACCACCAACTGAGCAAAATAATAAATAAGAGTTTTAATATCAAGAAAAAACATCACTTGGCTAGTTTTGGTGTTTTCAAAGTCGTATTCACCTATGAAAAAAATAAAGAAACACGTGTTTTCTTTGATACTAAAGATCAGCCAATGGCCAATATAAAAGGTGTTTTTAAAGAAATCTATCAAATAAATAATGATGGTTTTAAACACCAGTTAAATTTTTATGATAAAAACAATGAACCAATGGAATCACGCTGGAATATATCCGAATACCGCTGGCAGCAACATAATGATCTGGTCATTGAAAATCGCTTTAACCTCAAAGCAGACAAACAAGCGCTTTCTCCGTATTTTCCTTTTAATACCACTGGCATTAAATACGATCAGTCAGGCAACCCTCACAAGCATTTTAATTTGAATGACCAATTACAAGTGGTAAACAATGAAGCGGGAATAGCCTATTATCAAGACCAATACGATAAAGATGGTATTCATACAAAATATTCATACTTTAATCAAAACGACAAAATAGTTAACAATGAATGGGGCTTTGCTTACGCGATCAACAATTATGACCAATTAGGTAATTATATTGATGCAGACAGATATGATATTGATGGTAATAAGCAACAATCAAGTAGACTGGTTAAAAACAACTTGCCCGCATCTGACATTGATAAAAAAGAAATTACACGCATCTCTTTAGGTTATTTGGTGGCATTACAACAACTTAGCCCTGAATTAATGAAAGAAGTTATGCACACAGAATTGTCAAAACATTTCATCTCAACCTCTTCAGACGGAACTCAAAAAATAAGACCAACGACCTACAAACAAATGATTGATTTCGCCGAAACATGGAATAAAGATGGCACACGTTTTCCTCCAAACCCAAGCAATAAAGCAGTGATCCTTGATAGTTACAATAATATGGCTTCGGTAAAACTTATTTCTGATAATTGGTATGAATACCTGCATTTATTGAAAATAAATGGTCAGTGGAAAATAAAGAACTTGATTTGGGATTACAACAAACAAAATTAACGTTGCAAATATTACTTAACCTGAATTCGGGATAAGCAGCACTTGCTCAATACTTCCTTTTTTCGATTCTCTGTGTTAAAACAATGATAAATAGCCAGCTATTAATAATTGTTTTGCCTTGATAATCGAAAAAAAAGAAGCATTGATTGAGTATATAAAGTCTGAATTGTATCGACTATCTTGTTTTGAACTATTAACTTGATGGTTTTACTAAACTATCAAGTACTCATTATCCCGAACTCAGGTTACTTACAATCAATAATGCTAAACATTAGTAACAAATATTAATTAGCCTTTTCAACAACAACAGGTTACTTTTAGTAGACAGATAAAATTGTAGATAGTTTTAACTATTGATGAACAACTAAAACGCGCGAAAGTGCGGGAGAAATTTTGAGTAATCGTTTAGAGCATTTATTAGACTTCTGGTACCACAAAAAAGATGCCTGCCAATGGATATTAGCAACGATTGTTGAAACTAAAGGCTCGGCTTATCGTAAAGCCGGAGCCAGAATGCTGATTAATAGTTTAGGCAAAAGTTTTGGTTTGTTAAGTGGCGGTTGTCTTGAAGCTGATCTGATACGACAGGCACAAAAATGCTGGTTATCCCAAAGTAGCAAAATTGTTGTTTATGATATGCAGGACGATACTGATATTTCCTGGCAACTGGGCATAGGTTGTGGGGGCATGGTAAAAGTGTTGCTTCAACCTATTGATGCCAGCAATAATTATCTGGACTTGTTATTACTCAGGGAAAACCTGCTTAATAGGGTTGAATGTTATTATCAACAAAGCTTATCTGAGCACATCATAAATATAAACAAAAACAAAAAGTTAAACACACCTGTTATTTGTTCTTTTAACCCAAACCAAGTCATTTCTAAAGAAAAAATGACTAATAATGACCATGCAGTTAAACATCAATTCAAACTACAAAACAATCCAAAAGACAAGTCACAAAACAAGCTTCAAGATAAAACAAAAACATTTACCTCTAAAATAAAATCAAGGCCTTCAATTGCGATTTTTGGGGGCGGTACTGACGCACTGCCTTTGGTTAACATGGCCCATTCTCTGGGTTGGCATATCAGTTTGTTTGACAGTCGTGTAAATTATGCTCGACCTGCCTATTTCAAAAATGCCGATATTATAATTAAACAAGATTACCCAACATTGTCTGAATGCCAATACCTTAATAATGCCGACGCAATTATTATAATGAATCATAATTTAACACTTGATGCCAAGGCATTATTATTAAGTGAACAAACTAATGCATTGTATGTCGGTATGTTAGGCCCACAGCACCGTACAGAACGGGTATTTAGCGAAGCTGGCATTACTCGGGCAGAATTAAATAACCCCTTATGTAATCCTATTGGCTTAGATCTTGGCGGCGAATTACCAGAATCGATTGCTTTGTCGATATTATCTCAAGCACATGCGACCATTGAGCAGTCAAGTGCCTTACCATTATCAAACAGATCACGTTTACGTGTGATAAGTTAGTTTGTGTTTCCTTGATACCAACCCTACGCACTACCCCTTCATGTTCATGATTTTAATAAATAATTTCTGGTGTACTTCCTTAAACTTAATTACTATACTGCCCATATTATTAACTAAGGCACAGAATACTTAATGCAATCATCACATCGTAATTTAACCCAACAGTTGGTTCATGAATTGGGGAGAAGTATATTACAAGGAAAGTATATCGTCGGCGATAGTATGCCATCTGAAGCAGACTTATGTACTCAATATAACGTTAGTCGTACAGCTACCCGCGAAGCAGTAAAAATGTTAACCGCGAAAGGGTTGATCAGCTCCCGCCCCCGACAAGGCATTAAAGTGCTTGAATTAAAACATTGGAATTTATTTGATTCTGATGTGTTAAGTTGGATTTTAATTGGTAAACCTGACTTATACATGTTGAGACATTTTTTACAATTACGTGTAGCTGTTGAACCAGAAGCCGCATTTTTAGCTGCACAATATGCAACTGATGACAATTTGCAAGATATTGAAAATGCCTTATCACGTATGAAAGAAGCTCAAAAGGGTTTTGATGATACCCATGAAGCTGATATAGAGTTTCATAAAAGTATATTAGCCGCCAGTAACAATCCTTTTTTCACTCAATTGAAAAATTTTATTGAAACGGCATTAAAAGTTAATATGCGTTTCACCAATCGTATGAAAGCAGTAACTGAAGAAGAATTTCAAGCCCACGTTGATATTTATGAACATATTAAAAATACTAATGCACAAGCGGCTTCTGATGCAGCTATGATCACACAAAAAGAAACTTTGGCTGTTGTAAATAAACAAATAGTCAATTTAGAAAGAGAAATTTCAGATAAATTAGTGACTAGTTGATTTATTGTTCAAGTGTCTATTTGTATTAACGATTTATTGAGAAAACCAGTAATAGATCAAACCATTTATTGATCCATAAAGCATCACTCTACGACAATAATTTATAACGCTTCAAATTTTAATATTCTACTTTATACCTACTCAAACTGTTATAAAGCAGGATATCATCGAATTCTGCAGTATTTTTTTGATAGGTTATTTATAGCCTGAATATCATTAAACTATCCTAAATGTAATATCAATATCTACATTCGGTCTCGTACAAAGAAATTTTGTACAATTGCATCGGCATACCTTTGAGTTTTTACGTGCTTAAAATTCAGTGGCCCGATTAACTCACCAAAAAGAGGGGATCCCCCACCCAATAAAACAGGGATCGTGGTGATCACCATTTCATCAATCAAATCTTCTTTAAGAAAGTTCTGTATTGTAATTCCGCCATCAATATAGAGGTTTTCGTACCCTCTGCCCTTTAAATCTTTTAAAATATCTTTTAACGGCCCTTTGACCAGGAAAACTTTATCTTCGTAATCTTTGGGGATTGAAGTCATAGAATTACTCAGAACAAAAACGGGTTTAGAATAAGGCCATTCAATATCTAAACTAAGCACCATATCCAATGTATTGCGTCCCATGACCAGCGCGTCAATTCGCTCAAAGTGAGCGACAAACCCCATATCTGCCCCTTCAGGGTTTGGAATTGAGTGCAACCAGTCAATGCCTCCATCTTTATCCGCAATATATCCGTCAATACTCGTAGCAATAAAAACAATATTTGACAAAATCACCTCCTCTACATTTTAAAGCCATCATCATTTGATTGTTCTATACCATTAGTATACCCAAGCTAGTTGGGTATACCCGGATATTATTTAACAAAACCTGCTTGTTGTAGTTTTTGAGTCATTTTTTCAAGCATAAGTTGCAACCCATTCAGAGGTCGCAACATAACTTCAAAATGTATAATTTGCCCCTCGTCGTTCCATGTGATCAGATCAATGCCTTTTATTTTTTTATCATCTACAGTCGCAGAGAACTCAAGCGCCATATTATTACCGTCTACCCATTCACGGTGGTATTCAAAATTCTGGAAAATATCAATAACCATTTCCAGAATATAGTGAGTCACATCGCGCCCCAATTTCGGTTGCCAGACCGTAGGAGAATGAAATTCCACATCTTCAGCAAGTAATTCGTGTAGAAGTTTTAAGTCTTTTTTAAGTACGACTTTATGCCATTTATCAAGTTTGGTATCGATCATGGTGTATTCCATTTTTAAGTTTGATTATTTGAAAGTTGAGTTGCTCTTGCTTATACCCGTAATCATTCAAAATGCAGGTTTTGAAGCGTTTTAAAAGATTATCTACTACGTTGCTTTCAATCCCAATAGCCCGCTATTGCTCAATCAAGCGCCTTTTAGATAAACTTTCAAATTCACCTCAAATTCCCGCATCTTGAATGACCACGGGTATATACCAATCCCATTTTATAGCTTAAAGGGATATTTCAAGTGTGATTAATCTATTTGTTTTTTTCAAAACAGGATATTAACTGATATATATTTTCTAAAACTAGTATTTATGTTTATTTTTCATTACTAGAATATATATTCAATATAGGAAATTTATGCTTTCCAAAAGAAACAGTAATAGATTGTGTTTCATGACCCTTGAAATTCAATGAATACTCGAGTGGTTTTTTACGGCCGCCATCAGCAAATAGCGCTATTAAATGACTTTGATCCAAATTACGATTACCAGAAGATAAATTAGTCAATGTGATCACACTCCGACGCTCACCAATTTCATTACTCATAAGTACATAGTTGATAATTTCAAAATCACCCGTCTTTGGTTTGATGTTGTTATCATTGGGAAAAGATAAATTAATATTTTTTGATACTGATCGGTCAACGTTCAATACCTCAGTTTCATCCGCTTGAGAAACCAGAGTAAATAAAATTAATGCTAGAGGTAGAAATTTAGACACGCAAATATTCTCCTGAAAAATAACGATTTGACATTTATAATTACATCAACGTAAACGTTTGACCAGTCAATTCTACCCGCCACATTGAATATAGGTATTTAAATTCCCGGAATTCTTCATGAGTAATAATATGATTTAATAATTTTTCTGTGAGTTCTTTGATACGATCTAAGTTGGCTTGATCCATAATAAACTTTCTCTGTATCCCTGTTTTAGCCGACAAATTAAATATAGCAGATAAGTCATTCAAATCAACCATTTTAACTTTCTGGCTAAAACATTTATCAATAAGTTTACAGTAATAACAAATCAACAACTGGATAAATAACCAGTTATCGTATATTGTAGCAATATTGCCAATTCATTTATAAAAACCATTAATGAAGCTATACATCGCGGAAAAACCAAGTCTGGGCAGAGCCATTGCTGCCGCATTACCCAGACCTCATAAAAATCAGCAAGGATATATAGAGCTTGGTAATGGTGATGTTGTAAGTTGGTGCATTGGTCATATACTGGAACAAGCTGAGCCTGAAGCTTATGATGCAGAGTATAAAAAATGGCGATATGAACACTTGCCAATATTACCAGATCAATGGCAATTAAAACCAAAAACTCAAACCCGTTCACAATTAACCGTCCTTAGAAAACTTGTTAAACAAGCAGATGAACTTATTCATGCCGGTGATCCGGATCGTGAAGGACAATTACTGATTGATGAAGTAATTGATTACCTAAAAGTCAGCAAAAGAAAAAAAATGCTGACCAAACGCCTTTTGATCAGTGATTTAAACGTTGCAGCAGTAAAACGGTCATTAAATTCACTTAAACAAAACCAGGAATATACCTCTTTATCTGTGTCTGCATTAGCCCGCTCCCGCGCTGATTGGCTTTATGGCATCAATCTAACCCGAGCTTATACGCTGCTTGGTTCAAAAGTAGGATTTCAAGGGGTATTGTCTGTTGGTCGGGTACAAACACCATTATTAGGTTTAGTGGTGAGAAGAGATCAAGAAATAGAACAATTTCAATCAAAACCTTTTTATGAAGTACTCGCTCATTTACTTACCAAAGATGGAATGAAATTTAAGGCAAAATGGCAACCAAGCGAGCAATGCCAGCCGTACATGGATGAAGAAAGAAGAGTACTGGTAAAAAAACTCGCTGGAAATGTAGTTGACCGAATAACTAACCAACCCGCTATCGTAAACTCATGTTCACAAGAGCAGAAACAACAGTTTTCGCCACTACCCTATAGCTTGTCCAGCTTACAAATAGATGCTGCTAAACAGTTCTCTATGAATGCTAAATTAGTACTGGATGTTTGTCAGAGCTTGTATGAAAAACATAAACTGATCACTTATCCGCGCAGTGATTGCCGCTATTTGCCAATGGAGCATTTTAACCAGGCACCACAAATTATTAATATGTTAGCTAATTCAAGTTCCCGATTTGCATCTGCAGCTAAAAATGCTGATCAATCAATCAAAAGTAAAGCATGGAACGATAAAAAAATTACCGCACATCACGCTATTATCCCAACAGAAAAATGCGCCGATAATATCACCTTGAACTCATTTGAAAAAAACGTTTATCAATTAATTATTCGACAATACCTCGCTCAATTTTATCCAGCTTACCGTTACCACCAAACCACCATAAAAGTTTCCATTGCAGGAGGCATTTTCAAAACTAGTGCGAAAAATCCAACCGACATCGGTTGGAAAATACTCTTTCAAAAATCAGAGTCCTCAATAAAATCATCTGACATCAATAGTAAAGGTACGAATAATGAGAGTGAGCAGCAGCTCCCAAATTTAAAAAAAGGTGATAACCTGCACTGCACTCAAGGTGAATTAGTAACCAAAGAAACACAAGCCCCCCAAGCTTTTACAGATGCAACTTTATTAGGGGCAATGACCGGAATCAGCCGATTTGTACAAGACGTAGAGATAAAAAAAATACTCAAAGACACTGACGGATTAGGAACAGAAGCAACCCGTGCAGGCATTATTGATTTGTTATTTAAACGAGAGTTTTTACATCGTATTGGTAAACTCATTCATGCGACAGATGTCGGCAAAGCCTTAATTTCCTCCCTGCCTGAAATAGCCACCAAGCCAGATATGACAGCTCAATGGGAAGCAACGTTAAATGCTATATGTGACAAAAAGGCAAGTTATCAAAGTTTCATGCAGCCACTTACCCACACATTAAAAAATATAATTACTGATGCAAGTGAGCAGTTACCAACTCAGCTAAAAGGTCTGTCTGTGGGTAGTAAAGCAAAGTCTTTCAAAAAGAAAAAATTTCGGCAAAAGAAGAAAGTAACAGTAAGCTAGATTGGTAGCAAGATTAACCAGATGCGAAGCCCTTCAATTAATTTATCCACATTATTTGTCATAGAATGTTTGACTTTAATTCGGTAATACTCAAATTCTGGGGAGATTGCCCCTAACTTTATCCCTAAAAATATAACAGGTTTATGAAAAGCTCAGCTTGAAGCTATGAGATCAAATGAATATAAATCTATACCAATCTCTTCTAAAATAGCGACTTTGGAGAGAGAAAAGAAACATTTTTAAATGGGCCAGGGTTATACGGGGTATTATTTTCAGAACGTAGTGAAGCAGGTAAGCGTTCTGATAAATGGTTATTTCAGGGACAATACCTTCTAGTAATCCATATTTGATAACAACATCATATTCTCCGCTTTTAACACAATAAATAGTTGATACCGCGATACCCGTTCTACTTTTAAAAACGTTACAGAAATATTTAGTGGCACCAGCATAAAATCATTTTCACTTCTTATTATTTAAACAAGTCGTTCAGAACTAAAAAAGCATCATAGTGATCTTTTAAATTTGGATACAAGTTAAAATCTACGCGTAATTCATTGAATAAATGGTTGATAAAGAATAAAGCAGATGTTGAACTAACGATTGTAGAACAAAATCGAGCTAATCTGCTCAAATAGAATTTAAAAATACTGCGAAATAAACGAAATAAGTGAGCATAAATATAACAGTGGCTAAATCATGCTCACTTTACTACCACATTATGTCATTCACATAATGGGTGAAGTTTTAATAGCAATAAAAGGTTATATAAGTGTGTGTATTGCATTGGCCATCAGTTTCGGCTGGATAAAAAAAGATGGAAACGCAACATGCAAAAAAGCACGGACCTCTCTGAGATTAAACAAAGTAAAATCTTAAAAATTATAGGAATTTTAACCAATATTATTCAATCATCTCCTCATGATGCGAATAATTTAGGTTTTATCAATGGTCTTTCTGGAGAATTATTATTTTTATGCCAGGCAAATAAATTTGATAAAAGTCTTGTTAATGAAACTGCTTTTGATAACAAGGTACAATTTTTTCAGGAACATTTACATAAAACAGCAACACAATTTGATTTTAGTCACGGTATTTCTGGCGCCGGTTGGTCTTTAGAATATCTTAATCAAGCGCAAGGTGAAGATTATGATCCTGAATTATGTGAAGATACACTCACCTGGCGTCAACCAGATAATTCCAGGTATCGACTAAATAGAGAGGATACTAAACAAGCTGAATACAACTTGGGTTTGGCCCATGGCGTTCCCGGTATTATCGCGGCAATACTCCCGGCCTTACAAATTCCACAATTAAAAACTCGCACTGAAAGGTTATTAAAGCAAAGCTGTGATTGGTTATTACAGCAACAACTTAATACGCCTGATCAACAAAGTTATTTTTCTTTGTCAACCACACAAACCAGGTGTTCTCGTTTAGCTTGGTGTTATGGCGATTTAACGATAGCGTTAACGTTAGCGCGAGTGGGTAAATCATTAAAAATACCTTCTTATATGAATAAAGCAAAAGAAATCAGTTTACATACCGCATTAAGAAATGAAAAAAATGGCAAGGTTTATGATGCTGGTCTATGTCATGGTAGTGCCAGCATAGCACTTATTTTTCAGATACTTTATAAAGAACTATACCCAAACTACTTGGAAATGCAGGATTCAGCAAGTCGATAAACGGCTATATTCAAGGCATTAAATTTTATAAATGGTTTTTCCCTTTTGAGATTTAATAACGCAGGAGATAGCCGTTTATCGCCTTGCCCGAAGGGAGCTAAGCTAGAACACCAGTGCTGCGTTGCAACACTTTACAAGGGAACAACCATTATATGCGTGTTGCGCCTTGCTCTGATGTCCTAGCTTAGCTCTGAACCTGCATTTCCAAGTAGCTTGGGTATAAAACTGGTTGAATTTTACAGTGCAGCTCAAAGGTGGTTGGATTTTACACTGGAACTGTATGATAAAAATGATAATCCCATTATTAAATTTAATGGCTGTTATGGATCTTCTGCCGCCAACCTGTTAGGTCGTTTTTGTCATTTACATAATGATTTACAAAAGAAAGTAACAGAACATTTAATAAAAGAAGAACAACATTCGTCTGATGTTATATTTGCTGAAATCGTTCATATGCCTGAAGGTCGTCCTGGTAACATTATTGCTCGCCCTCATTTGAGACAATACGAAATTGTTTTTATGGCTGATTCCAGTTTAACCGATGATTTTCAAATTACTATACCCGTGGTCATTCAAGATGCGGGAATTTGAGGTGAATTTGAAAGTTTATCTAAAAGGCGCTTGATTGAGCAATAGCGGGCTATTGGGATTGAAAGCAACGTAGTAGATAATCTTTTAAAACGCTTCAAAACCTGCATTTTGAATGATTACGGGTATATAGATGATTTGTACGTGTTTGTTGAAAGGCAACAAGTTAAACTTTGGTCTAGGCGACTGAAAAAACAAGTCATTCCTCGCCTATCCTCTGCGCATAATTATTCTTCTCGCAGTTTAAGTATTTATAAATTTTTAAGTATGCTTGTGAATCAATCAGAAAAAACGCCTAGTTTTACTTTGCCTGTCAGCCAACAACATGCCAGCTTTGTACCTCGAATTATGCTTGATAATTTAATCTTATCGGAAAAAATTTGGCGTATTCCACGCAAGGAACTGCAAGAAGTATTAAATAATTCTGAAATTGATTTATCAAAATTATCGCTTTTACAAACAAAATATAACCTGGATGATTTTGTTTCTTTTTCTGTGCAAGACAATATCTTACAACTTAATCTTAAAAGCCCTTCCATGTTAGAAATATTATTAACAGAAACTATACCCGTGGTCATTCAAGATGCGGGAATTTGAGGTGAATTTGAAAGTTTATCTAAAAGGCGCTTGATTGAGCAATAGCGGGCTATTGGGATTGAAAGCAACGTAGTAGATAATCTTTTAAAACGCTTCAAAACCTGCATTTTGAATGATTACGGGTATAAAGGTTATATAGAAATAGAGTTAAAAGAAGTACTCATTAATCAATATACAACACCAGTTGTTGATGAAAATGGTGATTATTATAATAATGAACTCATCATTCCTTTTTTTAATTCAAAAGCAAAATCTTATCAAACATTCAGAGAAAATCCCCAAGCAGACATTGATGCGCCTTTTATTAAACGTAGATTCTCTCCGGGCTCTGAGTGGTTAAGTTTAAAAATTTATGCAGGCAATACTTCTGTTGAACATATTTTGGCTGAACAGCTTCTTCCATTAATTAAAAATTCTGAAGCGTATTTTACAAAATGGTTTTTTATTCGTTATGGTGATCCAGACTGGCATTTTAAGATTACGCTTTCATGGAGAACCCAGTAATTTATACGGCCAACTTCTACCGCGACTTAATCAATTATTAGATCCTTTACTTGAAAATAGGGAAATTCATAAAATAGAATTATTTACCTATGATCGTGAAGTTGAAAGATACGGTGGTTCCGCTTCTATGGAGTTAGTTGAATCTTTGTTTATGCTGGATAGCCAGCTTATTGCACAAACAGTACAACTATTAGATGAGCATGGTGATGATTTATCTTGGCGAGTAACGCTTTTAGTTACAGATAATTTGCTTGATTTATTTGAATATACTGATGAAGAAAAATTAACACTTATATCATATCTAAGAAGTAGTTTTGGCAATGAGTTTAGCGAAAGTAGTGAATTGAGAAAACAATTAGGTAATAAATATCGCGAAATTGAATCTGTATTAAAAAATGATTTTAATACATTCTCTTCCAGCTCAACCGAAAATTTATCCGAATCTCAAAAAGTTATATTTCCATTAATTAAAGAATGGAAAAATGAGTCGAAGTTATATACACAAACACTTAATGAAATGTTTAAACATAAAAATGGGATTAATTGTTCACGCGATACCTTATTAAGCTCTTTATTACACATGCATAATAACCGTATGCATAAAGCATATGGGAGAGAACTAGAATTGGTTATGCATGATTTTTTAAGAAGCGTGTATTTTTGAAAAGGTAGACAAATTAAAGATAAAAGATAATTTTCATTATAAGTAAACCGTAATAAAAATATGGTTTACTTGTCTTTCTCTCAACGCCGACATCTAATCGGGGCAAGTAAATCTACAGACAGATGAAGCAAGGCTTCTAGCTCCACCGGCAACTTGACGAATTACCTAATTAGAAATAACATTTTCTTATTTAATAGTGATTTCACTAATGTAAACTCAGACTGATACGAACCAGTTAGAATAAATTTTCTGCCTTTCACACTTATTCTTTCACACCCAGTAAGTCCCGAATAGATTGACAGATTTCATCCATTTTAGTCATATCTGCCGGAGCAATAAAAATAGTATCATCGCCTGCCAGCGTCCCTAACACCCCCAACGATTCCCCCATACTGTCGAGCATTCTCGATATTAATGGTGCTCCGCCAATGCCTGTTTTCAAGACAATTTGCATATTATTATGCTTAACGCTTAAAACTACAGACTCAATAGCTTGCTTGGATTTAGGAACAGATAATTCATCAGGCAATATATAAATCATCTGATTTGATGTGTTACGCGTTTTTACTGCACCAATTTTCGAAAGCAATCGCGAAATTTTGGCTTGTGACATATTAACAAAACCCTGTTTAGATAAAGCATCAGCCAGCTGTCCTTGCGAGCCATAACATTGCTCTTTTAACAAACTCTTAAAGGCAGATATTAAATCAGATTCTTTTCTTTTTCGGCTGGTTGTCATGGATGTTTACCAATTTAAATTATGTAAATTAATCATTTAAAATAATATTAACACTTTATAAACAATCAATAAAATTAAAACTCAATGTTTTGTTTGATATTCGTACTACTGAAGATTAACGATTGTTTAACTTGTTACAGCTATTATGACAACAAAAAGGGCCGTTGTAACAGCCCTTTTCCAAAAGTAGTTATAACATTTTTTAACTGATTACTTTTTGTCTTTGTTCTTCTATTCCCATTGCTAAAATATAGGGGTCTTTCTTTTGCAAAGCAATAAAATCACTTTTAGACTTTAATCCTAACCATTGCTGTTTAATCAGGCTTTGTGCGACGGCACCACCTAGTGTAGCACTGGGGCCCAATATAATTAGTTTATCTGGTGCATATTCTTTCACAGCAACTTCAATCGCTTTACTAAAGTCATATGGAGCAACCACTTGTGTACCTAATGTATAATCATACAAAGCATCAGTATCGCAGCTGTGAGGTTGCCAACTTTGCCCTAAACCATCAACTAATGGGATGTCAGGTTGGACAAAAAGTTCTTTCGACAATAACGATTTGGCTTTAACTGAAATATCATTTAACAACGGTGTATGAAAAGCAGCATGATTAAATAAATTCATCGGATATCTGTCTTGTACCACTGGTAATTTTTGCTCTAATGCTTTTAGGCCAACTTTGTTACCACCAAAAACTAAATAACCGCCCAAATGAATAGATATATGAACGTCACAGTTATCAGCTTCATTTACTTCGATTAACCATTGCTCAATTTTTGAAATAATACCTGCATCTTCACACCATTTATCATCAGTGACCGGATATATCATTTGCCCACCAATAACTCCGTCGGTCATCATAGAACCCATGGTATTAATTAATTCAATGGCTGCCTGCTCGTCTAGTGCACCAGTAACCGCCAAAGCGATATACCAGCCCATTGAGTTACCTGTTACCGCAACAATATCGTACTCATCTTGATTAATAGACTGAAAATCAGCCATGGCACAAGCATAAATAAGAGCCGATGCATTCTCGCCCACGGTATGCAAACGCATGCTGTATTTTTCTTTTGCATCCAGCTCGCTAATGCTGATTTGGCCTTGCTTTTTACGATATTCATCAATAACAGCAACAAGCTCAGGTTTGTCTGCATGAAGACGCTGTAAATAACCCAGCTCTTCTTTATTGTAGGTACCACGTCCCGGACAAATAACAACAGCTCTTTTTTTTATTTTTTGATTAACGCTCTTCATTGGTAACTCCCTGCTCTAACAAATTCACAACATTAAAATCACCAGTCAAAGACTCTCCGACCAACTCTTTAGCCGCATTAACAATGCCTTCAACAGAAGGTAAAACATGGTACGCTGCCCCACCTAATGGAATAAAACTATCTTCGGCGGTAATTCTACTGATATTGCTTGTCAGGTCAGCTTCAACTAGCATAGTGAACAAAGCTTCACTGATTGACCCCGTTTGACGACATTCATCAACAATCAAAATATTCTCACATTGTCCTGCCTGATCAATAATACCTTTTTCATCTAACGGCGCTAACCAGCGTAAGTCTACAATCCGACAATTTATGCCTTGTTGCTGAAGTATTTTTTCAGCTTTTCTTGAAAGATAATAACCATTACCATAAGTAATAATACAAAGCTCGGAACCATTGCCATAAGTAGAAATTTCTAAATTGGTTGAAGAGCTTGCTTGCGCTGGTGTTACATATTCCGAGGCCCACAAACCGTCACCATCATCATGTAAATCTTTTGTCATATACAAAGCAATAGGTTCAATAAATATCACCATGCGCTGTTGCTCTCTTGCCAATTTCACACTTGTTCTCATCATTTCAACGGCGTCAGCACCATTTGACGGACAAGCAAGAATAAGCCCGGGGATATCGCGGAAAACAGCAAAAGAGTTATCATTATGAAAATGACCACCAAAACCTTTTTGATATGCTAAACCTGGAATTCGGATCACCATAGGGTTGGTATATTGGCCATTTGAGAAAAATGGTAAGGTTGCTGCTTCCCCCCGTATTTGATCTTCGGCATTATGCACATAAGCAAGAAATTGAATTTCAGGAATAGGTAAAAGACCATTATGTGCCATACCAATAGCCAGTCCCAAAATAGACTGCTCATCAAGCAAGGTATTAATCACCCGATTTTTGCCAAACCTCTGGGATAATTTGGCGGTAACATTATAAACACCACCTTTTTTAGCAATGTCTTCACCACACATAACCATATTGTTATTTTCAGCCATTAAATCCATTAATGCCCAGTTAATCAGTTTGGCTAAATGTTGTTTTTTCTTAATGTTATGTTTCTCGTGAGAAAATAAAATCTGACGTTTTTCGTCACTCACAGTTTGAAAATAATGATCACTATCCTTTAAAGCTAATGTTGGCGGAATAATACTCTCTTTGACTTCGCCAGCTGTTTCTAACTTGGGCTTTGTAACCGCTTGTTCAGCAATACAAGCGATGCGTTGTTCAACATCCTGATAAATTTTAATTATTGCTTGGGCATCAAGAATATTATTTTCAAGTAAAATTCTGGCGGTATGTAATAACGGATCTTGAAACTCATTCGCTTCAATATCAGCTGAATCACGATAAACAAATTCAGCGTCAGACCCAGCATGACCAAGCAAACGAACCGTTCTAACGTGCATAAATACAGGTTTACGTTGATCCCGTGCAATTACTTCTGCATTTTTTGCACATTGATAAGTGTCAAGAATATTCAAACCATCGCAATGCAGATAAGTAATTCCAGCGCGATCTTTATAATTAGCGGCAATCCAGCCATCGGGTGTAGCCGTGGAAATGCCGATACCATTATCTTCACAAACATAAACAATAGGCATAGGGATTGATTGATAAGCTGCCCAAGCCGTACTGTTAATAGCACCTTGCGTGGTTGAATGGTTCGATGATGCATCGCCAAAATTACAAATAATAATACTATCGTTTGGCATATGCCGGGTCATTTTGCTGGCTTCGTCTTTTACCAGATCCAAACGTTCAACTAATGGCACACTGAACGCCGCCCCCATAGCTTTAGGTAAATGCGATGCAATAGTACTGGTTTGTGGCGGAATAGATAACGCTTTACTCCCCAGAACTTTATGCCGCCCGCCTGATATTGGGTCGTCTTTAGATGCAGCAAATGACAACAGCATATCGTATAAAGGTGTTTGACCAGGAACTTGCTTACTGCGTTGAATAGCAAATGCAGCGCTTCGATAATGTAAAAAAGCCATATCAGTGACACGAAAAGCTTTAGCATAAGCAGCGTTGCCTTCGTGGCCGGAACTACCAATAGTATAAAAACTTTGTCCCTTTTTCTGCATAATACGAGACTGTAAATCCAGATGACGACTCATTACCTGAGTCTCAAATAAATCAATAACGCCAACGTCTGTTAAACCAACATCACTTGGTTTTAGCGGGCAACTAGAGGCAGGTAAATTACCGGCACGAACAAATTTGATAAAATTCTCTTTTACCAACAGATTACGATCTAACATCAGAACTCCAAATGGGAATAGGCGATATTCAGGAAGAAAAGCGAGGGTACAAAAAACTCGCCCCCCCCCAATCAATCATTAATAAAAGGCTTGAATACCCGTTTGAGCACGACCTAAAATTAAGGCGTGTACATCATGAGTACCTTCATAGGTATTGACTGCTTCAAGATTCATTACATGACGAATTACATGGAATTCATCACTGATACCATTACCGCCATGCATATCTCT
Organism: Alteromonadaceae bacterium; assembly: GCA_013216015.1. Taxonomy (GTDB): domain Bacteria; phylum Pseudomonadota; class Gammaproteobacteria; order Enterobacterales; family Alteromonadaceae; genus JABSOI01. The sequence continues at coordinate 6,091 of JABSOI010000088.1, read as the reverse complement.
GGCAATACGCGCTATTTCTAATGCTTTACCACAAGAGTTACGTTTTACTAAAGAAATAGCTTCAGGAGCTAATGTACCTGCATCCATTAAACGACCCACTTGCAAGCAAGCAAATAAACCTATGGTTATTTCAGTTTGCATATCTGCTAATTTTTTCTGAATAAGTTGTGTAGCGGCTAACGGACGACCAAACTGTTCACGGTCAAGAGTGTACTGACGCGCAGCATGCCAACAAAACTCAGCAGCACCTAAAGCGCCCCATGAAATACCATAACGGGCTTTATTTAAACAACCAAACGGACCCGATAACCCTTTTGCATTAGGCAACATATTTTCGAGTGGTACAAAAACATTATCCATCACTATTTCACCAGTAATTGATGCACGAAGTGAAAATTTACCTTCAATTTTAGGAGCACTTAAACCAGCCATCCCTTTTTCGAGAATAAAACCCCGAATAACACCGTCTAATTTTGCCCAAACAACAAAAATATCAGCAACTGGCGAGTTAGTTATCCACATTTTAGTGCCGTTTAAGCGATAACCTCCATCAACTTCTTCTGCTTTTGACAACATGCTCGCTGGATCTGAGCCCGAATTTGGCTCAGTTAAACCAAAACAACCAATATACTCACCCGTTGCTAACTTAGGTAAATACTTCATACGTTGCTCTTCGCTACCGTAAGCATATATTGGGTGCATTACTAATGATGATTGCACACTCATCGCACTGCGATAACCACTGTCAACACGCTCTACTTCACGGGCAACCAGGCCATAAACAACATAGTTAACACCAGCACAACCATATTTTTCAGGAATAGTCGAACCTAATAATCCTAACGCTCCTAACTCTTTCATGATTTCCACATCAAAATTTTCATTACGGTTTGCCTCTAAAACTCTCGGCATAAGTTTTTCTTGGCAATACTGATGAGCACTATCACGGATCATTCGCTCTTCTTCAGTAAGTAGTGACTCTAACAATAATGGATCTTCCCAATTGAATGTTGGTTTATTAGCTGATGTTGACATTAAATAACGCACCTTAAAATTATTATATGAACTACAAATTAGTATAAAAAATATTACAAACTATAAGTATCATACGTACAATCAAGACAAAGTTAAAATATACTTTTTCTTTGTTAGCTAAAGGAATAAGCTATAGCTAAATAACGTTAATATTGTTTGAGGTCAGTATGGATTTAAGAAGCTTGCAATATTTTGTGGCAGTAGTTGAACAACATAGTTTTAGCGGTGCAGCCAAAGTAAGCTTTGTTGCTCAACCTTCAATCTCTGCTGCAATTGCACAATTAGAGCAAACTTTAAACACAAATTTATTCATTAGACACGCCCGTGGTGTCAAACCTACAAGCTCTGGTAATCGTCTTTATCCTTTGGCAAAACAATTATTAGGACAAGCCGATGCAATAAAAACAGTGTTTACGGATCAAAGCGTAAAAAAACCTTTTTTTCTGGGAGTCACTAAAGGACTTGGCGTTGAAAGAATGAGTGAGTTATTAAAAGATTTCACTGCGGCACAAGAGTTAATGGAATTATCATTGGTATCGCAAACAGAAACTTGCGATGCACGAATAATTATTAAAGAAGAACTCAGCGAAAGTGAAAGCTTCATTTCATTATGGCAAGAAGATTACCTGTTAGCCCTGCCCTACAATCATGTTTTGTCTTTAAAAGAGGTAATTACCCTTGCTGATTTAGACAGATTACCCTTTATACAAAGAACTCCTTGTAGTGCCTGGGACATGTTAAATGAAACATTAAACCTGGCAGGAGTTACTTTAGATGTTAGGGCAAAAATACAAACTATAGATTATACATTAGGTTTGGTTCATGCCGGGCTTGGCGGAGCACTCGTGCCTGCTTCACCTGAATTTTTAAATAAATTCGAAATCGTTTTCAAACAAATTGAAGGACTGGTATTAACAAGAGATGTGGTTCTCGCCTATCAACAAAGCTCTGAAATCATTGAAACATTAAAACTTTTGGTAATAAAGCACAGACAATAAAAGTTACATAAATAAAAGCTCTTCTTTAAAGTTTGTCTGGTATTTCTATTCAAATCGGCTAGGCTTAAGAGTAAATAAAAATTAAATCGTAATATTTATTCTTAATAAAAATTTATTCATAAAAAAATTCTTCTTAACAATAACCCAACTAAGAACGTGGTCACTCTGTTTATGGAAAAAGTGTATATACAAAATAAATTGAAATTATTCTTCATTACGTGCTGTTTGCTCGTTGTGTATACTTTAAGTAATCCCGTATTTGCCTCTGAAAAAAGCTTCGATAAAAAATACCAAATAAATACTTTTATTGGTGCACTTGATCATTCACAAAATGAAACTTTTATTGCCATTGAATACGAATTCAAATTTGACCAAAACTGGAGCGCCAGCGTAATGTATGAGGATGCCAGTAATGCCCTTTATGGTGAAGGGATCAGTTCCACGGTTGGCTCTGTATATTTTCACCCCCACGCAGGTTGGCGTTTTGGCCTTGGTGCAGGTAGTGAAACACTCTATGGAGATGAATCACGTACTGATACAATTTATCGGCTAGGCGTTGCTTATGAATTTAATGTTGACGGTGTAGGGATCGCTCCTTCATTTAATGTTGATAAAATAGATGGCGAAGAGGGCAATATTTACGGTGTTTCTGTCGTTTATTCTTTTTAACTCATATTGGTAAGATTTTAGTTGATTACCTGCCCGAATATAATAGTTATTCCTTTATAGAGTGTTGCAACTCAGCACTATCCTGTATTTCCAAGTAGCTTGGGTATATAACCAGAGAAATATACATTGCATTCAATTCCAGAATTTAAAACCAAAAATTTATTAATAACTGTTTTAAACCCCAAAGATTATTTACTTTTGTTTGAGTATGAAAAGAAAAATAAAAGGCATTTATCAAAATGGGAACCTTTAAGGAGTACAGCTTACTTCGATGAAAAGCAAACTGAAGCTAGAGTAAAAAATAATTACATCGATTTTTCAAGCGGGAATTCAATTTGTCTCAATGGGCTAAACCCTGAAGGTAATGAAATTTTAGCTAGCTGTAATTTTTCAAATATTGTTTATGGCGTATTTCAGGCGTGTCATTTGGGTTTTTCTGTGAGTGAAAATCATCAAGGAAAAGGATTAATGTTTGAAATGCTTACAGCATCGTTAAATTACGTATTCTCTGAATTTGATTTACATCGGGTTATGGCAAACTACATAGTGACAAACACTCGAAGTGGGAAGTTATTAACGAATTTAGGTTTCAAACAAGAAGGTTTGGCTGGATCATATTTAAAAATAGCAGGGAAATGGGAAGATCATATTTTAACTTCAAAAATTAATCCTGAACATAATACTTTTTCTTAACAAATTAAAATTTAACTATATTTTAACCATACTTTAACTATGCTTAAGTTTGTATCAATCAACTCGTTTGTATTTATATAGAGAAAATATAACCAGATTCTGTGCTTCGGTTGACGTGGTCAAGTAATATTGAAGACCACAGCGGTACCTTAAGTATAACTTCTATTATCAATAAGGGAACTACGTTTTCTATTTGTCTGTCTGTTAATGATATAACCTGAAAATGATATATACCCGTTACCTTTCAAAATGCGGGAATTTGAGGTGAATTAAAAAGCATAGTTACAAGACGCTGATTCGCCGGATAAGTTATTCTTATTTAAGATTCAGCAACGCAGTAAATATGTTTTTTAAACGAATCAAAACCTGCATTTTGAATGGTGATGGGTATAACCAAACCACTGGAAATGCAGGAATAGGTATTATACTAAACATCAACAATCCCTAGTACCAACAAACTTTTTTCTTTATAATGGCGTTATCGTTATTTAGAATAATTTTGCTATGCCTATTAAAGTTTCATGCCCCACTTGTCAAAAAGATGTTGTTTGGCAAACCGAAAGTACCCACCGCCCTTTTTGCAGTAAACGTTGTCAATTAATTGATTTAGGCGAATGGGCTGACGAAGGACATAAAATATCACAACCTGCTCAAGGTGATATTCAATTAACAGAAGAAATGCTGGATGCTTTAGAAGATGATTTTTTAGACAATAATAACTTTTTTGTTGAGCCTGAATAGTAGCAACCTTAAAAATTTAACCTTTTAATTAATACCAATTGCTACATTATTGCCATTGGTATTAATCAAAATAAACCTCAAGTTTCTTCACTATTGCCTTATTTGCTTCAGGAAAATCTAGACTTGATAATTGGGAAAAAGCAAACCAACTTTGCTCTTGTCCTTCCTGTGCGGTAGGTTCGCCAAGAAAGTTAGTGATCACAAATACGTCTAATAATACTTGTTTATCACCATAATCATGTTTTATTTGCAACAACGGATTGCAGGAGAGCACGTCTATCGCTATTTCTTCTTTAAGCTCTCTGTGCAGTGCTTGGGCAACTGATTCATCATTTTCTAACTTACCACCTGGGAATTCCCATTTTCCGCCTTGATGAGCATTCGCTAAACGTTTGGTTAAAAATATATGCTGATCTCGAATGATAACGCCGACAGCAACATGAATCAGTTTATTCATTTATCAGGAACCTTTTTAAAAAACATTGCTAATACCAATTGCACTCATTAATAGTATAAAAACACCTACTCCTCGAAGTAGGTTCCCCAACCATCATATTCAACCTTGCACTGTTGAGCTAATTGAAACATCTTTTTAGTTTCATCAGAAATAACTTCTAATTCAAGCGGTTGTTCGGTAATAATATCAAACGCAAATACTTTTTCGCCCGTATCAGTTTCAGCTTCTTCCGGATCTTCAATTTCGAAACCCATTTTAAATGCTGTTATGGCTGCTTTTTCTAATAAATCAAAATCAGCACTAGAGAAATGATGTTCTATCGTATGGTTAATTTCTTCATTACTTCCATCTTCAATAAGCGCTGAAATTAAATCTTCACTATGTTCTAACCACTGTTGCAAGTCATCATCTTTCATAGTCGTTCTCTCTTTTTACTTATACCAATTGTACTACTTGATAAATTTAATTTTTATTAACTGTTTTGTAGCTCTTCAGCTACTTCTGTATTTAAATGTTCTATCTTTTTCTCCATCAAATCATGAGCGTTATTAGCGATTTTACGGATACTATCTTTAGAAGATTCTCTTATAAAAATAGGATCTAAAAACTCAATGATCATTTTACCATTATTCCAACGGTTAAGTTTAATCACTTTATGGGTATTGCTTGCGCACACAGGAACAATAGGCACATCGGCCTTAATTGCGGTTCTAAAAGCACCTGTTTTAAACGGTAACAATCCTCGTCCAACGCTTCGGGTTCCCTCAGGAAAGAGCCAAATAGATATTTTTCTATCTTTGATTTTTTTTGCAGTTAAAGTAATAGTGTTTAATGCTTTACTGGTATTTTTACGATCAATTAAAATATTGCCCGTTAACCAATACATTTGTCCGAAAAATGGGATCCATTTTAAGCTTTTTTTCCCTACACTAACCGTATAAGGCTGTACGGCACCACTAACGGTAAAAAGATCCCAATTGTTTTGGTGATTAGCAATGTACACCGCCGGACCTAATTTTTTTACAGAGTCAGATACCCTAATTTCAACATCAAGCCCCAGCAACTTAGAAAACTTTCCCAAATATTTAGATGTATTATAAACATTATTACGATGAAACGGACGTAATATACTGTAAATGGAAGAAAATATACATACAATCAATAAGCCGACAACTAACAATAAAACACGAATGATCGCTAACAACAGATTATCCTAATAATAAAATCTGATAAAAAGAAGTTCGCAAGTATACAATGAAAGTGACTTCATCTCATCAATTAATATTCAACAGCTAAATACAGGCACTACACACTGAAAATAATAATGCAGTGCCCAACTTTAAAATTAATTATAACTAACGGGGATCGGTAATTTCTACACCGTCTTTATGTTTGGCACGGTGATAAAAATCTACCAGATGACTATACCCGTAATCATTCAAAATGCAGGTTTTGAAGCGTTTTAAAAGATTATCTACTACGTTGCTTTCAATCCCAA
>JABSOI010000087.1 GCA_013216015.1 Alteromonadaceae bacterium | reverse complement strand
GGTTACCGCCTGCCCTGCTTGCCAGAATGACGATATTTGCAAAATTGCCGGGCCGGATAAACCCCGGTGGGTGAATAATATGTTTTCTTTGAAAGATGTGCCGTCTTCACTGGTTATTTGTGTGGCAATGCTTATGCCCGATAAACCGTCGAAACGTTGTTTGTCGTGATCATGCAGGGTAAAAGGAACTAGTGCGGCGGTTGTTGGTAATACTTTTAATCCGAATTGCTCTGCTATTTTATATCCAATTGGGGTGATACCCAGTTTTGGCATGGTTAAACCGCCGGCAGCTATCACTAAAGATTCACATTGGTAGGTTTTACCATTGCTTATCACTTGGTAACCTTGGTCATTTGTCTTGATTGAGTTGATTGAAGTGATCGAACTAACTTCGCTACGTAACTCTACTTGAACGCCAGCCCAATCGCATTCGGTTAGCAGTACGTCTACAATGTCCTTAGCGCTGTTATCGCAAAATAATTGCCCCAATGTTTTGTGATGATAGTTAACACCATGACGTTCAACCAATTCAATGAAGTCTTGCGCCGAGTATCGGCTTAATGCAGATTTTACAAAATGGGGATTACTACAGATATAATTTTCAGGGCTGGCATTTTCGTTGGTGAAATTACAACGCCCGCCACCACTTATTAAAATTTTTCGACCAGCTTTTTTGCCCATATCCAGTACAACTACATTTTTACCACTATATCCTGCCGTAGCCGCACACATTAATCCGGCAGCGCCGGCACCAATAACAATTACATCTTTTTTAATCACAGCTTTTATTTCCAGCCTTATTTCAGCTTTTTTTAAGAAAACCACTTACTTTCTTTATTTTAACTATTATACCCAAACTACTTGGAAATATTTCTATTACTGCTGGTGAACTTCACCCGTATCATCATAAATAAAACCATGACAAACATAATCATCATTATTACGTTTTTTCTTGGTATGTTGCAGATAATGTTCGTAGCCAATTGAGAATGCAAAAGGATTGGCATTATAGTCAGCGTAATATTGATCACGCCCTAATCTGGCTTCGTTGACACCTGAAGAAAATCCACTTAAAAAATCTTCTCTGTTATTTAAAATGAGTGTGCTCAAATTATTTTCGTTTGAAACGAGTTCAATAACACCTTGCTCACTCAGTTTATTTACTAATAAACCATTAAATGCACCTGTGTATTGGTCTGTTTCTCTATCGTATAAAACTGGCGTGTCTGTTGAATTTGCTTCCATTAATGAAGCAAAAAATTCTCTTATTTTTTTAGATATCATTTTTTCCTCTGTGCTGCTACCTCTGTGCTGCAAATAAATGACAAACGTCATTACAGCAAAAATAAATTAATTTATATTTATTTCACATATTTTGTCACACGTTCGGCGTTAAGCGTTACTTATAACTATTAGCAAATATAAATCGCTATTTAGTTTAACAAAAAAACATGTCACATTAATAATGGAAGTGTAAAAATGGATAAATCAAAATCAGCACTGTTAACACAGTTCAATGATCAACACAGGGAGAATTATTTATGTCTCAATTAATTAGCTTAAATATTGCAAGTGATGTTTCATCCGCCAAAACTGGTGATGTAAAAGCGTTTACCCGCTTAATTGAACAAACCAGAAATACGGTTACCAGTATTGCATTAGCAATTGTTAAAGATATAGACAACAGTGAAGAAGTTGCCCAGCAGGTATTTATTTCACTTTGGCAAAATTTAAACAAGCTAAAAAATAATGCCAGTTTTCTGCCTTGGTTAAGACAAACAACCCGTTACACCGCTTATAATTTTTTACGAGACAATAAGGTAAATCGTAAAATTGCAGGTGAGCAGGCAGATATTTTATTATCGCAATTTTGCCATCCTCAATTACTTCATGAACAAGTGCTTAATAAAGAGCAAGAGTCACTTATCTTATATGACTTTATTGACAAATTACCCGATGAAAGTCAGGAGATAGTTTTACTCTATTACCGTGAAGAACAATCAAGTAAGCAAGTAGCTCAGCTTCTGGAGTTGTCTGAAGCAAATGTCAGGAAGATATTATCTCGCGTTCGCACTTTGTTAAAACAACAATTACTTGAAAAATATGGTCAATTAGTTTTTTCAACTGCACCAACGGTTGGTTTAACTTCTCTGATCTTAAGCTCAATAATTACTAGCAGCCCGGTGGCAGCAGCAACAATGGCTTCATCTTTAGCAACCGGAAAAACAGGGTTACTGAGTAAATTAGCCTTTTTGTTTAGTGGTGCCATGATCGGTGTACTAGGCGGAGTATTAGGTGTTTTTTGGGGAACAAAAAAACCTTTGGAAAAAATTGCAGACAAACAAGCGAAGTTACAAATGAAAAAATTGAGGGATCAAACGATGATATGGGTTGCTACTACAGGTGTTTTATTTGCGTTAAGTTACGAAGTAACAACAGGTTGGATAGGCCCACTCCTTTGTTATATATTTTTTGTCTTAGGGTTAATATTCCATCTGCACAAAATGAATAATTTTGCTGATAAACATATGCAATTTGGTGATTCAAACAAAGAGAATACCCGCAGAAAAAAATTGGGAGTGTTTTTCACAATAACCGGCATGTCTTTAGGTCTTATTCTTGGCTTTAGCGGTTTAATTATTGGTCTTATCAGTAGCGGGCGAATGTAGAATGTAAAACGTTTTACCAATAGCCTAATACCAATCGCACTAAATAAGTGATTATCCTCATTGAATATTGATCATTTATTTAATGCGAATGGTATAAAACAAATATAGCCCCATTACCGGGGCTAATATCAAACGCTTCTCACCTTCTACAAAACATTTAATCCTCTGATTTCTCAAATACTCTAAAAGCCTCTTACATCAAATCATTCAATGTTATACTTGTTTTTGTACTGGTAATACCAGATATTTATCATAATAAAACAATATTAATCAATATAAGACAATATAAAAAAACAGGAATATAACAATGTCAATTATTGAACGTGTTAATCATGGATTAGTTTCTGGTATCCGTGTAGGACGCTTCAACAAAGGGATTAATACTACTTTTATTGTTTATACCTACAAAGATATTATTATTGATACTGGTCCGATAAATCAGTGGAAGTATGTTTGTGCTTTTATTAATGAGTATGTTAATAAACATGAAATTAACCACCTGTTGTTAACTCATCATCATGAAGACCACAGCGGAAATGCTCAAAATATTTTTTCAACATATAAAATTCCGGTTTACAGTAATTCGATATGCCAGCAAATGGTTAAGCAAGAATATAATATCCCTATAATACAAAAAATAATATGGGGCACGGCAAAACCAGTGATAACTGAAACAATAACGGATAATTTTGAGTCTAAACAAGGCGCAAAGTTACGCATGCTGGAAACGCCCGGTCACACAGACGATATGAGTTGCTTTTATGATGAACAAAACGGTTTTCTGTTTACCGGTGATCTTTATATTGCTTCAAAGGTGCGGTATTTTCATAAAGAAGAAGATTTAACTAAGCAGGTACAAAGTCTGAATAAAGTTTTGTCTCTCGACTTTGAAACTGCATTTTGTCCACATCGCGGCATTATGAAAAATGGTAAAAAAGACTTAACCAAAAAGCGCGATTTTATTATTTCGTTCGCCGAACAAGTTAAAGCCCTCGCCAAACAAGGTATGTCAACAAAGCAAATCTGCAAACAGCTCTTAGGTCGGGAAGATTTATTTACGCTTTTATCAAGCTTCACTTTTACCAAAAAAGGGTTAATTGAAGCTTGTCTTAAACTACCAACATAGGGCTATAACGAATAACCTATTTACGTTTTTTCCAGCGTGAATTATCGCTTTTACTTCGGCTATTAGTTTTAGTATTTCCAGATAACGCTTTTTGTCGGGCGTGTTTTTTTGATTTTCCTCTGGTATTTCTTGAAGGGCTATCTACTTTAGTTAAATCTGGCTCGTAACCGGGTAACCATTGCTGCACAAGTTTATGATCCAGCACTTCTTCAATAGCTTCCAGCAACCATTCTTCCTTTGGACTTAATAGGGAAATAGCTAAACCAGCCCCGCCTGCCCTGCCGGTTCTACCAATTCGATGAATATAATCTTCAGCAACATAAGGCAATTCATAATTAATAACATATTGTAAATCAACAATATCCAGTCCGCGGGCTGCAACATCTGTTGCCACTAACGCTCGGGTTTTTCCTTGTTTAAACTCTTCCAGGGCTTTATCGCGAGCGCCCTGAGATTTATCACCATGAATTGATTGCGTTTTAATACCGTCTTTACACATTTCTTTGGCAAGCGCATCTGCACCTTGCTTAGTACGGGTAAAAATAAGCACTTGCCGCCAATTTTTCATCCCAATTAAATGAGAGATTAATTCTCGTTTTCTGTCAGCATCAACGTTATAAACAATTTGTTCTACTTGCGTGGCTGCTTTATTACGCGCACTTACTTCAATTAATTGGGGATCATTAAGTAACGTTTTGCTGAGCTTAAATATTGCCTGATCAAAGGTTGCTGAAAATAACATGGTTTGCCGTTTTTCAGGAGCTCTTTTAAGAATATTATTTATTTCATCCTTAAAACCCATGTCCAGCATTCTATCGGCTTCGTCAAACACTAAATAAGACAAATGGTCCAAACTTAATGAGCCATTAATTAAATGGTCAAGTAAACGTCCGGGAGTCGCAACCAGTATGTCAGCCCCTTGTTTTAACGCCTCAATTTGTGGATTTATACTAACGCCACCATAAGCAATAGCGGTTCGAACCTCTGTGTATTGCCCATATTTTACAAAACTTTTATATACCTGTTGTGCCAGCTCTCTGGTGGGGGTTAGCACTAATGCTTGTACAGGTCGGTCTGCATTTATATTTGTACTTAACTTTGTACTTAAATTTGTGATTAACTGTTGCAGAATAGGCAAAGCGAAAGCAGCGGTTTTACCCGTGCCTGTTTGCGCCCCGGCCATTATGTCTCGCTTTGATAAAATAACCGGAATAGCAGCAGTTTGAATAGGCGTTGGCTCAGAATACCCCTGCTCTTCAATTGCTTTAATTAGGTTTTGATCAAGTTTAAACGAAGAAAAACCCATCAGCTGTTACTCTCTTTAATATTGACAAAAAATACGCGGCGCAGTGTACCAGAGATTTAGCCAGAAAAGAGTATTTATAAGTTAATTACTAACCCGTAACTCACCAATTCGATACAAATACTAATCAAACACTCATCAAATACTAAGACAAATACTAAGCTAAGCTGTTTAGTAAACTTTTGCCATATTGAACAATATGCTGAGTAATTTTCTTATATATGCCTTTTTCAAGTACCCAGCTGTGCCAGTACAAGGTTTGCTTAAGATGTTTATCCACAGCCAAGTCAATTAAAATACCTTGATGCAAATATTCGTTAGCTTGTGTATTAGGCAACAAACAATAGGCCAACCCTTCAACTGCCATAGCTACAAATGCCTCTGAAGATCGAACGGTATGACAAGGATAACTACCAGATTGTAAACCAAAATGCAGTTCTAAGTATTCGCTATCCATGGTATCTCGTTGATCAAACTCAACCCCCGGCGCTATTTTTAACGCTTCCAGAGTTATTCCTTTAGGAAAGTAACGCTCCTTAAATTCTGGTGTAGCGCATAATATATATTCTACATTGCCTATTTCTTCCACTTTACAACCAGTAATACTTTGCTTGTGACTACTGATCGCTGAAAACACCTCGCCCCGTTTTAATAATTCTTGAGTTCTCGACTCATCTGCCACTTGCAAATTTAACACTAAAGGATACTTTTTTAATAACGGAGCCAATGCAGGAATAAACCAAATAGCCAGAGTATCTGCATTAACGGCTATCGAAACAGGAATAGGTTTCTTCCCATCATTTTGAATAAGCTCTTCTGCCAAATCGTATTCCAGCTGTTTAACTTGTCGAAAATGTCTCAGCAGTTTCTGACCAATATCTGTAGCTTGTAGCGGGTGAATTCGAATAAGCACGGGTTGTGCTACTAACTGCTCTAATTGTTTGATCCGTTGTGAAACAGCAGACTGAGTAATATTTAGAACATTAGCCGCTTTGTCAAAACTTTGCATTTCAATCACAGTGTCTAAAGCATGAAGTAATTTATAATCCATAGGTTTCATAAGTTATAGGTTCTTAAGTTATAGGTTCTTAAGTTATAGGTTTCATAAGTTGTAGGCTTCATAAGTTATAGCTTTCATAAGCTGTACTAATCTTTATTAAGTTTATTTAATTATACTTATGATGTGTTTTTTCTTATCTTATTGCCATTGTTTTAGTAAATTAAAGTTTTCTAGGAAAAAATTATGGCATTTTTAGCTATGTTCAAAGGTTTCGCCATTGGTGCAGGTATGATAATTCCGCTTGGCGCACAAAATTCTTACCTGCTTAACCAAGGTATCAAGAAAAATTTCCACATTACCGCAGCGACCATTTGCATACTATGCGATCTCATTTTAATGACCATAGGGGTTTTTGGTGGGGGAGCATTGGTCAACAGTAACGAGCTGTTGCTCACTATTATTACCTGGGGCGGGATAATATTTTTAACTTTTTATGGTGCTCTTTTCTTCAAAAGCTTTTTATTTTTCCAGAAAGATTCTGTCACTGAAACGGTGAAATTAAGGTCCAGAAAAGCGGTGATAATCACTACTTTGGCAGTAACGCTTTTAAATCCACACGTATATTTAGATACGGTAGTGATTATTGGCAGCATCAGCGGGCAATTTCAAGCGGATGAAAAACTGGCATTTTTATCAGGTACTATCCTTGCTTCATTTGCCTGGTTTTATTCGCTCTCGTTGGCGGCCGCAAAAATGTCACCCTGGCTTAGTCAAACTCATGTACAAAGAGTTATTAATTTAACTGTAGCACTAATAATGTGGGGAATAGCGCTGTCCCTATTAGTAAGTTAAGTGTTAGTAAGCTAAGCATAAGTAAACAAGCTGTCAGCAAACTATTCATTAGTAAACTAGGCATTTGTAAACTAAACCGGGTATCAATTCAGATTTCCTGGTATTAATAAAAGTTAAGGGGAAATTATTCCCCTTGGCTCATACCACCAGCACTGGGAGCATGCGCTAAAATACGATCAGCCAGACGTGAGAAAGGTAAGCTTTGGATCCAAACTTTACCATGACCACTCAAGGTTGCCATAAACAGCCCTTCACCACCAAAGAACATACTTTTGAGGCCTTTGGTCATTTCAATATCGTAATCAATGCCATCACTAAAAGCGACTAAACAGCCTGTGTCTAAACGCAACGTTTCGCCATTGAGTTCCTTTTCAATCACAGTACCGCCAGCATGCATAAAAGCCAAACCGTCGCCGGTTAAACGTTCTAAAATAAACCCTTCACCACCAAAAAAACCACTACCTAAACGGCGGTTAAAAGCGATATCAATTTTTGTCCCTAAAGCAGCACATAAAAATGAATCTTTTTGACAAGTAATAGAACCGCCAATTTCAGATAAATTCACAGCAATAATAGAGCCTGGAAAAGGCGCAGCAAAAGCAACCCGCCTTTTCTTAGACCCTTCATTGGTGAAATGAGTCATAAATAACGACTCTCCCGCAATCATGCGTTTTCCGGCTGAAAACAACTTCCCCATAAACCCTTGATTAACGTCAGATCCATCACCCATTTTGGCTTCAAAGGTAATGCCATCTTCCATATAATTCATTGCGCCAGCTTCAGCAACAACCGTTTCATCGGGGTCGAGTTCAATCTCAACCATCTGCATTGATTGACCGATAATTTCATAATCTATTTCATGACTGTTCATTTGTTATCTCCGAATAATTACAAGTAGCTATCCATTAGCTATCCTTCGACTATCTAAGATAGACTTATTACCCAAAAGTACAAATACTTTTACTATTTGTAAAGCTTGATATTCTTCAATTACGAACATTTAGTCCTTAAAAGCGAACAACATAAGACTTTCACACAAACACAAATATTGTAACCACTGTTACTTATGAAAAATAAATGTTGGCACAGAAGTTTCATTACACTTTCCATATTTGTTTGTATTTAGCAGGTTCCAAAATGAAAATTGAATTAATCCAACAAAAGCCGTGGAAAAAATGGTTAGCTGTCAGTGGGTTTATCGTTTTAGTCGCTTATGCTGCTTTTGCGGTAAGTAGTAAAGCAACTAAATCTGTTTCTTTATCAAGTTTAACGTTTCAAACGGTTAAAAGTGGTGCATTAGATATTTATTCCAACGCCTATGGTGAGTTTGCTTCTGCTAAAGAACGACTACTTACGGCGCCTGCTTTAGGTAAAGTTTCGCAAATACTTGTCCGTCCAGGTACTAAGGTTACTCCTGATACGGTAATTCTTCATCTTTCCAATCCTAAATTAGAACAAGAGGTGAGTGAAGCGCGTGGCCAATTAGCTCAACAGCAAGCTCAACGGGAAGCATTTAAATACGAACAACAAAACGAACGTTTGGAATATCAGGGACGAATTGCCGATATTGAAGCCGACATTGAATCTGCAGAACTTGAATTATCAGTAAATGAAAATTTATTGAGTTTGGGTGTTGCTGCTCAAATTGATCTTAAACGTGCAAAACTTGCTGTTAAGCAAGAAACTAAACGCCTTAAGTTTGAAAAAGAAAAATATAAACAATTTTTAGAAATGCAAAGTTATCAGTTAACTCAACGTGACATTACCGTTACTCAGCAAATATCTCAAGTTGCTTTGCTTGAAAAACAATTAGACGACATGCGGGTGAAAGCAGGTATTACCGGTTCATTGCAAACGCTGGAAATTGAATTGGGTCAGAGTGTTCAGTTAGGGGAGTCATTAGCAAAAGTAGGCAGTGATAAAGAATTAATAGCACGTTTACGTTTACCACAACATCAGGCAGACCAAATTGATATTGGCGCCCCGGTAATTATTGATACCCAGAAAGGAAAAATTTCCGGACATATTTCGCGAATTGAAAGTGTGGTCACTAACGGCTCGGTATTGGCTGAAGCGGTATTAGACTCGGCGTTAACGTCAAATTCCCGACCGTCGCTATTCGCAATGTGCCAGTCGACAAATTCAGTTGCTAGACGGACAAATAATTACAGAATCTGATAACGCCAAACATCTAGACAAGAACCTTAACAATAGCCTACAGGGGGTTGCATGAGTTTATACAAAAAATCTTTCTTGCAAGGCATCGCGTGAGTTTTCTCATTACCAAGATTAAGCATTCCGCTAATACTTACTTTAGGGCTAACTTTGGGGGCGGTACTAAGTGTCATCGCTATTTCATCCACCTTATTGTATAAACCACTGGAAGGCGTTAAAAACGAAACATCATTACAAAGCTATGAATACCGTTTCAAAATATCAGAATCAATGAGTATTTCCTACTGGACCATGCGTCGCCTGGCTGCATTTAGTAACCACTTTGCCGATATTGGACAATGGGCCGCAATTTCGCCTTCAGACCAAGATGTATTGATAAACAACACTATTTATCCGGCAACACTCTATAATGCCTCCAATAATATTTTAGAGGTATTAGGTTCCAACCTTTTGCTTGGAGATGATGTCACCATTGCCTCTCCCGACAAATATGTCTGGATTTCAGAAAGTTTATGGCAACACGGCTTTTCAGGCGTTAAATCTGTTATCGGTAAACAATTGGTGGTTAATAATCAATCTTATATCATTGCAGGTGTAATTGAAGACGTGATGGATGTAAATAGTCAACAAGCAATTCTACATCAACAAATTTGGTTTATCACTGACTTAGTTGAAGTATTATCTGAAACTGAAAATATTGGTAATATCAGCAATGAAATTGATTTATTAATAAATAAAAGCACTAACGGAAACGCCACTTTACCAACCAGAGAACAAACAAATCAGTGGTTAGAAAGTTACATAAAAGAAAGCGCTCATGAGGAAAACCTATCTGATAACCGCCTTCAGGCTATGTTTGATTTCGTGACCAGAGCAAAAAAAGAAGTTATTATTTCACCTTACCGCAGTAATTTATTGGGTGATTCTGAAGACTTGATTATCGCTTTGTTTTTCGCTGTTTTCGGGCTTTTACTTATGGCGACATTAAATTTACTGAATTTGTTTATCGCGCATTATCAAAGCCGTACCAAAGAATTCGCCATTCAAATGAGTTTAGGTGCCAGCTTATTCAAGATCAGGTTGATGGTATTGCTAGAAAACTTACCTAGCTTTATATTGGCCGCAACAACAGGTTTATTAGTGACGGGCTGGACTTTAAAAAGTTTGCCGCTAATTACTGGTGACAGTTTGCCTATGATTGATTCTATCGCAATTAATAACTCAACAATTATCGCATCATTACTGATTCTTTTATTCCTGAGTGTTTTATTTAGTGCTCTCGCTTTGGTTGATATTGATAAAGAAGCTCTATCTAACAATTTAAACAGCAGTGGTAAGCGCATACAAGCGCAAAGTAACCAATGGTTGAGTCGTTTGCTAATGATATTTCAATTAGCCATCGCTTCAATATTATTAACGGCAACTGTAATGATCGCAATGCAAAGTTATCAATCGGTATATCGTGATTTAGGTTACGAAATTGGTAACAATTACAATATACAGTTAACGGTTACTGACGAACAATGGCTAGAGTCATTAACTGAAGATACGGATAATTATCGGGAAAGTGAAATAAACGCATGACTCTCTGAAGTAAAATCGCTTATCGAGAATAAAGTAGCAAATAGCAAAGTTATTATTACTTCTGTTGGGCCATTATCAAATTCAATGAGAGTGTCACAATATCGCTCGGAAGATAATGACAGCCCAAGAATAATGTACCAGAACAGAGATTTAAGTGCGGAATATTTTAGTACGTATAAAATTCCTCTATTAGCTGGAGCAAACTTATCTCAAGCACAAATTGATAACGATGAAAATCGAATTGTGATCGATGAAAATATGGCAAAAACACTATACCCGACGTTGAGCTACGCACAAATAATAGGAAAAACGATTAAGTTAAACCGTGCTGCTGAAACAGAACCAATGATAATCACTGGTATTGTCGGCAATACTATTAGTCAAGCCGGAGCGAAAAACCCCATGATATTCCCAACTATATATTCACATAGAATAGATAACGGGCAATTGAATTTTACCGTCATGATGCCTGAAGGACAGACAATTTCAGCAGAAATAATTGAAAAAGAGCTTAAACGTCAATTTCCTCGTTTAGGCAATTTGCAAGTAGGATCACTGACAGAAATATGGGAATTGCAAACGTTAAACGAACGCGTCAATTTATGGATTGTTTTATCTACTACTGTACTTACTTTATTGTTAACTGCAATTGGAGTTGGAGGCTTAACCCAAATGACAACCAATCATAGAAAATATGAATTGGCGGTACGAATGGCTACAGGTGCAAAACAATCCCGGTTAGTTAAATTTATTCTTAAAGATGCGTTGTGGATGTTAATTATTGGCTTAGGGGTGGGCTTTGCTGTTTCAGTAATAGGTTATCAGCAATTGCAGCAACATTTGGATATGCTGCCTGTATTTAACTGGTTAGCCATATCGGCTTTAGATTTGGGATTAATCATTATTGTTATTTTGTCGGTATTAATGCCAGCCTGGAAAGTCATCAGCTCTGATCCAATGAAAGCATTGAGACAAGAATAATAAAATTTATGTTGTTAAATTTCCTGTTAGTTTACTATAACAGGTAAATAATGGGTTACTTGGCTAACCCATTCTACTTTTTACAGGAGCTAATCTTGAGTATCAAAAAAAATGGCGCAACTATTTTAATTGCTGACGATGATGATGATATACGCCTGGCCCTTGAATTGTTGTTGATGGCACACGGTTATCGAATTATTGAAGCGAGCAATGCCAAAGAGGTGATCATTCAGGTTGAGCGTCAAAAACCTGATCTTATTTTGCTTGATATGAATTTCAGCCGGGATACCACAAGTGGACAAGAAGGTCTGGATATTCTGAATCAACTCAATAAAAGTGCTATACCCGTTGTATTGATGACGGCATGGGGTAGCATTGAATTGGCTGTGAACGGATTAAAACAAGGTGCCTCTGATTTTATAGAAAAACCCTGGAATAAAGAAAAATTACTTAACAGCATACAACAGCAATTATCCCATTCGAAACTCAAGCAAGAACATCAGGGCTATCGTCAGCTTCTTAGCAACAGACAATTTAGTAGCAAACAATCAACAGATAACCTGTCTACCGGAAATGTATCAAACTGGATCTGTCAATCCAGTCCAATGATGGCTATTGAGAATTTAGTTAATCAAATTGCTCCTACCGACGCTAACATCTTAATACTGGGCGAAAATGGCACAGGTAAATCTTTACTTGCTCAAAGAATTCATCAATTATCCGCTCGACATCAAGAGCCCTTTATTGCGGTAAATATGGCAGCAATACCGGATGCTTTATTTGAAAGTGAATTATTTGGACACCAGAAAGGTGCTTTCACTGATGCCAAACAAAATCGTGTTGGCCGCTTTCAGCTTGCAGATCAAGGGAGTTTATTTTTTGATGAAATCGGTTCCCTGCCTCTCACATTACAACCAAAGTTATTAAGGGTATTAGAAACCGGGCAATACGAAATACTGGGCTCAAGCCAAACCCAATTTGCTGATGTAAGAATAATTAGTGCAACCAACGCCGATTTAACACAAAACGTCAACGATGGTGCCTTCAGACAAGATTTATTATACAGATTGAATACTTTAGTGATCACCATGCCACCACTTCGCGAACGAATTGAAGATATTCAACCACTGGCTGAAAATTTTATTCATCTGTTTTCTCAAAAATATCATAAATCGAATTTAACACTTTCAATAAGTGCTTTAGATAAACTAAAACGACACAGCTGGCCAGGCAATATTCGTGAACTCAGTCATGTTATTGAACGAGCCGTATTACTGGCAGTAACAGACGAATTAAACGAACAACAATTGTTACTTGATAATATAGACAATTCAGCCAATTCGGTTGTATTGCAACCACTGGAGCAAGCAGAGCGGCAACTAATAGAAAAAGCCATGACGGTGACTTGCGGACAAGTAATTGAAGCTGCGAAAATACTCGACATTTCACGCAATGCTTTATATCGTCGTTTAGAGAAATTTAATATGAATGTATCTATTAACGATGGTTGATACCAAGAAAACCAAATGAAAACTAATGAAGAGTTATGAAGAATAATATGCCAAGAAAAATCGAGATAGCCCTTTGAGTCATGAAAGATGGTTAATAACAGGCCTAAGCTTTACTGTTATCGTTATTTTATCACTAACAGCAGCGTTAACCTGGAGTTTAACCTGGAGTTTGCTTGCCATCGCAACTTTACTCTTCATATTAACTTACCCTCTTGTTTGGCTTGCATGGCGTAGTTATTCCTTTTGGTGCCAAGCTATAATGCAACTGAGTACTTATACTCAAATACTAAAAGAGGGCGAACAAAATTTACGCTATGCAAAGCAGCACCCTGATAATTTATTGCTTGAGTTGCTAAATGAAATACAATCATTAGCATCAACAAATACTAATCAAAAAGCCAAAAATAAAACACTTGACCATTTATTAAGTAATATTCTTGATTCATGGCCAATTCCGGTTTGTTTGTTTGATCAACAGTTAAAATTAACTTATCGTAATACCGCGATGAATGAACAGCTTCAACAGCCAATGCTTTTGGGTAGTTCCTCTGAGAATTTAGGTTTTAACTTTCTTACAGAGCATTTTTCCCATGCTAAATTTGGTGAAAAATGGCAATGTCAGACGATTAAATATTTCCATCAAGATCAAAGGCATTGGCTTTTTTCTGCATTAGATATTTCTCAATTACTGAATCAAAACCAAAGCATTACACAACAAAGTTTAATTCGTGTTTTAGGCCATGAACTGAGAAATTCCTTAACACCTATGTCTTCAATGGCAGACACTTTACTTTCAAGTGAACACTTGGATGAGCAGCAAACACGTTTGGTATTATCAAGGATCCGCCAGAGGAGCAATCGTTTGCTGTCGTTTATCAGTCAATACAGTAAATTAGCACAACTACCCCGCCCTAATCTTGTCTGGTTTAATTTTAATGAAGTATTAAATGAAGCTAAATCAATAACAGATACAACAAACTGTCGTCTTACTTTTCATGGTAATGAGCAGTGCTTCGGCGACATTGAGCAAATTGTACAAGTAATGATTAACTTACTGAAAAATGCCCGTGAAGCTTGTGAACACCCCATGTCACTAATAGAAATTAAAGCTTATTTCCAACAAAACCATCAAATAATTGAGGTTGTGGATAATGGACCGGGATTTGCGAACCTAAATAATGTACTAACACCATTTTACACCACTAAAAAACATGGTTCTGGCATTGGGTTATCTCTTTGTGCTGAAATAGC
Source organism: Alteromonadaceae bacterium (assembly GCA_013216015.1). Taxonomy (GTDB): domain Bacteria; phylum Pseudomonadota; class Gammaproteobacteria; order Enterobacterales; family Alteromonadaceae; genus JABSOI01. Next base: position 11,659 of record JABSOI010000087.1, on the reverse strand, counting down.
ACGTAATCATGGCGGTCAACTTAAGGTAGAAAACATTAATGACCAAGGGGCTAAAATTACTATGAATTGGCCAATAATAAAATAATTTTATTGCTAGATGGGTTAGCCTCAGGCGTAACCCATCAAAACATATTTTTATCAGACACTTAATGGTTAGGTCGCTACTTAATGTGATGGGTTACGCCTTTGGCTAACCCATCCTACCTGTTTGTTTAACATCAATTAACTGCGACATAACTCTTCATGAGAGTTAAAGCCTAACCTGAGTATTATTAAACCTATTATTTCCGTTTTTTAGCTTGCTGTTTTAATTCAAAATCAAATTCATCAGGATACAAAACAATGCCTTCTTCGTCTTGATTAGGAAAAGCAACAATTGCAATTCCATCATCTTCAAGGCCTCGACTCCACAAACTATGCCATCGTTCTAATGGTATAGGCTCTGCTTTAAAGGACTGCCATTCACCCGTTGCCCAAGCTTGAGCAAATTCTTTATTCGGCCATACCGGAGCACAATCTTCGTCCTCGGTATTTAACATTACGCAACCGTGCTCATCGGTCAAAATCCAAATTATTTGATTTTCGACAACTTCCTTTAGCAAATATTTTAAGCGTTTTTCAGCATCATAATGTTCAATTTGATCAAACTTTGCAGAATCGATTTGGGTCGACATAACTGAATTTCCGGTAGTGTAAATACATAATTTCGCCCATTATAAGGCACTGGCATAATTTAATAAGACTATTTTATTTTTCCGCCAATATTTCTATTTTTTATTAAAAGTTACTGGATTAACTAGCCGCTATAAGAATAAAATACGCTTCTTAAGTATTATACAATTACAAGAATTAGGAAGTTTAGATGGAAATATGGGTTGATGCCGACGCTTGCCCTGTGGTGATAAAAGATATTTTATTCAGAGCCGCAGAGCGTACCAAAACACCAACAACTTTTGTTGCTAATCATTTTATACAAGTGGCAAAATCTAAATACATTAAATTCTTGCGAGTCCATTCTGGCTTCGACGTTGCTGATAATGAAATAGTTAAACAAATTACTGATAAAGATTTGGTGATCACCGCAGACATTCCTTTAGCGGCTGAAGTGGTGGAAAAAGGTGCTTTAGCACTAAACCCGCGTGGAGAGTTATACACTGAAAGTAATATTAAGCAAAGATTGAACATACGAGATTTTATGGACACGCTTCGGGCCAGTGGTGTGCACACCGGTGGAGCGCCACCGATCAGTCAAAGTGACAGGCAAAGTTTCGCTAATAATCTGGATAAAATATTAGCGAAAAAAGGCAAAAGCAGTAAAATATAAACCTGAAATTATCTACTTACCGGATTAATACGCCGACGTTGTCCACTATTAGCATTGGGTGATGTTGCTGGAGAAGAACTTCGTCCACCTGTATGCTTCTTGTTTTTTCCGGTAGGTTTATGTCCGCGTGCATTATCACCCGAACGTTGACCATCTTGGTGTTCCACTTTAGGATTTTTAGGTTTCTTTGGTTTTTTCGCTTTAAGAGGTCTTAAGGTGCGTGAATCTTCCAGCATATTTACTGGTGCAAATTCATCATCAATTTTACGTTCTAATTCTTGCTGGATCAGATTTTGTATTTCATTTAAAAGCTTAATTTCATCACCTGCAACTAAAGATACAGCATGACCGCTAGCTCCAGCTCTACCAGTTCTACCTATTCTGTGAACATAATCTTCTGCAACATTTGGTAGATCAAAATTCACTACTTGCGGTAATTGATCTATATCTAAACCGCGAGCAGCGATATCAGTAGCAACCAAAATATTCACACTACCATTTTTAAAATTAGCCAAAGCTTTAGTTCTTGCTCCCTGGCTTTTATTACCATGAATAGCTGCTGCATTAATTCCTTTCGCTTCAAGATCGCGAGTTAATTTATTAGCGCCATGTTTAGTACGGGTAAAGACCAATACTTGTTGCCAGTCATTATCTTTTATTAATTTAATCAATAATGGAGATTTTTTCTTTTTATCAACAGAATAAATGATTTGCTCCACTTTTTCTGCGGTAGTATTTCTCGGACTGACGGATATTTCGACCGGATTGTGGACCATTGTTTTGGCAAGGTCACGAATTTCATCAGAGAATGTAGCAGAAAACATCAGGTTTTGACGTCGTTTAGGAAGCAGCCGCTGTATTTTACGAATGTCATTAATAAATCCCATATCTAACATTCTGTCAGCTTCATCTAAAATTAGAACTTCAAGATGGTTAAACCTCATGGCATTTTGATTGTAAAGATCTAATAAACGCCCAGGTGTTGCTACCAGAATGTCTACACCTTTTCTAAGCTTCAACATTTGAGGATTAATTTTTACTCCACCAAAAACGACAGTTGAACTTAGCGGCAGATTTTTACCGTAGGTTGTAACACTTTCGCTGATCTGCGCAGCTAATTCACGTGTAGGCGTTAGCACCAAGGCTCTAACCTGATTATTTTGAGCTCGTTGACCCTTTGATAATAATTCTAACAAAGGTAACGTAAATCCAGCTGTTTTACCTGTACCTGTTTGCGCTGCAGCCATTACGTCCTTACCTTCAAGAACAGCAGGAATAGCCTGCGCTTGAATTGGCGAAGGTGTGTCATAGCCCTTTTCAGCAATAGCGGCAAGAATTGGGGCAGATAAGCCCAAATCAGTAAAACTCATATAAAGATCTCATTTTATAAAATAATCAGTAAACCGCCCTTCTGGCGGCGATGCAGCTTACAGTATAGAAGGCTTAAGTGCAATTGCTCATAAACCCGCAAAATTGCTTGTATTTATGTCTTTAACTTATCCGTTGAATTATTCAATTATTTGACTTTACTCACAAATCATAAATGAAGATAAATTTATCAGTTAATGAGTATTAGTATACATTTGGGGGCCAAATTGCTATAAAGCCGTTGAGACCATTTTTCTTCACCATAAGCTTAGTGATTATAACTGAATAGATATTATCAGGAAGATATGAACACCCTTAATTTTAAAGACAAGCGATTCCTCATTGTAGATTACATCAAGCATTCTTCGAAGTTATTACAGACTTTTGCCTATAGCCTTGGTACCAATCATGTAGATACTTGCCATTTAGCTAGAGATGTTATTTCTAAATGCCAAATACTCGATTATGACGTGATTTTATTAGGCTACAATCTTGGTGATGATAAACGTAATGGTCAGCAGGTACTTGAACAGTTACGCCGTGATAACCTTATTAAACGACAAACGATAATAATAATATTAACAGCAGAAATATCACAAGAAATGGTTCTGGCATGCCTTGAACATAAACCTGACGATTACATTGCCAAGCCCTACACTTTCAAAGAACTTTCCCGAAGGTTAGGTAGATCGCTTAACAAAAAAAAGGCAATGCATAATATTTATGAAGCTATGGATAGTGAAGCACGAAATGATGTAATTTCATATTGTGATCAACTGCTGGAAAAAAATACAAAATACAAAACAGAATGTTTAGGCATTAAATCACGTCAACTGTATAACATGGGTCAATACAAAGAAGCACAAGAAATCTACGTTAAATACCTGAATAATGCTAATTGCCAGTGGGCAGCAATAGGTTTAGGTAAAATTGCTTTAGCGTCTAATGAATTTGAAAAGGCCGTTTCGTTTTTTAAGGATATTATTTTAGAAAATCCAAGTTATTTACCTGCTTATGATTGGTTAGCTAAAGCATACCAATTACAAAATGATTTATTGAGTGCAGAATCATCCCTCGAACAAGCCCTTAAAGTATCTCCTAGATCGTTACTCCGACTAAAAAATTATGCTGAATTATGTTTAAGCAATAAAAATTATGACAAATCTACGAGTGCATTTTACAAAACCTATGAAATAGCACTTAATTCAATTCACCATCAACCTGAAAACATCTTACTTTTTGTAAAATCATTATTGCTATATGCAGATGAATTACAGATAAAAGATATTGAAAAACTAAATCACAAAGCCATTAATGGCCTGAAAAAAGTCAACAAAGAGTTTTCCTCTATAGAACTTAAAACTCAAACAAAACTCCTTACAGCACGTTTATTTAACAAGGTTAAAAAACTGGCTGATTCTCACATGAATTCTCAACAAGCAGTTGAACTCCTTAACAAGAAAGACAACCTCTTTTCTGTTCAAGGGCTGTTTAACATCATTGATTCTGTAAATGATTTAGATATAACTGAACAAGTTTTACCTTCGTTGAAACGATTGTCACAGGCGCACCCAGACAATATAGAATTACATCGGGAAGTTAACAACTTAGCAGAACACCCGATAAGCGATGAAGATATCATTAAAGCAAAAAGTTTCTTTAACATTGGCAATCGAGAATTTAAAAAGAATCGTTTCATCCCCGCAATCAAAAATTTACAAAGAGCATTGACACTTTTTCCAGACAATATTGGAACACAATTAACTTTGCTTAACTTTATACTTACCACATATGAAAAAGATGGCAAAGAAAAAATTGATTTGAATATTGCTAAAAAACTTTTTGACGACATCGGAATACTTTCACCTAACAGCGAATCACAGCTCCGATTAAACGTATTAAAATCTAAATATCAAATGTTAGCCTAGGTCCTATCTTTCATACATTTAGCGAAGAAATACCTATCAATAAAATGAGTGGCTAATGGGCCATCGTTACTTTATTTTTAAAGTTAGCTGTAGGTGGCAGATCAAATTACTTATTTTACATTTTAGCTATTATTCGTTATCCTAAAGTTTATACAATGATATCAATTATAGTCTAGCCAACGTTAGTTTTCAGCATATCTTAATCCTTAACACCAAGTAGAATGGAATTCTATATAATGAAAAACATTGCAAAATTAATTTTGAATTTGTTTAGTCAGCTCGTTGTGATCCCGTTTGCCCTTTTATCACGACTTGAAGAACTGCTACCAAGAAAACCTGAACTACTCTTCAATATGTGCTCTCACATAATGGCCTTTCTCCCTGGTACACCAGGCGCTTTTCTTCGTAGGGCTTTTTATACCATGACACTTGAGAAGTGTTCATCACATTGTCATATCGGCTTTGGAGCCATTATTTCACACCGTTGTACCACAATTGAAAAACATGTTTACATTGGTAATTATGCATTAATTGGGAAAGCTCACTTAGGCGAACATTGCCTTATTGGCAGCAGAGTAAGTATTCTAAGTGGTGAAGCATTACATATTTTAGATGAAAGTGGAATGTGGACCCCTTATTCGTCAAAACGATTATCAAAAGTTACTATTTCAAAAAATGTATGGATAGGTGAGGCTGCAATAGTATCCGCTGATATTGGGGAGTCCTGCATGATTGGTGCTGGTTCTGTTGTCAGCTCAAGTATTAAAGCCAACGTGATGGTCGCAGGTAACCCTGCCCGTTTCATAAAAAACACTGGTATCCCAGAATAATACATTCTATAAACATATTTTTACTAAAGGAATAAACGATGAAGCAACAAGGGTTTATTGATTGGATGAAAGCCTCTGGTATGTTGTTCATTCTCATCGGCCATATTATAGGTAGCCCTTACCATATTTTTAACATGATAAGCCAACCTATTTATACAAAGCAGCTGGGTGTTTGCTTTTTTATTTTTGTTATGGGCTGGAGCCTTGCTAATGAAAATAAAACAGGCTTCAAAGTTGTGTTTACTCGAATTTTTCCCGTCTATTTTTATGCCATTGCTATTACTATATTATTAAGCAGTATCTCATTTTTTACTATAAATGATATTAATGAAAGTAATTACATGCCCTTTTTTCTTGGAATAAACGTATTCTTTAATTTTTTTCCCGCTAACCCAACTACATGGTATATAGGCACCTATTTACATATATTACTTTTCTGGTTTTTCTTTCTTCAGGGAAAAGATATTGGCAAAAAGCATGTTATGTTTGCCTTCATTTTCGAAATACTTATACGCTCTGTTATTATCTATTTAGGCAAAGATTTTGTTGCTTATATGCTACTACCAAATTGGTTAACAGTTTTTCTTTTAGGTAGTTATTTACATAAGAAAAAAGATTGTAGTTGGCAACCTAAAACAATCTATTTTATTATAATATGGCTTGTTACTGTTGGTCTTTGGTCAAGTCCTTTAAATCAGTTATCCTGGGATCAATCTTTTCCCTTTCGTGCTTTAATTTCAAATGAAACGTGGGCACTACTATTTCGCTCATTGGTAATTTCTATTGTCTATCTGGTAAATACTTTCGTCTTTTTTGAAATATTCAGGCGTTTGCCTAAACTGAGAATTGTTGCTTTTTTTGCTCGTAATAGTTTAATAACATTTATTATTCACATGCCTATAATCTATGCTTTCGCTGAAGATATATACAGTCTGTCTGATAGCTTCTGGTCTCAAAGATTAACTTTACTTCTTATCCTGTTTGTTGGAATTGCTCTCATTTCTGAATTTATCCAAAAACAAATTGACATTAAATATTATCAAAACAAAACATGGATTATTGCTAGTAATTTGTACACCCGCCTTTTTAAGATAAGCAGGCATTAACTCTCTAATGACATAACAATGACATAACAATGACAAAAATAATAAAACACATTGCTGACATAACCTATCAAGGTGCAGAAACAATATTTACATTTGGTTTACCTTTGCCTAAAGGTCAAGTGGCAAAGGTCAATGAGTTGCAACTCTGTCAGAATAAAGAGCTATTGTCGGCTTATTTAACGCCTGTTGGTTACTGGAATGATAATTCTATTCGCTGGCTTAAGTGTCAAACCATCGTAGGGCAAAGCGGCATTGTTGATGTATTATTAAATAATGATAGTGATACATGCGAGTCATTTTCAGTAGTAGAAAGTAAAACAAATTCGTTTAAATCATCGAAAAATATTATTTTTCAAACCTGTGAAGACTCTCTTAAAGCTTCAATAAAATTAAAACTTTGTGACCATGAAACACCTTTAAATTTCATCAAACAAAAAAATATTTCAAAGCTCACTCCACTGACTGAAACATATACAATCACGGGTATATTTAAATTTAACAAAAGGCAATTAAAATTAAATTGTCATATTCAAGTTTGCAAATATACGGGGGATATTGGTATTAAACTACGCCTTCATAATCCTCACGCTGCTGCTCATACTGGTGGCCAATGGGATTTAGGCGATAAAAACAGCATAATAATTGAAGACTTTTCACTGATATTACAATTAGCTGACACTCAAGCATCAGTAGTAATAAATGATACTTCTATAGAGGCTCAGGAGCCAGTTGACTATGAAGGGGATTATACATTAAAGCAATACAGCAGCGGCGGAGACAATTGGCAAAGTCCGATACATTGGGATGAAAATAAAAATATCACCGTACATAAGAATGGTTTTGAGCTGATTAATGAAAAGGATATTTTACTCCAGGGATTAAGAGCTGCTCCTGTTGCGGCTCTCAAAAATAAAGAAAAGCTATTCAAGATGAAACTTGAAGGTTTTTGGCAAAACTTTCCAATAACATTGATAGGAAACAAAAATTCGTTATCCTGGAAGCTTTTAGCTAAAAATACTGAGTTGCAAGGTGGAGAGAGCAAGACGTGGGTATTTCGATGTAATCTGAAAACACCAAGAGAAAGAAGTGAATCAGATAAGAAAATTTCAAACCTAGCCGTACCCCATATCAGATACAACACAGAGTATCTGGCACAATGTAATATATTGCCTCATTTATCATTTTCAAAATCACGTTCAGCGCTTACTAAATTAATACATATTGGAATTGACGGAGAACAGGATTTCTTCAAGAAAAGAGAAAAAAATGATGTTTATGGCTGGCGCAATTACGGTGAACTAGATGCTGATCATGAGGCTGTAAATAAACCTGAAAATTCATATTTTATTTCTCATTACAATAATCAATACGATCCTCTCATGGGTATGACTCTGCAGTTTCTCCATCATGGCGATCCAAAATGGTTACAACTTTTAAAACCACTTAATCAACATATTCAAGATATTGATATATACGATACCAAAGATGATAAAGCTGAATATAATGGCGGATTCTTCTGGCATACTGATCACTATTTATCTGCACAAACCTGCAGTCATCGTTCAAACTCTAAACATCACATTGCCGCCTACGATGGTTTTCTGGGAGGCGGTGGTCCTGGCGGACAACATTGTTACACAACAGGATTAACATTGCAGTATTGGCTTTTTGGTGATGAAGAAGCTAAAACAAAAGTAGCTCAACTTTGTACCTGGATCCGTCATTTCTACGATGGTAGCGACTCTATCGCAGAGCGAACATTCCGCTTGCTCACTATAGATTTTAAGCAAAATGAACTAACTAATATTGGCGTTAAAGCTCCAGGCTATAAGTACCCTCTTGATAGAGGTACAGGGAATTTTCTGGTAGCGCTAATTGACAACTATGACCTACGTGAAACTCCTGCTCTTTTGCAAGAAATGGGGCAAATTATCAGGCAAACTTTTCATCCGCTGGAAGATATTAGTTTACGCCAATTAAATAACCATGAGAATGCCTGGTTCTACACTGTATTTCTTCAATCAGTAGTTCGTTACTTATTATTAAAGGAGTCCAGGAATAATATTGATGACGATTACTGGTATGCCCGACACGGATTAATGCATTACTGTCATTGGATGATTGAGAATGAAAGTTTTTATTTAGATCACCCAGAGCAACTTGAGTTTCCTAATGATACATGGTGCGCTCAAGAGTTACGTAAAGCTAATTTATTTTATTATGCCTATTATTTTTCCAAGGACCATGAATCTCTTTATATCGATCGGGCGGAAGAGTTTTATAACTACGTGACAAATCGTTTAACTAAGTCTAACGAAGCTCACCATACACGTATACTCGCAATAATGATGCAAAATGACGGTGTTCAGCAAAAGTTCAATACTAAGCCTGTTTCACCTATTCCATATGAAACAAAACAGTATGTAGATGCGCCTGGCTATGATCGAAATGCAATAGTTTTAACATACATGAAAGATGCCATAAAAATACTTTTACACTTTTCTCCAAGATCAGAATGGAGTTGGCTAACTAAGCGTTTATTCAAGATTTTTAATAAAAGCTAAGCTATATTATAGAAATTTAAAAACACATATAATTATAATAAAGAGCGGACTATGAAAAAAAAAGAAATTCAAAATATTATCTTTAATGCTATAGAAATGACCAATAACATGCGGGAGGACCATAGGCAGATCCCCTTAACAGAGACTACGGAACTCTATGGAAACAATGGTCACTTAGATTCAATGGGCTTAGTTGCCTTTTTGATTGATATTGAGGAGTGCTTGTTAGACGAAGAGTTGGAAATAACCCTGAGTGATGAAAAAGCAATGTCACAATCAAAAAGCCCTTTTCGTAATGTCCAGACTTTAATTAGCTATATTGATAGCTGCATAAAAGATTTGCACCATGGCAATTAAAAACATTCTTATAAGCGGCTCTAGTCGAGGTTTGGGTAAAGAACTTGCTGAATATTTTTTGGAAAAAGGTTGCGCGGTTTATGGCTGCTCCCGATCAGAAAGACAGATAGAGCACGATAATTATCATCACTTTCAACTTGATATAGCTTCTCAAGAGCAAGTAAGTGACTTTTTTTTCACTTTACGTAAAAAAATCAAATACCTCGATGCAGTTATCAACAATGCAGGTATTGCAAGTATGAATGCCTTTGCATTAACTCCAGTCGAAACTTATCAAAAAATATTTGCCGTAAATGTACAAGGTACTTTTATGATGTGCCAAAAAGCGCTTGGTTTACTAAAAAGAGCGGATAACCCCTGCATTATTAATATGACTACCGTTGCAGTGCCACTTCAACTTGAAGGAGAATCTGTGTATGCAGCGAGTAAAAGTGCGGTTGAAACATTAACGAAGATTATTGCTAAGGAATATGGTGGTTTTGGCATCACCTGCAATGCTATTGGCCCTTCACCGATTGAGACTAATTTGATTCAGGGCGTACCCAAAGAAAAAATAGCTAAGCTTATTGAGAAGCAGTCAGTAAAAAAAATGGCAACTCCTGCAGATGTTATTAATCTAGTTGATTTTTTTCTTCGTCCAGAAAGTCGTATGATTACCGGGCAGATTATTTATTTAGGAGGAATATCTAAATGATTCAATTTTTTGTCGATAAGATGAATGAATATCCTGAAAAACAAGCCATTTTATCATCAGAATTTTCTTTAACTTACGGTGAATTATCAGCGTTGACTAATAAGTTTATTATTTGGCTAAACCAGCAAAAAATTCCTTCTGGTGCCGTTGTTTCTTTTGACGGAGACTACTCTCCTGATTCAGTTGCGCTATTTCTAGCTTTAGCTAAAAATAGAAATATTGTTGTACCCCTTTCAAAAGATTCAAAACAAAATTTCATTGAATTCAGGGAAATAGCATCTACCGAGTATGATATTTCACTTGCCCATAATCAGGCAATTATGAAGAAAACAAGTAGACAGGCTACACACGAAATCTATAATCAACTTAGAGAAAATCAATCTTCTGGGCTTGTACTGTTTTCATCAGGTTCTACAGGAAAGAGTAAAGCAATTGTGCAGGATCTTGAAAAACTCATGCACAAATTTGAAACACCAAGAAAAGCCCTCAGAATGCTAATATTTCTTCAGCTTGATCATATTGGTGGCGTTAACTCATTACTATATTCTTTAGCAAATGGTGGTACGGTAATAGTTGCCGATGGAAGAACACCAGACAGTGTTTGTCAGGCGATTGAAAAATTCAAGGGTGAGGTTTTACCGACATCACCGACCTTCCTTAATTTATTGATATTATCGAAAACTTATGAAAACTATGATCTCTCATCTTTAAAATTAATGACTTACGGTACAGAGTCGATGCAAACAAGTACATTAAAACGACTCAATGATCTATTTCCCAATACCACTTTACAGCAAACCTATGGGTTATCAGAAGTTGGGATTTTACGTTCAAAATCTCGCTCTTCAGGCTCTCTTTGGATGAAAGTCGGCGGCAAAGAATTTGTAACCAAAATAGTCAATGGGACTTTATGGGTTAAATCTGATTCAACCATGTTAGGCTATCTAAATGCACCTGATCCATTCGATGATGAAGGCTTTCTTGATACAGGAGATATGGTTGAACAAGACGGGGAGTGGATAAGGATATTAGGAAGAAAAAGCGAGATTATCAATGTCGGCGGTGTAAAAGTATTCCCTGCAGAAGTGGAAAGTATTTTATTAGAAATGGACAATGTTGAAGATGTTGTTGTTTTTGGTGGAACACATGCAATTACCGGGAATATAGTTTGTGCAAAATTTAAATTAAAGGTATCAGAATCAAGACGGGAATTTAAAGCTAGTATGTTTAATTTCTGTAAAGAAAAATTACAACCCTACAAAATTCCAAGTAAAATATCTTTTACTGAGGATAATACCTACAATGAAAGATTTAAACGTATGCGTAGGTAGTTAATTTTATTAGTTAATTATAACAAATCCATTAATTTGTACCATTCGCAGATGATTACTTATTTAGTGCGATTGGGATTATACCAATTGTACTAAGTAAGTGGTCACCCTCGATGGTCTAAATTTCCAATAGCTGCGTTGCTTTCAATCCCAATAG
>JABSOI010000086.1 GCA_013216015.1 Alteromonadaceae bacterium | reverse complement strand
TGGTGAAATAGTTGTTGTTTATGCCTAGAACCGATGTCTACAAAGGCAAGAATAGGTGGTAGGGTGTGGAGTGAATTGCGGTAAAGTGTTGTTAATTCTTTTTTAGCTGACTGAATGACTTTTATGTTTTTATGATGAACATCAACTATAACAAGTTGCGGAGGGTGAACTGTAATATCAGTTTTTTTACACTCAGCTAAAGTAACCTTCTTAAAAATGTATCCTTCTTCTGTTAATAATTGTGTTAGTGTTTGTAATTTATTCGGATGTATCTCTAACAGCAGGATGTTTTTCAGTACAACTTTTTTTTGGGGACTGTTGAACTATTTTTTCCATGGTTTATTGCTTACCTATTATTATTTATTAGATTATTTATTAGATTATTTATTAGATTATTTATTAGATTTAAGTTTATTTTTTAAAAATGGATATAAATGTTATTTTAGTTTCACATTACCTCCTTGTTTCTTAATTTATACTGGCTCAAAGAACCGAAGCGTGAGTTTAAACAAAGTTATCACTAAAGTATTCAATTTCAGACCTTTGACTCAATATTTTCTATCACTGGGCTGATCACTGGTTAAGTCTGCTCAAGATCAAAGTTTAAACTAATACCAATTGTATTGGCTATGTACTGGTTAAGTGTGGCTATAAAAAGTTGTAGGATGGGTTAGCCAACGGCGTAACCCATCACTCTAGAGCACACAACCACTTAATAATATTAATAAAAACTTGTATTTTGATGGGTTACGCCTTCGGCTAACCCATCCTACGTGTTTAAATATTGAACTAGTAATAAACATAGAGAAAATAATCAATTACAGTCACAGACACATTTAACCGGGACATAGCCAATAAAATTTGTATAAGGTCTTACTTCACAACCTGTTCTTTCAACTAAATATTATTGAAAAAGCCAAAGCGGAAGCACAAATAAACTAGTAGATATATTTTTAGATGTCTATAAGTTTTTATGTTTTTAACTGATGTATTAGCGAATTGACGGTTTTTCATACAACATTTAATCAATTTAATATTGAATGGGTTTTGGAGTTTCGGTTAATTAATTATCATGCCTCTGCACTTAACTCCGGTCGATTTTACAGGTGAATAAACTATTGCTAAACTTAACAATTGGTTAGGTATCTATTTCTCGATAAATCGACAGTTAAACCGATAACAGAACTCATCTAAGTATTCTTGTAGGTAATTTCCTGATACTCCATGAAATTTACCTAACAAATTTCACGTTACATCAACAATGATTCACTCTTTAATTCCAGTGATCAAGAATTTATTAACATTTTCATACTCCTTTCAATATTCTGTCAGCAGGATGAGCTACTTTTCTTAATGGATATTACTGAACAAACAGAAGAGTCGCTACTGACACTTGGATTAAATCTGCTTGTCGATGTGGGTACTGTTGAAACAATCAATCAACAGATGCAAGCAAAGATAAATCAACTTTCTACAGAAAAACAACACAGAGGTAAAATGATTCTCAAGGGAATTATTCTTTTATTAGAAGGCAATTTACTCATAGATATGACTGACTTTCAGTAAGAATAAAAAATAGGTGGCAAGGTAATCTGAAGGTAATTCTTATTTGAGTACTTTTTTCACTGCACTACCACAACATAATAACTCTATTTAATTCAAACATATAAGGCATTTACAAACAATTACAGGGGGGCATTAAACTCGTCCTAAATAATGGGTACACTTATGTAATCAGACGCGCCTTGTTGAAACAATTTATGTTTATCCATTGCTTGCACATCAGCAAGCGCAAACCATTGAGGAACAGGTGTACCCCTACAGTTATATGCCTGTTCTGTCAGTACTCGCGTTTCGTTTATACCATTATCCTGCAACCAAGTATTGGCAACAATAAGCAGGGATGAATAAGAATCAAGAATATAGCTTTTGAATGAATCAAAGGTTATTACTCGGGTCTTAACCTTTAACTTATGAAGGTAGCATTCTATCTGTGAAGCCAAACTAACGACAGGTGGGTATTTTTTACTGTATCGTTTACCATATTCGGTATTGAGATTGTCGTTACCAGATTCCATTTTTAAATCCTCTTACTAGATTAACCTGTTGATTTTAAGTTAAAATATAATCTATGTGACAAAAGTAATAAATAAGACATGAAAACATTAATAATGTGTTACATATCCGTTTGAGTAACCATTTTATGTAGGTATATATGATGAAATTTTGGTTTACTGACTTTGTACTTAGCTTTTTGTGAGATAACACCGAGTATTAGGAGATGTTCTGCCTCGATAATTTTTTTATATTGGCTTTTCGGTAGTAACCACCAAATGGCGCATTACTTTTATTAGACAAGCCAATAAAGCAGACTCTGTAGCAAGCGGATTCAAAACTTGAAACACTTCGTCAATTAATTGATGAAGGGGAAAATAGCTCAGAAGCTGTCAACTGGAAGGTTAATGAGATTTAAGAAAGATGAAATAACAAACATTAATATGAAAGAAATAATAATTTTAAGTTACCACCTAAAGCAACTTAAGAGAATTTAAGTGATGAGCTACCTCTACGGTAACCCATCATTTTTCAATAAAAACAGACTAATGATTTAAATGACTTAACCCTTTATAAATAAATACCGCGGTTGTTCTTGCTGGTACGGTAAAACTTCCACTTCTTTTATTAAAACGAGATTTTCTGACAATGGGATCTGCTGAGCCTTTTTGCACAGGATGCAGGTTAAACCCTTTATTAGCTAGTGCATCAATAGTGAAACTTTGTGTTTGTGTGCCTACATTAAAAATTACCACGTGGCGTACTTCTTTGGTATCACTTAAACTCATTACAATTAACCCCGGAATTTGCTCTGGCCCGGTATTATAAAAAGCAAGTTGCTCTATAACTTGATCAGCTGTTTGCAGGCGAAACAGTTTGCTTGATTGTCGAATTCGCATAATTTCCAGCATATGCTTTGCCGCCGCTTTTATGTTATCGCTACTCACCGAAAGTTCAGCATTCGCCAGGCGTGGCTGGCTAATGTCCCAGGTTGCTTCGTTGTCACCTTGTAACGGTAACCCCCTGCCCCAGCCATTTTCATTATAAGTAAAGTCTAATAAGTTAAACCAATCACCGGCATCATAACTGTTTCTGTCTGACGATTTAGAACGCAGCATATCTTGTCCGGCATGATAAAAAGGAATACCTTGAGCAAAAGCAACCAGTGAGTTACCCATGTTTTGTACCCGCACGCGATCTTCTGCGCTGGTAGCTAACGGTAATTTATACTGATTAACGTCAAACAAGGTTTCATTGTCGTGCGCAGCAATATAGTTAATTGTTTCTTGCGGGTCGCTAGTGTAACCGCCAATATCTGAGCTACGAATGGTTTCACCTTGAAAGTTTACAAATTCATAGGCTGACAAAGTGCCTGCCAGGCTCATTCTTACCCTATCGGTATTTAATAATAAATCAGTTAAACTGGCATGACTTTCCTGATTTGCATCATAAAACTGTCCGTTGATAAACCCTTGGTTAACAACATGTTCATGTCCTGAGTCAAAGGGTCCACCACCTCTAACCGAATCTCGAATATAGTCATTAAACGAACCAACGCCAGTATTTTTACCCATATTCTCTTTAGTTGCCTGCTCAAAACGGGTGTTATTAACCACTTCACCAAAGTTCCAACCTTCACCGTAAAGATAAATATCGCTGCCATCAACACCATCTTCAGCTTTAGTTAAAGCATGCAACATAGTTTGAGCTTTCAAGATATTAGCCTTGGTGTGATGACCCATTAAATCAAAACGGAAACCATCAACTTTGTAGTCAACCGCCCAAGTACGTAAAGAGTCGAGCATCAGTTTTTCCATCATGTTGTGCTCTGTTGCGGTATTGGCACAACAGCTGCTATTTTCAATACCCCCTTTGTTATTCAACCGATGGTAATAATCTGGCACAACTTTATCCAACACTGACTTTTCACTTTGTAAACTACCACTGGTATGGTTGTAAACAACATCCATTACTACACGCAAACCTGTACGATTTAACGAAGCAACCATGCCTCTGAATTCGCGGATACGGTCAGTGCTGTCTGCGTTGGTTGAATAACTTCCTTCTGGCACAGTGTAATGATAAGGATCGTAACACCAGTTAAATGCATCCTGACCTCGAATAGCATCAACAGCCGCTTGTTGTTCAGACGAATCAGCAGCAAACACAGTTAAATCACCGGGTATTGATTGGTCTGCATGATTTTCAGGAATAGTGGCACAATCAAAAGAAGGTAACAGGTGAATAGTTGACAAACCTGAATGAGCTAACCGACGAAGATGTTTTTTGCCTTGTGAAAAAGGTAATGAAAACGCTTTAAACGTACCACGAATTGCCTGAGGCACCGTTTCATCACTAATACTGAAATCACGCACATGTAATTCATAAATGGTTTGATCTTCAGGAGCTTTTAACCGAGGTTTATGTAATCGATCCCAACCTTTCGGCTTAAGACGTTTATCATCAAGATTCACAATTTGGCTACGTTTGCTATTCATCGACAAGCTAATTGAATAAGGATCAGTAGTTAAGTTATGCTCAATATTTCCGGTTGAACGTGCGTAAACTTCTACTTCAAGCAAGTAATATTTTCCATTCCAGTCTGCTTGGCCGTTAATGCTCCAAACACCTGTGGTAGTGTCTTCGGCGAAGTTTAATACTTGAACAGCTGAATTTTCACTTGAGTTATCAAACAAGTGTAATTTAAGTGATTTAGCACTTGGTGCCCAAACCGATAGTGTGGGTTTATCACCAATAAAACTTACACCCAGCTTACCTGTGTAGGTGAATAAATCATCCAGTACACCGGGAGGTTGAATACCTGTAGCACTGATTGGCTCACCATTATCATTT
Source organism: Alteromonadaceae bacterium (assembly GCA_013216015.1). Classification (GTDB taxonomy): domain Bacteria; phylum Pseudomonadota; class Gammaproteobacteria; order Enterobacterales; family Alteromonadaceae; genus JABSOI01. The sequence goes on along the minus strand of JABSOI010000086.1, from coordinate 21,837 downwards.
GAAGCATAAAGTGCGTATTGCGATTTTAAAATAGCAGGAACTTTTGTTAAATCATCTTGATGTATTTTAAATACAGGTAAGCCTGCTAAATGACGAAATTTCTCAGCTATTCTTCCATTTACTTCATCACCAGCTTCATCACCAACCTCATCACCTACCTCATCACCTACAACCCCATCAGCATATAAACTAAGCTTTTCACCACCTTCTACACCAGCAGACGATATAACTAAATTAGCATCTGCGCTGTAATGCAATTCAACACTACTGCCATCAGGCACGTCATAAGCTAAAGTGTCTTCAGTTAACCAATAGGCTTTTGCTTCTTTTAAATTAGCTTCAAAGGTTGAGGCGCCAATAGTTAAAATATGGGTAACGGGAGAATATACAAATACCACCGGGTCGTTATCTGCAGCTACGGTAAAACTAATGTTTGCACCGTTTTGTTCGCCATTTTCACCATAATTTTCATCCCAGCTTTCGTTGTGGGTAACTTTAGTTTCATAACTGCCAGCACTCAGCTTGGTGGTGGTAAAACTATAAAGTCCGTCACCGTCAGGATCTTGTAACCATGAACGTAAACATTGTGGTTGCCAATCACCAGAGCAGCCTAATTGATTTTGAAAATTACCGACAAGTGAAGCAATAACCGAATTTTGATTATCGGTGATCCAATGTGTTTCATGATCATAGAAAAATTTAACGTTTGTCTCTTGATCTAGCGACAAACCAATATTACTGCCATTAGCTGCAGCGTTAGCACCATAGTTTTCATCCCAGCTGCCATTTAGTGCCGTTTTATAAAACCAGTCTCCTGCGCCAACAGTAAATGTTTTTTGCCATACCAAATCACTTTCTTCAAGCGTTAACATGGTTGCCAAACAGTCAGGCTGCCAATCACCCGAGCACCCCAGTTCGTCTTGCAAATCGCCCACCAAAGCAACTGAATTCGGTTGAACAACTATCACAGGGGCATTGCTGCTAACTTGGTGATTAGCTTGATTATAAGTAAAAGTAACGGCTGTTTCTTCCAGCAAAAACAGCGCTATATTATTGCCATTGTCACCGTAGGTTTCATCCCAATTATCATTAAGCGCAACTTTATATTCCCAACTGCCCGCAGGAATTAAAAAAGTCGCTTGCCAGTCATCACCATTTTGGTCTGCTTCACTTGGCTGAAGTTCACTTGCCTGAAGTTCACTTGCCTGACACTCTGGTTGCCAGTCTGAACTACAACCTACTTCAGATTGTAAACTACCAACAAGCGCCACGCCTGTTGGCACATCACCATGGTCAGCAAAAGCACTACCGTGCATTGCTAAACTTAAAATTGCGGCCGAGGTAATACGCAATGTAGTGCTTGAATAATTTTTATTCTGCTGCGTAATGTTGGGGAGTAAGTTGAAATTTCGAATGGTGCTATTGCTTCGAGTGATGCTGTTTCTTAGCATGGTGCCAAACACTGTCATAGTTAAGCCTCAGTTAGTGTGATTATTTATGTTCTATCTCTGTGTATTAATCTCTGTGTATTATTTCAGGAAAAACATAGTAATTATTTTTTAACAAATTTTTCACATCTAAGCTAACAGCCTTAAATATTGACAGCAATTGGTTACATACGTATTCAAAATAGTTTATTTAATGACCTTACAAAAATGGAATTTTTTAAGTACTATTAAGTGAAAATAAAGTAATAAAAATAACATTATAGGTGCAGGATGCATGAGTATATTTAAAGAATTTAAACGCAGAAACGTTTTTAAAGTAGCTATTGCCTATCTCATTGTTAGTTGGCTGCTCATTCAAATTGTTGCTGTTGTGTCTCCTATACTTGAGTTACCCGATGTTTTCAGCAAAATGATACTAATTCTCCTGCTTGTTGGATTTCCTGTTTCACTCGTTCTTGCGTGGGCTTTTGAATTAACACCTGAGGGCATAAAACGCAGCCTTGATGTACCAGAAGAACACTCCATTACTCATCTAACCAATAGAAAAATTGATTTTATTATTATAGGTGCAATGATTATGATTATTGCGGGAATGGCGTACGAACGCCTTACCCTAGATACTTCAGCTACTTCAACCTCTACACCCTCTACCCCATCTACAACAGAACATACAGTTGAAAAAATACCTTCAGCCTCCATTGCTGTATTACCCTTTGTTAACATGTCATCTGATACAGAGCAGGAATATTTCTCTGATGGTATCTCTGAAGAAATACTCAATGTATTAGCTAAAATACCAAATTTACATGTTACCTCCCGTTCATCTGCGTTTTTGTTGTAGAAAGGGCCGCGTCGATAATATCTGAACGTAAAGAACAAAAACGATTCTGATTTGAAGGGTACATTTGAAGGGTACAAAGGGTGGATTACACATTCACCCGAATATATTAATTCATCTTATAAACTATTTACCAATAGAAAAAATAAAGTGATAAATTTTATCTATAATTTAATCACAGCTATCTAAAACTGTTAAACAAGCCCGCTTACAACATAAAAGACAACCACAATGACAATGACAACATACAAACCCATTACAACAGATACAACAGATACAACAAATACAACAGAAACCCCCATCGAAATACCATCAGTTGAACCCATAGGAGTACCTGAAAACACACCTATTGAAGTGCCAATGGTATCTCCCGTCGAAGTTCCAGCTGAAGAGCCAATTGGAATACCTGAACCTGCTGAGTGAATCTACAAAAGAAATTAATAAATGAAATGTTTCATATGATATCTTTCTCATTAACGGACAGAGAAGCCGTTTTAAACTCAGTTTTCGCTACAAAACTTCATTTTTAGCCAAATAAACAGCACAATACCCTAAATACAATGCTACTACGAGTAAATAACAAACAAAAGTCTATCTGTAAAAAGGCGTTCTAATGCTAATCGAATTCACAGTAAAAAATTACCGTTCAATCAAAGATGAACAGGTATTAAGCATGGTAAAAGCTAAAGGGAATGAATTAGAAGACCGGAATACTTTTTCCCAGAATACTCCTTCAAGTGTTTCATTACTGAGATCTTCAGTTATTTATGGACCCAATGCTGCTGGTAAATCTAATGTTATTAAAGCATTGACTGAAATGGGATCTATTGTCCGTAATTCAGCATCTACCAGCCAGGAAGGTGACATGATTTCGGTAACACCTTATCTTTTTAATGACTCTACTGCTAAACAAGCTACAGAGTTTGAAATGGTATTTATTAACGAAGATGTCAGATATCAATATGGTTTTTCTGCAACCAAATCTCATATTATTGAAGAATGGTTAATTGCCTATCCCAAAGGAAGACCACAAAGATGGTTTTCCAGAGCGTTTAATGAACAAAGTAAATCATATGAATATAAATTCAGTGATTTTTTATCGGGTCAAAGAACTGTGTGGCAAAATGCTACCCGGTCAAATGCATTATTTTTATCTACTGCCGTTCAGCTAAACAGTGATCAATTAAAACCTGTTTTCAACTGGTTTAAAGATAAATTAAGACCTGCCAATGTAAATGGATGGGGACCTAATTTTACAGCGTCTTTATGTGAAAATAGTTCTACAAAAAAACAAATCCTCAGATTTTTAAAAGCAGCAGATTTTGATATTCATGATATTCAAATTGAAACTGAAAAATTTGACCCAAATTTATTACCCGATAAGTTCCCTGCAACAATTAAAGAAAAAATCAGTAAAGAAATGAAAGGGAAAGAAATCATTGATATTAAGACAATTCATAAAACTGATAATGGAAATCTAGTGACTTTAGATTTTAAGGATGAATCTGATGGGACACAAAAATTTTTCTCTTTTGCCGGACTCTGGATCGATATTTTAAAGCATGGTCACATCCTTGTGGTGGATGAACTTCATGATAATTTACATCCTGAAATGGTTAAATATTTAATTGATTTATTTCATAGTAATAGAACCAATCCTAATAATGCGCAATTGATTTTTACGACTCATGAAACATCAATTCTCAGCCAGGAAATTTTTCGAAGAGATCAAATTTGGTTTTGCGAAAAAGATAACTCTCAAGCAACCACTTTATACCCGTTAACTGATTTTAGCCCCAGAAAAGAAAAAGAAAATATTGAATTAGGCTATTTATCAGGACGATATGGGGCACTGCCATTTGTTAGAGCGTTTAATATTCAAGTGATTTAAAAATGGGCTCAGATAATTTATTTCATAAAAGAAAAGCTAAAGCTACCTATCTTTTATTTAAAACATCAATTTAACAATATGTTACCTTTCTAGCATTTTTTAGATTGAAATATGAGTAAATCTACAAGCTATTTATTAACGAAAGCTGGTCTATAAAGTAGTTGTACAGCACTAAAATCAGGTATAATCACACAGCACAGTAATAATAAATAGGAGATAAAAATGGCCATATCAATTTCCTTTATTGACTATCTGTCAAAGTACGATATTGACTATAAATTAATTTCACATCGTCACACTACTTCCTCTATTGATTCTTCTTTCTCTGCTCATTTACCATCAGAACAAGTTGCTAAAGCGATTGTTTTACAAAGTAATGATGGTGATTACTTGATGACGACTTTGTCTGCCAATCATAAGCTATCCCTTAGCCAGGTTAATGAGCTAACGGGAAAACAGTACAATTTGGTGAATGAGGTGCGTTTAGGTGAATTGTTTCCTGATTGTGAACAAGGTGCAATTCCAAGCATAGGCGAAGCTTTTGAAATAAATATGATGGTAGATGATGCTTTACTCAATGCTGAACAAATATTCATTGAAGCTGGGGATCATTGTCATTTGGTTAAGGTAAATCATCAGCAGTACGAAAATATGATGTTAAATATTCCGCATGGAAATATTTGTGGTACGGCTATTGGTCGACCGAAGATGGCTGAGCATCTTAGCAGTGAATGGCGATTATCATAAGCAGTAACCATTCTAAAAAAGGCAGCACATTCAATGCTGCCTTTTTTTAAATTCAACGATAAATTATATAATGATCAAATACCCGTTACATTGTCCTTCTGATTAACGTAACGCTCGACATATTCAATAATCGCCAGCAGCTGATATAACCAATTGATCCGACAAAACCGGCACCAACGAAAATTCCTAATAACCAGTATAGTGGATGTAAGCTTGCCTCCATATTAAAGACTTGAGTTTGCAATACAAACACAGCCAATTCCATTGCCGCACTGGCCATAGTGCCTGCAATGGCGCCTAAGGCAAAAAACTCGTATAAAACACTGGCACGCAATAACGAACCTTTAGCTCCCAAGGTACGTAAAATGGCAATTTCACGTTCACGCTCTTCCATACTTGCCTGCACTTGAGCAACTAAAACTAAACTCCCTGCAAGAACAACAAGAACAAGAATAAACTCTATTGCCACTGATACTTGATCAATCACACTGCGTAACTGACCTATCATTGCATCAACATCAATCATTGATATTGTTGGATATTGATTTAAGAATAACTGCAAATCCAGAGTTTTTTCTGGCTTAACATATAAAGATGAAATATAGGTCGCAGGAAAATCAGCTAAAACCTTTGTGTTGAAAATCATATAAAAATTAGGTTGAAGCGATTGCCAATCTACTTTCCGAATACTGGTAACAGGTACTTCTACTTGGTCACTCCCTATTTGAAAAATTAAAACATCCCCTAATTTTATCTCAAGACGCTTTGCCAGAGTTTGTTCAACTGAAACTTGTCCTAATGATTCAGTCTTATTTACAGACAAGGTTTCAGTGTCATTTTCGGACCACCATTGCCCTTGTGTGATAATATTTTTGTCAGGTAAAGTTTGACGCCAGGTTAAGTTAAGTTCCCGGCCTACACCTCTGCGACCATTATCTGAAGCTTTGTTCTCTTCCTTAGTCACTTGTTTAATCAATTTTTCATCATTAATTGAAGACAATCTACCCCGGACAACCGGATAAAATTCACTTGCCTGAATATTATTCTGGTCAATAAATTCGCCAACACTGGTTACTTGCTGCTGGGTAATATTCACTAAAAATCGATTCGCGGTGTTGTCTGGTAACTGCTGTTGCCAATCGTCTATTAAAGAATTTTTCATCACTAAAATAAGCAGTAATAATTTTATCGCTATGGTAAAACTCACCAACTGAACACTATTTTCACTTGCCCGTCTTCTTAAATTTGCCATGGCTAAATGCCAGGCTTTGCCTGCACGACTACCCATTGAACGCCCGGCATTCATAAATAATCGACCTAAACCCAGCAAAATAAGAGCAACGATCAAACCACCCAGAAGTAATGCAATACTTAATTTGGCATCACCGCTGAACATTATTAATAAAGCAAATAAGGCACTAAACGGCAGTAATTGCTGCCAGCCAAAATTTTTCAGCTTTGATTTGCCCTTTTTAACTAGTGAATTGCCAGCTGCCGAATCACTAGTCACAGTAGGCTGTGCAGAAAATCCGCGTATCACAGCTAAAGGTGAAGTCTCAATCAATAATTTAATAGGAGTTACAGCAAAAGCAATGGCACATATTAACCCTGTAACCACGGCAATAATAAATGGATAAAAGCTAAATTTAGCATCACCAACAGGCAATGAATCACTAACCCCAAATAAACCGACCTGCAGTAATATAAATCCCAGCACCAAACCCAAACCAATACTGAATAAACACAACAAAGACCAGTGCAATAAATATAATTTCCTGATGTGTTTAAGAGACGCCCCCATAGCTTTAAACACGGCTACAGTGGGTTGATGACGTTGGCTATAACGACGACTGGCAACAGCCACAGCAACCGCCGCAAGTACAATACCCAGCATACTGGCCAGCGACAGATATTTTTCTGCCCGGTTCAACGCATTCGCCAATGGTGATTGTCGGGATTTTATATCGTACCAACGCTGACTTTCATTAACTTGAGGTTTGATCCATTTTTCAAATGCTTCAATATCATTTATTTCACCTGAAAATAAATATTTATAGGTTAATCGGCTACCCGGCTGAATAAGCTCTGTCGCTGCAATATCATCAATATTTACAATGACATTAGGTCCTGAAGTGAAAAGACTAAAAGATGCGTCAGGTATTTGTGTGGCAATTCCTGCAATAACAAAAGTTGAAACACCCACTTCAACTTTATCACCCAATGACAGGTTCAGGGTTTTTAACAAACTTGGTTCAACCCAAACTGTACCACGAGCAGGAGCATGTTCAACCACTGGGGCCTCACCAATATGCTTGCGCACCAACAACTCACCACGCAAAGGATAGGTATTTGAAATAACTTTAATTTCAGAAATTTGCATGTTGTCGCCGGCAAATACCATTGACGACATTTGTATTTGTTCAGCCCTGTTTAAACTATTTTCATCGCTGTATTGCAAAATACTTTGTTCAACAGGACGGCTAGATTGCAATACTCTGTCTGCCGCAATAAAGCTGGTGCTGTTATTAATTAATGACTGTTTTATCTGACTGGAAAAACCCGAAAGAGAAAATACCGTTGCTACCGCTAAAACAATAGCTAAACAAATAATAGTAAGTTCACCACGGCGCAGTTCATGTTGTAGTAGTCGTAATGACTGTTTTACCCATATGGCCATGTCCTAGCCCTCACTTGCAGCTTTGCTTTGTGCTAAATTTTCAGCTGGCGATTCAACTTGTTCCTTTTGAATGTCCTCTGCAATGTCCTCTGCAGCATCTTCCACAATCTCTTCTACTTTTCCTTCAACCAAACAACCACTGTCCATAATAACCTGACGCTGACATCGCGCTGCTAATTTTAAATCGTGAGTCACTAGAACTAACGTGGTACCAAATTGTTTATTTAAGTCAAATAATAAATCTGCAACATTTCTACCGGTTTTACTATCTAAGTTACCTGTAGGTTCATCTGCAAATAAAATATCAGGCTTTGAAATAAAAGCGCGGGCGATCCCTACCCTTTGCTGTTCACCACCTGAAAGTTGTGACGGATAATGATCAAGTCGATCACCCAGATCAACTTGCGTCAGTAAGTCTTTAGCCAGTTGTTCAGCATTGTCCATATTGGCTAATTCTGCCGGTAACATTACGTTTTCCAGCGCAGTTAAACTATTCACCAATAAAAACTGCTGGAAGATAAATCCAACATGATTTGCCCTTATTTCACTTCTTTGTTCTTCATTGCACTGGTGTAAACTATGTTTTTTAAGATAGACTTCACCTGTGGTAGGTAAATCTAACCCGGCGAGAATAGACAACAAAGTTGTTTTCCCTGAGCCAGACGAGCCCACTATTGCCAAGGTATCACCGGCATTTACGTCTAAATTAATGTCTTGAAGAAGATCTAACGTTTTTTCTTCTAACTTTACTGATTTAGTCAATGCGCGAACTTTTAGAATATTTACGGAATTTAAATTCATGATAAAAAATGCTTTATTAGCCCTATTAATTTCAAGTAACTTGCTTTGTATTGATTTAGCCTTTGGATCTTCCGGTATTGAACCCACCGTGAACAATACAAAAACTGTTAGCTCTATTTTATTACTAGGAGATAGCCTAAGTGCAAGCTACGGAATGAAACAAAATAAAGGCTGGGTTTACTTGTTAAACCAACAGTTGGCGCAACAAAACAGTCAATACACTATAACCAATGCTAGCATAAGTGGCGAGACTACAAGTGGTGGTTTATCTCGCATTCCGGGCATTCTGTCGAAAAAGAAATTTGACTATCTGCTGATAGAATTAGGCGGAAATGATGGTTTAAGAGGCTTTCCACCAAAATTAATTAAAAACAACTTGTTACAAATAATTAAGCTTGCACAAGCTAAAAACATTCCGGTGTCAATTATGAGTATAAGAATTCCGCCAAATTACGGTCCGCGTTATAATAAAATGTTTACCGATGTTTTTGTCGAGGTGGCACAGGAAACAAACATACCGTTAATGCCATTTTTTATGGAATCAATTGCTGTTATGCCAAAACTAATGCAAGCAGATGGCATTCACCCCAATGTAGAAGCTCAATCTTTAATCGTTGATATTATGACTAAAGAATTTAATCAACTGATGATAGATGATTCATCAGGCAAATAAGATCCTCCAAAAGCTAGCTTTTCATTTCTAATACCAATTGGTATAACTATTCACTTTTTCAGTGAATGAAAAAAGACAAGCTCAGTGCCAAGCTGATACGGATACGTGTCCCTGCTTGAAAATAGGCTGAAATGCAAGATCAAAAGTCTACAATAATTTGTGGGCTTTTTTCGTAATATTACTACATATTATGAAGTTAACTTTTTATATTTTAGAATTTATTTTTCATTGTTTTAATATATTTTAATCCCAAAGTTCAAGACATTATTAATTTAGATTAATGATCCGCACATATTTCTAGAAAAAATTTAATAATACGTCTAATTCACTTCTTTTATACTTGAGAATATCTGAAGTTCAAAACTTCTGTGACTACGCATAATGTTTGAGATTGCTAATCACCAAATGAGATTGATCATTGATTACCAGCTAAGGTTCACTGCTACCACAAGAGATACATTAAGGTTTGATTAGAATAAGCCACTTCGGATTAGCTTTTGTATTACCAACGTCCCTTAAGAGGCTGGTAATAGTTTGCTACAATGTGAAGCAAAGCGGGATCGAGAAAAATGTTATCAAGTCCTGCTTTATTAGCTTGAAATATTGACGGTTTAACTGTTGTTTACCATGTTGTTTTTTGTGAAATTGAAATGGTATTATTTATCAATCCTCGAATTGCAATTGTCATAACTGCGCAAGAAAGAAACAAAGCTCCAAATGACTCTAAAAATTGCTCATAACTTATATCTCTACCTAGGAGCACTACAACCCCTTCGTTGTATAAATAATCAGCAGTCTGTGATGATAAGCTACATAAAGCAAATAGAATCAAAAAGATAAAAGTGTTTTTTGAGAGGGTCTCCTTTAAATTAAACACTAGTAGCGCTCCAAGCAATCCACCATAAAACAAAAATATGAGTGTATCTTTAATGCCTAATTTGGAACCTAAATATTCATGGATCATATATAACTCATCAAAAGCCAACAATGCTAGCAATATACACATTAGCCACCACCAGAGTGATTTATTTGTTGATGTCTTTTTCGCATTTAAAGTCAATAATACAAAAATAAAGTAGGATATAAAGGAACCAAATAAAAAATTTAATGCTGTAATAAAATCACCTAACTCACCTTCCATAGGTGGTTGAAAACCTTTAACTCTAATAATTATGAATAATGAATATAAAATTATTGGCAAAGAAAAAATTCTTACTAGACTATATACTTGAAACATAGATCCCTCACTTTAAGTAAAGTAAATAAAATAAAATAAAATAAAACTTAGATTCAACTAATAAGTGCAATTCATTTTTATAGGAAAGAAAGGGCCAGCTGATATATAGTTACAGGCTTTTCAATCCGGCAAAGATGAGAAAACTTATGAACAAATATAATCAGCTGACCGAAGTACAAAGATATCAGATTTTAGCATTAAAGAAAGCAGAAAAAATCAAAAAGAGATCGCTTCAATAATTGGTGTATCTAGTGCAACGTTCAGTCGTGAATTAAAACGTAATGCAGGACTGAGAGGATATCGTCCTAGACAAGTTAATATAAAGGCTCAGGAGCGAAGAGAAAAAGCCGTTAAGGCAATTAAAATGACAGGTGATCTTGTTGTTTTAATCGAAGAAAAAATTAAGCTTGACTGGAGTCCAGAGCAAGTCTCGGGTTGGTTGGATTTGGATAATAATATTGGTATCAGCCATGAGCGAATTTACCAGCATGTTTGGACAAATAAAGTTCAGGGAGGTACGTTATATCAACATCTTAGGCAAGGTAATAAAAAACGCAAAAAAAAGTATGGCTCAAAAGATAAACGAGGTCAGATCAGAAATCGGATCAGTATCGATGAACGCCCTGAAATTGTTACAGAAAAAACACGTATAGGGGATTGGGAAATAGATACTGTCATTGGTAAAAACCATCAAGGTGCTTTAGTGACAATAACGGAACGGAAATCAAAATTCACTCTGATCAAGAAAGTTAATAGCAAACATGCGGGTGTTGTTACAGAGGCGACTATAACCCTGCTAAGTCCCTATTTAGACAAGACTTTAACGATTGCAGCTGATAACGGGAAAGAATTTGCTGGTCATGAAGAAATAGCAAAGAAGCTGGATGCAGTAGTATATTTTGCACATCCTTATAGCTCGTGGGAGCGCGGATTGAATGAAAACACAAATGGATTGATAAGGCAGTACTTTACTAAAGGAAGTAGCTTTGAGAGTATAACAGACGAACAGGTTGATAAAGTCATGGAAAGACTTAACCACCGACCAAGAAAAACACTGAATTATAAAACGCCTTACGAAATGTTTTTTAGTAAAACTGAGTGTAAGGCTGCATGATTCTAGAATTGCACTTCAGAGTTGAATCCAAGAAATAAAATAATATATTATGGAGACTCCTCAGTAATATCGGCTCCATGGTGTTTGATTATCAAGCATTAATGTCTCATAAATTCAACGATTTAAAAAGGTAAAACTCTTAGCCACTTTAAAAAATAGATATTACTGAGACTTCTGAGTAATACACTTAACCCATATACCCAATAAAATCATTAAAATTCAACAAGATAACTTTATTTGTTTTAAGGTAAATTCACAAATCCGGATATTACTGAGAAGTCTCAGTAAAATGTTAGAAATGAAACATTAGAAAATATATAGCAAATAATTTGTTGCTAACGTCAATGCGCACAAAGTGATCCTAAATATTGCTGATTTAGTCTCAAACATTATGACTGGAAAGTCTTCGTTTCAGAAATATAATATTGGCGGTATCCCTTTAAAAACAAGCAACCATAAATGAGACTAATATCAATCATTATGTGTAGTCACATATTTCTGGGTTTGATGGTTGTTTGTACACTAAAAAATGGGCTGATTTTTTATTCTTTGAACTAAAAGATCCTAAGAAGTAAAAAGCAGCTAAAAATTATAAATAATTTTTAACATCCGACTATTTTTTATATTTTTCAAAATAAAGTATTTTTTCAATATCAACAGGGCCTTTTGCTAATCCAAGTCTCATAGCTGGAGTCTGCTTATATTTTTTAGATACTTGGCAATAATTATAAAAAACTCTAAAAATATCGGCTAATTTTTGGTACATGACAGGATTATAAGGGCTATATCCATTCCAGACTCTATTTTGATTTGAACCTGAATGAATTGGTCGTTCAAACATATAAACTTTCCGTCTAATTTGCATAAAGAACCGATCAATTGAATGCAATGATCCTTTGCGTAGTAAATTTGCCTGATGTTCAAGATCATATCGGTCAATATTAGTGAATGCAGAGATCATCTTTTCTGGCTCATTCATAAAAGGCATTGGATTTCTGATCCAAGCATCAACAGATTTTGATGGTATAAATGGAGAGCCTATATTCTCAATAATCATATCATTAACAACTCGATGACGTTCTTGATGCGTTAGTGACGAATAAGGAATACCACAAAACTCCTTAATATTATTTTTGGCTTCTCTAATGGCTGTTCGCTTATAATCGACAGTCATTTCTTTTTCCATTGTGACCAGAAAACCATCGGATTTACCCGCTAGAATTTCTTCTTTGAATGTAGCTAAGTACCATGTTTTCATTCCAGAATCTAAATCCAAATAAAAGCGAGTTTTGTCGGCATTTCGAGTCAATTTTTTTAGAAGGAGAAAATGAGCAATCATAGTGTATTCGTTATGAACTTCCATTCCATTTACTGGTATATCGGTATCTTTACCTAGATTCTCTGATGATGACATCTCATCAGCAAAACCCTCGCTAGTTTTAATGTCAATATATTCTTCTTGTGAGCCAGCAGCCTTAGCTTTCCTCTGCCTCTTTCTATTTTTAGCTGCTTCAAAATCACTTTTAAGCCAAAGCCTAGCGAATTTACGATTGTGATTGCGTTCTTTGCTATCCTCTATTAACAAAGCCTCAGCTTCAACAGCTTTAGGGTCCATGTCAGGGTCATAATTAAAATTAAAGGCAAATATATAGTCACTACCTAGATCTGCTGTTCCTATGCCGTAGAACTCGCAATTTCTCTTGTTTTTTCGATTAGTCCAATTACTTTTATGAACCTGTCTGTCAGTACATAGATAAAGCCTGTCGAATGATTTACTTTCGTATAATTTTCTTTCTCTATCAGCAACAAAAGCCATGCATTGATTATGAATGAAATCTAACCTTCGATAGATCATCCCCATACTCATTTCCAACTTGAATTCTATTTGTCGTAATGGAGATTTACCTACAAGCTCTTTAAAAAACAACTTATTCATTTCTGATTGTTCATGTGGACGATTGATCGGCTTGCCAGTAAAGGTCTTTCCGCAATCATTACATTGATAACGCGGTGTCCCCTTAGCTGTTGTCCCTTTTTTCTTGATATTGTATTTCTGTAAATCATGGGAAAGGCACTTTTTATTTAAGCAGATAGAGCCTGGAGAATTCAGATATGAGCTTATCCTGTCATATTCTTCATGGACAGATTGATTACTCTTTATTATGTAATGAACTTGGTTTTTATTTTTTGAGTTGAGGTTGATAACTTCGCAACTACGACACTTTAATGAAGACACTCCATTTAAGCCACCAGTTATTAAGTAATATGGATTGGATTCTCGCACTTGACGGTTTACTTTATTTTTATTATATTCTTTATATAATTCAGTTTCTTGAGCTTGCTCTGGCGTTAGCCCAAAATTCTCACATCTTGTAAACTTACAACAATTCACCTGAATTCCCTTGAACTCTTTTGGTATCCTTGGTGGCTTATCTTGGCAATATATTTTGCTCATAAAAAAAGTACTATCCTGACTGTATGTACAGTAGTATAGCACTTCTTAGACTATTGCCTAGTTTTTAGGGACACGTATCCGTATCAGCTTGGCTCAGTGCTTGTCTTTTTTTTGTTCATCGCCAAACAACTTGCTGAATTATGTATTTCCAAGTAGTTTATAAATATGATTATTTTTGGATTATTCAAATTGGTTTTACTAAAAGGTTTTTACTAATAGTTTTATCCAACATTAAATTTACTAACTTTTAATATAATTAATATAAGTTCCTCAAAGGATATTTTTTATGTATGGTATTTTCAAACCCGCAGCACACCTTAGCAGGCTAGCTGACGATAGAATAGATGATGAATATAAAAGCCTGCGTTGGCGAGTGTTTTTAAGTATTTTTATCGGATACGCCGGCTATTATTTAGTGAGAAAAAATTTTTCATTAGCCATGCCGTTTCTTATTGATGAACAAGGATTTACTAAAGGTCAGCTAGGTATTGCCTTATCAGCAGTGTCTATTGCTTACGGTTTGAGTAAATTTCTGATGGGTAGCGTCTCCGACCGCAGTAACCCACGTTACTTTCTTTCTGCTGGATTGTTGATATCAGCTGCTGTGATGTTTATTTTTGGTTTTGCTCCCTGGGCGACTGAAAGTGTCACCGCAATTTTTATTCTGTTATTCATCAATGGCTGGGCTCAAGGCATGGGCTGGCCGGCTTGTGGACGCACTATGGTGCATTGGTTCTCAGGCAATGAACGTGGACGAACGGTCTCATTCTGGAACATTGCACATAATATAGGTGGTGGTTTAATCGGCCCAATATTTATTTTAGGTATGGCCTGGTTTAATGACTGGCACAGTGCATTTTATTTACCTGCCGCCTGTGCGACCTTTATTGCCGTCTTTATATTTTTTACCATGCGTGATACTCCACAATCTTGCGGTCTTCCGCCAATTGAAGAACACCGCGATGATTATCCCAGCGACTACGATGCAACACATGAGCAAGAATTTAGCGGCAAAGAAATTTTCATGCGTTACGTCTTGAACAACAAGCTATTGTGGATCATCGCTTTTGCCAATGCTTTTGTTTACCTCATACGTTACGGCGTGCTGGACTGGGCACCAACCTATTTACACGAAGTTAAAGACTTTAATGTTGATGAAAGTTCATGGGCTTATTTTTTATACGAATGGGCAGGCATTCCCGGCACCTTACTTTGTGGCTGGATAAGCGATCGCTGGTTTAAAGGACGTCGTGCTCCCGCTGCCATCTTGTATATGATACTGGTATTAATTGCTGTAATAGTTTACTGGTTTAATCCCCCAGGCAATCCAGGCGTCGACATGGCAGCCCTTGTTTCTATCGGTTTCCTGATTTATGGTCCTGTTATGTTAATTGGCTTGTACGCTCTGGAGTTAGTTCCGAAAAAAGCTGCTGGTACCGCTGCTGGTCTAACCGGTTTGTTCGGTTATCTGGGCGGCGCAGTCGTTGCTAATATCGTATTAGGTTATACCCTGGATATTTATGGCTGGGACGGTGGTTTTATGCTGTTGGTTGGTGGTTGTATTGCCGCGATAATACTTCTCGGCATGACTTTGAAACACGAAATTGCTCATCATGAATCGCTTAAAAAAACACAAACGGTTGAAGATGGTGCTGCTTAGGTTCAAACTTTTGTTATTTTCGATATTTGAGGTTAGAGGTTAGAGGTTAGATGTTAGATGTTAGAGGTTAGGTGTTAAATGACAGGTGTTAGACGTTAAATGATAGAAGTTAGGTGTTAGATGATGGGTTACACTTTCGGCTAACCCATCCTACTTTTAAGGTCCTGATTTTTTTTGTACTAAAGTAAAGGAAAAGACATGACTACAAGATTTATTTTTATGCTGATCGCCCTGTTCAGCATTCAAGGCTGTTATTTTCAGACAACAACTGAGTCTGAAATAACTGAACATAAAATCGGTGAGCATAAACTGGTTATCGCTCACCGCGGGGCCAGTGGTTACTTACCGGAACATTCGCTCGCTGCCAAAGCTATGGCTTACGGCTCTGGTGTTGATTACATCGAGCAAGATGTAGTAATGACCAAAGATGATAAATTAGTGGTGCTTCATGATCATTACTTACATCGCGTAACAGATGTCATGACGGTATTTCCCGAAAGATATCGTCTTGTCGATGGCAATAAACACTGGTTTGCTATCGACTTTACCCTGAGTGAAATAAAACAATTGAAAATGACCGAAGGATTTAAGCTTGATCCGAAATCCAATACTTTAATACCAAATTACCCTAATCGATTCCCCTTGTTTAAATCAAGTTTCAGCGTATCAACGCTGGAAGAAGAAATAGAGTTAATTCAAGGGCTCAATCACAGTACAGGTAAAAATATCGGTCTTTATCTGGAAATCAAAGCTCCCTGGTTTCACCGTCATGAAGGCAAAGATATCAGCAAAGCTGCATTGACAGTGCTCAAAAACTACGGTTACAGCAACAGGCAAGATAA
Source organism: Alteromonadaceae bacterium (assembly GCA_013216015.1). Taxonomy (GTDB): domain Bacteria; phylum Pseudomonadota; class Gammaproteobacteria; order Enterobacterales; family Alteromonadaceae; genus JABSOI01. The sequence continues at coordinate 5,454 of JABSOI010000086.1, read as the reverse complement.
AGTTTTTATCCAATGTTTCGATCCCATTGAAACCAAACGGATCCACGATCAACTGATGGCCGACATAGGTGTCGATTTTAAACTTATCCAGCTTATTGCACAAAACGACTGGAATGAAACCATGATTTATCAACAAGGCACCGCTGTCCCTTATGACTATGACTGGATGTTAAAACCTGGCGGCATGGCCAAAATAGCAGAATATGCTGACGGGGTTGGTCCCTGGAAGCCTATGATAATCAGCGAAGATTCAACTTCAGACAATCTGATCATCAGCGATTTGGTTAAAGATGCCCACGCAGCGGGAATGAAAGTTCACCCTTATACCTTCCGTAATGATCCTTTTCTTGTTCCTGCTTATGCCGACAACTTTGAAGATATGCTCGATATATTCTTTTATAAAGTCGGAGTAGATGGTGTTTTTACCGATTATCCTGATTTAGCGGTTAATTTTGTCCGCAAAAAAGAATCACGTTGAGAATAATTATACTTCGATAAGATACAAGACAAGCTTCAAAAAAGGTAGGACGCTATCATCCTGCCTTATTTCCTTACCCTTCAGCTGTAGAATCTTCACCTTCAACCTCACTATCTGCAACCTCAACACCCCAAAATTCAAGATTGATACTATCTTCATTATACCAATCAGCCTAAATAACATTTCTCAATTTATTACTGAAATTCACATAAACCAATCTTTCAAAACGGATTTTTAGACTATAGTTTTATTAATAGATTAAAAATTAATACATAACCGCTAGCCAAAAGTAAAAAACAAAAAAAGGGAAAAGCATGAAGGATACTAATAAAGCCTCATCAATAGATTACGACGATGTTTCTTCAACCTATCTTGATAACAGGCAACTAAAAAAAGGAGTAGCGGGATGGGTCCTGCTTGCCAGTCTCGGTGTTTCCTACGTTATATCCGGCGATTTTGCCGGTTGGAACTTCGGTTTAGCGCAGGGGGGATTTGGAGGTATGTTAATAGCCACCATATTTGTGGCAGTAATGTATACTTGCATGGTTTTCGGCCTTGCTGAATTATCAGCTTCATTACCTACCGCTGGCGGCGGATACAGTTTTGCCCGTCGGGCTATCGGTCCCTGGGGGGGCTTTCTGACCGGCACGGCGGTATTACTGGAATACGCTATTGCGCCCGCAGCCATTGCGGTATTTATCGGTGCTTATGTTAATGAAATTTCCGGCATTGACGGACCCATTATTTATGCTGCCTGTTACATTATATTTATTGGTATTCATCTGTTTGGCGCTGGTGAAGCACTAAAAATAATGATGTTCATTACCGGAATAGCAGTTATCGCATTGTTAGTATTTGCTATCGGTTTGATCCCCTATTTTGATGTAAATAATTTATTTGACATTGCAGTCAACAATAACGTTGCAGGTGCCAGCTCATTCCTCCCTGAAGGATATTTTGGCATTTGGGGTGCGGTTCCTTTTGCAATATGGCTATTTCTGGCAGTGGAAGGTGTCCCGTTGGCAGCAGAAGAAAGCAGTAATCCTGCAAAAGATCTGCCCAAAGGCATTATCACCGCCATGGGCATTTTATTAGTTTTCGCTGTATTGGTATTATTTATAGCTCCGGGTGTTGCTGGCGCCGACTTAATGAAAGATCACGGTGCGCCATTAGTTGGTGCCTTGCAAATTGTGTATGGCGAAAATTCAACCATAGCAACCTTCGTCAATATCGTAGGGCTGTTTGGTTTAATTGCCAGTTTCTTTTCAATTATTTTTGCTTATTCACGTCAAGTATTTGCGCTTTCCCGTGCAGGGTATTTACCTCGTTTTCTATCTGTAACAGGGAAAAGAAAAATACCGAATATGGCCTTGATTATACCGGGTGTTATAGGTTTTTTATTGTCTTTAACAGGTGAAGGCGATCTAATGATCACCATGGCAGTTTTCGGCGCTACCATTTCTTACGCTTTAATGATGTTATCTCACATTATCTTGCGAATTAAAGAGCCAGAGCTGGAACGACCTTTTCGCACCCCCGGTGGTATAGTAACCACTGGCGTTGCTCTTGTTCTTTCCATCTGTGCTTTCATCAGTACCTTTTTTGTTAGCCTCGAAGCCGCATTATGGTCAGGTGTTTTCTATGCCATTATGGTAGCCTATTTCGCGTTTTACAGCCGCCATCATTTGGTGGGTAAAGTGCCGGAGGAAGAGTTTGCGTTAATTGCACAATCGGAATCAGAACTTAGCTGAAGCAACTAAAGTAGCGAAACTTAATTCAATTGGTTTATACCCAAACTACTTGGAAATACAGGATTCAGCATTTCTAAGTAGTTTGGTATAAACTTATAATGCAAAAATAATCATAAATTGAGGAAACATTAAATGAAATTTTTACACAGCATGGTTCGCATCCAAAATCTTGAAGAATCACTGGATTTTTACATTAATAAACTTGGATTAATTGAAACCAGACGTTCTGATGTTCCTGCCGGAAAATTCACTTTAATATTTCTTGCCACTGAAGTGGGTGCTGCTGAAATTGAACTTACTTATAATTGGGATAACGAAGAACAATATGGATCAGGCCGAAACTTTGGTCATTTAGCTTTTGAAGTAGATGATATCTATCAAATATGTCAAAAATTACAGGCTGCTGGTATCGTGATCAATCGGCCTCCTCGTTGTGGGCATATGGCATTTGTAAAATCACCTGACGGAATATCTATAGAACTACTGCAAAAAGGTGGCTCGTTACCACCGCAAGAGCCTTGGTTAAGTATGGAAAATACCGGAAGTTGGTAGATTCCATATAATTCTTGTTTGTACAAAATGGGTTATGCCTTGAGCTAATACATTCTTCCAAACCAATTCATAGGCTATATCGCAGGTAATTAATGTTACAGGTAAGATGGGTTACGCCTTCGGCTAACCCATCCTGGACAAGTATTTTGTTTCTTATTTTTTTCTTATTTTAGTACCGACAATAAGTTACTGTAATTGTCAGTCCAGACGATTTTATTTTCAGATCTGGATGACCATTTACTGGCAAAACGTTTGACCTCAGCATTATCCAACAAACGCTTATTATTCGTCACTAATACCCATTCAGCATTATGCCCGCCTCGCTGCTCGGCAAGGGTTTTAAAATAAAGCGCCTGCTTCTCAAACATATCAGCTAAACCACGAACCAATGGTGTTAAATCAAGATGACTGTTGGATATATGGATCGCTAATACACCATCTTCTTCAAGATGTTGCCAGTAAAGTGCAAACGCTTCTTTTGTTAATAAATGCGCAGGAATTGAATCACCTGAAAATGCATCTACAACTATCAATTGATATGCCCGGCTGCCTTGGTGTTTTAATTCTTTTGTCAAGGTTACTCTGGCATCACCTAAAACAACATCAACATTCGCTTTTGACTGTGCCAGATAACTAAAATGTGAACGGGCAAAACGTTCAACATCAGGGTTCAACTCATAAAAAATATAATCGTCATTATTACGGCCATACACAGCTAAGGTGCCGGCACCTAACCCAATAAAACCAGCTTTGACAGCACCTGCTGAGCCTAATTGTTCCAGCGCTATCGCCACACCGGTATTATGACGATAATAACTTCTGGCAACTTGTTCTTTTCCTTGCATTAACGACTGTGTGCCATGAGACGTGGTGCCGTCAATTAAACGCCGCTGGATTTCTCCATTTATCTCTACGTCTTTAACGCTCAAAATACCGTAAAAATTTCGGCTGGTGACAACATCATTTTTGCTGAACAAGCCATTAAGATAAAAGAAAAAACTAACTAACAGCAGTAATGATACAAAACTTGATGATGCTAATAATCTTAATTTAACTGACTCGGCTGCGGTTGTCTTTTTGTCTTCTTTATATTCGACTTGCCTTTTATTTTCCAATAGAACGCAAAGTGAAAATAATAAATAAACGCAAAAAATTGCCATTGGAAATTCAAAGAATTGGGAGAATAACTTTTGCGCGACAAAAGCAACAAATGCGCTACCTAAAAAACCCCCCAATGATAAGTTGAGATAAAACAAGGTAAGTTTATCGACTGATGGTTTTAATCGCGCCAATTCACCATGACAAATCATACAAGCCGATAATAAAATAAACGAATAAAGCACAATTTGAGTAATAATGTCGAATTGTGAGCCAATAAAAAACAGAAAAATTGCGGCAAACGACGATATTGCAAACATAACAAACCAATACCAACGAACATACCAACGGGGACTATGAAAACTTATAATAAAAGTTAACAGATAAATACACAGGGGTAATATCCATAAAAAAGGGACCGGTGGAATATTTTGTGTCATCGCATTAGTGGTTGAAACTAAAAGAATTACACCAACAGCTGAAAGGAAAACCCATAGTGCAACATCAAATTTACCGCTACCCACTTCACCGCTATCCACTTCATTGGTTGTGCTGTTCTTTGAATCAAATCTTTGCCTTTTCAACATGGTCAAACAAAAGCATAAAAAAGCACACACAAAAATAAAATAACCGATAGACCAGTAATCTGATTGATGTTCAAGCGTTAATAAAGGTTCGAAAATAAAGGGATAACTCAGCAAAGCTAGCAATGAGCCGACATTCGACAGGGAATACAATTTATAGGGTAACTTGCCTACATTGATATAAGTTAACCAACGCTGCACCAGCGGGCCAGTTGAAGCAAGCATAAAATATGGCGCACCAACTGATATCATTAACAACAATAAGATACCAGACATAGGAGAACCATTGCCTATTGAACCATTGCTTATTGAGCCATTCCCTAATAAATCCAGAACGTCTGATCCCCCCACGCCTAAACCGATTGGCAATAAAAATAAACTAAGCAGCAATAACAAACCGTGAATACTTGCTTGTTTCTTAATACTATTTATTTTAGTGAGGTAATGAGAATACAAATAACCCAATAATAAAAATGCCTGAAAAAATAACAGACAAGCCGTCCAAATAGCCGCGCCCCCACCAAACAAAGGTAAAATGAGTTTCGCAATTAACGGCTGTACTTGAAATAAAAGAAAAGCCCCGACAAAAATAATAAATAAATACAACATACCCTGCTCTGTTCTTTGAGTTTTTTAATGAAAATTAGCGGGCAGATATTAACTGATGATTAAAATAAATGATACCAGTTGTATTGCTATACCATTCGTATTAAATAAGTGGTCAATATGCAATGATTAGTACATGAATGCACGTAAATAGGATAACGCAGGAGCAATTATCGAGGATAAATTGCCAATAGCACAGGTTTTTAGTTCCAGACAAAACCTAACTACCTACATCGACGTGCATGGATGCACTAATTCAGCGAAGGCATGGATGCCTAAGAGCTGTGACGTGCATGGATGCACTAATTCAGCGAAGGCATGGATGCCTAAGAGCTGTGACGTGCATGGATGCACTAATGCAGCGAAGGCATGGATGCCTAAGAGC
>JABSOI010000085.1 GCA_013216015.1 Alteromonadaceae bacterium | reverse complement strand
TATCGCGAAAGAGCAATTAAGCGTATTAATCGAATCTGTTCGTCATTATGAGGAATGTTTAGAGAAATCAGTTATCGCACACCCTGATTGTAAAAAGTTATTAAAATTAGAAGGTGTTGGTACTGTGAATGCGATTAACCTTTATCTTGCACTTGGTTGTTCAAATTCAGGAATGTTTAGCAAGGGTAAAGATGCCTCTGCGTGCATTGGTTTAACGCCAATACAATATTCATCTGGTGGAACAGTCAAACTTGGTTCAATAGGCAAATATACTAAAAATAGCCTATTAAGAAGTCAGCTTATTTGTGGTGCGATGGCAACGATACGCCATGTGGTAAACCGAAAAGCAAAAACAAAAAAAGATGCTTGGCTTCAAGGATTAGTGGATCGTCGAGGTAAAAAATGTGCTGCAGTCGCTTTAGCGAATAAAACGGTCAGAACCGCTTATGCAATGCTAACACAAGGTACAGAGTATAAGGCAGAATTACTCACTGTTTAAAAAGAGTTCAAACAACAATAAATGCATAAACGAAGATAAAAATCAGCTAGTTTAGTCAGTAGCCAGCATAGAGCCTTTGAGCTCGCTTAATAGATTTGACAACTAGTTCGCGTAAATATCATAGAGCCAGAGATAGCTTCTCAATGAGAGCTCGTACATAAGCACGCGCATTAATTTCTTTGAAAAACGTTTTTTGTTGTTGACAGGGGGGAGTCCACATAAGCTGGCTATTGGGATTGAAAGCACAGGTTTTTAGTTCCAGACAAAACCTAAGTACCGACATCGACGTGCATGGATGCACTAATGCAGCGAAGGCATGGATGCCTAGGAGCTGCCTTGTCGGCAACGCAGCTAGTGGTGATTTAGACCATTTGAAGATGATCACTTATTTAGTGCGATTGGTATAATAAGCAACTAACGTATATTAAATTGCACATATTAAATAAATGTTTGTAATTTAAGATAATATACATTATAGTTAATTTGTGTGTTATATTTTGGCTCTGTTCCATAATACTGTTGTCCCTCGATGAATCCCCTATTTTTAAAGGGTTAGGCGATAAATTGGTTTTTTAACGAGAATTAGTCACAGAGTCCTAGATATAAGGGTTGAGTTTAATTCCATTTGAAGGGACAACAATTATCTACAACAGAGCCTATATTTTACACTTGTGGTTGTTATTAAACAGCTTGCATTTTTCATACGCAAGCTAGTAGATACACAGTCGGAACTCTATCTAAAGGTTTGCAGATAGCGATTAGTTGAATTAAAAAAAGGATGATGGAATGATGAAAAAAATAACTATTTTTTTTCTATTACTTGTAAGCACAAACTCTTTTGCAGAAATTTTTACTCAAACTGAAGAGGATAGCTTCGGGGTGCAAGGAAGTACCGATAATGTTTCTGTTGGTAAACTAGATGAAACTTTATCAATTTCTGCATTTGATGAAGCACTAGGTACATTGACAGGTGTTACTGTTACAGTGTTTGGTCAAATGGATAGTACAGGCTATATCGAAAACAAAAGTGTTGCGAGTGGATATGCTTCAGTTTTTCTTGCTTTCACTCAAGCATGGGGCGTAAGTACTACTTTTGCGGATGACGTCGTATTCGAACCCGCAGCATTCGTTCCGCCCATTTTTGAAGCAGAAAGCGATCTTTTGGGAAATAGTACTCTTACTGGTGATCAATTCCAATATGAGTATCACTCAACTGAACAGAAGTATGACATACAAGTAGGAGTGGCAGATTTTTCAGCATTTACTACAGGCGATGATATTGATTTTACTTTTGGAGCTGATATGTTAACGCACCATACTATTACAGTTTTATCTGGCACTGGAGTCTATGAAAGCGCTTTTCAGACAGGTTCTTGGGGTAAAGTTAAAGTAGTATATGAATATACTACAGGTGAAGTTCCAGAGCCCAGCACTATTGTTATTTTAGGCTTAGGTGTAATGGGGCTGTTTTTAAACCGTAAAAAACGAGTTTAGAAAAACATTATAGTCTTGAAGGGGCAATTTTAACTTTTGCCCTTTATGCCTTCGCCCTTAAGAATTACACCAAAAAACTTCTAGCATAGCTTACTAACCATCATTATTTCCCTGAGTATAATTACATTCCTGCGCGAAAGCCTCTTGTCTTTGAAATATTTATAATGAGCACGAATTATTGCTTAACAATCTATAGGTACTATCTTTTCGATAAATCAATGGTTAACCTATATACTAACTCATCTAAGTATATACCCATCACCATTCAAAATGCAGGTTTTGATTCGTTTAAAAAACATATTTACTGCGTTGCTGAATCTTAAATAAGAATAACTTATCCGGCGAATCAGCGTCTTGTAACTATGCTTTTTAATTCACCTCAAATTCCCGCATTTTGAAAGGTAACGGGTATAAGTGTTTCCTGTTAAGTCATGAAATGCACCCCTCAAAAATGCATTTAAATTGGCCATGACTTTGTGTAAGTAAAATAGCCATTAATCAACTTCTATACCGATACCACTTGGAAATGAAGCTTCAGAGCTAAGCTACGACATCATAACAAGGTGTAACACAAATATAATGTCAGATTAGCACTGTTCGACCAAGACGAGAAACGGTTATCTCCTGCGTTATTAAAACTTCAAAGGTTAAAGCATGGATGCTGTAGGAACGGTAAAGCAGGATGCTAGAGTCGAGATAGCCATTTACAAAATTTAATGTCCTACATATAACAGTTTTTCGCCTTGCTGAACCTTGCATTTTTAGGTGGTTTGGGTATATAAAAAAGCGTTGCTGCCATGACAGATGTTTGTGCATGACAATCATTACTTTCAAGCAAACGCCGACATTTTAACTCACACGCTTTATCAAGCACACATCGTGGTAAATTAATTTAGATGACTGTTACTGCAGTTAGCTTGACAAATTTTAGCAATATATTTGATATTGATTATCGGGGAAGAGTGTTTTTCTCTGAAATATTTTCACTATGTCTCATTTCGTGGTCATTTCTTTGAATGAAGTTACCAAGTCAGGCAACTCAACATAGGAAATTTATCTTTGAAGGTATGTGAAATAAATAAGTGAAACAATAAGTTTTAGTTTTTTTTAGTGAAATTATATATGCGAACAACTATTAAATATGTTATATAGTTAACCATTAAATATTATGGACGTTGTATATAAGGTTGTTTAATAATCAAGTGCTTATTTAAAATTGTTTCGCACGAAATAGGATTAATAGGTAACTGGTGTAAAAATAACTGTAATTTTAGGAGTAGGGGAAAAATGAAGAAGCTAAATTTGTTGATAATTGCAGGTGTGCTATTAGGTTGCTCTGAGAAATCTAGTATCGATTACTTAACATCGGCTAAAACACATATTACAAATAGCAGCTTTACTGCAGCAGTTATTGAGTTAAAAAATGCGATAAAAATTTCACCGGAACTTGCTGAGGCTCGATTTTTGTTAGGCAGGATTTACTTGGAAAGTCTTCAATATAAAAGTGCAGGAATTGAATTCAATAGCGCAATAGAATACGGTTATTCGCCTAGTGTTGTTTTGTCTTTATTAGATTTGGATGATCAAACAAAATATACAGATGAAGCTTTAATAGAATTATCCCATAAACATGCAGCTTTAACTCCTGAGCAAGCGAGCAAAATTGCGTTTTACAAGTTACAAGCTTATATTCGGCTTGATAAAAATATAATGGCCGAAGCGATTGTTTCAGAGATTAAAGCTTTCGATATTAAAACACCTTTCAAAGGGTTGTCATTAGCCTATTCAATGATAAATAATGGAAATCATGAGGGTGCACTGCTCCAAATTAATAAAGTACTTGAAATTTCACCAATACAAAAAGAAGCATTGAAATCAAAAGCTACGTTGTTAGTGACCTTAAATAAACCTGAAAAAGCTATCAGTGTTTATCAGCAATATTATAATTATTATCCAGAAGAACATGAATTTGCACTTAGGCTTGCGAAGTTGCTAACCGACAATAAAAGAACAGAAGAAGCAGAGCCTATCGTTGACAAACTTTTGCATATTAGTGCTAACCACATGTTATTAAACCAGTTAAAAGGTTTGGCTAGATTTAATGATAAAGATTATAAGAATGCTTTACACCATACAGAAAAAGCAATTTTATTAAATCAAAGTGATCCTGCATTGAGGCTTGTTGCCGGCTATAGTGCCTATGCATTAGAACGATACGAATTGTCGCATCAACATATTTTAAATATTGTTGATCAATTACCACCTGCTCATCCTGCTTTACGTCTACTAGCAACTAATCAATTGAAGTTGGGTTTACATCTGGAAGCTAATGACACCTTAAGCAAATTTGATTCATCAGTCAAAGAAGCGGCAATACTCTTTTCCGATGTTGGATTGGCTTTAGTAAAAGCGGGTGAATATAACAAAGCGAAAAAGTTGCTATCAAAATCAGTTGAAGTTAGCCAAAGTGCCGAAGAACTAACCCGTCTGGCTATATTGCAATTATCTTTAAATGATGTATCTGCTATTGCTAACTTAGAGCAAGCATTAGATAAAGCACCTCAAGAACAAATAACGAAGAATACTTTAGCTACCGCCTATTTATCGGTCGGTAAATATGATGAAGCAATTAAATTAGCTAAAAAATGGAAAGCAGAAGATAAAAATGATATTCAGGGTTACATGCTTGCTGGTTTAGCTTATTTTTCAAAAAAGGAATATATAAAATCAAAAAAAGAATTTGTTCATATTCTGACGCTTGATAAAAATAATAATTTAGTCCAAATGGAATTGGTTAAAATAGCTCTAGTTAACGGACAAGGAGCTGAAGCAGTTAAATTGTTAGACAATCTGTTACTAGTTGAACCTAATTTTGTGCCAGCACTCAGTAAATTATTTGAGTTGGCTAAAGAGGATAATAATACTGACAGTGTGACCAAATCTATCAAGGTTCACAATGTAATCAATAAGATTGAAGAAAGCCTAAAGAATAATCCAGACAAAATGCCGATAAAAATGCTTTACGCAAAAGTGATGTTTATTGAAGGAAAGCGAACTAAAGCGATAGGTTTGTTGGAGAGCATATCCACTGATGAAAAATTAACATCTGTATATTGGGAGTTGCTTGGTAAATTGTATTTTTATCTGGGCGAGTTAACAAAAGCAGAAAAGCATTTTAAAAAATGGCTATCTTTAGAGCCAAATAATCGTTCAACTCTATTGAGTTATTTAAATGTACTTGATGCTAAAAAAGACTTTGAAAAAGCCTTAGTCTTAAGTTCCTCTCACATTGGAAAAAACAATGACGATATCGAATTGCAACTTCTACATATTCACTTTCTTATCAAAACCGGTGATTTTGAATCAGCTGAAACAATGTTTCAAACGTTACCTGAAAATGTTACAGCCTTGGCATTTGCCAAAGGTTTGAAAGGTAGGTTACAAATCAATGATGAAAATTATAAGGCTGCATTGGTAAATATGAAAGCCGCATACATTGAATCATCCAACTCAAGTAATACTCGATCAGTTTATTTATGTTTAGTTAAACTGGAACGTGATGAACTGGCTTATGAATTTCTGGAAAACCACGTAAACAACCATGAAATAGATTTGTCGAGCCTATTATTATTGGCAGGTTTGCAAATAAAGAGAAATGTCGATGATGCAATAATTAGTTATAAAAAATTCCTAAAACTTAAAGATAACAATCTTGTTGTTTTAAATAACTTAGCGACTTTATATCTTGAACAAAAACAATATGAGCAAGCTAAGGATTATGCAGAACAAGCACTCAAATTAGAGCCAAACAATGCATATGTGTTAGATACTTTAGCACTAATTCTTACTGCGAATAAAAACTATGAAGAAGCATTAGTACATATTCAAAAAGCAGTTGAAAATAAGAACGTAAAAGAGAGCATATATCTTAATTACGTAGAAATTTTATTACTCAATAAGAGAAATCTTTCGGCTAAATTAAAAATTGAACAACGTAAATTTAAATTGAAATCATCCTTGGAAAAACTAGCGAGATTGAAAAGCAAGTATAAGATTTAAGCTAATACCATTCGCATTTAATAAATGGTCAATATTCAATGATTAGTGCATGGATGCACGTAAGTAGGATAACGCAGGAGCAGTTATCGAGGATAAATAGCCATTAGCACAGGTTTTTCAAAATCTAAGTACCACATCGACGTGCATGGATGCACTAATGCAGCGTAGGCATGGATGTCTAGGAGCTGCCATGTCGGTACAGGTTTTTAGTTCCAGACAAAAGCTAAGTACCGACATCGACGTGCATGGATGCACTAATGCAGCGTAGGCATGGATGCCTAAGAGCTGCCATGTCGGCAACGCAGCTAGTGGTGATTTAGCCCATTTGAAGATGAGCATTTATTTAGTGCGATTAATGGTATGGACCCTCTCCACTCCACTTTCGGCTTCAAATGAGCCAATATAGGGTTGATAAAAACATCTATATAAAAGAAGAGAGGGTCACATGAACACTATAACAATCGGTTTAGATATTGCAAAATCAACTTTTCATTTAATCGTAATGAATGCAGCTGGAAAGTATTAAGAAAGAAAACAGCTTTCACGAAAAAAAGTAGCAGAATACTTTGCTAATCTAGAACCTTGTATTGTTGTTATGGAAACTTGTGGCAGTACTCATTATTGGTCGCGTGTGATAGTTCGCTGTGGTCATGAAGTAAAAGCAATAGCACCACAATTTGTTACCCCATATCGTAAAGGGAATAAGAATGACTATACCCGTTACCTTTCAAAATGCGGGGATTTGAGGTGAATTAAAAAGCATAGTTACAAGACGCTGATTCGCCGGATAAGTTATTCTTATTTAAGATTCAGCAACGCAGTAAATATGTTTTTTAAACGAATCAAAACCTGCATTTTGAATGGTGATGGGTATATAACGATGCAGAAGCGATAGCCGAAGCATCTCAACGCCATAATATGCGTTTTGTACCTATAAAATCATTAGAGCAACAAGATATTCAGATGGTACACCGAGTTAGAGAGCGCTTAGTAAAAAACAGAACGGCGTTAAGCAATCAAATACGAGGATTATTAGCTGAATACGGTTTAGTTATACCAAAAGGTATTAATCATTCTTAGATTTTAAAAAATACTTACCTGAATTTTTAGAAGATGGTGAAAATGAATTGAGTTTTGCTACTCGGCGTTATTTCAAAGGATTAAGCGATGAACTTGAAGAGTTAGAAGGACACATAAAATCTACAGATAAAGAAATATCGCAAATAAGTAAGCAGCATGAAGTTTGCAAACGATTGAGTACAATGAATGGTATAGGGCCTGTTATAGCAACCGCTTTTTATGCAGGAATTGGTGATGGCAAAGACTTTAACAGTGGTCGTCATCTTTCAGCCTGGCTTGGTTTAGTACCAAAACAACATTCAACGGGTGGTAAATCTAATTTATTGGGTATATCTAAACGTGGAAACACTTATTTAAGAACACAATTGATTAACGGTGCCAGGTCAATTCTGAAACACTGTGAAAACAAAACAGATAAAGTCAGTGTTTGGGCACAGCAATTAAAAAAATGCAGTAATTACAATAATGCCACCGTAGCATTAGCAAAGAAAATGGCTCGAATGGCGTGGGCTATGCTTCACTACCAAGAAAATTATAAAACAAAAGAAGTTTAGCAAAAGAAGTAAAATTAATAGAAAACGTAAATAGTACAAAGAAAACTAGTTAAACAACCTTGTAACATTGCTAGATAATAGAGATTGATGGGATACAGTTCAGCACTGCCCTATAGGAAACCTTATAATACCAAGGGCTATCAATAACCCGCGCGATTGATGAGGTGATAGGGGCGGAAATCCATCAGGGCTAGAGGCATCAATGATACCTCAGTCAAAAGCCGAATATATGGCTGCAATGCACTCTATTTTATCGATTAAAATTGTCTTGCAATCGGAGAGGGTCCATATATGGTATAAGGAAGACTCACGAATTCTTCCCAAATCTTTATAACCTACGTGTAAAGTTACTACCACAAAAAAGCCAGCTATAAAGCTGGCTTATTAGAATCTTGAATATGATTTGTTTAATGGTGAGATTTACGATACGACTCGCATGCATCTTCGTCTTCACATTCGCCGTATAAATATAAACTATGATTGGTAAGTCTGATGTTATTTCTTTTAGCCACGTCAAGTTGTCGTTGTTCTATCACATCATCTTCAAACTCAACAACTTTTCCACATTTTAAACAGACTAAATGATCATGATGTTTTTTATGCGCTAATTCGAAAACAGATTTTCCGCCTTCAAAATGATGTCGGGTTACGATACCTGCATCATCGAACTGGTTCAGAACACGATAAACTGTAGCCAAGCCAATTTCTTCGTGCTGCTCTAATAATATTTTATACACATCTTCAGCGCTTATGTGTTGATTGCCCGGCAATTGCAAAATGGCTAGTATTTTGATCCTCGGAAGGGTTATCTTTAAACCAGCTCTTTTTAGCTCTTCATTTTGTTCTGCCATACAACTTGATCTCTTAACTTATTTAATTGGCAAAATTATATGAGGTTCTTTAAGAAGATAAAAGACTTACTTTAAAATGATTTGGATTTATTGTAAATAAGGGGAATAAATTACGGATTCTCTGACTTAATTTTAATGTATATATTAAATAGTTATTAAATTCAATTTTAATATATCTTTTTGTACTAAATGACATTGATAAAAATGAAGCTATTAAAAATGAAGATATTAAAAAGCCTACAATAAGTAGGCTTAATTATGGAGACTATTGGTTAAATTAATCTTCAAGTTCAGCTAAACACAACTCATCGTAAATTTGATTAACCCATTTTTCAACGCGTTCAGTCGTTAATTCAGGTTGGCGATCTTCATCTACACATAATCCAATAAAGGTATTGTCATCAACTAAACCTTTAGAGGCTTCAAATTCATAACCGTCAGTAGGCCAGTGACCAACAAGTATGGCTCCTTTGCTTTCTACAATGTCTCTTAATGGACCCATAGCATCGCAAAAGTACTCTGCATAGTCTTCTTGATCACCTAGTCCAAAAATTGCGACAAGTTTGTCAGTAAAATCTATTTCTTCCAGATCCGGTAAAAAATCATCCCAATCACATTGGTTTTCTCCGTAATACCAGGTAGGAATTCCTAATATTAATAAATCATATTCTGATATTTCTTCCTTTGTACTCTTTGCAATATCTTTAACATCAACCATTTTCTTACCCAGTTTTTTCTGGATCATTTTGCTGACTGCTTCCGTATTGCCTGTATCGCTTCCAAAGAATAAACCTACAATTGCCATGAAACCTAACCTTTACCTTACTTATTTAACATAATGTTCTTTTAGTCGCTAATGACTTGATCAATAGTGACTCTATTAATTTACCTCGGCTAATATCTTTCTCTTTAGCCAACAGGTCTAGTTTTTCGTACAATTCTTCATGAATTTTAAATTCTACTCGTTTTAACCCTTTATTTTTATCACGTTTTACTTGATTACGCTTATTTATTTTAATTTGTACGCTGCGAGAATGTGGATTCGTTTTTGGACGACCTGGACGTTTCTCGTTGCTGAACAAATCAATTGTTGTTAAATCTGCTACTTCTTTTGCCATATTTTTAACTAACCAACGCCCTGACTTTCCCAAACTAGCTGGATGATACCTTTAGAGATAAAACCGAAGCACCCCAAAAATAAAACCAAATAAACCACACTGCGGCCCATTTTGGGTACATCGTTCTTTTTCATCACATCATGAATTGATAACCCAATGAAAACAAAGATGAAAAAGAACAATAAATTAAGACCTACTGTCTCAATTAATTCTATGTTTTCTGCTAGCATAACTACTATCCTAAAATTAATGGACGCACTATACCATATCAATATCTCATACCCAAGCTACTTGCAAATGCTGTAAACTGTATTTTCACGTAGTTTGGATTTAAATATATATACCTAAACCACTTGGAAATGCAGGATTGTGCAAGTCGAGAAACGGCTATATGCAAGGCATTAAATTTTTCTAATAGTTATTCTCGGCTCGGGCATCCTGCTTTGCCCTGCGTACGGTATCCATGCCTTCGTATTAGGAAATCTAATAACGCAGGAGATGGCCGTTTATCGTCTTGCCCGAAGGGAGCTAAGCTAGAACATCAGTGCTGCTTGCATACATGGATGTATGTAATTAGATTTTGTCTGGAACAAAAAATCTGTGCAACACTTTATAAGGGAATATCCATTATATACCCGTGGTCATTCAAGATACGGGAATTTGAGGTGAATTTGAAAGTTTATCTAAAAGGCGCTTGATTGAGCAATAGCGGGCTATTGGGATTGAAAGCAACGCAGTAGATAATCTTTTAAAACGCTTCAAAACCTGCATTTTGAATGATTACGGGTATAAAGTGTTGCGCCTCTCTGATGTCCTAGCTTAGCTCTGAATCTTCATTTCCAAGTGGTTTGGGTATAAGTATAGTCGCTAAAGTGCATGAACTAGTTCAGACTATATTTTTCAATATCACTTTATTGGGCTAAAAAATTAGTGACGACTTTATTAAAGGCTACCGTTTTTTCAGCATGCAGCCAATGACCAGCTCCCTGAATTATTCTAGCTTTACTATTAGGTAATATCTTACTGATTATTGGTCTGTGTGAAGGTTTTATATAATCAGAATCTCCCCCTTTTATAAAGAGAGTTGCTCCTTCAAATTTATTATCACCACAATATCCCTGCATTATTTGAGCATAACAGGCATCAATATAGGTTAAGTTGCATTTGAAACGATACTTTCCTTCGTACTTGCTTAAGTTACGTAATAAAAATTGTCTAACGCTAGCATTGTCAACATATGCAGCTAATTGTTCATCTGCATCTTTTCTACTGTTTACCAGATTTAAATCTATCGCTTTGAGGCCTTCAATAATTCTTATGTGATGAGGAGGATATTTAACAGGAGATATATCAGCAACGATGAGCTTTTTGATTCTATGAGGGCTGCTTAGCGCGGTTTGAATTGCTATTTTACCCCCCATTGAATGGCCTAGCAGATCGGTTTTTTCAATATTTAAATGATCTAATAAATTGATGAGATCTTGAGCAAGTACCCCATAGTCCATATTGTTTTCATGAAATGAATTTCCATGATTTCTAACATCTATACTTGTTACTTTGTATTTATCACTCAATGATTTTGCAACCATGTTTAAATTATCTGAACTGCCAAATAAACCATGAATTAAAATTACATCTGATCCTTCACCTATTTGCTTATAATTAACTAGTTTCATTTTTTCCTCATAAGTAGATAAAATACCAATCTGCATAATTAACTGGTCATTTTAAATGGTCTAAATATTCAATAACTGCGCTACCTACATGGATGTCGGTACTTAGTTTTTGTCTGAAACTAAAAACCTGTGCTTTCAATCGCAATAGCCAGCTATTACTCGATAATTGCTCCTGCATTATCCTACTTACGGGCATCCATGCCCTAATCAATCAAGCGCCTTATTTTTGAAAATTTATCATCATTAACAATAGATCAGTAATTAGACAGATTGGTATTAGTAGACATTCCCATATCGCCCGGGTAAATATCAATACATTTTTTAAGTAGCTTAGATATATTGTACCAACAACATAAAAGTTTGTTAGCTACAATATTTAGCTACAATATTTAGCTACAATATTTAGCTACAATATTTAGCTAATTTTTTAAAACAAATTTAGTTTGCCTATAGAGACTTAGCTTTAAGGTCAGTATAATCTTAAGAAATTATAAAAAATTTAAGGTAATTAATGAAAAATATTGAGATTGATGAAGAACTTTATCAACATATTGTTTCCCATACTCAGTCAATTGGAGAAAGTGCTTCTTCAATTTTAAGACGTTTGCTATCTTTAACGAATGGAGAAAATGTTAAAAAAGATGTCAAAATAGATATTGACAAAGATGACATTGAAACTAAGCAATATGTAGTTGAAGAACCTCAAGAAAATCCTGCTCA
Source organism: Alteromonadaceae bacterium (assembly GCA_013216015.1). GTDB lineage: Bacteria > Pseudomonadota > Gammaproteobacteria > Enterobacterales > Alteromonadaceae > JABSOI01. The sequence goes on along the minus strand of JABSOI010000085.1, from coordinate 14,739 downwards.
GAAGACTAAAATTGAAAATGTTTTTAATTTTATAAATAAAGAAGAGTTGTCAATGCAGCGTGGTGCTGTCGGACGTTTTTTGTTAATACTGGCTGCAATATATCGAGTGCATAAACAAAATTTTTCTGCTGTTAACGAAATAAGTGGTCGGGATCGTTTGTATTTTGCTAATAGTGCTGAAGAATTATCTGAAAGCGGTAGTAGTACCAAGCCTCGTCAAATACCAAACAGCCCATTTTGGGTGATCACTAATTCCAATACTACCCGTAAGAAAATGATGTTAACTAAAGTTGCTGTTGCTATGGGGTATAACGAGATTGAAGTAGAAAAGATACGAGAATTGTTATAGATCTTTTTAGCTTCATTAACTAAAGTAGCGCAACTAAATCAACTTGTTCACAATAATTTATTTATTATGAAATAGAAATTAAAACAGAGTAGGAATATATCGTGCCGATACATCACCATGCAGGTAAACCAGCAAGACCAGAAGACAGAATTAATATAGGGCGTTTAGTAAGTGATTATTTCCTTCTAACTCCTGATGTTAATATAGTCGAACAAAAAGTTAGTTTTGGTACTTCAGGCCACCGTGGTGGTGCAACAAAATTAAGCTTCAATGAACATCATATTCTTGCTATTTGCCAGGCTGTTGCCGAATATCGTCAAACGCACAACTTTGAAGGGCCTTTGTTTTTAGGTAAGGATACTCATGCTTTGTCTGAGCCCGCTTTTGCGAGTGCCATATCGGTTTTAATCGCTAATAATATTCCTGTAATTATACAAGCAGATGAAGGTTTTACCCCTACACCTGTGATCTCTCGTTTAATTATTAGTTATAATAAAGAACATGCAGCTCAAGCTGACGGCCTTATTATTACACCTTCCCATAATCCACCTACGGATGGCGGCATTAAATATAATCCACCTCATGGTGGGCCCGCTGAAGGTGATATCACTAAACTTATTGAACAACGTGCCAATGACATTTTAGCTGGTGGACTTAAAGATGTTCTCACATTGCCTTTTCCGCAGGCACTAAAGTCACCACTATTAAAAAAACAAGACTTTGTTGAATTCTATGTCAGTCAATTAGATCAAGTTATTGATATGGCCGCTATAGCTAAATCTGGCGTTACCATTGGTGTTGATCCACTAGGTGGTTCCGGCATTCATTATTGGCCAGTGATTGCAAAAAAATATGGTATTAACATTGAAATAGTTAATCCCGTTGTTGATGCTAGTTTTGCTTTTATGCCGCTTGATAAAGACGGGAAAATCCGAATGGATTGCTCTTCGCCTTACGCCATGGCTGGTCTTATAGCGATGAAAGACAAGTTTGATATTTCAGTGGGCAATGATCCTGATTTTGACCGTCATGGCATAGTGACTAAAACGGGTGGTTTAATGAATCCCAATCACTATCTGGCAGTAGCAATTCATTATTTAATGACCCATAGAGATTGGCCTAAAGACTGCAAAATAGGTAAAACTTTAGTGTCCAGTTCCCTTATCGACCGTGTAGCCAACTACATCGACCGTCCTCTAGCAGAAGTACCTGTTGGTTTTAAGTGGTTTGTCGATGGTTTACATGATTCAAGCTATGCTTTTGGCGGAGAGGAAAGTGCAGGGGCATCATTTTTAGCACGTGATGGTAGTTGTTGGACTACAGATAAAGATGGCTTCATTATGGCTTTGCTAGCCGCTGAAATATTGGCTGTTACAGGTAAAGATCCGCACCAGCATTATTTAGCTTTAGCTGAAAAATTAGGTGAGCCTTGTTACGGGCGTGTCGAAGCTGTTGCAAATCTTAAACAGAAAAGCGTACTAACAAAACTTAGTCCTGATGTGATCAGTGTTGATGTTTTAGCGGGTGAAAAAATTGAGCAAATATTAAGTCATGCTCCCGGTAATAATGCTGCTATTGGCGGTTTAAAAGTTGTCACCAAAAACGGATGGTTTGCCGCAAGACCTTCAGGAACAGAAGATATTTATAAAATTTATGCTGAAAGCTTTCTTAATAAAGAACATCTTCAAAATATAATAAAAGAAGCTCAAGAGATTGTTGATACAGCATTTAAGCAAGCTGGATTATAAACGGGTTGTTTTTTAATATTTCTGTCAGTTCAAGTAATAAATTTAGATATATACCCAAGAGCCTTGGGTATATGATTTAAATAATTATTGATAGTTAACCATGAACAACGATCTTTTATTAAAATTGACTTACACTGAGTGCAAATTTTATAAAAAGTGATTTTTGCGTGAAAGAGCTACTACAATTAAAACAAAATTTGAAAACAACTGGCGATTTCCTTACTTTAACACGTAAGAATGAATTTTCTCTGCCGTCTTTTTCTTTTGAAATTATTCATGAATTTTCCAAAAGTAAATCAAAAGCAATAATAATTGATACTGGTATTATTGTATTTGAACCCTTAACTCATGCTTCAACCAAAGATATTGTGATATCCAGTGCCGTTCATGGTAATGAAACTGCTCCTATAGAAATATGCGCAGACTTAATTAAGCAGTTAATTTTAGGTGAATTGCATTTAGAAGAGCGGGTGTTATTTTTGTTTGGTAATCCGGCTTCAATTAATATCAGTAAACGTTTTGTTGAAGAAAATTTAAATCGGTTATTTTCTGGTGGTCATTCGGCCGATCAAGGGCAGGGTGAGGGATTAATAAACAAAGAACGTCATCGTGCTTTACTGTTAGAAAATGTTGTTCGGGATTTTTTTGAGCAAGGAAACACAATTTCAACTGCGTCAGGCGTGAATCGGCAACGTTTTCATTATGATTTGCATACCGCTATTCGTGGTTCTAAAAATGATAAGTTCGCGGTTTATCCATTTCGAAACGGGCAACCCTGGAAAAAAGAGCAGTTACAATTTTTACTTAGTTGTGGCGTAAATACTATTTTGCTGTCTCATTCTCCTACTACTACCTTCAGTTATTATTCGTCTAATGAATTTGGGGCCGACGCTTTTACAGTAGAGTTAGGTAAAGTAAAACCCTTTGGTGAAAATGACATGAGTAACTTTGAGGATGTAACTCTTACGTTACAACACTTTATTTCAGGACAAGATCTACAATTAAAAGACTATGATGTTCAGGACTTCAGCATATTTGAAATATTTCAAACAATAAATAGAACAGGAAAAAACTTTCAATTACATTTTGCAGATGATGTCGAAAACTTTACCGATTTTCCTTTGAATTATTTACTGGCGACTGATGATGGAATAGAGCATCGAGTTACTAAAGCGGGTGAAGCAATCATTTTTCCCAATGCTGATGTAGGAATAGGACAACGTGCAATGTTAACGGTAATTCCAACATCAATTGAGTGATTTTTAATCGTGTAAGTTACTTTACCCGGTATTTTTTGCCAAAGTGTAAACATATATGCTCACTTTATGGATCAATCGATGAGCATTTTGCCATCCTCAACTTGAATATCAGTTTACGTAAAGGTAAAGTGCTGAATATTATCTTTCTCGAAATAATTAGAATAAAATCAATAAAAAGTTAGTTAAAGACTAGTTAGTGTCCATCCCTAAACGGATGTTTCACTGACAAGAACTGTGCACCACAAGATATAGTTATTTAGAATGACTAAACGCCTATATCTTGTAGAGCCCATTTCATGTCACCGGATCGCACTTGCTACGACACCATTTCAGGACGAACACTAGCTAGTGCCCATCCAGAAACGGATGTCTACTGCGGACGTCCCACTGGCACAATTTGAACACCACTAGATAGGGTTATTTAGAATGACTAAACGCCCATATCTAGTAATGTTCATCTTGCACCATTGGATCGCCCTCGCTACGACCCCGTTTCTGGACGGACACTAGCTACTTCTTAAAAATGCCGAATTCAGCAAGTCGTTGGAGTTGAAAGATAATGAGATATTAGTGAAACGCTAATGACAATATGCAAATTATAAATAACAAGCCAAAAACTGTGTCTGGTCTAACGCTTTCTTTCAAAAGACTGTACTTAATGTTGCTCATTGAACATTGAAAATTGTTAGATACATTCACTGGCAATGAAGCTTAATTTTTGGTTATTAACAAAGAGAATGCTATGAACACTGATAGTTATAATGATGGAGCTGTAGTTCACACTCCTGTTTTTATTGATGGTCATTCAGTAGAAATTCCAATCCTCAAAATATTAAAACAAGATGGTACCTTATATGAAGGTGCAGAATTACCCGAAATAGATCAGAAATTAGCAACTAAAGTTTATAAAACCTTAGTATTTCATCGTGTTATGGATGAACGTATGGTGGCGTCACAACGTCAAGGTCGATTAAGTTTTTATATGGCTGCTTTGGGTGAAGAAGCTGCTAGCGTAGGTGGAGCCGCAGGTCTTAAAGATCAGGATATGATCATGACGCAATATCGTGAACAAGGTGCGTTAATGTTTCGTGGCTTTAGCCTTGAAGATTTTATGAATCAAATGTTCAGTAATGCAAAAGATTTAGGTAAAGGTCGTCAAATGCCTATTCATTATGGTTCTAAAGAGCTGAATTACATGACGGTTTCATCTCCTTTAGGTACACAAATACCACAGGCAACGGGTTATGCTTATGGTCAAAAATTGCAAGGTTTAGACGCTGTTACTATTTGTTATTTTGGTGAAGGTGCTGCATCTGAAGGTGATTTTCATGCTGGATTAAATATGGCTGCTGTGCAGGAGGCACCTGTTATTTTTTTCTGTCGTAATAATGGTTACGCAATATCTACACCATCAGATGAACAATTCAAAGGTAATGGTATTGCTTCCCGCGGTGTTGGTTATGGAATAAAATCACTACGTATTGATGGGAATGACATCCTTGCAGTAATTAAAGCGACCCAAATCGCAAGAGCTTATGCGTTAAAAGAAAATGCACCGGTTTTAATTGAAGCAATGTCTTACCGTTTAGGTGCCCATTCTACCTCAGATGATCCGTCAGGATACCGTACCAGAGAAGAAGAAGAACGGTGGCAGGCTAATGATCCTATTCTTCGTATGAAAAACTGGATGCTAGCGCAAAAGTGGTGGGATGAGGCACAAGACTCTGCACTTTATACACGATACCGTGAAGAAGTGTTAGCAGCGGTTAAGGTATCAGAAAAAATTGAAAAACCGCATTTAGATACATTGATAACAGATGTTTATGATGTGACACCCGTTCATTTGCAAGCACAAATGGATGAATTAAAAGAACATATCAATAAATATCCGGATGCCTATCCATTTACTGCAGGGAAATTTTAATCATGGCACAAATGAACTTATTACATGCCATTAATAATGCGCTTGATATTGCGATGACCGAAAATGAACGCACCGTTTGTTTTGGTGAAGATGTTGGTTATTTCGGTGGTGTTTTTCGTGCGACCAGTGGTTTACAGGAAAAGTTTGGTAAAGTACGTTGTTTTAATACCCCTCTTGTAGAGCAGGGTATAATTGGTTTTGCTAATGGTTTAGCTTCGCAGGGAAGTGTGGCTGTTGCTGAAATTCAATTTGCGGATTATATTTTTCCTGCCTTTGATCAAATCGTTAATGAAGCGGCTAAATTTCGTTATCGAAGTGGAAATGAATTTAACGTTGGCAAATTAACGATCCGTGCACCATACGGCGGAGGTATTGCCGGTGGTTTATATCATAGTCAATCACCAGAAGCTTATTTTGCTCATACTCCCGGATTAAAAGTAGTTATTCCACGTAATCCTTACCAGGCTAAAGGCTTGTTATTGGCGTCAATTCGTGATGATAATCCGGTAATATTTTTTGAACCTAAACGTTTATACCGTGCATCAGTGGGGGAAGTGCCGGAAGAAGATTATCAACTTCCACTTGGTAAGGCTGAAATTCTTCAGGCAGGTAATGACATTACGTTGTTAGCCTGGGGCGCACAAATGGAAATTATTGAAAAAGCCGCTGAAATGGCAGCTACTGATGGTATTTCGTGTGAAGTCATTGATTTACGAACTATATTACCATGGGATATTGAAACGGTTACTCAATCGGTAATGAAAACAGGGCGTTTAATTGTTAGTCAGGAAGCACCACTTACCGCCGGATTTGCCAGCGAAATTGCGGCTACAATTCAGCAAGAATGTTTCTTACATTTAGAATCACCAATTGGCCGGGTTTGTGGTTTGGATACACCTTATCCTTTAGCATTAGAAAAAGAATATGTTGCAGATCACTTGAAAGTGTACGAAGCCATTAAACATAGCATAAATTACTAAGACTTTGCTGATAAATGAGAGCTGAGAAATAAGAACTGGGAAATAAGAAAAATGAGCATTGATTTTATATTACCTGATATTGGTGAAGGTATCGTTGAATGTGAACTGGTTGAATGGCTGGTAAAGGAAGGTGATTCTGTTATTGAAGATCAGCCAATTGCTGACGTAATGACAGATAAAGCATTAGTACAAATTCCTGCTATGTATTCAGGGGTAATTAATAAGTTATATTACCAAAAAGGTGATATTGCTAAAGTGCATGAGCCGCTTTTTTCAATGATCACTGATGATTCAGATACTTCTGACGATGGGTTTGATAAAGCTGATGAGAGTCAGGTTTCATCATCAACTCAATCAAAAGAAGTGAACACTCAACAATTTACTAATAAAATTGAAGATTTTATCTTACCTGACATAGGTGAAGGTATTGTTGAATGTGAATTAGTTGAATGGCTGGTTAGCGAAGGTGACATCATTGAGGAAGATCAACCTATTGCAGATGTAATGACAGATAAAGCCTTAGTTCAAATTCCGGCAATGCATGATGGTAAAGTGGTTAAACTTTATTATGCAAAAGGTGATATTGCGAAAGTTCATGCGCCATTATTTTCAATTGAAGTTGCTGGTACTATTGAGGTTAGTAATGTTGTTGATACTGAAACAACACAAGCATCCAATACTCAAGCAGCCAAAAAACAAGCAGCTGAAAAACCTAATAATACAACTGCTGCCGCTACCGATATAAACAAAACCACAACAGCTTTAACACAAGACCCTGCAACTAAACCAGCTTCAACTAAAGGTAAAGCAGTAGCCAGTCCTGCCGTTCGTCGTGTTGCCCGTGAGTTAAATGTAAATATTCACGAAGTACCAGGTACAGGTAAAAAAGGCCGTGTGTATAAAGAAGATGTGGTTGCTTTTACCTGTGTTGCAAGCACGTCAGTAGCTTCAGTTTCAGAGCAATCTGTTTCAAGCTTAAGTGGTGGTGTACGTGTTGAGCCTATTCGTGGCATAAAAGCAGCTATGGCAAAAGCTATGGTTAACTCAGTATCAACTATTCCTCATTTCACTTATTGTGAAGAAATAGACATGACTAATTTGATCAAATTGCGTAAAGAGCTTAAAGAAGTTTATGCTAAGCAAGATATTAAATTAACCATGATGCCGTTTTTCATGAAAGCGATGTCGTTAGCTTTGAAACAATTTCCGGTGATTAATTCTCAAGTTAACGATGATTGCACTGAGTTGACATATTTTAACGATCATAATATTGGTATGGCTGTTGACTCAAAAGTTGGCTTGTTGGTACCTAATGTTAAACAGGTGCAAAATAAATCAATTCTAGAGCTAGCGAACGATATTACCCGCTTAACCAATGATGCTCGTAGCGGCCGTGTTTCTCCTGCTGATTTAAAAGGTGGTACTATCACCATTTCTAATATCGGCGCAATTGGAGGCACAATAGCCACGCCTATTATTAATAAGCCTGAAACAGCTATTGTTGCTTTAGGTAAATTGCAGACATTACCGCGTTTTAATGATGCTGGTGAAGTGGAAGCACGTAGTATTATGCAAGTAAGCTGGTCTGGCGATCACCGTGTTATAGACGGTGGCAGCATTGCGAGGTTCTGTAACCTATGGAAATCTTTTCTGGAAGAGCCATCAAACATGTTAGTGAATATGAAATAATGTTGTAATAATTGAATTTAGATTTAGTTAAAGCCCGTTTTTACGGGCTTTATTTTTTATACCAATAAAAAGCTATACAAAACAAAACCTGAAACAAACCTGAAACAAACCTGAAACAAAACCTAAAGCAAATCAAAAACCGTGCTTCGTTTAAAAAAGTAACATTTTTTTACGTTTTCTATTGAAAAGCTTTTTCATGTCCCCATTTAGTATTCAAGAGCAAATTTAATCAATTTTTATATTATTCGGAGATCCTCAAGATGGGCAAAATGATTGGTATTGACCTAGGGACAACAAATTCTTGTGTTGCGGTTTTAGATGGTGATAGCGTTCGTGTTATTGAAAATGCAGAAGGTGATCGTACAACTCCTTCAATTATTGCATATACAGCGGAAGGTGAAACATTAGTAGGGCAACCTGCTAAACGTCAATCGGTTACTAACCCAACAAATACTTTATATGCAATTAAACGTCTAATTGGTCGACGTTTTGAAGATAAAGAAGTGCAACGTGATATCAGCATTATGCCATTTGGTATTAAGAAAGCTGATAATGGTGATGCATGGGTAGAAGCTAAAGGCGAATTAATGGCGCCACCACAGGTTTCTGCTGAAGTCTTGAAAAAAATGAAAAAAACAGCAGAAGACTTTTTAGGTGAAACAGTAACTGAAGCTGTTATCACAGTTCCTGCTTATTTCAATGATTCACAACGTCAAGCAACTAAAGATGCTGGTCGTATTGCTGGTTTAGATGTTAAACGTATTATCAACGAACCAACGGCTGCAGCCCTTGCTTACGGCATGGATAAGCAAGAAGGTGATAAAGTTATCGCTGTATATGACTTAGGTGGCGGCACATTTGATATTTCAATTATTGAAATTGATGAAATGGACGGTGAACACACTTTTGAAGTACTGGCGACTAACGGTGATACTCATTTAGGTGGTGAAGATTTCGATAACCGTTTAATTAATTATTTGGTAGCTGAATTCAAAAAAGACCAAGGTATGGATTTAACGTCTGATCCATTAGCAATGCAACGTTTAAAAGAAGCTGCTGAAAAAGCAAAATGTGAGCTTTCTTCTGCACAACAAACAGATGTTAACTTGCCATACATTACGGCTGACGCCAGCGGTCCTAAGCACATGAACATTAAAGTGACACGTGCAAAATTAGAATCTTTAGTAGAAGACATGGTTAGAGCTACTTTAGAACCGCTTAAAAAAGCATTGAAAGATGCTGATTTATCAACGGGTGATATTGATGATGTTATCATGGTTGGTGGTCAATCACGTATGCCAATGGTACAAAAAGCTGTTACTGATTTCTTCGGTAAAGAGCCTCGTAAAGATGTTAACCCGGATGAAGCAGTAGCTTCAGGTGCAGCGATTCAAGCGGGTGTGCTTTCTGGTGATGTAACAGACGTATTATTATTGGATGTAACACCTTTATCGCTTGGTATTGAAACAATGGGTGGCGTGATGACGAAAGTTATCGATAGAAACACCACTATTCCTACTAAGCAATCGCAAACATTCTCAACAGCTGATGATAACCAGGCTGCGGTTACTGTTCATGTGGTTCAAGGTGAACGCAAGCAAGCTTCATCGAATAAATCTTTAGGTCAATTTAACCTAGAAGGTATTGATCCGGCACCACGTGGTACGCCACAAATTGAAGTAACTTTCGATATTGATGCTGATGGTATCTTGCACGTAACGGCTAAAGATAAAAATACCGGTAAAGAGCAAAAAATCACCATTAAAGCTTCTTCAGGTTTATCTGACGATGAAGTAGAACAAATGGTACGCGACGCAGAAGCGAATGCTGATGAAGATGCGAAATTTGAAGAACTTGTTCAAGCACGTAACCAGGCTGATGGTATGGTACATGCTACTCGTAAGCAAATTGAAGAAGCTGGCGAAGATTTACCAAGTGAAGACAAAGAAAAAATTGAAACAGCGATAACTGAACTGGAAGAAGCGGTTAAGGGTGACGATAAAGAAGCTATTGATGCTAAATCGCAAGCTGTAATTGAAGCTTCTGCTAAGTTAATGGAAATTGCTCAAGCAAAAGCTGAAGCAGAAGGTGCTGCTACTGCAGGTGCTGCTCCTGAATCTGACTCAGCTGCTCCTGCTGACGATGTTGTTGATGCTGAGTTTGAAGAAGTTAAAGAAGACAAATAATTAATAACGTTTGTTGAAATAACACTATTCAAAAACATTAAGCGCTGGTTTATATCGGCGCTTATTACGTTTTAAAAACGTCGAATAAAATTAAATTTAGTAAGAAGTGACCAAGAAGCCAACTATGTCAAAACGTGATTATTATGAAGTGCTTGGAGTATCAAAAGATGCTTCTGAGCGCGATGTTAAAAAAGCCTATAAACGTTTAGCTATGAAGTATCACCCTGATCGAACTAAAGGTGATAAAAGCAAAGAAGAACAGTTTAAAGAAGTTAAAGAAGCTTACGAAATTCTAAATGACGACCAAAAGCGTGCTGCTTATGATCAATACGGTCATGCTGCATTTGAACAAGGTGGTCATGGTGGCGGCGGCGGTGGCGGATTTGGCGGAGATTTCGGTGACATTTTTGGTGATATATTTGGTGGTGGTGGCCGAGGTCGTCAATCACGTGCACAAAGGGGTTCAGATCTTCGTTACAACGTAGAACTAACACTTGAAGAAGCGGTTAAAGGTAAAACCCTGGAAATTAAAGTACCTACCTATGTTAGCTGTGATCCTTGTGATGGTTCGGGTGCTAAGCAAGGTACCAGTGCGAGAACATGTTCAACTTGTCATGGTCATGGACAAGTTCAAATGCGTCAGGGTTTATTTGCAGTTCAACAAACGTGTCCAACTTGTAGCGGTAAAGGTAAAGTGATCACATCACCTTGTCCTTCTTGTCGTGGTCAGGGTCGTGTTGAAAAGAACAAAACATTATCAGTTAAAATACCACCAGGTGTTGATACGGGTGACAGAATTCGTTTGTCAGGTGAAGGTGAGGCTGGTGAACATGGCGCGCCAGCAGGCGATTTATATGTGCAAGCCAATGTTAAAGATCATAAGATTTTTGTGCGGGACGAAAACCATTTGTATTGTGAAGTACCGATCAGTTTTACTACTGCAGCATTAGGTGGTGACATTGAAGTACCTACTTTAGGCGGAAAAGTTAAACTTAAAGTACCTAAAGAAACTCAAACCGGCAAAATGTTCCGTTTACGCGGTAAAGGCGTTAAGTCGGTACGCAGTCACTCAACAGGTGATTTAATGTGTAAAGTGGTACTTGAAACGCCGGTAAATTTATCTGGTGACCAAGCTGACTTGTTACGTCAATTTGAAGAAAAAATGGGCAAAAGCCGAGCAAAACACCGTCCGAAAGAAACAGGTTTTTTTGAAGGCGTGAAGAATTTTTTTGATGATTTGAAAAGTTAAACAGCTTTGAATAATCGGTATCTGTGATACTTAAGCACTGTTCGTGAAAGCGTTCAGTGCTTTTTTTTGCGAATTTATTCAAATCATTAAAGTGATTTTGCTCTGCGTAGGATGGGTTAGCCGCAGGCGTAACCCATCAAAATAATTAATTATCAAACAGTTAAAACCTGAACTGTCACCAAATATGATGGGTTACGCCGTTGGCAACCCATGTATACAATTTTTATGACCACAGTTAACAGGGGACATAGCCAATCGGTATAAATCCCCCATCACTGCCAGCAGAAAATTTTCAAGTTGACTTTTATCTATAGATAATATAAGTTTTTTACCAATTGGTATTACACTTATTTTTCTTAATAACCAAAGGATATTCTTTTTGAAAATAGTTATTCTAAGTTTTTTATTCATTTCTCTAATGAGTCAAGCGGATCCCATTGATGCAGATGCAGTTGATACAAGCATCGACAAATTATCTGATGGTAAATGGACAGTTAAATATACAGTCGAAAAGCCAGTAACTAAAATAACTTTTCTCAGTAATCCTGACAAATCCAGAATTGAACGTTGGCATCCACTCTCCAGTGAATTTGAGGTTTTTTATCACAAAAACCAAGAGTATATTGCCAGAAAAGACAGAGCGAAATTCAATGAAATATCACTTTTGTTAACACCGAACTATAAACATTTACCAAAAGATTATGCTCCATTTTCTCCTTATTCAGATGGTGGAATACTTTTCCATACCCGTCGTTTTTTTGCGTGTATAGACTCTTGTCCGGATGATCTGAATAGCTGGAAAATCACTTTAACTATTCCAAATGACAATCATATTATTCTTGACGGAAAACTTTTTAATTCAATGGCATCCTGGTACGATAAGAATGATGGAAAAAGTGTTTATGTTGGTAAGCAAATCCCCGTTGAAACTGACAGTTCACACACTTTAATTGATGCAGGACTCCCTGAAAAAATTCTAACATCACTAAATTCAGATATACCCAAAATGATGGATTTTTTCAAAAGTAAATTAGGAAAACTTCCTTATGACGATAAGCCGACTTTATTTGCTTCTTACGCAAAGGTGAATGGAAGTTCGCGCCAAGGTGGAGTTTCACCTAATCAAATATATGTGCATTGGAATAAAAACAATCTGGACACTAGTGTGGAAAATAAAAAGTTTATTTATGACACCTTGTGGTTTTTTGCTCACGAAGCTGCCCATTTATACCAGATAAATGGTCACCTTTCTGAAAATGCTAATGAATCATGGTTACACGAAGGTCATGCTGATTTCTTGGCATCAAATGCCCTGAAGTTTCTTTATCCCAATTCAACAGATTACATTAATTCAAAATTTAACAAAATTAAAACGGGTTGCGCGAATGGCTTACAAGACATAGCACTGGTTGACGCAGCAAATGTTGGAAACTTTCGTCTTTTATATTCATGTGGTTTTTTGATCCATAAGGGCATAGAACATGCCTTTAAAAAGGAAAATAAAAATGGACAGGCTGCTTATATTATTTGGGATCAATTTCGCACTGAAGTAAAAAATGGCAGCGAAAAGGGACAACCTACCTTTCTAAAGGTTGTTGACAAATATACTGATAAAACTATCTCAGGAAAAATAACTCATTTCATTAATGTTAAGCACGGAAATCCAGATAAAGCGATAAATGCTTTATTGGCGTTATGAATTTAATTGTTGCGAAGGTAGTATTATTTAGATTAATTGGGTTACGCCTTAAGCTAGCGCCACCTACGCGATTATAGCCATTAGTCATGATGAAGGATTATCCATCAAGCGTAATCCATCACATTTGGAGACTATAAACCTTTAAGTACCTTATAAAACTGTTTTTTGATGGGTTACGCCTGCAGCTAACTTCTCCTACAACTACAACTGAATATTTATATAATTTCTTCTGGTTTTTAAAACATAATTATAAAGTGAATATGATTGAAATCGCATACATCTGTCAATAAAAGTATCGGTATATCGGGACGTTATATCCCAAACAAATTTATTCTGCTTATTATTATTCTATTAATTAGTGCACTGTTTTATTACTTTCATGAAATCTCAAGGTTATGAGTTATTAGGCAGAGATGCTTACATTAATAAAAGGAATGAATTAATTCAGCAAAAATTAAATTATTTGGAAGATGCGGCTCACAAGGTCAGTATCAGAGCTATATCTAGGTTAGCGAGCATGCATTATTCTCAAAATTATGGTGACAATGGTTTAATAAAAGCCTCTGCTTATAACAATACCATACTTGAGTTAACTGATGACAATGAGCTTTACAACAGAGTTTATTGGTCTCAACAAAGGTTGAGTAAACGTTTAAACCCGCAAGACATTGAACAGGCAACTAGGTTGTCGGAACAACTTATTTCAAACATTAAAGACAACGGCACACTATATCGATATGTAAATAACTAATTTTCATAGGATTAACGCTACATTTTTTTACTGCGTATTCTCATGAAGTTGATCACTCATTCTCACCGAAGCTGATCACCTGTTCTCATCCATGCTGATCACTCCTCGGTGCCATTTTGCGGCTCAGTAACAGTTGTAATTGATCACTGAGGCTCAGTCAAGTTAATTGCTAATTTACGCATTGATTCTCCCTTCAACTCAAACCTTTGGGCACGGTGAATTAATCTATCCATAATAGCATCTGCGTACGTAGCTTCTCCGATCAGTGCATGCCATTTAACAACAGGAAGTTGACTCATTATGATTATTGAACCTTGTTCATGCCTTGCATCAATTATGTCTAGTAAATCGCTACGTTGCTGAGTGGTTAGCGTTTCCATTCCCCAGTCATCTAAAATCAATAAATCTACTTTAGCTAACGCTTGTAGGGCTCTGCTGTAGCTCCCATCAGCTTTGGCCTGGGTAAGTGCCAACATTAATCTTGAGATCCGATAATATTTAACACTGTATCCTTTTAAACAACCTGTATGTCCAAGCGCACAGGCGATGTACGTTTTGCCCGTCCCGCAAGGACCAGTGATCAATAAGTTCTGTGATTTATTTAACCAATCGCAATGTAACAAAGAGGCCATCATAGATTGTTTCAATCCTCTTGGATGGAGATAGTCTATGTTTTGGCCGTTAGCGGCTAATTTAAACTTAGCCGCTTTTAGTAAACGTTGTTGTTTTCGGTGCTCTCGGTCTTGGCTTTCACTATCCGCCAGTAATTGCAGACGGTCTTCAAAGGCTAAGCCTTCATAAGTGCCTGGCTGTTCAATTTGGCTGGTGAGCGCATTCGCCATACCACTAAGTTTTAGTTGTCGTAATTGTAAGATGGTTTGTTCTAACATATTGTTCTCCTTAAT
>JABSOI010000084.1 GCA_013216015.1 Alteromonadaceae bacterium | reverse complement strand
GAATTTCTGCATCAATCCATTAAATATAAATTTAAACAGACCTTCAATAAAATTTGTTTATATATTGCACAAATTTAGTTTTTCAAATACACATTATAATGAGTTAACCAATGGTTGATGGGAAAATGGTTTAGATTAACTGGATTGGTCGATATTAAGTTGGGAAGTTACACGCGGTTCAGGTGGTGCACGCCTCACTTCAATTAAGTAAAATGAAGTGGAAAAAGGTGAAATAATCGAACAATATATTTATCTGTATTGGTTAAAACTCTATCTGACGGCTTTACAAGGGGCTGGGTATAGCCGGACGGTCAGGAAGGTTCGCATAGGCGACATACAGAGTCTCCGAGTTCGAAAAAACGGATGGGATTTTATTCATTGTAAGGCGCTTTATAGCATAAAGCGAGACAGAATTTATTGTGCCAATGTTGTTTTATGGATTAGCTAAATTATGGCTAGTACTTTGCCATACATTAACACCAAATTAATTTCCTATCTCGTTTGGGAATAGAAAGTGAATTACAACTTGCGTCGCTTTTACCACAGAGGAGGCATTAGCTTTTAAGTTACTAACGACTCCTGAGCCTAAAGCGGTCATTGAGCTTTTGTGAAACCATGATCATATTTAGGGTAATGTTAACCGAAACTCGCTGCTCGCTTGTGAGGGAGGTTTAAGCTCATTGCTGGCAGTGGGAGTCCATCTCAGAACGTTAACAAGAAGTCGTTGCATTGGGTGAAGTTAGAATTAAAAATTAAACCGAATAAAGTATTACCCTTAGGCTAACTCATGCCACATTCCAGTCATTAGTGAGTGAGATGAAATCACGCTTCAAATTTCAATTCGTTAGATCATGTAGGACTTATACATATAACTCTACCTCTAACCTCAAATTTGCTAACCAAGAAACACTATAAAGTTTAGACAAGTTTTCAGTTTACTGTTGGATTAATCTTTAATTACACACTTGTTTCAAATGTCCCCTAGGATGAGCCACATGCTCACATCCCACTAAATCATAACGGTGCTGAGGAACCACATGTTGACACGGAATAACATCTCCTTGGTTATGGCATGGAACCCAACCCCACTGGCTTTGGCATTGGTGCTGACAAGGTACTATGTCTCCTCTTGAGTGAGCCTGAATAGGGTGAGAGCAATCCACTTTGTCTCCTCGACTATGAGCTTCGTGATAACATTGCTGAATTTCATTTTCACAGACTTGGCCGTGATCATCTCCACCTCCTTCGACACAATTTATTATGTTTTGTGCCCTCTCCATACCTGTAGGGTAACCACCACTGGAAAAATGCCCTTGCTTAGCATTATCTAATATCGCTCGGTCAATATCCCTGTACACACCAATTGATTCTAATTTTCGTGCAGCCCAACAATCAGCCTCCAATTCTTGCTTTGAAGTACCTCCATAGTAACGCTCTTTCTGCCCTAATGGAGTTGTGTGGCCTATAAGATGGTGTGCACACTCATGTGCTAAAGTAAACATCCTAGACGTCGTCCAGTTGCTCATCGCTTTAGGATCTATATGAATGAACTTATTACCATATTTATCGGTTCTCGCAGTCGCAGTTTGAAGATCTGAACCTACTACCACTGGTAAACCGCAAAAAGAGTCGTAGCCAGCAAAAACATCTGCATTTGAGTTGTGGGACATAAATATTAAGCAAGTAAGCAAAAGGATTTTCTTTAGGATCATAATTATTTCCTTATAAAAATTATTTATGAAATTTGCAGGCAATCCTTGAAGTAAAGCTTAGGAACCTATTCGCCTGCGAGTAAATTTAGCACAAAATATGAATAATTCAATTAATGGCAATATATTGGAAACTAATTATCCTCGAACCTCGAAATGTTTTTCCAAAAAAAACCGCCATATGAATACCCAGTTCTATCAATTTCTTTACCCTTGTCCGTACTATGTCTCTTAATCGCTTTAAGAAGAAAATAAATTTTTCAATTGGTTACGCCAATTTAGCGCGACTGAAAAGTAGTTAGGATATCATTTGAGATATCGAATTTATAAAATAAAAATTCATACAAAGCAGACACATTAGATGTGCGCATCTTTTTCTTAAATTTTGCCGGACTGACATAACCAATTACAGCTTTAGCTATTGGAGCGGACATTACAAAATAATGCCTCGCCTTTTTCTTTGTGAACTTTGTTAGCCTTAAAGTTCACTACTTTTTTTAATAGAATCTTTCGTGAAATTGGAATTTTTAAACTTAGCTCAGATAAGAAAATGTATCTTAAAAACTTACAACGCATAAAATCCAATATTGACGGTCTAAGGCGCTAAGGGGCGATAACGCCCCAGAAATTTTCACCAAAAATATTAAGTTTCTGTTTCTTCTGATATAGAAAGTGCATCTTCAATTTCAACCCCTAAATATTTAATGGTACTTTGTATTTTCGAGTGACATAGCAGTAATTGAATAGCACGGAGATTTTTAGTTTTAGCATAAATCAGTGATGCCTTGGTCCGGCGCAAAGAATGAGTTCCATATTGAGTAATATCCAAGCCTAGCTCACTGACCCATTGCTTAACAATTTTTGCATAGTAATGATAACTAATGTGGTTTTTAAGCTTTCGTTTGCTACGGGAATATAAAGTCTGAAGGTGCTAATTGCTTTTCGTGAACCCATTGTGTTAAACATTGTTGTGTTTTTGGCGTAATTTCGAATTGAACTTCACGGTGAGTTTTTTGCTGTTCAATCATGGCTCTAGATTGGATTAGACCACTAGAAGCTATATCTCTGACCTTTAAAGTAATTAAATCACAAGATCGCAGCTTACTATCTATAGCTAAATTGAATAACACCAGTTGTTCCAGATTATGTTCAATTTCCAGTCGAATGCGAATACGCCAAATATCTTCTAGTTTAAATGCTTTCTTTTGACCAACGCGCTTACCTTTATTCCAAGCTGTCATGATTAATCGCCGACTTTAAATGCTGAACTAAAAGTTAAGTCTAAAGGAAGCTGGTTATGAATATATTTGGTCGATGACTTTAGGTCGTCTTAGTTTCCGTTAAATTCATCTCGCGATGGGGCACTTAGTGAGATAGAAATTTTTGTGCCAATGTTGGTTTTCGGATTAGGTTTTGTAATTAATCATATCTACGACTGAACTCCGTTAAAAATGTGGGGATTACCTAGCCTGCGTAAAAATAAGTAGGATGTAATTAACTTGCTGTTTAGAATAGATACCTTGAAGAAGCAGCCATCTCACACGGTAAAGTAAATTACTTACGATAACACTTTGTTATCTCTGGTTTTTCACGTTTTAAGATGAAGAGTCACTGTACTCATTAAATATTGATGTGATAGATAACTAGTGTTACATTCGTTTAACTCGTTAAGGTGGGTGTAATCAGTTCGCGTCTAATTTTCAAGTACGCTTGTGATTGTCTACAAGGGGTAGTCTCTTTTCCACTAACAACTATTCAACAAACTATACAGGCAAGCAATGTCACAATCACCTGAACTCGCCGGCGGCGAAGGTTTCACTTTTGAGGGCGACGTAGCTGCGCTTTATCTCAGCGCACTACTAGCAGAAGCATATGCCCCTGGCATTGATGATCGAACCGTTGTAGGTGTGTCTGTTCAGCAACGCGACTTTGGCGAACCGCTCGACGATGTGATCGTCGATTTTGAAGACGCCGCAAAGGAGCCCGCTCGACTTAGTCTCCAAGTGAAGCGTTCGCTCACAATTAGCAATGCAAAAGCAAATAAAGATTTCCGTGATATTATACGCGATAGTTGGGCTACCCTCAAAAAGTCTGACTTTCGCCTTAACGCCGACCGCTACGGGGCTGCGGTCGGCACAATAGCACCTAAGAAAGAACGAGCACTAAAAACCCTATGCGATTGGGCCAGAGAAAGTCTAACGGCTAGCGATTTTGACGTGCGCTTTGCTAATGGGGGCATTGCCAGCGCCGATATTAAAGCGGTAAAGAACGCAGTCGCTGCCCTAATAGAAGAGGCAAAGGGGGCGCCATGCACGAGTGAAGAAGTGCACCGGTTCCTTGCGCACTTTGTGCTAATTCAATTCGATTTACTTCGCGAAGGGGCCACTGACCCATCTAATGCTATCAATCACATTAGAGATTGCCTCGTTCCCAATGATGCAACTAATGCTCCTATTGTTTGGTCAAAGTTTGTTCAATTAGCCCGCGCATCAGCTGGCAAAGCGGGGCAGTTTGATCGTACACGACTTGTATGCATACTATCTCCTATTGCGCGACTTCGCGGCTCAACATCTTTACGCCTAGACCTCGATAAGTTGACGGAGCTAGCTAAGAGCTATGCGAACCTCATTCCAGACGATATAGGAGGAACAAAACTAGAGCGAATCTCGCTTCTTGAGCAGCTTGACACCAAACTCAGCACTGCCCGTGTCGTCCAGGTCAGAGGCCTGCCAGGAAGTGGCAAGTCAGTCGTAATTAGGCGAGCTGTACAACGCGCGCTAGAAAATGGACCAACTCTTTTTATAAAAGCCGAACAACTAGAAGGCACCAGTTGGGTTAGCTACGCAAGTTCGCAGGGTCTCTCGGGGGCACCTCTTGAGCAACTTCTCGTGGAAATCGGAGGCACCGGTACGCCAATACTTTTTATTGATGCTATTGATCGTATAGAAAAAGAACACCAACCAGTAATCCTCGACCTGATCAACACCATCAAACAGTCGACACTGCTTGATAACTGGAGCGTAGCAGTGTCTCTTCGCGATACTGGCATTGAAGTACTTCGCAACTGGTTGGGTGACATCCTTTATGACATAAAAGTCGAGACGCTCAGCGTTAATCAGTTGAGCGACGAAGAGGCCGAGACGCTCGCAATAGCTAAACCACACCTGAGATCTCTTCTGTTTGGCTCAATACAAGTAAAAGAAGTCGTCCGACGTCCATTTTTTGCAAAAGTTCTAAACCAAACTTATGTGGCCGATCCCAGTGCTCCAACATTTACTCCTCAGTCAGAAGTCGACTTAATCGAAAATTGGTGGCGAAGAGGCGGTTATAACGCGACAGGTCAAAGCGCAATAGACCGCCAGCGAACACTGCTCGACTTGGCAGGTGTTCGTGCTCGCCAGCTTAGCCAACCTATAGGCCTCAATCAGCTCACTTCGGTTGCAAATATAGATGCTCTGAGAACGGATGGTATCCTCCAGAATGCTCGCGAAGGAATCTCAATCCGCTTTTCTCACGATATATTTTTCGAGTGGGCCTTCTTTTACGTCCTAACCCAGTGTGAAGCCCAATGGATGGAAGAGATCAATGCCTGTGGTGAGCCGCCATCGATCGCACGCGTAGTAGAACTTGTCTCTCAATGGGAATACCAACATGGAGAAAACTGGTCGATGTACCTCGGGCTAGCCGAAGATTCTGAGCTTAGATCACAATGGTTGCGTGCATGGCTGCTCGGCTCTCTCGGAACTGAGAAGTTCGAAGGCAATGAGGAACAATTCGAGAAAACCGTCTTTGCTGACGACTTCCGTCTTTTCAGAAAGGTTCTCGTCTGGTTTCAAGCTGAAAAGACTTCTCCAAACACGAGCATTCTTACTGGTGAACTCCCATTTGAGCAACGTCAGCGGTTCGCCGATTTTCTCGGCTGGCCTTCCGACTTCCCCACATGGCGTCGCCTCATCAACTTTATCCTCCAACACATTTCAAACATTCCTCAGAGACTCTACCCGGAGGTCGTTGCTATATTTGAGGTATGGCAAAATGCTCTTGCCGATCTTTGCAACCCAACATCTCACGCTCTTTTACAACAATGTGCGAACTGGTTAGAAGCTATAAACACTAGCAATACTTCCAGTGAGCCAGATGAAAACACAGCCTACTGGGCAGAGGTGCCTAACTTAGGGGATTTCCAAAAATCGCTTGCACAACTTCTATTGAGGTCATCGAGAGCCGAGTCCAAACTGGCAGCAGATTACTTACAGCGAGTTACAAACTTACAGCGGGATACCAAATTAAAACATATCCACGAAAAATTATTTCATGACATTATTGGCTTCTCCCCCATACTAGCTCAATCACTGCCCCAGTTGATCGTTGAGCTTTCATTGGAGTTCCTGAAAAAAGAACTTCCAGACGAGCAAATTTCCCGTGAAAAGCAGGAGCATTGTGAGCAAGCTAAAAGGCGAAAAGTTATCAATGACAAGCCAGAATCGGAAAGAACCCGTCAAGAAAATATGATGCTTTCGTATGGGTTTTCTATGGGAATCACCGGCGGTTTCGACCATCACGATTGGGAAAGGCTATCGATCCACGACGATCATAGAAGTTTCTATCCCACTTCACCACTTAGAGAACCCTTTCACTCGCTTTTTCAATCATCGCCAAATGAGGCTCTACGACTCCTAAAGGACCTTTGCAATCACGCAATGACTGCTTGGCGTCAACTGCACCGTCATTCACGAGATCGTTACGATACTCCTATACCACTAGAATTAACATTTCCCTGGGGAACTCAAAAATTCTGGGGCACCGACCGAGAGTATCTTTGGTTTAGGTCAACGTGGGCGCCGCAGGTTATTGGCTGTGGGTATATGGCGCTCGAGGAGTGGTGCTTCGCAGAGCTTGAACGTGGTAAGCCAATAGACGAACTGTTCAAGAACATCATCGAAGGGAATGAGTGCATAGCCATTCTAGGCATAGCAGCTATGCTAGCGCTCCACACAGAGACGGTATCCGAAGCGACGTTGCCGCTCTTCACGTCACAGCGATTATTGGCAGCAGACCGCAACCGTATGGGACAAGATTTATCATCGAGTACAAACCTAATAGGTTTTACCAATAACAGTGACAAACCTCACATTGAGGCCATTCAGGTAGCAAATGCCCGACCAGTTCGTAAAACACAGCTGAGTTGGATGGTACCAAGATTCATCTTTGCAACAGGACAAATCCGTGACCGAGCCCGCGAAGCAATCCTCAATTTCCCGAATGAACTGCCCTATCAATACGAAGAGCACCGTAACATTCCGAGCGCACAGGAGCACCTTAGAACTCAGGCCCTTGAGTATGCAGAGCTGGCAGACCCGAAAAACTATCAGGCCTACAGCGTTAAAGAGGACTCAGAACAGAAGGCGATTGTCCATGTTAGCCCTTCTGCCGCTAAGCCTGAAAATATCGCTAAGGCCGAAAAGGCTTCTTTACAGCTTAAACAAATGGGCCTTAGTACATGGGCAACCACGTCCTTTGAAGAGAATAAACTGAACAACGCCTATACGCTTGAAAATGCCATTGTGCTGGCGAAGGAAGCGGACACAGGTAACTTGTTCATTCACTCAATGGACCAGAACGAAGAAGAAATGGTCGGTACGTATCGAGGAGCCGTTGCTGCTATAGCGGCTATGACCCTCACTTTCCGAGAAGGACTCCCACAAAAAGAGCTTGATTGGGCTCGCGACGTCCTAGAACGTGCGATCCATTTACCAGAAAAGCCTGGCCTGATGTGGTCGTCTGGTTCCATCATCCCATGGCATCATGGGATTTACGTGGCGCGAGGCTTAGCAGCAGATCTGCTTGAAGGTACAGAGTTGGACGGTGCGGTTGAGAATCTACTCGGACTAATTGCACACCCTCTTGAAGTTGTTTCGTTAGCCGCACTTGAAGAAACTTGCAAGCTTTGGCCTAAGGATCCTAAATTGACTTGGTCCGCAATGTTCTTGGCATTTTCTCTCTGCCACGTTTCACCTCGGTCGCATGAACAAGCTCGTAAAAATAACGAAGTACTCCGCCTGTCAGATGAAACGCAAGCAGCTATCGATACGGCATTCGTTTTCTATGAGAGTGATACAGAATGGGGATCCCTTCCGCTACTTCCACCTGCCTGGGTGAAGATCGAATCACCGAATAACCGGCGTGGACATCAAAGCTATGAGGGTTACGACGTGGATGATACGCTCGATCCGGCAGAGATATGGAGTGACTCAGATGTCTTCTGGCACTCAAAGTTGGCAGCAGAAATCCTCAATCGAATTCCGCTAGATGAAATTCTTAAAAGTAGTGCAAAAAACGAACTCCTAGACTTCCTTACCGGCGCACTCAACTGGACCAATCAGAAGAATTCACCGCCATGGGTCAAGCCAGGACGTAGAGATAGCTCATCAGCCCAAATTTTTGAGTGGACCAATTCACTAGGTTCTAAACTCGGTCAAGTGGCAGGACTCCTTCCTCTTAACGACTTTCAGACGCGTTTCCTTGATCCGATTTTAGAACTTGAAGGAGACAGTTGCTGGGATCTCCTCTCTCCGTTCGCTGACACCTACATCAGAGCCTATGTATACGATGCGCCAGTCGTTCCTGCCGACGCAGTCAAGACGCTTGACCTCTGTCTTGTGCGACTTCTACAAGCCTCTGCATTCAAACGCAACACTTACCGATTCGGAGAGTTTTCTGGCTTCGAGCAGCCGAAGCTAGTTCGGACGTTGATGTTTGTCTCAGTCGAAAGCACTGACTTGGCTGCTCGCTATGTCAATGGTAACTGGTCCGAAATCAGCCGCATCATGCCCCTGCTTGATCGATTCATTTGCGCTGGCGGTTGGGCAGCTTCCGTGATGGACCCTTTTTTGACACTTTGTGAACGAGCAAAAGGTCATTACCCAGCAGAGGCCTTCGCCAACCAAGTTCTCTCAATTATCGGTGAAGGCTCTGACAATCTAAAGGGGTGGCATGGAACGTTCATTCCAGCTCGCATTGCCGAACTGGTGCAACATTTAGCACATCGCGACGCGCCTATGAAGTTGGTTTTAGCCCAGAAGTTTCTGCGAATCCTGGACATGCTTGTTGATATGGGCGATCGGCGAAGTGCTGCACTTCAACTTGGTGAGACATTCCGAGAGGTTCGTTTGCCTTCCTAGAGCATAAGTCTACTAAGTTGGCTTCACCTGATCGACTCGTGGTAATAGCAAACGTGTTGTGAGGACTTATTTACTTCTCACATATTCCTTTCAACACGTTATAAACACTAGTACAGCCCACACCACCCTGCATGAGAAAAGGAGTCAAGGCAGTTGTTTCATAATACTTTCACTACTTATATGCGATGTGTTGTGGGAGTTACGGATACAAAATTTGTATCGATAACACCAAAATAATGGGCAATAAAGTAATTGGTTGAAATTAGCGACACAGGAAAAAACCAACTTTTTTTGTCCCTGTTTATTTTCTTGAACTGTGCTTCATATGTTTTTCTATAAAAGGTTGCATTGCTTTTGAATATGGAGGTTCAATGAAGAAGTCTCCAAATTTACTATTAAATGTTAGCCAATGCTTAGTTAATACTTTTCTATCCCTAGCATATGGATGTATCCATAACCAATCTAAACACCAAATAAGGCCATCTTTATATTCTCTTTGACGGAAACATCCTCCCGAGAAGTCTGGTTGGTGTCTCAGTATCACCATCTTTCATGGCATTGAAATCAGATTAAGTAAACACAAATCCATGATATTGGACATGTTCAGTTAAATGCTCTTTGGCACAAAATTGAAGGGTGTTATATCTGAATTCCCTTTTAAAGTATCTCGCAAATTGCTCTAATGCTTGTAGTAGATATTTGTCACTGGTCTTTGTTATGTAATAAAGATCACCACGGGCAATTGATTTCCTGTAAACTGGCAAATCAATTCTATATTTATCTTCCAAGTTTAAATATCCTCACATAAAGAATGACTAGAGCACCAACGCCTCACTAAGAAGCAAATAAAAGTTGGTTAAAATAGAAAAGCAGGAGCAAAACTAACTATTGACGCCATAGTCTCTTGTTATGTTCGCTGTATTCAATTACTACATACAGTGCTAACTATATTTCTTTATTTTGAAACCGTAACTTCGTAATGAAAGAGCTGTTCTGCCGTTTATAATTGGGTGATTTACAGAATGAACCCAACCGAATAACTCTTGAACACTCGACACCTTAAAGCCCTTCAGCTCATACTTCTCATTGTGTAGCATATTACACATTCTCTCAAGATTTGAACCTTTCCCAAACAACAAGTACGACAATGATGATTTTATTCTATCGACACCATTATTTTCTATAAAATCAGCCCTGTACTGATTATACCCTCTGCGCTTAGCAGCACTTCTAAATGCGTTAAGTTTAAAAAGTCCATCCATAATTTTATCAATATTAGCAGCTCCTAAAACGGACTTATTTAAAAAACACTCTAGTATCACTGGGTAGCTGTTATCTAAAACTTCATTATACAAGTACTCAGAAGCATCTTCATGCCAAAAATTAATGTGGTCTCTAATTCTCGATTGACTGTTTGAATCATAGCCTTTTGGAACATAACTTTCATCAACAAATTTTTCTCTTACAAAGCTTAAAAACAGGTCTACCTCTATATTTATTGGCAATTCTGTTTCTTGAACTTTTCTGATGCCGAAAGAAAGGTATATTTCTTTTATCACATTAAACGCAGTTTCAGATTCTTGATAAGAATGAGAAAAATCTTTAAGGTAGATTGAAGCTTTGCTAGCACTATTTTTAGTTACGTTATTTGAAATAGAGTCTTCAATCCCTAAGTTCAAATCAGCGTTCATTTTTTTAACTTTATCTATCAAAGTTTTCTGCGCTTCATAATTCTTTCTATATTGCTTTGAGATTACATTAGTTAATACAGCCGCATCATTCCAATACTCATTAAATAAGGTACACATATCATCGAACCTGTCATCATCAGATTCTAGCAACACCGATAGTTCTTGATTCCTTTCTAATGCCGAGCTAGTGAGGTTAGCAGACCCTACTAATCCATAACGATCGCCAAATAAATACATTTTTGTATGAAAATGGTTATCATTAAAGAACCTAACTTCAATATTTTTATGTTCAAGAATTTTTTCAATATCATCTGGCTTTGTGGGATAGCCAAGCCGAAAGACTAACTTAATGATCTTTCCTTTATCCGCCAAATCTAAAAGTAGTTGGGACTTTGTAAAGAAAGCTACTGCAAAATATAGAGACTTAATTTCTTCATCCACCCCTCTAAACAAATTGATTGTAAAATCGCTTTTAGACCTTCTATTTGTAAACACTACAACACCTTGAGAACCATCGCCGTTTTAAGCGGCGAGTAATAGCTTGCTAAAATGTGAAACGAAGTGGAACCGAGCAAGCTGTTACGAGTCCGACTTAAAAACCCTTGTGTACACCCAGCATGGGCATGAACTAATGAGGTGAAAGTCCTCTGTAGGAAGATTACCGTTGAAAACCATGTTGTTATTAGACGATAACTACTAGTGAATGGCAAGGGCTTATCCGTGAGGGTTGGTCCGGAGGAAGCCGCTAGCAAATTTGCGAGCTGATGAACAAGAACATCATATGAGGGGTAGGCTAGAGGTGAGTTGGCACAAGACGACGAAACCACGTGATCTAATGGCCACCGTAAATGATGCAGCAGTGCAAAGAAAGTTCATGTTCTTATCTGGGGAGATCTGCTTAAAAAGCGATCGGAAATGAACCAGTGAGGCGCTGGTATATAAGTGCCTTGGCTTTTCAGCATCATCACCTGAAAAGAACGAACAGATGAAAACCGATAGCGCTTGCTCAGGTAACTGGACAAGTGATTAAGCAGAAGTCAGCAGACGGCATAGTAGCCAAACGCCCATCGTAATGGTTGGGACACGGTGAAGGTCTGAACATTTAGAAGAAAGAGGAGCCTTGTTAAACTTGCATATACCAACTACGGCGTCAGGCGATTACTATAAGCAGCGTAATAACCCGCAGCCAGCTTTCACCCAAGATCTATTTCAACAACTTCTTGAACCTATGAATTTACAACGTGCCTGGTAACAAGTTAAAGCCAACAAAGGCGCTGCTGGCATCGATGGAATGTCTATTGATGCTTTCAGCGTCTGGGCCCAGCAAGGTGGTTGGCAAACATGTAAAGTTCAGTTGGAACAAGGTGAATATCAACCTAAAGCGGTCAGACGAGTAGAAATTGATAAACCTGATGGCGGTAAACGCCTATTAGGCATACCAACGGTACTTGATCGCATTATTCAACAGGCTATTGCACAAGTGCTAACGCCATTGTTTGATCCATTCTTTTCAGTGAATAGCTTCGGCTTTCGTCCGAATAAGAATGCTCAACAAGCAGTACTTCAGGTTCGAGACATCATCAAAACCAAAAGGAAATTTGCTGTGGACGTTGACCTGTCAAAGTTCTTTGACAGGGTAAACCATGATTTATTGATGTCGCAACTAAAGCATAAAGTACAAGACAAGCGTCTATTAGCGCTTATCGGTAAGTATTTACGTGCCGGTGTAATGGTGAATAAAACGTTAATGCCAAGCGTTGAAGGTGTGCCTCAAGGCGGGGAATGCAAAGCTTTGCATTCGCCACCTTATCGATAGTTAATTGTTATGGAAAGAAATAAGTTTAACAGCCTATTTTATATGGTTTTTTTCCTAATTAACTTTACATAAAACTTTTTAAATATTCAAAAAAGATAATAAAGATCTGGTAACCAGTATTGGAAAAAGAACAATTTTTAGCGCATGTTGGTATTTCAACTAGAAAATTATTTGTAGTGTTTATAGAGAGTTAAAGCACAAAACGTAAGAAATAGGTTATCCAGATATGATCACACTGAACTCGTTGTCATAACGTAGCCACGAAACTTACTTACTTCTCTGGATAGTTTGTAGCAATTAATATTGCAATGTTATGTAAAGTAATAAAGTTAAAAAGCACATAGTAACAATACCTTACCGTCATTACTTTCCATAACAATTAACTATCGATAAGGGGGACCACTTTCGCCTTTATTATCAAATATAATGTTAGATAATTTAGACAAAGAGCTTGAAATCTGACGGCATAAATTCGCCCGTTATGCAGATGATTTATTATATTGGTAAAATCTAAGCGCGCAGGAGAGCGGGTGCTGGCTAGCATTACGCACTACCTGGTCAACAAGCTTAAACTGGTTGTAAACGAACAGAAAAGCCAAGTGGTAAAGGTAGCCAAAAGTAAGTTCCTTGGTTTTACATTTAATCGAGGAAAGATCCAATGGCACGCTAAGACACTGCATATTTTTAAACAAAAAGTGAGGTATCTGACAAACCGAAACTGGGGCGTCAGTATGGATTATCAATTGTTTAAGATAAGTCAGTATCTGCGAGGTTGGGTCAACTACTTTGGCATAGCAAACGCGTATCAAGGATGTGTCGATCTTGACCATTGGATCCGTCGTCGAGTAAGAATATGCTACTGGCGTCAATGGCGTAAGCCACGGACTAAAGTTCAAAACTTACTAAAGCGTGGTGTCAGGATCCAATCTGCCGTTGCCTGTGGGATCACAAGCAAAGGTCCATGGAGAAGTTCCAAAACACCGGGGATCCAAGAAGCGTTGAATAATGCATACCTAAAGAAAGCTGGCTTATATTCACTGAGGGATGGATGGATTAAGGTTCATTACCCTGATCAGAAAACTTGAGTTAAACGTTCTAAGTGAACCGCCCTGTGCGGAGCCGCATGCAGGGTGGTGTGGGGCTGGAGGTTAAAGACCTCTGGCTACCCGATTAAAGCTAAATTTGCACAAACCTTCGAGGTACACTTTTTTCTTTAAATACAGTCATCCAGCAATCACCCAGTTCAGTTTCTGTGATAAATCCACTTAAACTAAGTGATTTGGATAATTGAATAGTAAGATCAGCGATGACTGCATAATACGAAGATAGTGTACAAGGTAATACCATGAACCTCGATTCAGTTATCGTATCGTGTACAAGCATATCGCCACATCCAAGTGAATAACTTTCACATAACGCTCCATAGGTTCTGTGAGTAAACGATGATAGTGCTTGATAATATTTAGTACGTTCCGCTCGAGCCTTTTCACCATCTGTTTTTAATAAATGTTCACGGGAAATGCTGTGAGATATAAATTCACCGTTGAACCATTTAGCTAACTTATTTTTGGACTTAGTTGTCTCAGAACGAAAAAAAGTTAACAAATCAATACTTTCTATAACATCACGGAACAGGCGAGCTGTAATTCTATGTTTTTTGGAGTCTAAATTTAATAGAGCTTCAATTAATGCGTCCACAGAATCGGTTAACAACATCCACTCAGCTTTTTCGAGGCTGGTATTCGATTTTTCGAAACACATATTTTTTTTCATGAGAATTTCAAAAAACTTATCAAGTAATGATTTAGATTCCAAAGCAAATTGTTTATTTGCTCCCCATTCATATGGGTTTTGAAATGCTTCTTGAGGGCTTCTGCCCCAGACGAAACTTGCCATGCTTATCCTTTAGCCCTAATAGCTTATTAGTGCGCATTTCAGGTTAAACCGTCGATAATTTCAATATAACCTTTCATACACTACAATTTTTATAATCTTTTTGGTAAGTTACCAGTAATTTTTATTGTATTCAACATTATGTATGACTTTACATAGCGAGCTAGGAGATATATGAGCCAACAAACGGCACGTTATGTAAGCACTTAAGTAAATTAAAGGTAATGAAAACAGTTAAATACTAATCTATTTGGGGTAAGCAAGCCTTAATGTTTCGATTACCGAACTGCATTCTAATCTAACCTGATTATCAATATTTTCAAGCTCTTAACAATAATTTGAGTTGCTCCAATGACACTCGGATATTACATTAATTGTACTGCTTTCTATTATATTGCTTGATTTAACATTAGGGTCTAGGTACTTTAAATATTTTTAAAATAGCATAGGATATCAAAAAAAATATTAATACGGTATAAGGAGCATATGACCAAACCGCCATTGAGACAGCAAGAATCCCATACATTATAATCATTTCCCCCTGGTTACCTTTAAGAAAATTGGCATTAAATTTATTTTTTATTAAGGTGTACATAATCATAAAGAATTCAAATATTGTTCCCACCGGAATTACAAATAAGAGATATACATATAAATTGCTGAACCTAGCTAATAATCTACATGCCTTATTCTCAATAAAATCCAAACTAGGAAAAATGATTTCTTTAAAATATGAATAATCATCGCTTGTATAATTTTTCACTGTTTATGTCCTTACTAAGTAGCTAGCCAAATTTTAATTTAATCGGTGGTCAGGATAAAATTAAATTCCACCCCATAATTTGAATTTAATTAATATGAATATTTCATAACTTTAAAGTATTGTAAATAATCCGATTGTATATTTTTAGAAAATAAAAATTTTTGTGAGACGTCTATGTTAAACGACAGAAGGTATTCATTAGAAAAATATATGGAAAAATATCTAAACCTAATATCCCCTCTGCGAACCTTGTTAACCTTAGAGATCATTAATTTTTTTAATCGACCTTTTGTGACAATGGCAATTTTTATCATTGTTCGGATAAGAAAATGTATATCAAATATCCAAATCTCATCAAACTGAATTTTGACAGTCTAGGGCACTTTGGGAGCGTTAGCGACATAGAAAAGTAGTGCTGAGGTGTTAACTATCGTTGAAATTGAGGACGATTTAACCTGACATGCATATTAATAATTTGTTGCAATACACTAGATTAAGAGTGCATTTTAAAATTATTGGTTTAGAATTGAAGTGGTTTTTGAACTCAAATAGGGAAATATAATGAATAACGATATTAAAGGTGTGTGTCTTTTCTTAGGCTTAATTGGCTTAAGTTATGTAGCTTTATTAATACTTGTTACTTTGTTTACAGGCGCTAAAATCATTAAAAGTATTATGTTCATATTGATTTTTTCAACAGGCTTAATTAGTTTAGGGTTAACACCGCAAGTTAAATCTCGTTTATTCAGTTACCTTAAGACACTAACTTCTAGATAGTTCGTGCAAAGTATTGCTGACCAATAAGGACAGGTGTCGTTAAGCCGACACCTTATCTTTGTGTTGAACAAGTCCAACAAGACTTTCAAACGGACAAAAACTAGTTGGCTGTTTTCACTCCATTCTACATTTTAGCCAACAATTTTTGGCGCTTAAAGTAAAGTGGATTCATGAGCATGAATCAGTATTATCACCGGATAAAAATAGTATTTTAGTTAAAAAAGGGGAAGTTTTTTGTGTTGGTGAAGTTGTCGAATCTAGAGAAAATATAGATGAGTGGCAAATAAACATTCTTAATTGGGAATGGGACAAGCTTACACAGAGGAACTGGATTCGCTGGGAAATAAAGCGAAAAGATCATGAGTGGAATCATTTGTGGGATTATCGACGAGCTTTATCAAGCTTGGAAGCTAATAGGAAAGAGGATTATAAAGAGAAATTCGACGAATTAGCTAAGGAGATTAAAGGAACCCCCAAAGTTGAAAAAATTAGGACAATTTACGTACCTCCTGTCCCTCATGAAAGCCTTCAAGAGATTGATGATGAATTTAATGTCTTCAGAATACTTGTAGACGGTGTAGTCATTCGCTTTGTAGAAGAAGACCTATTTATTCAAGTCACTATTGAGGGGGATATATCGCAAGACACACTCCAAATAGTAAAAAAACACATTTTAAAAGTAATGTCACAATTAGAAAATGAAGAATGCACTTTAGAGAGATTTTAGTATAAAAGTTTTCTTTTACTTTGTTGAACGGCACAAAGAGCACTCCTTTCTAGGGCTGTTTTTTAGAATCGGAAAACGTCTTTTTTGTGATGAAACCGATCATTAAATAAACATACTAGGTAATCGAAATATTTGAATATAAATATATTCAGATTAGCGAAACTTTAATCCCTGAGTGTTCAGAATCAGTATCCAGCGCTAGTGAACCCCCCATTTTTCTGAAATTTCTTGAAAAGCGCTAAAATTTTGACAGGGTTTTTACAAAAAAACATTCTTAAGATATATCACAATACCGACATTGTTAGTGTTTAGGTGTTGTTATGCGATTTTTACCTCCATGTTTATTGGTGTTCATAGCTGTCTGTAGCGGCAATACCTATGCCTATATTACGCTAAACGTTGATGTGTTTTATGTCGATGAACTTTCTCAAAGGCATGAAGTAAAAGGGGTAATGATTAAGTATCACGATCTGTTAAAAGCAAAGAAAATTCAAAATTCATTATCTTTAAAGCTTCCCAATACACTTGACGATGCGTCCTCATTTATGAGTAAGTTCGCAAGCACCGCTGATGGTAAACAAATAATACAAAACATTGTTAGCGGTTATCAAAGTGTAGGTAAGTCTTTTAGTTTGGGAATTAGAGAATTACCAGCCATCGTAATAAATGAACAATATGTTGTTTATGGCACAACAGATGTATTAGTTGCTTTGGACTTTTTTAAAAAGTTTAAAGGAGCTGAGAAATGAAAAGTAGTACTTTTTTCATTATGTTGTTGGGTACTATTTCATATAGCCCAATAGTACCAGCACAAATAACTAGTGCTGATATTATGACCGAAAGCCTTTCATTTACCTGTATTGATTGGAAAGCAACAGGGGTTTGTTTTTGGTTAAAATGTAGTGTTGTTCTCCCTAGTTGTAGTGTCGAAACTAGCCTAAAAGTGAAGCACTATAACCCAGATGCTATTGTCCAGATTTATCAAACACCGGGTGAGGTCCCGTGGGGTGAAATGTCTTTTGTTTCTGAGATGTTTTCTCTAGGACAATCTGGCTCGACTCCTACCAATACTAAACAAAGTTCAGGTCAAGGACTGCTAGGGCGTAGTAAACAAGTTAATAGCAATAAGAGTAAAAAACAAAATTCAAAAATAATGTCCCGTCATGTAGATGTTATTGGTAGTCCTGGGTTGATCCCTGTGACTGAATGGTTTAGTAGAACAGAATACGGTTGTGGATCGGGGGCTTCGATGTACTGGCCGTATTTTGTCTCTACTCTCGATTATTTTTCCTGGCGATTTCCTTATACGGATTTTTTACGTCTCGCAACATTTGTTCCAGGCATGCGTGAAGTTGGAGAACGCAATGATGGAGGTAATGAAAATTTTTTGTTTATTGGAAGGTTTGGCAATGTGTTTCCTCGTATAGGGAGTTTAATGCAAAACGATACCTATAAAGCTTCTACAGTGTTTGCTCAAAGGGCTGCTGATATTGTGACGGAACCACAGGCTATGCATATTTATAATTTTTTAGGCGAAAAGGATAGTAAAGATGGTTGGTGGCCTCCTGGCCAAATTCAAGAGTGGTCAAGCGCACAGGGAAAGTGGCAAATGCTTTATCCGATGAAAGAAAGTACTTGTCATATTTTTGGTGAGCCCTCAACCAGAGCAGTAAACAATACTGATGTCGGGAGCCACCTCTATGATGGTTATCAAAAACGTCGTTCACAAGATGGTAATTATGCCTGGCAGCTTTGGCGTCCTTATGAATGTTGTGAAAAAAAAGGTAAGTTATTTTTGTATTCGATAGCATTCTAGGTGTGGGTGGAAAGACAAATGAAAAAAATCGTGATCCCTATAATATTCGCCATGTATTTTGTGCCCACTTCGGCAATAGCAGATAAACAGTTAAGTCCCACGTTAATCTTTGAAATAGGCGGTAAAGCAAAAATAAAGAAGCGACGAAATAGAATGATACCTGTGGGAGGGAGGCTCAGTTGGAATAACAATTTGATGTGCGGTGATTTCGACATGTCTTTATCGGTGACGAATTTATTCAATGGTGTAACCGACCAACTAGAAAAACTGGCGGATGATTTAGTTCAAAGTGTTACTGGTGTGATTTCTTCATGGCCAATGATGGAGATCGCAAGAGCTGATCCGCAATTATATGAATTCCTTCAGCAAGGCAAGCTTGAAGCTAGCGATATATTTAATGCCTCTATTGCGTCTTGTGAATCTATGACGGAAAAAATCATCAGGGGTGACAAGGACGCAACTTCTACTTGGATTGAAATTTCTGGTTATGAAGACTGGATGGACGGAGCCAATAAGCAAAATGCAAAAAATAATGATGTGGTTCAACTCGAAGATAAGATAGATAAAAATAAAGGGGATAGTGGTGTTACCTGGGTTGGAGGAGAGAAAAAAGGCGGAAAAAATCAACCAGCAATAGAAATAGAAAAAGACACGATCAGAGCGGGATATAACCAATTAGCAAACAGAGATGTCCAAAGTAAAGCATTATTACCTGCAAGTGAAACAACCCCTTGGTATGTTGAATACTGGGAAACACCTATTAAAGCTGAAGATTGGATCACTAGTATCATAGGAACAACCACACTGAGAACATGCCAGAAATGCGATAGATTACACACTAAGCCTGGGAAAGGTGTATATGCAATATTAGAAGAAGATCAACGAAAAATAGAATTGGAAATGTTGAAGTTTGTTGATGCGCCAATAGTGCTATACAACGAAGAGCAATTAGCGTCAATTTCAGCCCCAGGTTATCCAATCACCCAACAAATAATGGAAGCGTTAAAAGCTGAATCTATTTACAAAGAAACATTAATTGAACGTCTTGCCGAAGAGATAGCAACAACAAGCATAGTGGAACGATTAATAGCTGCTCGTCGATTATTAATTGCGGGAAAAAGCGAAGCAAATATCGCTCAGGCGGTTGATGCAGTTAAAATTATTAATAAAAAAATTGATGAGTTGGGTGAAGAAATGACTTTATTAAGACAGGATGCTGAACTGAGGGCTTTAACTAAAACATCGGTTGCCGTCACTATATTAGAGCGTAAATATCAACGGGAGCAGTTTAAAACTTCCATCTCGACAAATGATCACAGTGAAGCAATCCGAAAATTGACTGGCAGGTATAAACAATGATCAGAAAATCAAACATTACATTGAAGGTACTTTATTTTTTTGGGGCCATTTTTGTTTCGTTTGTTTGTTTTGCATTCATGATTAAATTTGCCGTTTTAATATTCGCGCAACAAGAAGCGATAGTTGAGTTTGGTTCCAAAATAGACGGTGTAGCCAGATATTTTACTGGGCTTCGGTTAGCGATTGTTATAGGTATTTTATTCTATTGGAAAACGATGGTTCGTTGGTATGGGAACGTTAGAGGATTAAATAAAAAGCAACGGTATATACTCAAAGCTATTTATCCTTACGTTGCAGGTTTTATCTTAATTACAGAAGTTTTAGGCTTTCTGTTTTAAGGGAAATGTATGGTTGTTGACAGTGCGATTGATGCCTATGGAATTTCCTTAGCATTTTATATTTACAATATTTTGTGGGATATATTTGCTCAAACGGGTTTGGTTTATTTTCCAATGATTGCATTAATTGTAAATGCAGTTAATGCGTCTTTTGAATCATCTATGGAAGATTTTAATACAAAAAGCTCACTTCGCAAGGTTGCGATGGGCATGTTTTATATACTGATGGCATTAGAGTTTGCCATCTACCCGATGGTTAAATTGGAATTTAGTGATATCAAATACTACCAAAGAGGATGTGCAAAAAATACCGATACGGGCGGAAAAGTGACAACTGAAATATTTGGTGAGGAGGCTGAGTTTATCGCTGAAAATATGGAAGTTCAGTTTGGTTCTCGTGAGGTAAGATTGCCGGTCCTTTTTTATGTGGCTATCAAGCTCTCTCAAGGGATAAAAAATTGGGCGGTAGATGATTTGCCTTGTTCAACAGATTTACGTTTAATTTCTGACGGTATGATTAATCAACGCATTAAAGATGAAGGATTAAAAAAAGAAACCAAGCAATTTATTAAATGGTGTTATGCCCCTGTCAAAGCAAAGTATTTAGATAATTGGGGGACAGGACTCTCAGACGAACAAAACTGGCCAGGCAGTAAAAAACTATTGCTGGATAATGGATATTACGATAATGGCGAAGGAGATGGTTTTTACGCTAGAGAGCCAATACTGGGGTTTGGTGGCTCAACGAATGTTTTAGCTGAAAGCAAAGATTTACCTGCTGATTATGGTTTTCCAACGTGTAAAGAGTGGTGGATGGGAGTAGGGGTTATTAACACACCCTATGTCGATGAATACGCTTTAAGTACCCGTTTGTATAATCAATTAACACCTTGGTTGAGGGAACATGAACGTGATATCTACGATATTTTAATGAATAAATTAAATCACGATAAATCAAAAAGCTATGATTTTATGACAACAAAAGATGTAGTGGTCCGTGGATCGCTTTTTGCGCCAATAAAACTAAATCAGTTAAATGGTTTATCTACGGTTGATTATGGTGATCAAGGTCACGATACCTTGATGGATTCAGTATTTAGAGGTCTAGGGACATTGGGAATTGTTGGTAATTCAATTAATCAATTTTCAGGTGCCAGCATGTTGCAATTAGTCATGCCAATGGTCAAACCCTTTATTATCATGATAATCATCATTTCCTTTTTACCTGCACTTATTATTGGTCAGTATAAATGGAAATATATCGGCTTGTTTCACGGTGTTGTTATGTCCATTATGTTTTGGCCTTTTTTTTGGGAATTAGCGCGTTTAATTGACGATACAATGCTGACAGCTTTAGGCGTTGACTTTGATGAAATCAATACACAAATACTCTCTCAATGGATCGCTGCATCACTGCATTTATATGGGCCTATTTTGTTCTCAATGTCTTTAGGTTGGGTTGGTTTAGTCTCCGCAGACGGGGCGTTTCAGAAAATGGCCAGTAGTGCGGGAAGTTCGGGACAACAAGGCGTTGCTAATGTGAACGCAGGGATTAGTCGCACTAAAAAAGGTGCTAGGTTTGTTGCTTCCAAAGGAGCTAAGAAATGAATCAGTTAGCTTAAATAGTCTAGGATTTAAAAACGTACTGAATTAATAAAAGTAAAAAACAGACGATGAAATGGTAAAAGTTTGAGCGGTTGGACGTATGATGGGCATAGTTATTATTCGAGTTGTCCTACCTCAAGAGTTATTCACAATGTAAAGTTTTAAAACAGGCCACACGCCGAGATTCGTTGACTATATCAACGTTCCCTACCTGGAAGGTTTTACCTATGGTGCGACAGGTTCGACCTGGAAGGCTCATAATCCAGTATTAATTATAAACATTATTTTGTTTTTTTAATACAGCCTTAAAGGATAGTCGTCTGTTCACTCAGACGCGCAACTCGAAAAGAGT
This sequence comes from Alteromonadaceae bacterium, assembly GCA_013216015.1. Taxonomy (GTDB): domain Bacteria; phylum Pseudomonadota; class Gammaproteobacteria; order Enterobacterales; family Alteromonadaceae; genus JABSOI01. Next base: position 5,027 of record JABSOI010000084.1, on the reverse strand, counting down.
TGTTTTTCTTAAGAATTGGCGTGTGTAACCTTCTGAGAAGGAAAATTATCCAATTCAAAAACCGTTTGAAGTTATTGGTTTTGTTGAAGGCATCTTTAAAAAGCAATGCTACATCATGGGTGATTATTTTCATAAAACCAGACACATTCAAACGACCTATAATCCGTTAAATAAGGAAAATTATATGTCTTTTTCAATGAATGAAGTCAAACTGATCGGTAACCTTGGTAGTGATCCAGATGAGCGAGTTATGCCAAATGGTTCCAGTGTTGTGAATTTTACTGTTGCTACAACTCGACAATGGAAGGATGATAATAAGCAAACACAAGAGCGTACGGAATGGCACCGTCTGGCAGCATATGGTCGTAATGCTGAGATCATTTGTGAATTTTTAGACAAGGGATCACAAGCCTATTTTGAAGGATACCTTCAAACTCGACAATGGACGGATAAAGATTCAAATGATAAGTACACGACAGAAATTATTGTTGAGAAAATTGGTTTGCTTGGTAAAGGAACTGCAAAGTAGTGTCATAACGAAATAAAAAAAATGCTACATAGGGACTGTAGTGATTAATTTAAAACGAAGATTCAAGTAGAGTAGTTGATATTGTTTTCAATTTAAGCGTTAAGAGCGTTTTTAGCAAAATAACAAAATCTTCGTTTTGAACTTGAACGCTCAGTGAGATAGGCTTACAGAGTTTATTTCGGACACTAAATAGCATTATTGAGATCGATATAATCTAATGGAAAAAGTTCAGTGTAACCCGCAGTTATGCAAATAGTGCATTAATCAATCACCACTTATATGTGTTAAATTCGAATCAAGAGTCAGATGGTAATCTTACCATGTAATTGAATCAGGTCCCTTGCACAAACAAAACTTCGGGTTAGATTATTCGTCGATAACGCTTTAATAATGGACAAAAAATAGTTTACTAAAATGTTGAGGAACGAAAGGCGTAAACTTTTTTTGTGCTTATTTCCCTTGTTTCCTTTCAAGTTTTTTACGCTTGGATTTAAAATCCTGTTCTTTTTTTGCATACCAAAATGCAAAAGAAGAATTATAAAAAAAGTACATAATACCATATATAAAAATGCCGAAAGCTACAAAAGACAAAGAGCGCCTAAATGTTAATTCATAGCCAACATAATAAATAGATCCTATTGAACACAAAATAAATGCAATATAAGTGAAAAAGTAAAAGCTACCTTTTTTAAATATTTGATGGCATACAAGAACCGTTAAATGACCACCAACAGCGGCACTTACAAAAAAATATCCAAAGAAGTATGCCACTAAACAAGCTTGAGACCAGCGGTAATTTAGACCGATTAAAATAAAGGCAATTATAAATGTAATGAGAGTAGTAATGCTTTTTGAATCATTAATTTTACGCATAGCGATCCTGAAAACATAATGCTCTAATAACCGAATATTGAGCAATAAAAGTGTTGGCTGAAATTAGCGACGAAGGAGCAAAATCAACTGTTTTTTGTCCTTTCAGATTTATATAAATATGGTGACCAAATTAAAAGTCCAACTGCTCCACTTGCGATGGCTTTTATTATATCTGTTGTAATGATCTCTATATTAGGAAACATAAGACTAAGAACAAGGGTATCAACTAAAAGAAAACCCAATGAACAAGAGGCAGCAATTAAATACCATTTAGGAAATATGGCTTTCTTTTGAAATAATAATTTTATTAAATAAACAGATAAAAGCAGAAAGCCTATATTAGTTATTATTTCAATAATAATTATGGCAGTAAAACCTAAAGAGCCATTAACCATTATATCTTCCATAGTTCCATCAGAAAACATTGGGGAATAGGCCGTCCAAAGATTGATAATTGTTCTGAAAGGTGAAATCACAACCCCAAAACCAAGGAGTAACAACCAACCTTCAAATCGCCATGGTTCGTTTTTCTTCTCATCTGGAAGTGTATCTATAATATCCATTGTAACTCCGGGTAATTAACGCCCAACAGGGCTTATAATCGTTGGCAAAATGTGAATCGAACGGAACCAAGCCAACTGTTAGAAGTCCCACTTTAGTTACTTGTTTGGCACCGTTGCTGAATATTTAGACGTAATAAAAAAAACCAACTGCTGCGGAGTTTAAACCTACCCCCAAGACTGACCAGTCAAGACACTAATATTAAAGTGACTACCAATGTTATACAAGAACTTAAAACCACCAGAATAAAAAATACCTCATAAAGAAAAACCAGATACAATTTTATAGCTAACACTGGTGGTGAAACCTAATGTGTTTTGAGTAAAAAGGCTATTTTTAGATATTTATTTATGGATTTACCGTCCGCAAAAACTAAGCCGAATTTTCAAAAAGCAGCACAATTAATCTTCCATCATTTTGCGCATTGCTTATGGATGAAACAGGGCAAGCAAATGAGAGGTTTATTCAGCGTAAATAGAAATTGGTGCTGGGCCACTGAAGTGTTACCTACCTTAAATAAACTTCAGTAATATCCCCCCTGAAGTGTCCAAGTTCTTGAGATAAAATATCCCTGGCATCACTATGAGATGCTTTAAAATATAATTTCAGTTCATCTAACCTTTCTTGTGCATACGTATGTCTCAATCCATGAAAGCCATTCGAAAATCCGAGTTTGCGCCCAGATGCCGCAGTGAATGATTGTGATAAACTTTGTCCTCCTCCTATGCCATATCGCTGAATGTACCTCACGCCGCGATCAATTCTTATTATAGGCTCATCTAGTCTGCAGCTTTCCAGTTGCGTTGCTAAATCATTTGAAACAAGCACTTCTCTTACCAATCCGCCTTTTCCGGTGACTAAATACAATTGACCATCCCTTGAGGCAAATCTATCATCATTCCAGGTTCGGGTATTGGTTTTTTTACCTTCATCAATACGTCTAATTGTTATCAGTTCATGGGATCGTAACCCGGCACAATAAGCTATCATGGTTGCTAAGGCATTCTGCTTTCGCATGCCAGAGGTTATTTCTGTTATTTGTTTTTTGCTATAGGCGCGTGAAAATAATACTTGGTCTGATATTGCTTTATAGCGGGGGAAAGCTTCATTTAAAGCAATTGATAACGCTTTTCTGTCTCTATCTAAGGATTTTTGGGAGGAAAAATTTTCTCTTCGTTGTGTCAAATAAAATTCAGCTATTTCTGGGGTGATTTGTTTAATGCGTTTTACATTTAAATCTTTAGCTATTTTAGCTAAAGCCATGATTAAATCACCTTGCGATCGAACACTTTGAACAGGTTTGTAATTCCCGGGTACTGAACTTTCGCGTCCTGTTCTCGCATTAATAACCGCTTTAGCTTGCTCTTTTAGCGTACGTGTTTTTGACATTTTTCAGAGCTCCTTATTTTTGTGAATCGTATTCTTTCTTGATACGGTTATACGCTGTTCGAACACCATCGGGGGTCAATTTGACATGTTTATACTTTCGTAGCCATAATGAAATATCTTTAAATGAAAAGTTAAACTCTTCTTTTAATCGTCTAGCTTCGATAAAGTATTTACGTAATTTCGAGCGGGAATAATTTGATTTTCTTCTGAGGATTTTAAGTTCTTTTTTGTACGCGACTATCTCTTGGGCTTCTAGCGTTAGCACATCTTTCATTCCATTGTCTTTTCGATCTTTAGTCATAATATTTTGATTACAAGTTTCGTCCATGAAGTAGGGCTATTTTAACTGTATTTTTTTTGTTCGTAAAGCTTGATTGGGTATTTTTTGTGCTTATATCAAATGGTAAAACGTTATTAAAGGTTGATTAAGTTGATTCATTAGACAGAAATAGCTTTGTTTACAACGGTTAATTATTTCTACCTTGGTGCATTTAGGCTCACAATGGTGGTGGGGTTCGCTTCATCATCCATTGACCCACTCATATTAGTTGCAAAGTCAGGGGTAGGTGGTCTTCTTTCAGGATGATATTTATTATTGTACGAAAAGTAGATCTTACTTTGGTTAACAATCAAATTGTAGTTGTCTAATGTTGTTGTGTGGGCAAATAAATGAAATGTACGCTCATATCAAAACGGTTACTTTAAAACGCTAATTTTGATATGAGCTAATCCCCTACATTACAATACGGTACAAAAATCAATTTATGGGTTAAGCCAATCCCAATCATTTTTATTTATTATGCATTGCATTGTGTCATCGCGTTCTGTATTAAATCTGCCTTCCATAATTTTTCGTAGATTTTTCTGATTGTGGTAATTTGGATAATCGGAATTTATCTTTCTTAACTCATATAAAGGGATCCATGTATTATGTCCATGAATTTCAGCATAAAAATATATTCTACTATAATCGAATGAATTAATAGGTGATCTTAAATAACGTAATACAGGTCCCAGAAGTGTTAATTTATCGCTTTGAATGGGTGTTACCTTATAATGAATAGTCGAAGGAATGTCTTCAATAGACATTTGTAAAGCTATACCTGTTGGTAGTCGTTTTCTTTTAATATAACCACGAGGGGCATCATCTAATTCTATAATAACAAAAGGGGTTTCATTCGGAAAATTATAAGTCATTTGGGGAATGCACGACTCTTCATATTCAGTTCTTGCACATCCACTCAAAACTAAAACCATCAAAATCGATATTAAATATCTCATTGTAAACTCCGGTAATATTTTATTGATAAACATGATTAGTTAGCCTCACAGGTTGGAGACCATTCAAAATTAGCCCTGTTATTTGTAACGTGTCTAACAATAATTTAGGATAGCCACCATTTTCAAAAAGGTAGTTTTCAATTACCCAAGTTATTTCATCATCCTTTGCGATTTTTTTCTTGTTTTGTCTAATACCGTTCAAATAATAAGAAAACTCAAATTTACCTCCATAACGAGGAATATTGTTAATTTTAATGGCGAACTTAACGTTTTCACCTAAATGTAGTCCTTCATTCAATGCCCTACCACCTTCGGGTCTGTCTCTTGATCATAATTTTGTTATAGCTTATTCCAATTTGAGCTGTTTAACTATCTCAACAGCCTCGACAAGTTC
>JABSOI010000083.1 GCA_013216015.1 Alteromonadaceae bacterium | reverse complement strand
ATTTTTTTATTGCCTTTAAACTCCATCGTTACAAACTTTTTTTCACCCATTCTTTCCAGTGTTTTTCGGGTAGATGAATAACTCCAGTCAAATAGTTCTTGTATTTCGTCATGCAACTCACGTGCAGTACGAGGCTGCTGCTGCCATAGCAGTTTTAGTATTTCCAGTTCGGGTATTGTTGGTTGCATATCACTAATTTTAATCTGGTGTAATATGTGCATTATGCGACATGTGTCGCACACAATCAAGCTAAACTTGCGACATTTGTCGCATGAAGAAAAGTTGACCATGCGAATTGTAATAGTACTGTTTAAAATTATGTCCCTATTTCCTGAGATAGCAGATATCAACAGAAATTATCTATGGTGCTAACGCGCCCATATAGCCTCAGACTGCCAAAATTGAGTTTGATGAATTTTTAATCTTTGAACTATATTTTCTTGTCTGAACTGAGTTAAAAATTGCCATTGCCAATGGAGGCTCTATTAAAAAATTAATGAACACTCACATTAACATTAACAAAGTTACTATGACCGAACTTAACAATTTAAAAAATAATAAAATATTTCAGGCTTTTACATGCCTCTACTTTACAAAAAAACAAAAGGCAATACGCAAACCCGGATATTCCGACGTTGCTTTATAGCGCACATAAATGTGCAATCTAGATATAGTTTTAATCAAGCAAGCCGTAGAACGTGAACGATTCTTTTTATTATGCTTATATCCCCCTACTCCGCAATGCAATAATCAGTGCTGCACTACAACTTTGTTAAATTTGATATTTCCTAAATTTGATATTTCCAAAATTACTGTCTATAGTTTTTAGTTAATCATACCAATAACTAAAGACGTTTGCAGAATATTGTAAAATAATTTATTTGAAGTTACTCAAGGTGTTTTCTGTATAAGTCTATTGAGATGAAAAATATTTGGAATAAAAATATGATCATCCCATTGATAATTGCTAAATAAATGAACATGTACTCCTAATTTCAGCAGTTAAAATAAAAACAGGAAATAGCTACCTCCTCTAGCGTTTGCTATACGAAATCTTCTAAATCGCCTACTTATTATCAGGTTAAGTGACGACGAACTTTTTCGCTTGGCTGTTCATGCTACAGAACCACTCTTTCCACTATTTAAACTTCCGCATTCAGGACAACCACAAATAAAACGTGGCTATAAGAAGAATAAGGACTTTGATATGAAAATTCCCCGAATTATTCACCAAACATGGAAGGATAAGGATATACCTGCCCAATATGAGCCCTTCGTGAGTTCAGTTCGTCGTTATACACAAGGATGGGAGTACCATTTATGGACAGACGACAGTATGCAAACATTTGTTGCGGCTCAATACCCTGACTTACTAGATTTATATAATTCCTTCCCCACACAAATACAACGCTGTGATCTATTCAGGTATTTAGTCGTCAACCATTATGGAGGGATATATTTAGATCTCGATATAAAATTAGTTAAATCATTCAATAATGTTATTGATGAAGTTGACAATATATTTTTTGTGGAAAAAGTACTGGATGAGCAAGAATGTCTGAAATTTAATAATAGAGACAGAGTAAGAATTGCCAATTATGCCTTTGGTTCGAAACCGGGGCATCCTTTCTGGGAATATTTCATCCCCAAAATTGCTGAAAAAAACAAATCCACTAACGTCATAAAAGAAGAAAATGATATTTTAGAAAGCACAGGACCCGGCATATTGAGCACTCTTTTACATAATTACAATAAAAATAGTGAAGACAAAATAGTGCTAAGAACTCCGATAGTTAATGAAAATAGCTATTGTGGATGCCAAAGCGAAAAAATAGCTTCCTGCACAGTCGGTGATGACGGTTATCACCTACATATGGGAACTTGGAGATTTTAAATTAATAAATGGAGCAGACAAAATGGAACTATCTATACCAAAAATAATACACATGACATGGAAAAGCGAAGAATTACCAGAGCATTTCAATGCAATACGTGAATATTGGAAAACCCTAAATCCAGAATATGAATTTCGTTTATGGACTGACGAAGATAATAGAAAACTTATTGAAGAGGAATTTCCTTTCTTTCTGGAAGTATATGATTCATATAAAAAGCACATTCAAAGAGTGGATGCGGTAAGGTACTGTATTTTATATTTATATGGCGGAATATATATAGATTTGGATTTCCTGCCAATTCGTCCCATCGATGATTTTCTTGATGATTGTAAACTGGTTTTAGGAAAAGAACCTCCTTTTGCTGCCGCAAGATCTAAAATGGAGAAAATTGTCTCAAATGCCGTTATGGCCACGACAGCGCATAATGATTTTTTTCTAAAAGTTATCCATGAGATGATAGAAAATCATCAAAGTTTTAATCATGTAGATGAAGACACTAGAGTACTCTTCACTACAGGGCCTTTTATGCTAACAAAAATGTATGATAACTGGCACGAAAAAGAAGAAATCAGGCTGCTCGATTCATCATACTTTTTACCATTACACGTTTACGAAATAGAAGAAATGTATTTGACGGGAAAACTTGAAGATGCAGAAAAAAAACTATCCAACACCATTGCAATACATCTTTTTTGTGGTACCTGGTGGAAAGATTCCCCTATTATTTATTCACCTGAAAAACTTTACCAAATAATTGCATCATCAAAATTATCAGACGAAAATAATATACAACAACCAAGTAAATAAAACAAAAGAAGGGATTTCTATGAAAGGTATTAAATTTATTTCTTATCACGAGCCCTCTGGCTACGCCATTGCTGGATACCGGTATTTAAGAGGCCTTATGAATTCTGATGTGCCTATAACATGGACACCAATGGTTGTGGGATCAAATTGGGGAACTGAGTATCAACCTTTTCTTGGTTCAGATCCCGGAATAGCAGAATTTTCTTCTATTTGTAACGCAGATGTAGAATATGACACTGTTATTATCCATACAACTCCGGAATATTTTCCTTTATGGAAAAAATTGGAAAAGAATAAGAAAATTGTTGGGTGCACTGTTTGGGAAACTGATATACCCCCACCAACATGGATAGCACCATTAAATTGTGTCGATGAGCTTTTACTTCCTTGCTTTTGGAATCGGGAGGTATTTCAGGAACACGGAATCAATGTCCCTATTAACATATATCCACATATATGTACTGATACCGTGTGTGTGGATACAAATTTATACCCCGATATTGATGAAAATGATTTTGTTTTCTACACCATTAATACCTGGACTGAAAGAAAAGAATTATCCAAAACCGTCGAAGCATATCTTGAAGCATTTACTGGTGATGATTCGGTAACCTTGATCATAAAAACGACAAAAGAAGATTTTACCAAAAAGAAATTTTTATATTTTAATCGTAGTGTGTCGCGCACAATGAAAAATATTACAAAAAAATATAGTAATCCTGCCAATATCGTTTTAATTACAGGATATAATTTTACTGATGATGAAATATTATCAATACATGCCAGAGGTGACTGCTATATATCTTTAACTCATGCAGAAGGCTGGGGAATTGGCGCATTCGACGCTGCTACCTATGGTAAACAGATAATAATGACAGGTTATGGTGGTCAACTGGACTATTTACCTGAAGATTTAGCACATCTGGTTGATTTTAAAATAATTCCTGTAAGGTACATAGAAAAAAAGAATTTGTATACCAGCAAACAACGTTGGGCATCACCTGATATACAGCATGCGATTGAATTAATGAATGAAGTTTACCACAATCAAACAAAGTCGAAATCAAGAGGTGAAAAACTCAAAACATTCGTAACAAAACAATTTAATGAACATGTTGTGACAAGTAAATTACTAAAAGACCTAAACAAGGTGATGTAATAACATAATCAAGTTATACGAATTAGTCTTTTGCAGCTATTTTGCTTCCCTTTGTAATATAGCATCTGCCGTCAGCCGTTTAATTTGACCACTCAAACACTGTAGTGGTCTTTTTTATTATCCAGACATTCCAATATTATTTATAGCTATGTTATGATCTGATTTTTATTAAATTCTTTTTGTAGAGATGGTGATGCTTAGTTTTTTACCCCACCCAATTATTTGTTCCATATCCTTCTTTTTGTATATATTCAACACCATCTTCTGGCTAATTCCTATTGTTGTTTTTTCTATATTTAAAGCATTGATACCTCTAAATATTTGTCAAAAAATGATGAGCCACGCAGCAGATTTAATGGCAAGCAATTGGGTTTCAACCAATACATTAATTCAGAATCTGTTTACCCGCACAAAATTTAACGTTATTGGTTTAGAAAAACTTTCAATGAATGAATGGTATCTGGTTTTAAGTAATCATCAAAGCTGGGTTGATATTGTAGTTTTACAGAGACTGTTGCATAACAAAATCCCCTTCCTAAAATTTTTCTTAAAAAAAGAACTGATCTATGTTCCATTATTAGGCCTTGCCTGGTGGGCGTTAGATTTTCCTTTTATGAAACGTTACAGCCAGTCATTTTTAAAAAAGAATCCTCATTTGAAAGGCAAAGACATTGAAACAACGCGTAAAGCTTGTGCCATATTTAAACACAAACCCGTCAGTATTATGAATTTTTTGGAAGGAACTCGCTTTAGTATAGACAAACATCAACAACAAGCGTCTCCTTTTGAATACTTACTTAAACCTAAAGCTGGAGGTGTTGCATTTATTCTTGACGCCATGGGAGAGCACTTAACGAAAATAATCAATGTTACTATTCATTACCCTAAAAATGTCCCGACCTTTTTTGATTTTATTTCAAATAAAGTTGACGAAATAAACGTAACCATTGATGTGTTAACCATAGATAAATCTCTTATCGGTGATTATTTTAATGACAGTCAATTTAAACAATCTTTTCAAGAAGAGATAAATAAAATTTGGGCTGATAAAAATACTGCATTATCAGACTATCATGAACGTTATCAAAAGATAGATTAATGTTTATACCCAAACTACTTGGAAATGAAGGATTCAACATTTTCAAATAGTTTGGGTTTAGGTATAACAACATTACAAGGTAAATGCCTGAATTTTCTTTAATTAATATTTATTGTAATTTTATCTCTCACTCCCCTACATTCCAAAACTACCCATACGGCATAACTAGCGGTCTCTATATAATAAAACGGTTTAAAAAAGAGTTAAAAAAAGACTAAACTTAAGTCAGGGAAATACTGATGTAAGAGGTATAGAAATGCACAAACACAGTTATATATTCGATAGAAATATGAAGTTCAAAGATGTGGATCTGAATTATTACTATGGTGAAGTAATTCAAATAACTGATTCAAAAGAAAATAACCAAACTGATCTTTGGTCTGATTATGAGAATTACACATTAGATGATCATTTGTTCACTTCAGTTCAAAATCCACTAGACAAATAAACAATTTTTTTAGAATGATCTGCAGCACATTTTCTAAAAAATTTAATTTGTTCATACACGCTCGGCATTAAAAAGAGGGTAGAAAAATGGAAAAAGGTCGTTATAGAGTTGAGAGAAATATGAGATTAAATGAAGGTAATTTATTGTTTTCTATAGGTGACCAATTCAGCATAACTGATTTATTAGACGACAATAACGTCAGAGTCTTGTTCCATAATAAAAGTTCAATTGTAGATCAAGATGTTTTGGCTATAGGTTCAACTCAATTAAACTTGAATTTGCAATTAACAACATCATCTTAGGTGAAGTGGTCAAGAAGAATTGACCAAATATTTGTATCACTTTATCCTGACTAGATAAAAGCTTAATTTGTTAATTAACAAGTATAGTACCGTTCATTAATAAATTAAGCTAAACAACGCCAACACACTTTTTGGCGTTCTAGACTTTTTTCGTCTTAGTCTAATCTAATTGGCTATGTCCCAGAAAAGTATGGCTGAAACTATAACAAACTGTTTTATAATGCTTATTAGGTAAAACCAACTTAACTATTATAAAGTCAAATATAAAGTCAAAATTTTACCGCGTAGGATGGGTTAGCCGTTGGCTAACCCATCTACAACTGTTGTAGACACAGTTAACTGGGACATAGCCAATCTAATTAGTGCCCATCCAGAAACGGATGTCTACTGCGGACGAACACTAACTATGTTTACTATATTCGCTTGGGCTAATACCTACTAGTTTTTTGAAATAACGTCCCATATGGCTTTGATTTGAAAAACCACACTGCAAGGCAATATCAGCCAGAGCTTTTTTTGTCGTGGCACTAAGGTGTTTAACTTCTTCAATTCTAACTGACATTAAATATTCTTGCGGTGTTTGAGCCATATTTTCTTTAAACATGCGACAAAAATGATAATCACTTAATTGTGCTATCGCAGATAATTCAGATAGAAAAATTTGTCGATTAAAATTTGCATGAATAAAATCGCAAACCTGAAATACGACCTTCGGAGCTAAACCACCTTTGATTTTTTCAGTAAATTTCGCTGTTCCCATGCTGTGTATCATGGAAACTAAAATGGTATCGGTGAACTGTTCTATCAATAAATGATTCTCACTTGCACGCCAATCTGCAGCTAACATTTGATAGCGGAACATAGCTTCTAATCCTCTATCTTCAAAATATGTCAGCTCTGGTAAATTGAGCATTCTGGGATCAATATCGAATGTTTTTAAAGCTAATTGTTTAAGATAATTATCATCAAAGTATAAATGCATAAACTGTTGTGTAGAACCAACATGCCAATGTGTTTCACTGTTTTTTGGCATTAAACAAAAACGACCTGGCGCACCATACTCAGATTTTATATCAGTTCTGTGGGTTTGAAATCCACCTGACAAATACATGCTAAGGGTATGCTGTTTATTATTCTCATAATATAAACGCTCATGATCATTTTGATAATGTGCCCATGAAAGACCATTTCTTAGTGATTTTTGTTGAAAACAAATTGTACTCGATTGTTCAAAACTAATATGCTTACTATGACTAACAGATTTACTATGACTAATTTTATTGATCCCATATTAATAGAGCTACAATATTGAGATTACCTACTATTTCTTCATTGCTCAAGTTATGTAAAAATATAACCGCAATATAATGTTAATTTTCAAAAGATCGTGACAGAAAAAGTAAATAATTAATGTAACAATCCTTTTATCATCAATATTTAACGAAGCAATTATGAACATTTTTTTATATTTTATAATGATTTTAGCCTGGGGATTTTCCTGGATAGCAATTAAATGGCAACAGGGTGTTGTCGATATGGAAGTTTCTATTTTTTATCGATTTGCAATTGCCGGATGCTTAATGTTTTTACTGGGTTTTCTATTTAAAAAAATTCAAAAGGTAAAACCACAGCATCATCTATTTTTTGCCATGCAGGGTCTTTGTCTATTTTGCTGTAACTTTATGGCATTTTATAGCTCCACCAGTTACATAGCCAGCGGGTTGTCCGCGGTAGTAATGGCTACAGCCCCTATTTTCAATGCAGTTCATGGGAAAATGTTTTACCAGACAGCTACCAGCAGTAATTTCTGGTTAGGCATAATAGTTGGTCTTACTGGTATTATCTTATTATTTATCAGTGATTTATTACAAACTAATTGGTCAATAGATGTATTAATAGGTTTATTTTACGCCCTGCTGGGTACCTGGTGTTTTTCAATAGGCAACATGATCAGTATTCGAAATACTCGAAATAAAATCCTCCCTTATACTGCTACCAGCTATGCCATGTTATATGGTTGTATGGCATTATTCATCATCATTTTATTGAAAGATTTGCCATTTAAAATAGACCCAAATCTACAGTATTTGGGTAGCTTACTATATTTAGCTGTCCCGGCCTCAGTAATTGGCTTTACCGTGTATTTAATATTAGTCGACAAAATTGGTGCAAATAATGCGGCTTATTTATTGGTGATCACACCCATTGTTGCGCTGCTGGTTTCGAGTGTTTTTGAAGACTATCAATGGACAATTTTTTCAAGCATTGGATTAACGCTGGTTGTGATTGGAAATGTGCTAACTCAGATGAAAGAGGATGTTCGACAAAAGGTCAGATCACTCTACCTTTTACGCCAAACAGACTAATATCAATCGTAATATAATTTCATTGATAAAGGTATATCTACTTTTGTGGCCGAACACATATCATCGAATAGTTGTTGGCATTCCAGTGCATTTTCTATTGGCGATTTTGCACTGCCTAAATAATACAATTGTTCTGTTTCATTCGGAGGAGCTACATTAAAGGGTAAACGTTGAAAGCCCAGTTTTTCCATTGCCTTTTGTGAAGAACTATTATGCTCAAATACCTTGGCATAACAGCAATTTATTCCTAGGTATTCACACCCGAACTCCAGCAACAACGATACCGCTTCTCCTCCGAACCCCTGCCCCCGAAAATCTTTGCCAAGCCAATAATAGAAATAGCCTACATTTTGGTGGGCAACTAAACTCACAACACCAACAAAGCCCCAATGTTGATGAATAACGGCAAAGGTGTTCTGGTCTGTCAGACTTTGTTGATACTGTAACCAGTCAGACCAAGTATAAGACTCATCAAATTCTGGCAGGCAGCACAATTGCGCAATTTGAGGATCAAAATACTGCCAGAGAAATTCATTGCCATGATGACAAGACATCAGCTCCAACCTTAGCAATTTAGAAATATCAACTCGTTGATAATTAAGATAACTACCTTCATCGCTAAGTTCATTCAACATACAATAACATTTATAAAGATTTTGATCGTCAGCAGATAACAACATATGCCGCTCCAACAACTCAGATGCGTTTTGCCAATGCCCGATTTTCCAAAAGGCATAGGCAAGTAGTTCAATATGAACCGATTGAAGACCGGGTAATTTTTGCAACGCAAAAATTTGTAATTGCCAATCACATAATAAACCTGAAAAACGGATGACCAGCTCTAATAACTTTTTATTTAAAACAGTTCCTGTTTCTATTGTTTGTTCAAGATAACTCCCCAAAGTCTGTAACCATTCCAAACGTTCTTCCGGGTTCAATAAACTTGTATCATTACAAAAAAGTTCCAATGCCCTGCTCCACTTTTGCTGATCCAGCGGAATATCTGTTTCAGTAGTCGTTTTTAATTTTTCTGAACGGGTTTGTGTTTCTATTATATTTGCTGAAGGCATAATGAATCTCCATTAACGAAATATTATTTTATTGGTATAAATCTAAAATAAACTGTCAATCACCAAAATCATGCTGTATCTCAAACGATAATAAAAACTTAAATGACAAAGTTTGTTCCGTATGTATAGACTGCTATTTTGATGAATTTAATTTTGTTGAAAAAGGTATTAGGAAAGTAAGAACATTTAAAAGAGATCAAATAATGATTGAAATCAGTATAAATTGCTGACGGATAACGTCCAGCAAATCAGTTATATTTAATTTACATCTTTGTTTGCTATCATATTGACAAGCTCCGCCCCTTCAGTCCCATTTTAAGAGATGAAGAATAGATGTGAGCGTATACAAAAGTACCTGTCTATATGATCGTCTCGGCTCTGCTACAGATGTTCAAATATCATCAGCAAATCTTCTATAACTAACCATCTAAAACGGATATAGGTAATATAAAAACAAAAACATATATGCTTAAATATTTAATTTTTGATGCAAGTTTATTTTATTAAACTAAATTATCTTTTGCATCAAATATCAGTGTAGAACACATTAGCCCAAAAAACCTCTGATACATTTCGTTTTTCTTTTATTATCTTTATAATAACAATAATCTAATACCATGTTATATCTGAAAATTCCTAGGTGTTCTCCCGAAATTTTCTATAATAAAAAATATCTTAATAAATTATTTACTTGGTTATCTATTGCTTTTGAAGCTAATTTTTTAAAACAGTCTATAATTATCACAGGCTTGTAGAAACAAATTTTATGATGACAGACCTCGAAGATGCAATATTTAACAGTAACTTGACGACTACACATGTTTTTAAACTAATTCGGTACCTGATTAATTATTACAAACAGCTGTGTTTAATCAATATTTAACTATGAATTTTGTATTCTGTACTTTAACAATAATGGATTGAATTATGTTTTTTTCTAAAAATAAAGCGATTGCAGCTGATGAAACTGTGATCAATAAAGATACTCTTAAAAAATTAAAGGCTAAAGCTACGATTTTAGATCAATTATTAGCAAGCCAATTCCAGAAAACAGCAATGCAAATTACTGAAAATGCAAAATTAGTCAATCATTCCTCTTCAGAGCGATTAACAAACGTAGAAGAAAACTATCAACTTGTTGAAAAATTGGCTGAACTGTCATCAGACATTGCTCATTTATCCGAAACTTCTGTTTCATCAGCACAAGAAACTTCCGATAAGAGTGCACATAGTGTCGACCAGCTTCAAGACTTAACTGACAAAATATCCATTGCGGAACAAAATATTTCAGCATTTACTTCATTACTTGAAGGATTAACAGATAACAATAAAACAATTTCTCAACTTGTTGAGTCAATAAAAAATATTGCGAGTCAAACTAACCTGCTGGCACTTAACGCTGCAATTGAAGCAGCTCGTGCTGGTGAACATGGTCGGGGTTTTGCCGTTGTTGCAGATGAAGTTCGGGCACTTGCCAGTACAGCAAACGAATCAGCTGAAAAAATTCATGAAGAAATGAATAAAATAATGTTGATTTCCGAAAATATTATTAGTCAACAAACAAATGTTGTTGGCAGTATTGAAGAAAGCAGAGAAATCACCACCAGTATTATTGAAAATTTGGGAGATATGCACTCTCTTTCTATAGAAAACAGTGCTGCAGCTGAAGCAGTAATTCAACAAGTTAAAAATCAAGTTAGCGATACCCAGCTAATATTAAATAACATTGGGCATATTGTTAAAGATACACGTAAAGCCGTGGAAGGATCATTCAAAAACGTACAATTAGGTGAGCAAATGGTTGAAGATCTTACGCCTCTGGAAACTGCTAAAGATTTATAGTTAAAGATTCAACAGTACTAGTGAATAGTACATTCCGGTCAACCTAAACAACAAACAGCCCAAATTGGGCTATTTGAATTTTTATGGAAGTAATTGTATATACCCAAACCACATATAAGTACCATGCCATCGATATTAAATCATGTATCCTTACTTCAACACATTAATAAGAAAAGCAATAAAAAAAGGGACACATTTTCATGAAAGTAGGATTCACGCCTGTTTTTATTAAGCTCAAAGCCATATTGCAAACAAATCAAGGCGGCTTGAGCATAGTCACTGATGAAGAAAAATCATATTATCTTGATACCCTGCATGTAATGGAAAATAAAAAACCATTATTTTTCGGATCAGTGCGGATCGCCAAAAATTATGTCAGTTTTCATTTAATGCCCGTGTATACCAATCCACAGTTACTGGAATATATATCGCCCCAGCTGAAAAAACGAATGCAGGGGAAATCCTGTTTTAACTTCAAGTCGATTGATGAAGCTATACTGGAAGAGCTTGCTTCGCTAGTACAACGATGTAAACAACATTATATTGATAAAGGCTATGTTTAATCTAACATATATCTAATTGAGCACATTTCTCAAGTGGATGGCCAACACATTCACATTCGTAGGGAGATTCATTAAAAACTCTTGTTTATGACAGCGATGCGTAATATGCCAAACATGACAGGGGATAAAATAACGATTTGCTCTGGACATATATCTTCTTCCTTAAAGATTTGATTTTGTACTCAAAAAGATGCTTTCAAGCCAATTTATTCGCTTATTACGGGACTAATCATTCATTTATTCAAGAGGTTATGTAGGTCAGATCCCGCATTTAATTCGTTGAGTTAACACCTTTGATAACGGGGCGGTTGAGGTGATCATACGCTCATCAGCGGGAAACTTAAGGTTATGCCGGAATTTATGCTATGTCAGTTTGATCGAAGCTTGTCGTGAAGCGAAAAAAATAGTGACCATCCGCCACGTTAATCAGGTGTTGGTGCAACCCCATTGGCGCTCTCACGATGAGTTGATTAAGCAGCAGGTGGCCTCATGAAATTTATTCAGCTTACACTTTATATCAACGCGGATGAAGCCGAAACCATCATAGCCTTTATTGATGAGTTAAGGGAGGTTTTAGCGGTCAATTATAGCGAAGAGATAAGAGCAAACCAACGTGCCAGTCTGAACAAAAATCAATCCAACATAATATAAGTATTAATAAACGTTACCCTCTAGCAATATGAAAGAGTTTTAATAATAACAAATCAACTTAGAAGGGAAATATTTTCGATCGTAGATAAATAAAGGCCTCTAGGAGGGATTTCCTAGGTATAACAAGAAAGTAATATTTCAGCAAGAGAGTTTTATCATAAATTTAGTTTTGTTAAATGTGGTGAGTTTTTTTGGGAAGTTCAAAACATAGATATGAGGCTGTCAAATCTTGAATATGTAGAGTAGTAGTTCAGTTTATTTATTTTACTAAATTTTTTGCCATTGTTGTTTGCTTATTGGTACATTACCTAAACTTTGAAGTAATGCATGACAATATTTTAAAAAAAATTAATGATACTAGTATAGATGAATAGCCTTAAATACGTTTTAAGGCTATTCAATAAATGTTAAAAATTTTGAATTTCTACTGAATTAGCATTAAAATCGAATTTATTGATTTTTCCACACTGAGCAAAATGATTATTCGAGCTATACGGTGCCCCCACTTGTGAGATGTTGCCTTCCCAACCTTGACCCTTTTTAACAAAGGCTTTTACTTCAAACATACCATTAACAGCTTTGCTACAATCCATATCAACATCTAACATCCAATAATGTTCACCCCAAATGTTAAGTGGATCTTCACCATAACCGTCAGCTGCTGTAGTACGAAGAGTTCCCCAACTGCTTGGCCAAACATTCGTCGTCCAATCAAGGGGAGTTCCTTCAGCTTCAATACTTTGATTTGATTCACTGCCATACCAGTCTAAGTAATCTTCGTTGGTTTTCCATGGCGTGGTCGTGCTGTTAAGTAGGTTGTTATGTTTAATAGGCATCGCACAGTCAAAGTTTGAAGTTTGACAGTTCTTTCCTAAATTATTGTTGGCGTAATCATGGTCGATTCCACCTCTAATAAACATGTCTTGCCCATTTTGTGTTTGTGCTTGAATAAATATTACCGTACGCTGCCAATCACCTGTTGGCGGAATAATCCCGCCGCTAGTTTTAGCACCTTGGTGAATAGCAAAAGCATCCCAAGCGTCAATATTCGCATCGATGGTACCGTCATTATTAACAATAATAGTTTCATCACTACAAGATTGCCCGTCAGCAGATAGTTCACCTTTAAGCACGTTACAATAGATGCCAGCAACCATATCAGTGCTTAAAGTTGTGTTTAAATTAGCGTCTTCTTTATTGATAGCAACAAAACCTGAGCTGCCACGACCAAAAGCTATTTGATTATTACCGTTGTCCCACCAGTTAGTTGTGCTCCAGTTGTCGGCGGTATTGTTTCTAAAATCAACCGCGCCTGAAATATAAGACCATCTGTGCTCACATTTCCAGCCAGTACCAAAACACTCTAAATTACCATTGTTGTGAACCGCTACACTAGGTGCACCAACATCGGTATCACCATGATAATCATAGCTCGACATCACTTTTGGATAACCGTAAGGATATGCCAGCATAAATACATTCGCTAAATCGTATAAACGACCGTCTTCAAAGGTGATAACACTGCCACCGCCACCATGACCACGTTGGTTGTCATGATTATCAACAAACACTACCGCTGAGCTACTTGGCATAAAACCCCAGCCTTCGCCAAAATTGCTTAACCAAGATAATTGACCATTTCTAAAGGTATCGCCTAATTTAGTGGTGTACTTAAATTCAGTGACTAAACCTACACTGGTATATTCTGACGCACTAATCGTTTCGCCACCTTGATCGATAACTTCTTGGAAGACTACTGGTGAGCCATTAACTTTTGATAAAACGCCTTGAATATCTTCTACGGCCATGTGTTTTGAAGCATCAAATCGAAAACCAGCAACACCAATATTGGTTAAATCATTTAGATAACCTGCCAATGTATCTTGCACATAAGCCGCACCTGTATTTAAATCAGGTAAACCCACTAATTCACAGTTTTGAACTTCATATCGATTATTGTAATTGGTTATTTCACAGGTATTATGAAAGTCTTGAGGACTAAATATTGGGTAGTTTTTATCACCATAACCACTACCAGCCACACCAGTACCACTGCCAAAAGCCATATGGTTTATAACGGCATCGACATAAATATCAACGCCGACAGCTTTACAGCGATTAACCATGTCGATAAATTGTGCACGGTTGCCACCTCGACTCTCTAATTGATAGCTAACGGGTTGATAGCGCGTCCACCATTGGCTTCCTTGAATATGTTCATTTGGTGGTGATACTTGAACGGCAGCATAGCCTTTAGGTCCTAAATAGTCTTCACATTCCTGTGCGACATCTTGCCAACTCCATTCAAATAAATGCACAAAAGTTGTTGGTTGTGCCTCAGCGTATACTTGGTTAGAAAAACCAAAAGCCATACTTGTGAAGAGAATCGTTTTAATTAAAGAATGCTTATTTTGCTTTTTATTTGTGCAGAGAATATTGATTGTTTTTTTTATTATTTTCATTTTAATAACCTATGAGTATTGTTAGTGTTTTTTAATACTTCTATTTTATTTACTTTTCCCTTAACAATAATTGCTTAAAATTTAACCGTTGTCATAGAGGATTTTAATGAATACGTATGTAGTGCCGTTTATTTGCAATGTAAATGAATAAAATGTAAAGATAACAGGTTTATTTTTTTGAGAGCGTTAAACGTTGTGATTTTTTAAATTGGTATGCACATTTATAAATACTGTGTGTAAGGTAAAAGGTCGTGGCAATCTAGTTGTCGTGGTGAATGAAGGCGAAGTACTTATTTATGAAAATGTTTCCATTTCTGATATAGCTAACTTGTGGTATTGAATACGTTACAATTTAAATAGTAGGGTATATGAAATAATTTTATTAAAATTCAACCGATTAACTTGATGTGAAAATTATTTAGGGGTTAAAGTGGGGGCTGGTAATAAAACCCACATGATAACTTTAATATAAACAAATAGATAAGTAACAGATGGGCGGCATGATATAGTTTTGTTGCATAAACCCTCGTTTAAACGAAAGCCCTAATAGCAATATTCGGGCTTTTTTCTGTAGTTATTTTACATGATGTTGGGAGAACGACCAGGGTCAGGTCTTGGAGAACGACCAGGGTCAGGTCTTGCCTTTTGCCACTATCCGACTTATCCGTGAATAATGTAAGTTAAAATGGTTACCTATTTCTTTCATTGTGTAACCCCCTGAACTAAATGCTTTTAATATAGCTTCATTCCGTGTGGTCGATTGAGTTTCATATTCAAATAAGGAAGATGCTTTAATTCTACGCTGCTTTAATGGTATTTCAGCCAAATCACCTTCTAACTCACTTTGTTTTAGCTGGTGTTTTTCAACAAAACCTTCATCACCAAGAAACACTTGATGCTGTAAATTTTTCCATATATCTATACCAACTCCATTATGAACAAATGCTATGTACTTACTAATAGCTTCCTTTCTATTATCAGCAAATAAATTTAATAGTGCATCAGTCGCCATCCAATCTGGTGAGCTTTTGGTCGCAACAATATAATGCCAACTACTCCATAACCAATCATCTACCGTATCAACCATCTTTGCTCTTACTGGATTCAAAACTGTATATCTACACAACTCAAGCAAATATTCATCCTTATCAACTAAGATTGATTTATATCTACCTTGAAATAAGTGTCCTACTTTATGATGTTTTCTATTCATGGATTGAGTAAAAACACCATTTAATTGCCGCATACCTTTACTTAGATTACCCTCTGGCGTTTCTACTAAAAGGTGATAATGATTCGTCATTAAACAATATGCATGAATAATCCAGTTAAACCTCTCACACACATTATTCAATATTGCTAAAAATAGTTCAAAATCACTTGCTTCAAAATAGATGTCTTGTCTGGCATTTCCTCTGGCAGTTATATGATAAAGTGCACCTGAAAATTCTAATCTGAGTGGTCTACTCATAGCCATCTCCATCCTATAGGGTATTATTTTAACAATAGTTCAAAATAGGCAAAAGACAAGACCTGACCCCGTGACTTGATTTTAGCTCGTACTGGATTTAAATCAACATATGCTAAACATGCGGCGAGTGCCGCCTCGTCAAGCAATGCTTGTATTTTATACCGTCCTTCCCAAAAGCGCCCCGTACAATTATCTTCAAAGTTGGCTTGCCTGGCGATAGGCTCATTCAATGCACGCATAAACCAACTAATATCCATTAATCGCTGCCGATAAGTTTCAGCAGTTTCATAAACACAATTCATGATTGCTGTTGAAAGTTTTTCACCATTGATAAATCGCTGAGTAAATAATGTGCCACGAAACAGTTGATGCCAACGCTGAAGTACCTCGTCAACCGTCCATAATTTCGCTTTATTTTCATCAACATAAATTACAATATGTGTATGATTGGATAGCACCGCGAATGCGCAAACATCAATAGCAAATACTTTTGCCAGTGTTAAAAGTCGATCTTCAACCCAACCGCGCCTGTGCTCAAAAGATTGACCTGTCTGGCTGTCTTCCCCACAGAGAAACGCACGGCGTACACAGCGAGAAATGCAATGATAAAACTGAGTGTCGGAAAGTGAAATTTGCTGGCATCTTGGTTTAGGCATGATATATCTCGTCCTTGAGTATTTTGATGTTTAAATATTACTTTTATTCTGATGAAATTACCAGTACACCAAATGGACGATTTTCATTAACCCCTTGAATCTCACCTAACATAAGCATGCCGTCATACTGGCGGCATGAAGAATGCTGATAAATTACTCAATAACTTATGAATAAGTGAGACAGCCACTTTAAAAAAAACTTATGATAGTCAACCGAAAATCCATTTTTAAAGATTAATTCAAGAAAATCAATATGTCATTTTTGTTTAATCTTTTTTTAGGGTGGGTGGCCTGATTAATTTCATAGTTAAAAAATGAAGAACTCATTAAAACACTAAGTTTTCAAAAATACCGTAATAGAATTTATTTTCCCCAACGCTCATTTTTCAGGACAAGTTTTCCTGTCACTTCACCGTTGTCTAATGCTTGATGCGCTAGACCAACATCGCTAAACTTGAAAACCTCTTTATGTAATAAAGGCTTGATAGAACCTGCTTCTACCAGTTCAGTGATACTGTTAAGTATCTCACCATGATGTGCTCGGCCTGTACCGTGGATAAGTGGAATTAACATTAATACAAGGTCTAAACTCAATGCTTTAGATGCAGCATCTTTTAAATTAAATTCACTGAACATTGTCGTGCTGATAATGTGACCGTTGAATTTTGCTCCTTCTACTGAGGTTGCAAAATTGGCACCACCGACTGGATCAAAAACGATATCAAAACCATTTCCACCCGTGAATTCATTAACATATTCTTCAACTTTCGTGCTTTTATAGTTGAAAACATTATCTGCGCCTAGTGTACTCGCTTTATCTGCTTTAATGTCTTCACCAACCGTAGTTGATACGGTTGCGCCTTTCACTTTTGCTAGTTGTAAAGCGAGATGACCAACACCACCTGTACCACCGTGTATTAATACGTCATCTCCCGCTTTAATTTTAGCTTTGTCAATTAAGCCTTCCCATGCTGCGATAGATACAAGTGGCAGAGCCGCTGCCTGAACGAAATCTAAGTTAGTTGGCATTTTGGCTACTTGCTGTGCATCTACAGCAACAAAATCAGCTAATGAACCTTGTTGACCAGCAATGCCACCAGCACAGCCGTAAACTTTGTCACCGACTTTAAAGTTAGTTACCGATTCACCAACAGCTTCTACAACACCAGAAAAGTCTGAATGTAATACCGCAGGTAATGGGTCTAAAACAAAAAATTTGCCTTTTCTTTGCAAAATATCTTTTGGATTAAGACCGCTGGCATAAACCTTAATAAGAACCTGATCTGCATTAGCTACAGGTGTAGCCATTTCTACTGCTTGAAAAACACTTGAATCGCCGTACTGTTTAATAATCATTGCTTTCATAATTTTATTCTCTTGGGTTGTTATTTATTATTTCATGATCTTTTAACAGTCATATTGGGTGTTAAAGAGTCACTTAGTTACATACAACATTTTATCGTTAATAAAAATATAGGGCTTAACTTTTTACAAAATGCGCGCTGTGTAAATAGTTAGGATAAATCAGACATACAGCTGGAGGTAGGTATTTAGAATACGAAACCAATCCTTAGTATAAATAATAACTCCTTGATAACTAATCATAGCTTTAAATTTAATTAATGCAAATTATGGCACTGACCATATAGGCTAAATTAGGGTTACAGTTCAACAATGTTTGCTGTTAATTTACATGAGTTCAAACCTATACAGGCTATGGACTGTATCAACTTAAACATGATAATAAACAAATATGAAGTGTTACCCGGTTTGATTGGTGCCCAAATTATAATTAATTTTGGTTCTGTCGCATCTTGGAATAAAAGTTGAAAACGCCTTATTTCAGGCATAGTTAAGCAGCAAGTGAATAAAACTGCTCCCGCAGACTCATTCCCCCTGAATTTTCCATTTGACCATGTCGGAGCATTTGCCAAAGTTCAACTCCTGCAATCGTAGCTTCGGCCCCTTCAATTGATTTAAAACCCAGGGCGGTTCGCATCTTCCATTTTACGGGCCGATGGCTCTGCTCAAGGAAGCGTCACAAGCCAACACAACACCTAAACCCAACTGTACATGTGCATACTGGGCTAACTGCTTTCGCTCTGAAGGCTTTATAACTTTTTTTCGAGAACATCTTTAAGTGCCATGTTTTGTAAGCTGACATCGGCAAACATTTTCTTTAACTTGTGGTTTTCATCTTCGAGGGCTTTAAGCTTCGCCAAATCTGAAGCTTCCATACCGCCGTATTGAGATTTCCATTTGTAATAAGTGCTTTGTCCAACACCATATTTACGACATAAATCAGGGACTATCATTGCGCCTGATTTACCTTCTTTTAAAATGGCAAAGATTTGTGCTTCCGTGAATCGTCTATTTTTCATTTTATTCTCCATTACTTTAAGGTTAATGGAAAACTCTAAAAAAGCGATTCTGATTTTAAGGGAGGGTTACACTTCCGCAAGCCCCCTTCTAGATATACTATTGCCAAGAAGCGGTTTGGCAAGAAATGCTCTCTTTTACCTTCACTTAATTTTGTCAACTTATGCAATTTGTATAAATTTAGTTTGCACATACTATTTTGTTATCCTGCTAACTATATTCCTGCAGCACTTGATTGATCTTATCCAACTCATAGCTAAGTTCATCAATTTCTGAGCTTATAGCCTCACGGTTCATATCTTTATCAAGTTTGCTCATTATATTATTTACTTTATTCATATGGGCTTTGATAACCTGATTCAATTCAAGTAAGTATTTTTCAGTTTGATCAGATTGGGACAATGCTTGCTGTAACTGTTTTTCTGTTTGTTTTCGTTTGGTGATATCTAGGAAAATACCGAGAATTCCGTTTATATTGCCCGCTGAGTCCTTAAGGGGAACCTTGTCAGTTAAAACGTACGTTTCACCGTCAGCTGTCTGCTGAGATTCTTCTATATTCATCATCGGTTCGCCACAGTCCATTACTTCCCGATCACACTTTATATAATGCACCGCTTCTTCATGACTCCAAGGCAGATCAAAGTCGGTTTTACCTACTATCTGTTCAGGTGAAAGTCCGGCTTGACGGGAGAATTGCTCGTTGGCCCCCTGATACACAGAATTATGATCTTTCCAAAATATACGGTGTGGGATGCTGGAAATAATATTCTTTAATACATCACTTTGTTCACGCAGCGCTATTGATTCTGCCTCTGCACGTTTAACTTGCTCTTCCATCGCTTGTTGTTGTTGTTGTGCAATCACACTACAGTTAATATAGTGTAAGGCGAGTTCTAATTTACCACCATAACGTTCAGCCCACGCTTCGTTCCGAGAAATACTCTGCTGCCATTCCAGTACAATAGCCAGTTCAGTTCCGCTTAATAATTCAGCCTTTCCCTGTTGATGCAAAGTGGCTCTGTCTAAAATTCGTCGATAGCTGAGTCCGTCCTGAGCTTCTTCATTAACCCATTCCCGCAATCTCTGCCAGACTCGCATTAAACTCTCATGGGAGATATCCAAAATGATCTGTTCAGATAAATCCAGCGTCAGTGGCGGCATTAAAAATGCGGTATCTTGCTGGCGAAAGCGTTCTACTATCTTAGTTAACACTTGTAAATCTATTTCACATACTTGCTGTATTACAGCACAAGAGCTAGGGTAACGAATATCGTGGTTATTCTCTCGCACGGTTAAATGCTTAAATAACTGCTCAGTTAAAATCTTATGTTTGTCATCAAAGGATAAATAAATAGATTCCGCATGTTTATTCAGACCGTTGGTAATTGTGCCTATTGCTTCATAATGTGCTATATCCATGGCAGGATCTTCGACTGCATTGTGTTGCCAATGGCTAAAAGTACACATTAGCGCATGTTGTAGGGTCGGCAGTTGGTCGTTTGAAGATACACTTAATTCATTTAATAATCTTTGTACAAGACGATTCGTAATGGTACAGCCAACCTGTTTCATTGGCTCAGTGATCGCCTTTTTTCGCTCTGAGCGCGTCATAGGAGGAACCAGATATTGTCCTTCGTTGATTATCTCAGGTAAACCATGGATTTTGGCACAATCACCAAAGTAGTCCGACCGCATTGTAATGCAAATAAAAATAGGCACATTTTTTTGTTTAACTGCTTCTAGTAGTAGGGCAACAAACTGATTGGTTTGCTCCGCGTTACTTTGCCCTTGTTCACTATAACGAAACAGTTCTTCGAATTGATCAACAATCAATAATACTTTTTGGGTTAGCTGGGCTTGTTGTATCGCGTGTACTAAACCCATTGAACTGCGCCTGAGTGTTGCAGCCAACATAGCTTGTTGCACCTGGCCATCATCTTTGTCATCAATAACACCTGCATCAACCAGTGACTCAACTAGGCTTTGAATAGGGTTTGCACAAGGACGCATAGTGGCCACACGCCAAATACCTTGTTGGTTATGGTTATTTTTGAGTAAGTTTGGGATCAGGCCAGCTCCCACTAATGATGATTTACCGCTACCCGATGCGCCAACTACAGCTAAAAAACGCTTGCGATTGAGCTTTTGGATCATTTCAGTGATGCGTCCTTCACGGCCGAAAAACAGTTCGCTATTTTGTAGCGTAAAAGGGGACAGCCCTAAATAAGGGTTTTTGACACTACTTTGTGTACTCATTTTATGCCCTCCTGCTGACATCGTCCTAATTCAGAAATAAATTCTTGTAATAATTGTGGTTCAATTTGTTCAAAACTTTGAATGACTTGCATATCTAACGCGCGTAACCTTTGTTTTCTTCTGGAATCTGGTGGTCCCAAAAACAAAGCAATTCCGGCTAACGGCTTAGTTTTATGCTCGATCTGTTGACTGATATCATGTCTTAATTGGCGCAACCACGAATCATTGGCTTTTCCTTGATAGATAATGATCCCATCACAAGCATTAATGTTACGGAGGTGATCGGCTTTAATCTGCGCTTCATCCCCTTCGAACAAAGGCAATAATGGTTCAACTTGTTGGTCAAATAAGTAATCTTCGAGTTGCTCAGCATCCTCTAGATCTTCCTCTGCACAAATTAAATAAACTTGACTGATTTTATTACCCATATTTTGGTTCCGCACAGGCACTACTTCAGGCTTTGTCAGAATATCTAACTGTTCATGCAACACCTGATATAGTTCAACGTTTGAAGCTGAAATAAACTCAGTTTGTATTTGACTGATTTCGTTGGACTCTAAATATTTAAGGAATTTTTTTTGTCTTTCGTCACATGGCTGAATATCTTGCGGCACATAAATAAGCCGGGATATTTTTCCTTGCCGGGCAAATTCGGCTGAAAGCTGTGCCTGAATTTCGATTGTTGAAATATCGGCATTTTCAGGGATCATACCGTAACTATTACCGATCAAATGTATGGCTAAATCGCACTCTTTCAGGATTTCGGTAACAGTTTCAATTAGAGCTTCTTTCTGTAATGGCAGCTGTATCTTTGGCATGATTTTGTTACCATGTACACATAATTCGCGTATCATTTGATCCCGCTCTTCTTGTATGCTGTAACTGCTTTCGGCGAGAAATATCTTTAAACCCGATTTATTTTCGACACCAGTGCTATCAGAAATCTGTTCATTGATATAGCTGCACATATCGTAGGCCAGATCATCTAAACGGTTGATAAATTCGTTGGCGGTAGTTGTAATATGAGGGCGGAATTCACGAATTCGTCCGGAATCAGGATCATTACGAAAAAACATATAAGAGAGACAATCGCGAACCTCTTTTGGTACAGATTCCGGTGAAACTTCTGTTTTAATGACCTTGAAAATTCGTGAGGAATCGCCAAAACGGTTAAAGAAAAAGTCCATTTCGCGGCGACACCAGTCAGATTTAAGATAACGTGGTGTGATCACCGAGATCATGTAATCACACTGTTCTAATTTTTTGTTTAAAGTGCTGGTTATTTCTGCATTGCCACGCATTTGCGGATCGCGCCACACAATCGGTTTTTCTCCAAGCAATTGGGCTAAACGTAACTCTAACATTCGGTGTAATAGCGTTATCCAACCATCTTCTGATTCCAGAATGGTTTCATTATCAATATGAGCGTAGCTAATAAAAATTTCAGGCACCATAGTAAAACTCTTACAGTAAAATGATCACAACAAGCTTTAGTATAATGCAATTATTAAAATTAAACTATTGATATTAAATAATAAATTGTGAGTTTTACGAAATATTTCGTACCAGTTTGTGTTGTAATATGTAGGTAATGAGAACAGAAATTTAAGTTAATTATTTTTATATTAATTAAATAAATTTAATCAATATGCTCTATACCAATTAATGGTAAGAAAAAGTTCAATCATCATGAGTAACAGCGATAATTAATGAATTATTTATTTTTTATTGCGTTGGTGAAGATGGTATTGCTGACTCCAAAAGCATAATGTTCAGAATATCTTTAATCGTGTTCCAGCGGAACTGAGCTAACTCCTGATTGATTTTTGCTTTTGACCCTCTTGTTAAGGCTTTTTTATGATCATCTAAAGCAGTATAATGTATAGCTTTTATAGCATAAGTATTACTGTTTTTAAATGTTTTATGAACATCCTGAACATTTGTTAGCGTATCATCGATAAAAACAATGTTTTTTATCGATGAGGATAAGGTACTTTTTAGCAAACATTTAAGTATCATTCCTTTATTTTGACCTGCTGCGTACATCACTCCCTGTTGATAACTTACTGAATAGACATGATTTGGTGCATTTTTACCACAAGGTAAAAATGGGCAGGCAATACTGGTGATAGCACTTTTTTTCGCGATCAATGAATTTTTGTTAATCAAATCAAGAAAATTGGTATAAATTGATTTTTTTATCGTCGAAAGGTGGGTAAATTGATTGACAGTAGCAGACAAGTTGCTAGGGCCTCTAGCGGTTTCAACCAATAGTTTTACACCTTTTTTAGTTAATTTTTCCAGCGTTGATGGGATATCTGTTTGGGTATAGTTCATATAGTTTATGGAAAAAAGCAAAGTAGATATTTTAAGTAAATCCTCAGAGTTTTTGGCAACACGATAGGGGGAGTTTTGAGTTAATAACTCTGTCTGCCATGCATACCACGCTGGTCCACCAAGGTATTGGCAATTATGAGCAGTATAACAACCCATCATTGTTAGGGTGTCGTCATCATCCATAACAAGCAATGTACTTTTAGGATCACCAAATGCATTAATAATTGAGTATAATTTACTGAATTTAGATATTGTAATTATTGGTTCGGGGACAAAAGCTTGTGCTGGAATGCAGAGAATAGCGCTGATAGTATTTATAATTATTATCATACGAATAAAAGATTTTTTCATGGCAAGCTTCTTTTTAAAATGAATACACTATATGTTAAAATAGTGTAAATTAACAGTAACAGCAAATAAAGGAAAACATGCGACAAATGATCTTTATACCAATTAAAGTGTGTCAATTTTATTAAAATAACGATTGAAGAAAATTAAAACTATTGAAAAAGAAGGTAATGGAATAGAGCCTATCTTTACGTTTAAATCAAACTGCGTTCCAAACTCTGCACTACCTAATATTAACCCAAGGCCAATACCAGTAAGTAAACCAAAGAGAGATAAAACAATAGTGAGATAATTGGACTCCCCACACCTTAAGATGTGGGTTAATATAACTACGTGTCATAAAGAGCAAATATATCGCGTAGTTGAATATTGGTTATTGATAAAACATCAAATAATGTTGGACGGAAGAAACGAACCACATGAAATTGACATGGTTTAATTGATGCGACTACCCCAGTTAAGAGATAATAAATTTAACTGGAGAAATAAAATGACAAAACGTAAAAGTATTCAAAAGAATTTAAATTAGACGCCATTGCTTTAGTAAAAGAGCAAGGTTATATCCAAGCTAAAACTGCAAGAAATTTAGGACTAATCCTAATATGCTTGGTCGTTGGATCAAGGGATCAGAAAGTTTCTTTACTCTCAACGAGTTTAAAATAATCAAGAACATACATTGTTAGAATGAAAAATAGATCAAGGTTTAATTTTACTCACCAGTAATTATTTATGTTAATTTTACTTGGTTAAGTGAATTTGATAAATGAACAGCATATTGCTAATTTTATTTTATTTTATTTTTGGCAATTATACTTTTGAGCGTTCAAATGGTGAATAACAGAGTGTTCGATCTTTCTCTTATTGTTACTCATGTTTGTTGGTGAATTGATCAATGGAGTGGTTGTTAAATATAAATGTCGGAATAATCAGTACCTGAATTTCAGTAATAAATTAAAAAACTTTAGAAAGCTATTAGTATGGAAAGCAAATATGGAAAGTATGATGGACGATAATGCGTGTAATAAAAAAATACAAATAATTTTAACCACAAACTGGCCGGTTGCCAGTGAAGAAGAATTAGTAGCTAAAAATCTACATTCTATTGCTGTCACTGGTGAGAAAAATAAAGAAACGACTTATCAGTTATCAATTGAAAAACAACTTCAGGAAAGAGATTCCAACACAATTTATCAACTCGATGAATTGTTACGAAAGCGTATTGACGGATTTGATGATATTCAAAAGTTAACAGGGGCAATGCTTGGGGCAGCAAAACCGATTAATGTGATCTTTGAAATAAATATTTTTGCTTATGCTTATCTTAAATATGTTAAGAATTATGATATTTTTATGTCACCCACACAGAATTGTTTAGTCGATATTGAACCAGAAATAAAAAAATGGAAAAGCATAGTAAAGGCATTAGAAGATTTTGAAAGACTAGGTCAAGATTTATCACAAGAACTTGCCTATTTAAAAGTTCCTTACTTGAAATTACGCGCAATTGTTGCTCGTTCAACAGCAAGAGATGAACAAAGAGCTTTAGCGGTGTTGTTTATTTCTGGTCCGTCAAACAGTAAAGATATTGGTTTGGATCTTGGCCTTAACTATTCTTTAAATAAACGTATAATGACCGCTATGGTTACTACCGGAACGATAAGTGATAATAGAATAAACTCACAGGGTGAAATTGTTTATGCACTGAAAGATGAAACAATTCCAATTGTAATGTTTTTGGTGAGAGAGATAATTGGGTTGGATCTTATTTCTATGATAGAGAATATCGGGGGAGCAAACTAATGGAAAATTTTTTGGAATTATTGACTAACCCATATGTGCTTATTTACGTGGCACTTATTGTTGTTATTCAATGGGGTAATGTAATTTTTTTGCGATATAAAAAAACGAAAATCCAAAATAAACGACAACACCAAGGTTTACCGGAAGATATTTTAGTAAAACAGAGCAAGAATTTGAAGGAGCTTAAAACTGAATCTAAAATTGAAAGTTTAGTATTAATATTGCCCATTCTGTTTTTGCCTTTTGTAGTGAAGGCGATTGAACTAGTTCTGAAGAAGCTTGATATTTGGCAAGGGTATAATACAAATACAAGCTTATTATTTACCTGTTTAATTTTTATAGCTTGGTTACTATTTTCGGGTACAAATTTGGCGAAGGCCGCTATCGGGGGAATTGCATTTCGTACCGTGATGGTCTTTAGTAATACTTTTCAGATTGGTGACAGGGTTACAGTTGCAGGTCATAGTGGCAAACTTGTTGATATCGGGATCTTTTATTTAACTTTAATAACCGTGGATGATGACAAAATTTGTATTCCGACAAATAGTTTGTGGGGAACTTCTCTGGTAACAGCCAATGACGGTGATAGAAGTTCGTTAGTGGTTATTCCATTTTATTTATCACCGTCGGTTAAATCAGCACAATTACAAGAAGTAGAAAATGTTATTTGGAATGCCATTCAAGCGTCAAATTATTTTGAACCTTGTAAGCCTAAACAAATTTATTATACACAGCATAAAGACTATATAGAGTTAACGGCCAAAGCCTATGTTGCATCAACTTATAATGAACCATTATTTAAAAGTGATATAACGCGACGATTTTTACAATATGTAACAGACGACGAACATAACTTATTGGCTAATCAAACTCAAAAAATTGAAATTAGCAGAGCTAAATCGGCATTAAATTCTTAATATAGAATTTCATCACTCTGTGTTAAATGTTTTAGTACATTAACCAATGGGTGTAGATCCTTTCGTTCGACGAAATAGAAAAAAGATCTTTTTATGATCAATAAGTTACTGAAATAAAATAAGGAAAGAGAAGCCTTTTTGTGCTACTTATATTGTTACCATACGCCATAAGACACACTAAAGACTTCTCCATGAATATAGCTTACTTGAATTCTTCTGAATTTTCATTCTTTACTGACGCTAGAGCAGGGCAAACGGGTCTAAATTAAACAGTTTTGTAAATTAACAGTGAATATAATTTAAACTTTAAGATTATTCTC
>JABSOI010000082.1 GCA_013216015.1 Alteromonadaceae bacterium | reverse complement strand
TTGCTGGGTTCAAGCTGAGCGACTCATTCACGTATTATTGCCGATGAATGATACACATAAGAAAGCCGTTGAGGATGTCAGGGAACAAATATGGACATTATACCGTGAGCTTAAATTATATAAATTGGATCCATGTCCCAGGCAGGCGACAGAAATATCTCAGCACTTCGACGATATCTTTCAACAAAAAACAGCCTATGTGACTTTAAACAGAGCTTTACGCAGATTAAACAAACTGAAAAGTAAATTGTTATTAGTTTTAAAGCGGCCTGAAATTCCCATTCATACAAATGGGAGTGAAACTGACATTAGAGATTATGTGAAAAAAAGAAAAGTCAGTGGTGGTACTCGAAGTGATCTGGGACAGCAATGT
Source organism: Alteromonadaceae bacterium (assembly GCA_013216015.1). GTDB lineage: Bacteria > Pseudomonadota > Gammaproteobacteria > Enterobacterales > Alteromonadaceae > JABSOI01. The sequence continues at coordinate 27,398 of JABSOI010000082.1, read as the reverse complement.
CGGGATACATTCGTGAGCCTAAAAAAAACGTGTCGGAAATTAGGACTGTCGTTCTGGCAGTATTTGTTGGATCGCCATCAGTCTAACTTAATTCCATCGTTGCCTGTAATGCTTAGCGGAAAGCTGTCCTGATTTCTGTCCTTGCCACCATATTATGAGTACTTACTGGCTTTGAAGGTAATTCATTGTTTTATTAACATTTATTTGTCAAGTCGATATTTCAGCGCGTAGGATGGGTTAGCCGAAGGCGTAACCCATCAAACAACCATATTTTAACTACATTATCAGATAGTTGCATTCTACAAAGTGATGGATTACGCGGTTGGCTAACCCATCCTGTCGTTGGAACACGGGTTCCTTCTTCAAAAGCGCTGTATTTCCCGCCTCTGAATGGGCCCGCAGGTTTATGCTCACCTAACATTTCAGCTGCTTTATCGTGGTAACCGTCGTCAAGTACAGGTTGCCGCCGTACTATGAGCATCAGTAAACTTAACGCTAATGTATCTATATTAGCTGTATTAACACCCTGCCCCATAAGATGAAACATCGCCATAGCCCAAATCATCAATATAGAAGATGACTAAATTGGGTTTTATATCCACGAGATTATTTAACTTTATGACATCTGTTTGACCACAAGCTATGAGTAAGAGTAATGCGATCCTTGATAAAATTTTTACTTTTTAACTCATCATTACTGTTCCTAATTGAGAGATTTCTACTTCTGATTATTGTGATACCAAGCTAGCTAACTTATTAGCTAGCTTTGCTTTAATGGCTTTAACATTTTTTTCGTCGGCTAGATTGGTAACTTCATTTGGGTCATTACGGTGATCATAAAGTTCTTCTTTACCACTGAAATAGCTAATATAGCGCCAATGCTTTGTTCTAACAGCGAAGTTTATGTTTTGGGGTTTTTCGTAATTCTGTACAACGGTAAGAGCCATACGTTCCTGATCTTCAATAACATTGTTTAAAAGCGGTACTAAACTTTTACCACTTAATTTTTTACCTTGATCATTTTTACGGTTATCACTTTGTACTGACGCTAATTCTGTAAACGTAGGGTACAAATCAACAAGACTTACCGCTTCATTAACTTGTTGTTTTTCAGGATCACGCCCGTCGTATATAATTAAAGGGATCCTGGTCGAGCGTTCCCATAAATTATTTTTAAACAGGTAATTTTTTTCACCTAAACTGTAGCCATGATCACTAGTAAAAACAACTATCGTATTATTTTTAAAACGGGAATTGTTCAACGCATCAAGTACTTTCCCGACCTGTTCATCCATAAAAGCAACACTGGCCAAGTAGGCTTGATAATACGTTTTCAAAGCTTGTTGTTTATCAAAATAAGAAGCCATTAGTGTGTCATAGTGTTTACGCCCTTTTGATACTTTCGGCATATATATTTTTTCAAAAAATGTATCTTTATCATCTTCAGCTATTAGCTCTGGTAAATTTATTTTGTCGATAGGAAACATTTCGAAAAATCTATCAGGAACTACCAAAGGGGTGTGCGGCCGAATAAAACCAACCCCCATAAAGAATGGCTTATTCATCGACTCTTCCTGCCATTGGTTGAGCTTAGCAACAGCCCAGTCAGCATAAATTTCATCCGGCAATTTATCACGGTCCTGCTCATTCACGTATTTAAATGGCTTTTTAAAACCATTGTAATACCAACCTTCAAAACCGGGATTTTTCTTATCTGCTGCAATAGAAGGAACGTCTGAAAGGCGTGAATAGGTTGCGTCAAGTGGACCTATTTTTGTTCGATAAGGTTCAGGAACAGAGGGATGTCCAACCGGTTTATTACCATTAAAGGCAATTGGCGTATAATCTTGTCTTAATCCGTATTCATGCCAGGCCCCTTTCCATGGGTGATGCATTAATTTACCAACGCCTGCTGTTTGATATCCGTTATCTCTCAGTTGTTCCATTATGGTTTTCGAATTGGCTAACACTTTATTTTTACGCCAGTTTTTAAAGGCGAAATAGCCGGAGTCATGCGGTAATATTCCTGAGAACAAACTTGCTCTTGAAGGGCTGCAAACAGGAGCATTTGAATGAGCATTGGTAAATAAAGTACCACTTTGAGCCAATTTATCTATATTGGGTGTTTTGGTTCCGATTTCGCTATTCATTACACCAATATAATCGTTTAAATCATCGGCCATAATAAATAAAATATTGGGACGTTCTGCCTGAACATTTTGTTTTTGAGCTTTGGTTTGTTTTAGAACATCTGCTTGTTTTTGAACAGCTTGTTTTTCAGCTTCAACAAATACGCATGAGCTGAGCATAGATGTGAATAAAGCAGCTAAACATAAAAGCTTGGCTGAATTATTTGAATTAGTTTTCATTGGCATACTTTTATCTCTGTTGATTATTTGATCTCTATCGCACCCATATCCGGCGCCTGATTTATTTTATTACCAAGAATGTCATATTCTACTTAGAGGCCTATTTTTAGACTTATTTTAAGACCTGTTTTAGCGAATGGGATGCGCCCAATAGCTATCCCCTTATCTGCAATTAATTGAGTTTTCGTTGGTCGATAATCTTCAATTGCTAAACCTCCTCCATTAGCAAAAGCACCATCACCAAAGATTAGATTGGCATCTTGAATTGCAACTTCAGCCAGCCAACTGTTTTTTTTTGTAGAAAAAGGTTACATCAGACAAAAACTAAAAACGCATCACGGCTCCCAAGTTAAATCTTGAACCTGAGCCAGCAATATAATTAGTCAGTTCTTCATATTTAAGGTAACGATTTGATTTTGTGTTACCTATATTTATAGCAGAAAAATTAAGTTTGATATTGTCAGACAAGGTATAATTGGCGGTTAAATCCAACTGACCTCGATCAGCTTCAATTTCAGGCAGGGAATCAGCGCTTGAAAAGCCTAATAGCACATACTCCCGACGAACAAACTCTGAACGCCAGTTGTAAGCTAATCTTACACTAAAGGTATTATCATCAAAAAATGCCATTAGATTATAGCTATTTTCAGAAAGCCCCCTACGTGCAATTGGTGAACCTTCAGCATCAATGTTTTTACTCTCTTCATGAGTATAAGTAAAATTCGCACTCAATCTAGTATATGACAGCAATCCCGGCAAAGAATCAAAAGTATGGGTAATGTTTAATTCAGCACCTTCAATTTTTGTGCCTTCAATATTTTCCTTTTGTCGCACCGTAAACAAATCCTCACCAAATTGCATGTCAATTGACTCAGGTCCAAAAGCAATAGTTGATTCGATGTCTTTATAGAATAACGCTGCCGAAAACAAACTGCTGCTTTGATAATACCATTCAAACGACAGGTCTAAATTCGTGGCTAAAACTGGTTTCAAATCCGGATTACCCGCCTGCCCGCTACCAGTATAACCAGCCCTATCCTCATTCGAAAACAGTAAGATACCTGGAGAAATATCCTTTAACTTTGGACGAGCCATAACCTAGGCTGTCGAAAACTAGTGCTTTTGAGGATATTCAATTTACCAGTTTTTGACTTTAAAAAGTATGATATTTGCTACTTATTGGATTTCCTTAATTGTGCTGGAATTTATTATTTAGTTGAAAATGCTGTTTTCATTAATATCCTGTTACATTTAACGGGCGAAATAGCATGTTATTCCGTCAATTTGGGATTTATTTAGATAAAAATGTAACAACAATCCAAAACAATAACAAAGTTAAATAAGCCAAAAAAACCGACGATAAATTGGTTGAAAATAGCCATATTTCGACAGCCTAGCCATAACCTCTGCATAAGCGAATCTGAGTATAATGTCTTCAGACATTGCCATGTTAATATTTAAACTTGGCAACAGCTCATTATAATCACCTTTAATTTCTACCCACTGTGCTACATTATTAACTTTTGCAAAACCCGATGATGTTGTTTCAGTGCCAATATATCTGCTACCAAAGTTACCATATACATCTTTACCAAATAGTTCCGTTTGAAAATCAAATCTGACATAAAATGCTGATGACTCTTCCGTTACATCAAATCGCTCTGCTGTTTTTTCGTATATTCCGACGCCCGTTTGTGGATCAGCAGTTCTAATATCGGCTAATTCAAATAAGTTGGTATAAAAATCACTGGCACACGTTGTTGTTGACCATGTTCTAGGCATATTCCCTGTTTCGCCCGATAGCGCTTCCTTTGAACCATCAGAAATACATTCTTGCATAGCAACAGCTAATGCTTCTGACTCGGGATTGGAATTATTACCTGGTAAAACGGAAACTGACTGAATAGATTTACTGGTATTATTCCAGGCTTGATTTTCATAGCTTTGCTTCGAGTATCTAGCCCCAACCATTACCTGAGTAATGAAATCTGACTCTAATTCGTAAACAGCATCAAGTCTTACAGAGTCAGATTTATTCTGTGTATCATCAGCAATTATTGAATATTTGTCGTAATTTAATCGCTCATAATTAATATCCGTAGGATCCAGGGCAACAAGCTGTGCCGGGTTGCCGGTATTACTAGGTGACTCATTCAAAGTAAAATCAACTAAATCGACACTACTCAGACCAAAGTCGACAATTCCGCCCCAGTCTTTAATTTTGTTATCAAGATCCCAATCATAACCCATGGTCGACGAAGCTTGCTCTGTCCAGCTTTGACCCACTGAAGAGCTAACCTCTGCCGATATATTAAGCTCAGTATTTATTTGTATGTCACCGCCAAAAGTAAACTGCCTTGATTCGCGCCATTTTGTTTTAGCTGAAGGAGTCGCACCTGTTTTAACATTCGCGCCACCTAAACGCCCCGCGGACATAATATAAGAATCACCGTTAGGTTGACTGGCAAGAAAATCAAACTCGTGAGTTCCTGAAATTAACGGTAGTGCAAAGCCTTTATTAAATTGGATGTTATAGCGTGAATTATGGGTAACTTCTTCACTGTCAGCGAAAGTAGCATCAATAAATAAATTGATGCCATCGGTGGGCTTCCATTGAAGTGCTGCGTTAAAAGAATTTCGTTTTGATTCCCGTTCATTGGAAAACATTCTAAAGGCGTTTGGCACGTAAAAAATATCATTTACATCTGAAACACCATCACCATTAACATCAATATTTTGATCCGCGGCATGCTTTCCTGTCTTGAAAGGTTCTTTGATATTAGCACCTGATGTTCCGGTTTGTTTAAACCAGGCACCCGCTGCTGTTTCAAAATCACCGCCACCATAAGCTTGGGTTAACGATGATACCTTTTTTGTTCCAGCGCTAAGTGTAAAGCCTATATCTCCAATGCTTGTATCTCGCCAGTTTCTTCCTAAAAACGTACTGATGTCGGGATCTGTTTGCCCACTCATTTGAGAATGTTTGCCCTTTAAAGTAAAGGATGTAATTGCGTTATCCTTGATACCTAAAGGTTTACGGGTTTTTAAATTGATTGTGCCACCAAGCGAGCCTTCTATCTTGTCGGCTGATGGCGCCTTTAAAATTTCAATTGTGGAAAATAGCCCAGAGGGCAGATCTTGAAAATTAACACTTCTATCGGAACTGGTACCTGAAATAGTTTGACCATTTATCTCGACATTATTATTCGATACGCCTCGTATTTGTACGGTTGTTCCTTCACCGTCAGCGCCTCGGGTCATTTGAATACCGGTAACACGTTGCAGCGCTTCAGCAATATTCTCATCAGGTAATTGCCCGATATCTTCTGCTGAAATGCTGTTCATTATTTCATTGGAAAATCGTTTAGCATTCATTGATTGTTTAAGACTGCCAGTAATGCCTAAAATCGTAATGACTTCAATATTTTCAATTTCGCTTTTTGCTTTTTCTCTTGCTTCTTCGGTTGCATGCCCATGAGAAGATCCTAACGAACCAATAATTCCCAACACTGCGGTAGCGACTTTATTTTTTTTTTGGCTTTAAACATTGTTTCAGTTTTCTCAAAACTTGGATCAACCACAATAGATAACGTGCAACTTTCATCGATGTCAGTTTTAAGACCAGTCCCGTTAAGCAACGCATTTATTGCATCGGCAACACAGTGATAACCGTACAATTTTTTAGTTTGAATTCCATCAATTTTATCGAAAGGAAATAACAATGTAATGTCAGCCTGCTCTGCAAAACTAATCAGCGATAAATTGGCTCTTTGTGTTGGAATGTCGAAAAAATATTATTATTTTTCTTATTATTATTTCATTTTTATTATTGTCTGATGCCAACGCGAAATGATTAAAGCTCGTTGCTACAAAAAATATAAAACTTCCTCTGACCTCCATGGCTGTTTATAAAGGAGAAAAAGTCGACTTAATTAAAAATGTAAAAACTAATCCTCAAGTGATACAAATTGAACCCATTGAACTTTCTTCCCAATTATCATGGAAAAAAGGGAACTTAATATTCCGGGGAGAATCATTGGCCGATGTAATGGATGAAATAACCCGTTATACCAATATTGATTTTGAACTGGAAAATGATGACAACATCAAGCAAGTTAAAGTGGTCGGTTTATTTAAAACCGGCGATGTTAGCGGCCTGTTGGCTGCATTGAAGAAAAACTTTAACATTGAACACCAGAAAATCAGCAATAACAAAATCAGGTTGTTTTATGTTAATTAATTAACAGCTCTGCCGCCCTGTGCACTTCCACCACAGGGCTAACTCCAAATCCAGCACTTTTTTAATCAATTAATCATGCTTTTCGGTGAAGTGCTGTCTGAAATTTAAGATCATGACAAAGGGTACCTATTTTTACCCAAGCAACTTGGAAATAGTGTAACTCAATTATCTTTTCGAACTATTTTTATTAACTATATTTACTCAACTATTACTCAACAAAAAATGTTTTAAAGAGGTAATGCCAATGGCAAATAAAACAAAAATATTCGGTATGCTGTTATTAGCTATCTGTGCAACAGGTTGTATTAACAGTAAAGAAATTCACCAATCGAACGACTCTGAGCAAGGTTTCTATCAGCAAGGATAAAATACAACCGAACATTTTACTGATAGTCACCGATGATGCAGGATACAGTGACTTTGGTTTTTCTGGTACGAAAAACTTTGCGACTCCTCATATCAATAAGTTGGCCAATACTGGCGTAGTGTTTGACTAGGGATATGTTTCAGCATCTGTCTGTAGTCCCTCCAGAGCTGGCTTATTAACTGGCCGTTATCAGCAGCGCTTTGGTCACCATAACAATTTACCTCCAAAACCTATTGGTGATGATAAAGAAGAAAATGCTGGACTTCCTGTAACTGAAACCACCATTGCCGATTTATTACAAGCCAGTGGCTATCATACAGGAGCAATCGGCAAGTGGCATTTAGGCCGGATGGATCACTTTCATCCGCAAAGTAGAGGTTTTGACGAGTTTTACGGTGTCCTTGGCGGCTCCCGTAATTATTTCCCCAATACTGCAGAACGAAGAGACCAACGGGTTCTCCGTGGGCATAAAGAAGTAGGTTTTAAACATTATATGACTGATACTTTGGGACTTGAGGCCGAAAGTTTTATTGAGAAAAACCAAGAGAAACCATTCTTTTTATATTTATCGTATACTGCTGTTCACACTCCTATGGACGCCAGAGCAGATAAGTTTGAAAAGTATTCCAACATAAAAAATACCAGTAGAAGAACATTAGCCGCTATGACCGAGTCTTTATATGATTCTATTAGTGGTGTAATGGCGAAGCTTTGTTGCTACATGTAACAGTGGTTTAGCAGCAGCTTTTAACAGCAACTCTACTTTTCGCTATAACATCAGTGTTAACGACGGGTGGCGCGCCACTAAAGGTCATTCTGTTTTCTTGAATGGCTGTGTAACTGACGTTAAAGTCTATAATAATACGTTTTATTATAATATAGCTGATAAATCTACACATCCTGTAGAAGCAAATAATTGGGGAGGTACTTTTCCTAATGGTGTCGAACTGAAAAATAACATCTGGCATATGCCTTCAGGTAGTGTTTCATGGGTTAACGTTGGAATGATTACTAATTTAACAATGGACAGTAATGTATACTCTGGTAATGTATCGGTTAGGGCAGAAGATGTTAACGCGATCACCGATGCACCAGTTTTTGCTAACCAAGGTGGTACATCCGCACAAGATTATAAGTTAGTCTACGGTTCAATATTAGCAGGACGTGGCGTAGAAATCACCGATCACGGCGGTCAAGATTATTTTGGTAATACGCTTGAGCCAGGTGTAGCCCCAACCCCAGGAGCTCATGAAATTCAAAGTGATTCAGATGTTACACCACCGGATCCAGATGTAATTATCACAGGTATCAATGTACTGAGAAATGCTAAAAGCCTCGATTTTGCCTTGACACAATCAGGTACTAATGCAGCAAAATCCAGCTATACTGGTACAGATTCACAGAAATGGCAGTTCAATCATTTAGGTGACGGGCTATATAATATTATCAATGTATCAAGTGGTCATTTTCTTCGTCAAAGTACCACTGGTTCAGGAGCTAATGTTGACCTTTATCCTACAGAACAAATCTGGAAATCACTTCAATGGAAGTTAATTTTGCTTGCTGATGGTAACTATAAAGTGGTGGGGGTTAGAGATCTTGCCTCCTCAGAATTTGCTTTACGTGGTGCTGGTAGCGAAGCTGGTAACGTAGATGTTTATACTTCAAATAATTGGTTATCCGAGCAATGGACAATTACCGCTCCATAGCCTAATAGAAGAAAAGCCCGATAGAAGAAAAGGACCTTAATATAAAGTTCACCGCTTTGACCAGTTAATAAATAACTGGTCAAAGCGACATACATCGCTGGTTAATTAAAGTGTTCTTAATTGAAGTGCAGGAAGGTATTATGTTTAAATTAATTAAGTTGTTTATTGTCATCGTTTTATCAAGTTTTTCTTTACAAGCAACACAAACATCATCAACTATAATTGAAAATATACAAATTGAACCTGCTGAATTAGAATTTGCCATGTCGTTATCCCGACAGTCAATTTTTTCTTATTTTAATAAAAAGTATCATGTTGGTATGTCAGCCGACTTTTGGCACCATCAATTTCCCGAAGGTAGCCCTCATGAAAAATTAAAAAAAAGTGCTATTGAAGAAATAAAGCATTGGAGAAGCATCCAATTATTAGCATTGAAATATGACGTAATCCAAACAGTCACGTCCTTTACTGATTTAATGCAACAAAGAGAAAGTGTGAATAAGGATCGCAAAATTAAAAAAAGTCGTAATCAAGTACTTTTCGGCCCGGTACAATACTCAGTACGCACCTTTCATAGTTTAACTATGAGTAATTTAATTTACGGGATCCGTCAATCAATTAATCCGAAAAGCATACCTTCAGCAGAAATGCATCGTTATTATCACAACAATTTCGACCAGTTTAAAAAACCAGACTTCATCGATATTATTAAAGTATCAGTTGATAACACCTGCTTACCGCCTTGCTTACAACAAATACAAACCACATTATCGCTAAGTAAAAGTATCCCAAAAAGTTTAACTGGAGCCAAGAAAATCGAGTTATTTCATTTGGATGCACAACAGCTTTTTTCTGAAAAGAATCTTGAAACGAGCCAATATGGCAAGATAATTGAGAAAATGACCGATGGGCAAGTAAGTGCGGCAATAATTGATAACGAGCAACGTATTATTATTAAACGCGTAAAAACTACTCAAGGCGAAATTTTGTCATTTCAAGACTCACAGCATGAAATTAGCGTAACTTTAATTGAAAAACTTGTTAAACGCCTGATAAGTGAAAAAATACAGACGATTACAGTCAAAGTTAATTAGACTTTATGGCAAGTTATGGCAAAAAGTTTAATTTTTGCTGTCAATCCTTGTTCGTTGTTAACCCAATATAATTGGACTAACGACAATAAAATTTTCACTAGTGGTATATCTTAACGTGAGACATTAAGTGATTTAATTAACACTTTGATTAAATCAGATTTTGTATCGGTAACATTTGCGGAGTACTTAATTTACTGCTGCCTCAGCTATTATTTTTATCCATTGTTTTGAGCTTTTTGTTTCATTTATATAACTTCAATTAAAGTGTCTGATCTGAACACCTCCCCCCATATTGAATGAAACATTAAAATCATTGCGATAAAATAATTAAGCGTTTCCCTTCCTCCCTTTCAGGACAGCCATTTTTTTTGATTACACCACTAAGGTATTAATAATTATTTGAAATAATCGACAAAGTGACTTCGTTAATCTTGAAAAAGATGAATAATTAGTTAGACTTCAGTACATCGGTTAAGCAAATCATAGTAAAAAAGCAGTTTTTATGGTTGATCCAAATAATACATCTAGTGTACGTTCATACAGATTAAGTAATATAGATATGCTCAGGGGCCTGGTTATTATCATAATGGCCATTGATCATGTTCGAGACTTTTTTATGGTCGGCAGTGATTTTGATCCAATACAGCAACCAGATGTTTCAGCCAGTCTTTATTTGACTCGATGGGTCACACATTTTTGCGCTCCTGTATTCGTATTTCTAGCAGGTACCTCTGCGGGGCTGATGACCGCACGTAAGTCTAGAAATGAATTGGCTTCGTGTCTCTGCAAAAGAGGTCTCTGGCTGATTTTTGTCGAAATTGTGATTATTTCTACCGCACAGACCTTTTCCCCAATCTCTGGTGTTCCAGAATTAGGAGGAAACACCCTGATCGTGCTGCAGGTCATATGGGCCATTGGGGCATCTATGATTGTGCTGGCAGGATGCCAGTACCTTGGGGCCAGATCCTGCCTGTTAATTGGAATGGTAATTTTGGTGGGGCACAATTCATTAGACTCCATATGGCCAGTCGGACAGTTACAGGGGGCCGACCCATTCTGGTACGGTCTGCTTTCGCAGTCTTCGTTTACTATAGACTCTATTTTAGTGTTAACCAGCTACCCACTGTTACCGTGGATAGGTGTCATGTTGGTGGGATATGGAACGGCGTTTATTTTCGGTAAGGAAGCCGCAGAACGTGATCAAATATTAATAAAGGCTGGCGCCATTATGATTTGCCTTTTCGTGGTAATTCGCGCAACAGGTCTCTATGGTGACCCCAACCCCTGGCAGTTAGATGAATCTTCTATTCAAGCAACATTGTTCGACTTTATGAACATAAGCAAATATCCACCAAGCTTAATGTACCTACTAGCTACGCTGGGACCGATGGCAATAGTTTGTGCTTATGCCGACAAAATGACAGGTTGGCTAAAAAACACACTCGTGATGTTTGGTAGAGTCCCCTTTATTTTTTATGTAGCCCACTGGTACCTGATCCGCCTGTTCAGTTTTGCACTTGCTGCGTACCAAGGTATTGAATTAAACGATATGAGGACTATAATTACCTTCTTTCCGGAGAATTATGGTGTTTCTCTTACCTCGGTTTATATTATTTGGTTTCTGATACTGGCGATTCTTTACCCATTCTGCAAATGGATGGCAGAGGTAAAAAACCGACGTAAAGACTGGTGGTTAAGTTATTTGTAACTATCCAGAAATGGCTAAACCAATAGTTTATAAGATTCAATAATTTTAATCTGTAAGCATTAATACTTATGGTTTGTGTGGTAATGGGCTCACTTCTTGCGTTTTACAAAATATGCAAAAAACAAGACACGACCCCATTTTCACATTCTCTTTTGATAATTTAAATGTTTTTCGATATGAACCAACGGGATTATAGGTAGTTGGCATTTCAGGGGCTATTGCTTGCGGTTTAAAGCAATGGTGGCTGTGATAAAATGGGCTGCCGTATCCATTGAGTTCCCAATTTGCCGGTACATTAATTAAATCCCAGCGGGCATCGTTATAATTAGCAGAGAAAAAGTCTGCTGGTTTTCGTTTGGGCGAATTTACCCAGTTGAATTCCCATTGCCCGTTCAACAGCTGGTAGTTATCTTCTTGCCATGGCTGATCTGCAAAGACATTCCTGTCATGAGTAAAACTATGAAAAAAACTTCTGGCAGGTTCTTTGTTTATTCGAAACACTTCAGGATTTTGCCATTCATAAAGAGATGTTTGTGCCTGGATATGCATTGATAAAAACAGGACGGATAATACTAAATAGATCCGAATATGCATTTTGCAACCTTGTGTTGTTCTTGTGATAATTTTGTTTGTCTGTGTTAGTTACACGCTATTATTTTGGATCACTATCGGGATCTATACCCGTTACCTTTCAAAATGCGGGAATTTGAGGTGAATTAAAAAGCATAGTTACAAGACGCTGATTCGCCGGATAAGTTATTCTTATTTAAGATTCAGCAACGCAGTAAATATGTTTTTTAAACGAATCAAAACCTGCATTTTGAATGGTGATGGGTATAAATTATTTTAAAAGGCGCTTCAAGGCGCTATTCAAACCTACGGAGTATCCACCTGTTATGTATGTTGACATGCACTTTTGTGGTTGACAAATTACTAAAATTCGCAGACAGGTGAATTTTATTTAACTATCGTATTATATTGATATTGTTTTGATATTATCTTGAGTAAAGCCTTTTCTGGATTAAAGTTTAATCATTCATTTGTAGCTGTCGCTCAAACGGGCAGTTTTGCTCAAGCGAGCGAATTAATGGATCTGTCTATACTTGCGCAAAGTATCACAATAAAAAATTTTGGAAGAAAGTGTTGATCAGTGGACGGGGGGGGGAATATTACCAATTGTATTGGCTATATCCCAGTTAACTGTTACTGACTCATTAAGTTGTTATTTTTCAACATTGTAGTTCGCACATTCATGTGCGCCTTAAAGTAATACGTAAATAAATCCACGTTCCACGGATTGCGCGAATATATCTACATTAGAAAATGCAATATTTACCTGATCATGGGTGAAATAGAAAAAGATTTATAAATAAGAATTTGAAGCTAAAATTCCAAAACGATTTGTGCCCAGAGTTAGTTATTGGTTTTCTATCTTGCTTTTACTCCCCAAGCGAGATCGACAGCAACATTATCCTAAATCATCCGTTGATGATTTAGGATACTTTTTCTTATGGTACTTTTTCTTATGGTACTTTTTCTAATGGTACTATTTCTTATGGCAGGCTTGAATATGTTATTGCCATAAAAATATTGTTAGACAAGCTATTTGACTTCCAAACTGATTAAGTTAATTTTACGCTAAATTAACCATTATCTTCTGTGGTGTTTCTTGTGGTGTTTCGAAATAACTATTTCCTGGCGAAAAAGTACGCCATCTCCATCCTGCGGAATTGGTGTGGTAGTCATTACGCCTGTCGCACCAGTGAAATCACCTGTACCACCTATAATTGCCACCTCGGACGTGCCTAAATCAGCTTCGCGGCCTGAAACAGTTAACGATCCGCTATATTCTGAATTCTCATTGAATGTGAGTGTCCATGTGCATTGCCCGTAATTATTATCTGGATCATCTGGCAAGGTCGGGTGATCGGTGCTTGAAAAATCCGGTGCGCCAGGATCAGTACGAATGCAATACCCTGAATTTCGGCCAATCACCGTAAATGTATCTTCACTAAGCAATTGTTGATCAAATACGAAGATATCACCGGGACCATCTAGTCCATCCGATTCTTCAGCATTTTGGCGAATGCCCCCATCGGTTCGGCCATCAGCATAAGTAACGAATGAATGATGATTAGGCTTGGCAATAACTTGATGTGTTGTTAATAAAAATATAGGGGCCAAAAGCAGAGCCAGATGTTTTTTCATGTTGAGTTTCCTTTAGTTTGAGTTGATTTTAAGTGAATTTTCTAAACATACAATTTGGATTCAGATTAAAATAAAATTAAATTTTAAAAGCTTAACCACCTTATATGTATTTGATTAATATCGCACAATTTCAATGCGTTGGAAACAAAATAGTTTAAGAAATCTGGGGGGCAGGTATTATCCTTTGCCCTTGAAGGCAAAAAGCAAGACTTGATAAAAGTATTGTTAGACAAGCAACTTGATCCCTATCTTTTATCAGTTTTACAAGGAACATTATGGCAGTATTTAAAACTCAATATATTACTCTTCCTGTCTGTTATGTGTATTCTCCAATTAACTAATACATAATGTAACCTGGCGATGCATACATCGCATTTTCTTGATCACAGTTATCAATTTGCTCCCAATATATCGTGACTTTCTTTGAGGCTGTCTTAGCTGTCAATAACATACTAAATACTCGATCTTTATCACCTTCGCCTGACCACGTAACTTGGCACCAAGTATTTGGACAAGTCACACTTGACTTAAAATACAACTCGCTATTTTTATGCAAAATTACACTAGTAATATTTTCACTACAATTCACACCCGCAAATGAATTTACTGATAACAAAGCTAAAATTGTTATACCCATTTTTTTCATTTTTTACTTTACCTCGATTTCTGTAATTACACATAACGCCACATTAAGCGACAATAAAATAGTTGGCTAAAATAAGCGAGGTACGAGCAAAAAGCCAACTGTTTTTTGTCCATTTAAATGCCTTATTTGTTAGTTTTTATATACAGTCAGCCTTTTTATCCATATCGTGTAAGATAATATCTATAAGTAGCACTATGGCAATACTAAAGTCACCTTTAGCGCTTTTAAACAAACCATTGCTAAGTGCTTCATGCTCATCTATTGATTCATCATACAATGGAACAGTTTCTTCTGGTAAACCTAATTCCTTATAGTCCATATAGGGGTCGGACCAACGTAACAGACTGATTAATATTTATTTAATACAGATAAAATGCCATTAAAACTGCTTAAACCTATGTTTTCAAACTATACCCGTGGTCATTCAAGATGCGGGAATTTGAGGTGAATTTGAAAGTTTATCTAAAAGGCGCTTGATTGAGCAATAGCGGGCTATTGGGATTGAAAGCAACGTAGTAGATAATCTTTTAAAACGCTTCAAAACCTGCATTTTGAATGATTACGGGTATATAAATCGTTTTTGTAAGACCTACTCAGTTCAACTCTTGTTTATGACAGCGATGTATAATAGACCAAACATGGCTGGGGATAAAATAACGATTTGCTCTGGGCATATATCTACTTCCTTAAAGAATTGATTTTGTACTCAAAAAGGGGCTTTTAAGTAAATTTACTAGATTAGTATTGGACTAATCATCAATTTATTCAACAGGTTATACAGGTCATACCCCAAGTTTTATCTAGGTTCAGGTTGCATTATTGATGCAACGAAAATTAACTGCAAGCCAATAGTCTCATTTCAATTACCTGCTGATATATCTTATAAAAAGAAACTAGCTATTCATGGCTTGCTTGCAAATCATCTTTTAGCGGGCCTTTATTTAAACTAAAGCGATATAACAAACTTATGCTAAAGACAAATAGCACTATACTGAGCGCTTGCCACCAAAGATCGCCTTTAAGGGTAAAAATAAAGGTGAATGTTAATATTAAACGTAATGATTCCATCAACCAAGCCCAAGCCCTTTGCTCTTGTATCAAACTTAAACTGAACATGCTTAGTAATAATAAACTGCTGGCTAGCAGGGATGTTTGACTTGTTAGGTTCGGTGCTAAAACAAGAAAGTAAACCGATAAGGCAATGAGTAACGTATGCTGCAGACCAACATAAATGTTTGCCAGTAAGGGCAGTTTAATATCAAATTTTTGTAAATTTTTTGGGTTTGTATACTGACGAGGCACAGCTGTCAGCACATCATCAGGTCGCCAGCCCGTGGGTTTAAACCAAATAACAAGCTTGTTACGCCACGACTTAGTGTGCCAGGCATCTTCTGCTAAGCGGTAATAGGGTTCAATATTTGCCCAAACGGGATTCCAACTGTTTAGCGCTTTGCGTACGCCATATACAGGTTTTTCAGTTTCCAGCTCCACTTGATAGGTATTGAATAGTCTATCCCAAACAATGAAAACACCGGCATAGTTCTTATCAATATAAACAGCGTTTTGACCATGGTGCACTCCATGCAAGCTGGGTGTAACAAAAACGGCTTCAATCCATGCTGGCAATTTACCCACTAGCTGAGTATGAACAAAAAATTGATATATTAAATTTAAGCCGCCTACGGTTAGGATAACGATGGGATCTATACCTAAAAAAGCCATGGGTAAGTAAAAGAACCAACCAAACCAAGCACTGGTACTGGTTTGTCTAAGGGCTGTAGACAGATTGTATTCTTCACTCTGGTGATGCACCACGTGAGAAGCCCATAAGATGTTGATTTCATGGGCGTATCGATGAAACCAGTAATAACACAAGTCGTATACGATAAAGGCGACTATCCAAGTGCTAGCGCTGTCTGTTGACCAAGTTAATAGAGCAAACTGGTTAAAACAATATTGATAAATAGAAAAAGGAATAATTAACAGCACCACGCCCATTATTCGGCTGATGATGCCTGTACTAATGGAATTCACTGTGTCATTAACTTGATAGTAATTAGTTTTTTTAACAAAATTAATGACTATTTCTATGCATAGAAACAAAATAAACACGGGTATGGCAAGGACAATAATATTCATAAGCTACCTTTTTTTAATAGCTTAGCTTAAATCACTAGTGCAGGTCAAACCAGTTATCCGGTTGCGATTCTTGTTTATCAAAGAGGTGTTTTTCCTGGCAAAAGCCGTTTTTGTTCTGCTTGTAAACAAACTCATATACGCGGCTAACAACTATTACCTAACCGTGCTTTGCTTCAGTGTCATTTTTCGTAAAATCTAAAATATGCTTTACGTCATATTTACCTCTTTATCATCTCTATGAGGGAGCGAAAGCCAGACATTTCTCTCGCAGGTGAGCTCATTCCGCTGACCCATTTCGCTTAATCGGTAAGTTGTACCAATTAAATTCCCTTAATAATAAATTAACGTTTGATTGTACGAGTAAACTCGTAGTGTGTTGTAACTTAACAATATAAATAGGAAGTGTCATTTTAAAAAATTCGTTTCTAATAATAATCATATTAGTTCTACTCGGTATTGATTCGACATACGCGAATATCAGACCATCATCAAGTGAACTTATCTATTCAAAAATACAGGATGAAGAAAGAGAAATACTTATTCAGTTACCATTGCATTATGAGATTAATAAGGAACTAAATTACCCTGTACTTTATCTGTTAGATGGACCTGATAATATTAACCATACTTCAGGTACGTTGGATTTCTTAGCTGGAAATGATAATGCGCCAGAATTAATTATTGTCGCCATAAAGAATACAAATCGAAGCAGAGATTTAACACCTACGGTTTATAAAGAAGTCAGTTATCAAAGGTGGTGGTGAAAAATTTCTCGACTTTATCGAACAGGAATTGATCCCATATATCAATACTAACTATAGAACTGAAAATTACAAAATTATAGCGAAATATTTGATTTATCTGGTTCCTAATATTTTGAAATTGTAGGATATTAATACCTATTAAATAACTGGCTAATGTATTGAAATCTATTATATTCAGCTTGCGTTTTTTTATAACTTGTAAGAGAAAATCATGAAGAAAATCCTTATCACTTCCAGTAAGGTAGTGATTTTATTAATAAACCTCGTCATTTATTGTGTGGTAAATGCAAATACACTCACACAAACTCCGAATATTATTCTTATTGTCAGTGATGATCAAGGCTATGCCGATATCAGTGCTACAGGGCTTGCTGAAGACGTAAAAACCCCTAACCTTGACCGATTAGCTAAACAAGGCACTCGTTTAACCTCATCTTATGTAACCGCCCCCATTTGTAATGTTTATCGTTTAGGGCTTATAACAGGCACTTATAATCAACGACAAGGTGCTTATTGGTATGGTAAAAAAGCGTCAATTAATCCTAAGCTGACCTCCATTGCTGAAATTTTAAAACCTTGGGGCTATGTGTCAGGGTATGTCGGTAATTATACGAATTATGAATAGATTACTATTCTAAAAATTCATTTGTTTAATAAAAACATCAGCTTTAGCATAAGGATTGTTAGTCATAAAAATCTAAAGCGTTTAGATAAACCTATGATAACCGTTTTTAATCGCACTTCATCTAAAGTGCGATATAACCTCATATATAGCTCCCCTGTATATGAGGTTATTCCCTTTAATGGCTCCAGATTAAGATTATTCACATTCAATTAAAATTTTATGAGAAATAAATGACAATAATAAAACTTCTTGAACAACGTACATCTACACGCGCATTTTTAGATAAACCAGTATCCGAATCATTAATAAAATCAATATTTACAATGGCACAACAATCCCCTTCAAATTGTAATGTTCAACCCTGGCAAGCTTGCGTAGTTTCAGGAAAGAAAAAGGATGAGCTCAAAGATTCATTAATGACCGCTGTAATGAGTGGTACGCCTCCTAATCCCGACTTTAACTGGACAGCTAAATATGAAGGCATTCATCGTGAACGCCAATTTGGTTCGGCCAATGCACTTTATAGCTCTATAGGCGTTACACGTGAAGACAAACAAGGTCGTCAATTAGCCATGGTGCGTAACTGGAGTTTTTTTGACGCCCCACATGCAGTGTTTTTCACCATGGATAAATATTTAGATATTATGGGGGCTGTAGACTTAGGTATATATGCACAAAGCATCGCATTATTATTTACCGAGCACGGCATAAGCAGTTGCATGCAAGGCGCTTTAGGACAATTTCCCGATCCCGTTAAAAATGCTTTAAACCTGCCTGAACAACGTGGAATTTTATTTGGTATGTCTTTTGGCTATGCAGATAATAATGCAGTGGTGAACAAGACGCGTACCGAACGCGAAAGTATTGAAAATGCTGTTACCTTTTTCAATTAATCACATTTGGTGACCACTAAGGCGTTAACCACCTGATAAACTGATTTTTTGATGGGTTACGCCTGCGAATAACCCATTATTGAGGTAAAATTTCTATTTTAAAAATAGTTGATATTATTTAAGCTAATAAGCATTATAAAACAACTTGTTATAATCTCAGCCACACTTAACTGGGACATAACCGTTATATTGATACTAATTGACCAATAGAATGGTCGTAACTGCCAGAGGTTAATATGGAAGGTCCTGAATTAGTTATTTTTGTGAATACACAAATCGTACCAGTATGCATTTTTTTGATTATGATGGGTATGGGACTATCTCTTGTGCCTGATGATTTTAAACGTGTGGTCAAATATCCCAAAGCCGTTTCTATTGGACTAATCAATCAATTAATCTTTTTACCCGTTATAGGCTTTGCATTGGCAAATATAATGCCGTTAGAACCAGAATATGCCGTTGGTGTTATGTTACTAGTGCTTTGCCCCGGAGGAACAACATCAAATATGTTCACCCACCTGGCTAAAGGCGATGTGGCTCTTTCTGTAACTATGACGGCTGTTGCCAGCCTTATTACCGTTTTTAGCATACCTGTAGTGTTAAATTTATCTTTGACCCATTTTATGGGGCAGAGCAAAGAATTTCAGTTACCCATAATTGCAACCATGTTCAGTTTAATGAAATTGACCATACTACCAATCGCTATAGGTATGCTTGTTAAGGCTTTTAGCCCTAAAATGGCTGATAGCATACAAGTTCATGTGTCCAGATTTGGCATACTGTTTCTAACGCTATTACTAATATTTTTAACTTATATTCAGCAAGACATCGTGCTGCCAGCCCTTATTGCCACTGGTCCGGTTTCACTTCTGCTCAATGTTTCAACCATGGCACTTGGTTATTATTCAAGTAAATGGTTAAGATTAAATGCCGCTCAAACAACGTCAATCACCATTGAAGTCGGTTTGCAAAACAGTACTCTGTCGATGTTTATGGCGTTAACCCTGCTCGCAAATTATAAAATGTCTTTCACTCCTGCTATTTATACTCTGATTATGTTATTTACTGCGGGTGTTTTAGTTAAGTTTTTTCGTGTACAGTTTAACCGGGCGTCACAGAGCAGAGTCAATAATCAGGAAAATACTGCGGATAATGACTGCGGGAGACCCTAATTAACTCAGCCATACAAGGCAAAACAAAGCCAAACAAGCCAAACAAGCCAAAATCAGCTAAAATCAACTTACTTAATATCAGGTCAATATTGTGGAACTAGTAAATTTAGAAACAAAAGATAAGATTGCAATAATCACACTAAAAAATGGCATAGTAAACGCTATATCTCCCCAAGTAATATCAGAGATAAATACCGCATTAGATCAAGCAGAACAAGACAATGCAGTTGTCATATTAACGGGTCAAGCTGGCATGTTTTCTGGTGGTTATGATCTGAAAGTCATGACAGAAAGTGCTGAATCTGCGATATCACTTGTTACTGCAGGGTCGAAGCTGGCACGTCGAATGCTGGCATTCCCCACACCAATTATTGCCGCATGTACAGGTCACGCAATCGCAAAAGGTGCATTTTTATTACTAAGTTGCGATTACCGTATTGGCAGTGCAGGTGCATTTAAAATTGGTTTAAACGAAGTGGCCATTGGCATGACAATGCATGATGCAGGAATTGAAATAGCGCGCAATCGTATACCTGTCAACTATTTAACGCGTTCAGTGATAAACGCTGAATTATATGATCCTCAAACCGCGACCTTAGCTGGTTTTCTTGATCAGGTTGTTGAAGCAGAACAGTTAATGGATACCGCGAAAGTTGTTGCGGGTCAACTGCTGTCACTCAACATGGTGGCTCATCATGCAACCAAATTGAAAGAAAGAAAAGATGTACTGACTGCACTTGATGCAGCTATTGCCTATGATGCAACTACCACTATTACTATTAACTTTTAAGCATAACAGTGGTTAATAAAAACAAATAAAATGGAGATGGCCGGAAAGCCATAAACGCAATGATAAAAAAAATAATAATGTCATTATTCTTATTAACAATAACTATTTTTACTGCAAGTGCCTGGTTCTTTTCATCCAAAATTTTACAACTTGATATAACAGGATGTGATGTAGAGCATTATGTATTTTGTGGTGATCCAAATACGCAGGATATTGAATTTGAAGAGGTAAATTTTAAAAGTATTGATGGTCTTACCATACCCGGTTGGTATATGCCGTCTGCCGACACAAATACCAGCCAGGCAATATTATTAGTTCATGGAAGAACAGCAAGCCGTACTGAAGGTATGCGTTACGCAAAAGCCATTGTTAACGCGGGCTATAATGTACTGGCGATTGACTTGCGTCATCCTCGTCAACATCCGGATATTATTTCTACCATGAGCTATCACGAGAAAAAAGACGTGACGGCTGCTTTAGATTTTTTAGAAAATCAAAAAGGCATTCAATCAATTGGAGTGATGGGATTTTCTATGGGTGCAGCAACCAGCATGATTGTTATGGCGAAAGATCCTCGTATAAAAGTGGGTGTATTCAGTGGAGGTTATGCAAACTCAATAGACGTGCTGGCAGAACAAGCTAAAATTATTTATGGCTTGCCTCGCTACCCGCTGATGCCACTAGTAGCAAAATTCTTTGAATGGCGAGGCGATTTAGACATAGATGAAATAAATCCTGAAAAATATATTGGTCAAATCTCTCCACGCCCTGTTTACATAATGCACGGTACCGATGACAAAACAGTGGCATTTAATCACGGAGAACGTTTATTTGCCGCGGCTGGAGAACCCAAGCAATTCTGGCAGGCAAAAGGAGGTCTTCATACACGCTTATGGCAGCTAGACAAAGATAAAGCCGAAACCAGTGTTGTGGACTTTTTTAATCGCTATCTGTAAGTAAGCCCATAAATGTTGCACTGTTAAAAACCAGTACAAACCCAGAGGCTGATAATTTTTTAGGTGGTGGATATTAACCGTATAGGTTCAAATCTGATCTTGCAGTTTAAGATTTTAGACAAGATCAGATTGGATAATTTAATCTTTCCTGTTACCACTTTCCTGTCTAAATTTTGTTGTTAAAACATGGCTAAATCACAGTAACTAATTCCAATGATTGCCCATCTTTGCTGAAATATTCTAAGGCACCTCAGCCCTAAAGTGAGATTAAACTTAGGGCTCTTTAGTACCTTCTATTTCTTGTGCTGCTTTATCAAAGGCATAAATAGGATGCACCTTTATATTGTTTATCTGACCATAACGCTTTGCTTTATTGATAATTAATGCATCAGGAAAATCGGCTTGCTTCGTTTTACCTTTCACTTTTATTGGCGGTGCATTAACATAATCTTTTAATGGATACCAAACAGCCTGAGGATCTTCAAACTGAATGTTTTTCTCTGCGAACAAGGCATGAATAACATCAACAATTTTATCTTTAGGTAGTTGATAGCGCTTTCCTGTTAAGACCCATATTGTTTCGGTGATCGCTACATCTGTAATCAATACTTTTTGACTACTATTAATAAGCTTTTGTGATTTTTCTGCTTGTACTTGATCATCTTTTATCAAATATCGAAGCAAAACATTAGTATCTACAGCAATCATCACTTAATATAACTCTGCAATGACTCTTCTTCAGTGATATCTGCATTAATTGCTATACCACTTAAAATACCACTAGCTGTTCCCATTGATTTTTTAACTTGCTCATCTAAAGCTGTAATTCCTCTATAACTAATTCTGGTTCATTGTAATGAATATAATCTCGGCTCTTAGTTGTTACATTAATTCTACCTTGAGGAAAACTTTCGACCCACTCTTTATGCCATTTTGCTTTTTATTTATGCCCTTTGTCAGTAAAGAAAATATTTGGTGTTGGCGTATTTTTTTGAGCTAACTATATTTGAGCTAACTATAACTGTCACAGGAATATCCTTTATATCTGGGTAGTTAGGCATAGGACGTTTGCTCCATAAATCTAAAAAGGAGTTCTTCATTCCTGCTTTCATTTCTTCTAGTTTCCAGCCATCGATTTGCTTGTTTGACATCAATAGCTCTCATTATATCTACATCTTTTTCAGTATTTGGGTCAAGAAACAGTAACCCATCAACGCGTTCTGGATAGGTAGCATCAAACATTCTCGATATGAGAGGGCTATATGAATGCTCAATTATAACTACAGGTACTTTCACCCCTATTTTTTGGAGAAAAGTATTTAATTGTTTTGCATAATCTTCTGCACTAAATTACCTTTTCACAGTGCTATATAGTTCATTACCAACACGAGTGTAACGAATAGTTTTTGTTATTTTAGAGAATCACTGAAAAATAGGATCCCACTTTGACATATCATCAGCATACCCAGCTTCCAACAGCAAAGTGTGCTCCCCATGACCTTTAATTTCATAGTCAATGTTGAATTTACCAACCTATATTTTTGATACATTAGCTGAGGTAACAAAAGGAAGTGCTGATAGTACAAAAAGCAGTGTTTGTATCATTGAGAGTAATATTTTTATGAAATGTTGATACATAATATAATCCGTTTGATTAAATTGTTTGAAATAACGGTTGCTATCATTTTAAAAACTCACCGGACCAGCCAAAGGCTTTGTAACCCCAACCGGCCCGCTATATTTAAGTGAATTAGTTTAAGTGAATTAGTTTAAGTAAATTAGTAGATGTAAAAATACTGCAATTATTGTTCAACACTCTCAGCGTATTTTTCATCAAACACAGACTCTGCACTTTGCAAATTATTTTCCTTAATTAAGGCTAATAAATTGACCAAATGAGTTTTAAAAGAATTGTTTTCAACATTTTCGTTCATGCTTTTTTTAATCGCAATATTCATCATTTTTAGTGCCTCATTAAGTTGGCCGTTTGCTTTAAGGCCATCGGCTAAACTGTCATAAGCATCGGCTTTATATGGATAGTTTTTCACATTAGCTTCAAATATTTTTATCGCGTTAGCGATGTCTTTTTTTTCTAAAGCGATATAGCCCGCGTGATTAATTGCACGGTAGCTAGGTTTTATCTGGTAGCCATGTTTTTCAGACAGCATTTTGAAGAACTTCTCAATCGCAGGTAAACCTTGAATGATTACTTCCTCTGGGCACAGCATTGTCGCATATAAATTTCGATATGCTAGGGTTTGCCCTATAAGCGCACTAGTACTATGGTTTTCTTGTTCATCTATGTCTGAATTATAGCTAAAGCCTTTAGCTGCATGTGTTTTCAGTAACTTGGTATATTGTTGAAAAGCACTTAGCATATCGCCACTTTCATTGCCCAAATTTAGATATAAATAGCTATTTAACTTAGTTGTATTAGCTAAAAAATTTTCAGCATCCTTAAATATCACTTGGTCATGCCACCATAAACTTGGACTAAAGGCAAAGTGGGCTTGAAACAGCTCTGGCCTTGATTGCAATGCATAAACCGCCAATAAACCACCCAATGAATGGCCCGACAGTATTTTAAAGTTGTTGGTACGGTAGTTTTTATTAACATAGGGGATCAGCTCTTGTTCGATAAAATCAAGAAAATTATCAGCACCACCAGAAACTCCCCATTCGTTATAACTTTCGTCATAAGTTGGGGTTAAATCTCTGGTACGATGGGTATTTTTAATGGCAATAATAATCATTTCTTGCGCCATACCAGATTGATTTAACAAATCTAATGTACCAGCGGCATGACTGAAATTTCTTTGGCCGTCTAATAAATAAAGTACGGGATAATTTAGCTCGGTATTTTGCTGGTAGTTATTTGGCAGGTGTACTAATAACTCACGTTGTTCGGCTAATATTTTAGAAGGTAAACTGTCAATCTTCGACGATCCCCTCACCTTGGCATTTGCAGTACTGATATTAGCAAGTAGTATAATGATGGAAATTGTTATTAGATGTTTAAACATAAAGTAATCCTTTAAATTGCATTGTTATGTAGTGAGGTATTACTATTATGTTTTTTGGCGACAATGTAATGAAGATTGCAGGAAAAAAGGTGATGAAAAGGTGAACGTGGCAGTTTCAGTGTGTTTTTTAATCGAATCGCCGACTTTATTTATTTAACTGGCTTTTTTATCTGATTAGCTGCGTTATACACTGATGTATATTTAATCGCTATTTTTTATTTTAATTTCAAGGGAAGAACAATACGTTATGATGCAATTTGGTGAGTTTACTCTTGATGACAAACAGGCAAGATTATTATGCAAAAAAAAAGAAATAGCGATAGAGCCTAAGTTATTTGAATTGTTATTACTGTTTGTTAATCAGCCAAACACCATTATTTCTCGGCAAGATATTTTAGATAATTTGTGGACAGGCTCACTTGTTACCGATAATGCCATCAATAAACTGGTTGCTAACCTGCGTAAAGTGCTGGCCGATGAGCCTAAAAATCCTCGTTATATTCAAACCGTGCCTAAACGAGGTTATCGGCTGATATGTGAAGTGACCTTGCTTGAAAGCTTAAATCCAACTGAAAAAGGCCAAGTCATCAATGATGGAACCAGTGAAGTAAATAACAGCATAAAAAAAAGGTGCAAACGCAGTTTTCAAAATAATGCTATCAGTACAGCAATAATCGCCCTGCTGTTACTGCTTTGTAGCTTGTTTTTGTGGCAAGTATTTAGTGATAACGATAAAAACAGCAATAATAATCGTTATACCATGGAGTTAACACGTGCACACGGCGCGGAAGAGTCCGCACGTATGCACCCAGATAATACCCACCTTTATTATTTGAAAAAAGATTCAGCAGATACACATTATCAACTGTGGATAAAAAATATTCATACGGCAAAAATAAAGCAAGTAGATATAGCTAAAACCAGCATTAATAAAATTATCGCCGTAGTTTCAGGGTTAAATAGTGACACTACCAATTTGTTTTACCTTGATAAAAAGCAAAACAGTTGTGGTGTTTATCAAGCCGCTCTTACACAAATAAACCATGTAAAACAAGTAAGCCAAACTAATAAAACAATGCAATGGCAACAAGCTGAAAAATTGTTTGATTGCAGTGATAAACGCATAAAAGATATTGATTACCATGTCAGTAAAAATATGATTTATTACACCGCACAACCCCAAAACTTTTGGCCAAACCAAATATATGCCTTTAACTTAGCAACTAAAGAACATAGCTTTGTAACGCAAGTTGAGCCTGTAGGTTGGGGTCACCACAGTATTGATATTTCGCCTGATGGCAATAAGCTATTAATAATGAGTACCAATAGCGACTACAAAACCCAACTACTGGTATTAAATTTACTTAATAACGAAATAACCGAGGGTGTTAAGTTTGATTATCCTGTTTATCAAGCTATTTGGCATCATGATTCTGAGCAAGTTTATTATTATGCTGCGCCGCCTGCCCATCAAATTATTAAAAGTGACTTAAATGGCAACAATGCCACTACGGTTGTTAGTGTGTCTGAATATTTATCGCCACAAATGTCATTATTTCCTGATGGCAAAAATTTATTGTTCAGTACTCAAAAGAACAATTTTAGTAACCGCTGGTTAGTGGCACCAAAACAAGTAAGCGATATTGATAACTCAACGGTTTACGATATTAACCCTGCGTTATTTCATCATAGCTCACAGTATTTGTTTATTTCAAACCGCAGTGGCCGTAGACAATTGTATTTAGGACGTTATGATGCAAAACAAGCCGAGATAGTGACTAATTTTTCTCAGTCTCATTGGTTGGGCTATATAACTGTGTCAGCCGATGACCAAAGTGTATTATTAAATGCAGGTAATGAGGTTTATCTTTTACCCATAAGCACTTTAAATGAGATTAGTCCGTTAATAACACTCAAACAAGAACACCTAATTTTTACGAGTGAACAACCTATTATCTCTCTTGATTGGCTGACAAAAAGTGGTGTAGCAATTACTACCGTTAATAACGGTATACCCGAGTTAATGGTCGTCAATTTGTTTGACAATAAAGTTCAACAGCTCAATGGTAAGTGGGCTTATGGACTTACAGATAGCCAGTATCCTGAATATAACTATTTAATTGAACAGCAGAGTAATACCTTATATCGTACCAATTCACTTACATTTAGTGATGATTTAGTCATTAACCAACATAAGTTTACTAAAACTCAAGTAACCCTACCAAATGGTTTTTACCACGTAAAAATAGACGCAAATGTTTTGTATTATGGTAGCGATGAAAGCGATAGTGTTTATTTAAATGCAGTGCCATTAAATAATATAGATAAAGCCAGTAAATATCTTTTAAATGATTTTAATGGCTATGACGTTAGTAAC
This sequence comes from Alteromonadaceae bacterium, assembly GCA_013216015.1. GTDB lineage: Bacteria > Pseudomonadota > Gammaproteobacteria > Enterobacterales > Alteromonadaceae > JABSOI01. The sequence goes on along the minus strand of JABSOI010000082.1, from coordinate 318 downwards.
GGCAAGATAATGTTAAGTGACTTAGAAAGCCTTGAAGGCGATGTGCATCGCACCATGGATTAAAAAATAGTGACCAAGGTAAAGGCCAGTATTCATATGCTGAAATATTCATTAGTCACTGCCCCGCAAACAAGCAATGGTCGGTTTGGTAATGTATGGTTCTGTCGCATCTTGCGTATTTTACTGTTTTTCGATTTTTTAACCTATTGATTATATGGTATTTAAATTTCAGATTTTTGGTTAAAAAAGCAAGATGCGACAGAACCCATGAATGTGACTTATTAGACAATGCAGGAGCATATTGTCCTGAATCCAGTG
>JABSOI010000081.1 GCA_013216015.1 Alteromonadaceae bacterium | reverse complement strand
AGATATAAAACTGGTCGATATTTCTCAAGTTCAGGGTAGTTATCGACCAACCTGTGTGATGTGCATAGGCAAGTAAATTTATTATATTCTTTTAAAAGATGCAGTTATTTCACACGTAGAAAGATGTTTTTACTGCAAATCATTGGTCTAATCACTTTGGTAAGAAAAATGATTATTTAGATATATCATTATCTAAAATGTTAATCAATATGTATTACTAACATTTTCGTAGGTATACAGAGAAATAGTTCCAAACGAGGATATATCTATATACCTTGATTGAAATAGTCTTAAAAGGTGGGTGGTTACGTGAATGTTCCCCCGCAGCTTTGTGTAAAATGTCTTCTTACAACCAAGACGATTTTCAGAAGTAATTTGGATAATAAAAACAATTGATGAGTGTGATAAAGTCTGCCGATCACATAATTGACAAATGGACTAATAAATTTATATATTTATTTAAAAAGGGAAAGAATAAAATTATTAGTTGCCGCTGCTGCATTGTTATTTTCACAGGCCGTAATGGCGATGCAGAATCCAAATATCGAGCGATATCAGATATCAGATATAAAAAACAATCTTTATACAGGTATTGATAGTGTTCTTGTCTATCAAAATAATAAACTTATAACATAAAAATATTTTAACGGGTATACAAGGTTTAAACACCATCATACGCGTTCAACCTTCAAAAGTATTACAGGAATACTCGCGGCAATCGCATTTGATAAAGGTATATTGGATCCCGAAGAGCATATTGTGCCGTTACTTTCCCGTTTCCATAAAATGCAATGGATAGATCCTCTTAAAGCGCGTATCAAGATTAAAGATTTGTTGCATATGGTATCCGGATTGGATTGTGCAGAAATGCCGGGTAGCAACGGCACTAATCATAAGTTTGGTATTGATGAAGGCCCTACGCCTTTAAAATACGGTTTTTCCATAGCTATGGCGATGGAACCTGGAAGAGAATGGCATTATTGTAACGCGAATACGTTCTTGCTCGGCGTCACAATTTCTGCGGGATTGGACCGTGCTGGTACTCCAGGGATTGACCAGTTTGCGAAAGAAAATCTATATTCCCCGCTAGATATTATTGAGTACCGAACCTTTACGACACCAGACGGGTTTTTGTATGCAGCCGGAAGTGCCCGTTTTGTTCCGCTTGATCTCGCCAAGTTTGGTCTTGTTGTATTAAATAAAGGGATGTATCGCAAAAACCGGATCGTTTCCAAAAATCATACTCTCGCAATCCTCGATGGTGTTGTAGATACACATTGGACCTGGACCGACAGTATCTGTGGGCACGCTCCTTTAAAAGAGCGATATGGTTATCAATGGCACCGAACTGTGTTTGAAGTTGAAGGCACACAAATTCCCGTTAGCCATTCATGGGGTAATGGTGGCCAATTTATCTTTGTTGTACCAAGTCAAGATAAGTTTGTTGTGTTCACGGGAAGTAATTACAACAACATTTACAAACAGAAACAGGTATTTGAGATCATGTATAAATATTTACTTCGGATGGTGAAAAATAGATTTTTCCAGAATGAACTCTATTATTAAGCCCCTATTGAGTTTTGGGGTCAGTGGAGTTTTTGCATTTGATGAAAAATGAAAGACCCCGCAGCTTTAAAAAAGCCGCACTTCAGTACAGCTTTTTTAATTCGCTTACGATAAAAGCCAGGTTAATTACGGTTTACTTTAAACATCCCACCTTTTACATCATCTTTATAAGTTAACCAGCTCGTTTCATTTTTACGGTCATCAGTTACAGGTGGAGCCGTTTTATACTCAGGTGCATTCTTTTGAATATACTCTTTCATGATAGGGCTAATTTCATCGAAACTAGCAAGCTTTTCACCAGCAGCATGAATATAAAGCGTTCCTTCACGACCTGTCATCATCATCCACGGTAGCCAGTCGGAAATGCGTATCCAATCAACATGTGTATTCGCAAAATCACCTGACACTAAGCTTTCGGTATCACCCACGAAGTCAAACATTTCAGTTGCATGGTAAACACCGCCTACTTGTTTTTGATAATCACCGGCTAAAACGTTGTGATAAAATAAGGGAATATCAAACTTCATCCACCAAATTTTATCTCGTACTTGTCCTGAGAACTTTTTCTTCCAGGGTAAAACCTTGCCGTCTTTGTCATTGGGGAAACTAGGGCCTTGGTTTACAGGATCGTTAGTTACGTGGATAACATCTACCTCTTCACCTGTTATTGGGTTATTCCATTTATCTAACGGTTTACCTGTTTTAGGATCGGTATAAAGTAAAATTTCACGCGTAACCAGTTTGTAGGTTTTACCTTTTATACCACCATCAACTGTGCCACATTGTCTAGCACTCATACCTTCAACGTTAAATAATCTTATGTCTTTTTCACCCATACGGCGAGAATAAGCCGTACCATGCCACACGTAATATGACACTTTATTATCTTCAACATCACAAAGGATTTTACGCATTGCTGCCGTATTTCCTTCAGGCGTATTTAAATCGATATTATTCCCTGCCAATGCTGCTGTTGCAACACCGCCCAGTAACAAAGTACTGAGTATTTTAGTTATTTTCATTCTTATTTATCCTTCGTGAATATCTCTAAAGTGTTATTCCAAACCCTATTGAGTCGCTATGAGATATGTCAATTTTGATTAATTATTTTTCAAATGCCCATTGCGGTCATCAATTCTTTTGTCAAAGTAAATTAGGGTGGGGACTGGTTTATATTCATTTTATTAACGTTAAAGTTACACCGGTCCCTTGGATTACTTTGATTTAAATTAAGTTACATTTGCGTTACTTTTAGTGACTAATTTTACCAAAGCAAAATAAACACTCTGTGATGAACAACAATAAATTAAAATATCTGGCAAAAATTTCAGGTCTGCTTTTATCCTTGGTTAGTGAGAGTAGCGCAGCAGAATACCTTGATACTACAGGACAATATGGAGATATAAATGGTCCGTTGTCTGTTGCAACGATATCATGCTCTCCCCTGATAGCAAAGACAGATGATTTGGGGGAAATGTGGAAACTCTCTTTTTGTACCAATACCGCCTACGAATGTTCAAATAGCGGACATCAGACTTATATCATGGCGGTAAAAGGCGGTAATTTCAGTACATCTACCAGCCGCAACCTTTTAACCTTTCTTCATGGCGGCGGTGCCGGTTATTTTCGTGATGGCAGTCATCCTTTTGATGGTGTCAGTGATGGTGGTCTGGCGGGCAGTTATGATGCCGAGAAGTTTTTATGTGACAACGATTATCATGCTGCCGGTGACCAAAGATGCAGTATCGAAAACAGCAGCAATGCCATTGATGAAGAAGCATTGGATTCATTATGGAATCGGCTTAAAACCAGAACCGGCGTATTGAATAAAATGATCTCAAATCCGGCAATGAATGCCAATGGCAATCTGGCTGTTGAAGTCATGAGTATGTGCAATCATGATGTTTATTCCGGTGTGGGACAAATTGATGCGAACAATCCCTATGGTGTCAATAAAACCACCAACGGACTGTTGCATGTCAGGTCGGCGATGAAGAAAGCCGTTGACTATTTCAAGATTAAACACAATTTCATCCTGGGCACATCTTATGGCAGTGTCGGGGTGATGAATGTTTTAACCAGCATCCACAAAGATGGTCACCGATTATCCGCGGCCATCCTGGATTCTGGCATGACCACCCGCAGAACCAGCGCGTTGGTCAATTCAGGTGCGAGAATTAATCCGGATGACAATGGACTGCCGCAAGAAGATATTACCGGCACCAATCCACATCCCATCATTGTCAGAGCAGGGGATGTCTTTAAGGCAACCTGTTTATACCCATCACCATTCAAAATGCAGGTTTTGATTCGTTTAAAAAACATATTTACTGCGTTGCTGAATCTTAAATAAGAATAACTTATCCGGCGAATCAGCGTCTTGTAACTATGCTTTTTAATTCACCTCAAATTCCCGCATTTTGAAAGGTAACGGGTATAGTCAGCAAATTTCTGCTGGTACTTGGCTCACGCCCTACCTGAGTTTACATACCACCAACGATTGGACTTGTGGCGGCACAACTATCATTGAAAATGCCACTACTGATTATGATGATCTTGAACCGCTGACGGCACAAGGCTGCCAGCTGATGTACGATGAAAACAGAACCGCACACGAAACGGCAAAAACGGCCAATAACCCAGTCGCGACTCTGTCAGAATTTCAGGAAGTATGCGCCCCCAGAACAACACCGAAACCGACTCAATGTGTTGCCCCAATTGACAAAAATGATGCCGTTTTGGTTAATTTGTGTTGTGACAAACATGTCGTCACCAAAGGAAGTTCAATAGTCGACTTATTTGTTGACAAAACCCATCCCTATTACAATATTTCAAATGCCACCGAAAGTTGGTTGAAAAATGTGATATTGCCAACCCCACCACCGGCACAGGGTGCGCTGTAATAAAATAATAGGGGGTGTGGCCGAGCATGGTTGTTAGTTCTTGTGAGTGTAAATATCACTCTGGTAAGCTTGGTCGCCACTATATAGTAAAGGGTCGAAATCCACATATATACCCATCACCATTCAAAATGCAGGTTTTGATTCGTTTAAAAAACATATTTACTGCGTTGCTGAATCTTAAATAAGAATAACTTATCCGGCGAATCAGCGTCTTGTAACTATGCTTTTTAATTCACCTCAAATTCCCGCATTTTGAAAGGTAACGGGTATAGTCGTTTGGCGCCCACTAAATAGACAGCTTACCGCCGAGACGTTTACGTTGTTCATTGCCCAATGCCATGCGGGTTCGCCCAGGACCAAGACTGCCTTCTAGGGTAGTCGGTTGACCATCTTCACCTAAAACCTGTTCTTTTGGCATTGGAAAACCATAACCATTTTTATCAGAAAAAGTTTTGTTGTACTTGCTGTATTCATTCCAGTTACTGGTTTTGTAAGTATCAATACGTGAATTAGTATCTTTATATGAGAAACCGGCCAGCACACCAATGGTATCATCAGCATAGGTATTACTGATAATTCCTGAAAATTCAGGGTCAACTTCACCGGCTAAATCTTGATACTTAGCTTTTGCAGTGCCCACGGCATGAAACCCATGTTATCAAAAGGACGGGCAGAGTGTAAATTAACAAAACCACCAATACTACCTGACTCTAAATTCGCAGTCGGTGCTTTGATGATTTCTTTATCTTTTTCATTTGCAAAAGCACTGGTACTAAGCACTGTTGTTGATAGCGCGGCAAGAATTGCCATTGACACCTTTGTTTTTCTACTCACATTATCCTCCTAAATAATTGTTTAAAAAATCAGCTGTAAAATAACTTTTGTTCATTCAGTTTTTTTTGTTGTTAACTAAGACATCTTTTAAACATTCAGCTGTTTCTTCTTGTTTTATTCATGTTTTATTCATATTTCATTCATTTTTTTTGATGTTTTATTGGTCACTCAACTGCTATTAGATAATAAAAAGCGACAAAAACATTGTGGATTAAAATCAACTTTACCTATCAATGATGAGTTGTTTAGCAACAAGCTCTTAGCTGGCAAGAAAACAGTAAACTCTCAAATAATTTACAAAGCAGATCTTTATATTCACAATCAAAGGTAAGCGCCTACCCTTTAAAGATCAAATAAAATAAAAAGATAAGAATAAAAAGCATCCAAATGTATTGTAATTCAGATAGTTACAAATATTTAAAATGAGGAGAACGCTTGCTCTTTATGTATATAAAGGGGGGAGTAAAAACACTGATGACTTATATTTAATGTTGATGAGTAGTTATAAGTTGCTGACAAAATAGCAGTTAAAAAAGGCCTGCGGATAATTTTCCCACAGACCCTTTTAGTTCATTGACTCAAAAGTTTCTACCAACCATTGAGCTCAAATTCACCAATTTCCCAGTAGTCAGTTCTATAACCACTGGTTACCACAAGTTTCACATTTTTAGCGACAATACCACTAAGGTCAAGGGTAATTGAGGAGCCACTGTTATTAGCAAGTGACCCGCTGGCTGCTAAGGTGTAGTTGCTGCCATCAACTGATGTCCATACTTCAACATTCTTAGCCCAATACTGGCCTTCAGCGGTACCAGAGTGGATCACTGCATCACTTAAGGTAACACTATCACCGTTTGTGAATGAGTAAATAAACTCCTGAGTATCAGGATTTACCTTACTCGCCCAGCCATCCTCAACGGTGACACCATTGGTTAACTTAGCGGCGCCCCATTGGCTGCTGTATTCACCAGTAAAACTGTCTAATGACCCGCCGTTGCCAGGAAGGGCAAGGTTGATAATTGTAGGGTGAACATACTCTTCAACGGTAACAATACGCGTTAGCGAGGCAGCGTTACCAGCAGCATCAGCAACACTATATGTGATGGTGTAAGTACCAGCCGTTGAGCTATCAACGGAACCAGTGATAGTGATATTGGCAGTTACGTCACCGTCGTCATTATCAGTTGCAGTGGCACCGGCTTCCACATAAGCGTTACCAAATTCAAGGGTTACAGCGCTAGCACCATTTAAGGTAATAACAGGCGCAACCGTGTCGAAGTATTCATCAACGACGGTTACTGTACGGGTAGCTGTGGCGGCGTTTCCGGCGGCATCAGCAACGCTGTATGTTATGGTGTAAGTGCCAGTAGTTGAACTATCAACGGTTCCAGAGATAGTGATGTTGGCAGTTACGTCACCATCGTCATTATCAGATGCAGTAGCGCCAACTTCCATATAAACGTCACCAAGTTCAAGGGTTACTGAGCTAGCGCCAACTAAGGTGATAACAGGGGCAACCGTATCAACATAGGCAGTAACAGTTACATTACGCGTTGTTGAAGCTAAGTTACCAGCAGCATCAGAAACGCTGTAAGTAACGGTGTAAGCACCGACAGTATTGGTATCAAGATTGCTGCTTATTTGCACTGAAGCGCTGATGTCGCCATCAACATAATCAATGGCAGTAGCACCAGGGTCAGTGAAGCTGCTGTACTGAACAACTGACATGCTAGCACCGCCAATTAAGGAGATAACAGGTGCTGTTGTATCGATTGAAGGGACCTGCTTGATCAAGGAAATAGCATCAACAAATGCTGAGGCATTATCGCTTGGTGGTAACCAGAAATAAACTTTCACAGACGTGGTATTGGCGTCTGTGGTAAAGCTAAATTGGTTAAGCGTATATTGGCTATCATATATATCAACAGTGACGATACCATCATTATTGCTATCATTTACTCCAAGCACAACACGTTTTGAGCTGTTATCAATTTTAGCATAAGCAGATAAAGTATAAGTTGTTGAAGCTTCAACGCTTACCCATTGATTGATTGAGGCTTTGTTGTATAACTTAATGGCAGAAGTGCCTTCAAACTCATCATTGCTCACTGTTGGATTGTTCCAAGTGCCCCAGTTGGCCAGTCCTTGTTCAAAATCGCCGTTTACCACTAAGTTGGTGCCGGCAGGGGGAACATATTTATCAATGTTAAATTCAACCATGGTAAGGCTATTGGCCTTTATGGTCGCAACATAATCCCCATTAGCGTCATTCCAAAGTGTTATGTCGGTTAATGTACCCGGATCAGCAAAGCGTTTCGCTTGCCCTACCGAAACAATATCGTAACCGTTAAGAGAAAACTTGGCATTTTCATTGTTGTCTTTTTTATTTAACAGGTAAACATAAGCTTTATCACCCTTGATAATGGTCGCCGTCATGATCTTATTGTCATCAGAGCTACTGCTGACTAAATCGCCATTAAGGCCATGCTTGTACAGCTCAAAAACCTTCGCCATAGGACTTGGAGCGTAATTGTTGTCTGAATCAACCAGTGCCTGAAATTCTGACGTTGAGCTGCCAGCCCATTGGGTTGTCCACATAGAGGCTAATTCAAGTCCGCCCTGAATAAATTGCATCTGCATTTCTGAGGCCATTAAAGCGGTCATAAACGGCGTATGATCGGGGTTGGTATTGTGATCACCCGGCGCAATATTCCACTCTAAAGACGCCAGTTTAATATGAGATTTCCCCAAAGAAGCGGCTAGATTATTGAAATACTGCATCTCTTCGACAAAAGTACCACCATCGTAATAAGATGTCTCATTTTCCATCGGCGTTTTAGCTTTCCATAGATCCCAGCTAGAATCACCCCATTTCCAATACCAGTGTACGTCGATATAATCAATATTATCTCCGGCAACATTCATTATTGTGGTGAAATTACTGCTGCTTGATCTCACTTTATCGGTCCAGTTGGCGATAATTTTCGCATCGGGTACCAATGTTTTAATCGCGGCGGCATAAGTATTTATTTCTTGAGCATAACTTTGCGCAGTCCATTCTTCTCCGTCACCATCTGGGTCTTTATTGTAACCATTGCCATGGTGACTGTTTTCGTTATCCAAATAGAAATATTTAACATTGAAGTCTTGAGAAAGACAATACTCAATCATATCAATGGCTTCTTGAATACCTTCCTCCCTTCTGTCCCATTCTATACCCGAGCTTAAATTAATGCCCAACATCGGCTCTGTGCCTGCCGCTTTACTAAGGGTTATATACTCATCGAGATCCATATACTCAGATGCATCTCTATTGTTTGCATTATCCCAAGTAGGATCCCATTTATCGATCCAACCGACACCGCTCAAGTCATTCCAGTGATACATAGTAACTACCGTACCGCCGGGCCAACGCAAAAAACTGGCACCAACGTCTTGGTATATCTGAGCCATAGAGCCATCAGAATAAATCGAGTCGTCCTCTTCAGAATAAACCAACCCATGCCCCTGTAACATAGGGTGCACAGTATGGCTGACGTTGTTAGCATCAATGTTTATCTGCACTTCAGCGTTTACATATTGAACGCTAATACATAAGAATATAAAAATTATTATTTTTCTCATCACATTTCCTATTTTTATTTTATTTTTATTTTATTTTTGTTTTATTTAAGGCCGGTTGATAAAATCATTGGATGTATGCCATATAAGTTGAACTCGGCTTAAATAATGACGTTACTTACCAACCCATAAAGAAGACGTTATCCTAAAGAAAAAGTCAGTATAGAAAAAAGCCATACAAACCCTAAGGAGAACGCTACCCTAAAATACACAAAGGCGTTCAAAAAGTAAACAGGCTATAATGTTGGTAACGGGAAGTACGGCGATATTTGCCAAGGCTAAACCAGCCCTTTTTTAACTAAACGAAAAAAACAAATTTAAAAATATGCAAATATGAAAATGAAGTTATCTACATTTTGGTTATCGCGCTATAGCCAAGGACTATTAGAAAAACTGTGGCGCAAACTAACGTGGATGACCTTCATAGAGAGAAAAGCACTTATCTTCAAAAATAATAAAACAGTATAATCATCGCTTTCATTATCAGAATGGAATTTTCAATCGTTTCAACAAAATAACTCTGAGTTCACAATTTCCCTCCCTAGAATAACTTCTTTTTAATTTCAGGATAAATCCTGAAAACGTCACATGCTGTAATACTTTAATATATGAATAGTTAAGGCTAAACCTAAAGTTAGCGATCCGTTGAACGACTTATAACACCCTATTCAAAACAACAACATCACCCAAAGGATAACGGTATCATTTATCAGATGTAAATTTGTTATTAACTTTTTTACAACAACAACCATTAACAAAGTGTAATATTTCACAGGATAAATAAAAATAATAATACCTATAAAAACCAGGCGCTTATATGTATTATGGAATTAACATCACAATTAATAACATTTTATTGTATAAACCAATACCAAGTGGTAATGTTTACCCATCTTACTGGGTGAACCAATTTTTTTCTGTTTGACAATTGGCGCCATAAATAGCTAAAAAGCATTCAAGCGATAAATTGAAATATATAAGGTGGGAAGTTAATGCTAAAAAAGAATAACCTAAAAGGTGCACTGCTCACAAAAGTAACATTGCTCTTTTATTTAGTGCCCTCTTCTTTATTGCTCTTTTGTTTATTACATACCGGTGCTGCACAAGCGCAAGTTAAACTCGCGACCGTATTTGCAAACAATATGGTATTACAACGGGGTTTACCGATAAATATTTGGGGTACTGCAACCAAAGATGAAAAAATAAAGGTAACTTTGAATAGTAAAACTTATCAAGGCCAAGCAAATAAACAAGGTGATTGGCTAATTACTTTACCCGCACAGCAAGTTGCTATAAAGCAATCGATAGAAATAATGGGTGAAAACACCAGTGAATTTAACGCCATAGAGCTTAACGCTATAAAACTTAGTAATATTGCCTTTGGTGATGTTTGGTTAGCTTCTGGCCAGTCGAACATGGAATTTAAGCTTAAAGAGGTGCTAAAAAAGTTTCCTCAAGAAGATAAACTCGAGCAATACCCAGATATTCGTCAATTCAAAGTTGTTAGGAACTATGACTTTAAAGGGCCTTTAACCGATATTGAAAAAGGTCATTGGTTAGTGGCGAGTAAAGAAAACGTCGGCAATTTCTCGGCAGTCGCTTGGTTTTTTGCTAAAGATTTATATCAGCGTTATCAAATACCTATTGGCATTATATCTTCAAGTGTTGGTGCCACACCGATTGAATCATGGATGAGCTATGACTCATTAAAAAATCACCCTAAAGCTCATGCGCTCGCTTATAAACTTAGCGATGACGGATATATTAAACAACTTCAAAATGAATACGCTCAAGAAAGACGTAATTGGCGAGAAAAAAATAATGAACCAACTAAAAAATTACCTTTTATGTTAATGCACCGCACCAGCCTAGATTTTAAACCCATAGGATTTTACAACGGTATGATTGCGCCATTAGCTAAGATGAAATTTTCTGGGGTGATTTGGTACCAAGGTGAAAGTAATGCAACTGACTATCATAATTATTCTGATAAATTATCAACCATGATCAATCAATGGCGAGGGTTGTTTAATCAACCGCAATTACCCTTCTTATTTGTCCAGCTAGCTAATTTTCAAACTCCAGATGAAAAACCATCAGAAAGTGAATGGGCAGAGCTTAGAGCAGAACAAACTCAGGTGTTAAAAACAGTAGAAAACACCGCCATGGCTTTAGCGATTGATGTTGGAGAGCGACACAATATTCATCCACTCGATAAAAAAACCGTCGGTGAACGTTTAGCCTTAGGTGCTCGTCATCTCGTTTATGGAGAAAAACAATTAAATTACACCAGTCCCTTGGTAAATGAGGCTGTATTAACAAATGGCCAAGCAATCATTAGCTTTAAGTACATAAATGAGCAGCTTGTGGTAAAAGGTAACAAGTTAATGGGCTTTGCCATTGCTGGAAAAGATAAAAAGTTTCTTTGGGCAAATGCCTCTTTATTAAACAATAAGGTAACGGTTTGGCATGATAATATAACAGTACCTAAGTATGTACGTTATGCTTGGGCAAATAATCCCGAAAAAGCGAATTTATATAATGTTCAAGGGTTGCCTGCCACACCATTCTCCGTTGAAATTCATTGAATTAGCGCTATAACTATCTATCCCATGCAACTTCAAGATGCAAGTTTCAGTTAAACTCTGCATCATGGGATAGCAAGGGTATATACCCGTTACCTTTCAAAATGCGGGAATTTGAGGTGAATTAAAAAGCATAGTTACAAGACGCTGATTCGCCGGATAAGTTATTCTTATTTAAGATTCAGCAACGCAGTAAATATGTTTTTTAAACGAATCAAAACCTGCATTTTGAATGGTGATGGGTATATTAAGGCTGCCAAGAATCTTGCCACGTAATACTCATAGCACCATTAACCAATTCTACCTGCAGCCATATATAGCAACCATCAATGGCATTTTTAGGTCGCCATATATCACTACGGGGTTGTTGACTTTTTTAGCTATAAAATTAATGCCTTAGTGCTCAGTTCATCTCTTTAATTGTTTCAATACGCTGTTGTAAGCGCTCAACAATTTCAGGGTATTCAGATGCTAAATTCACTTGCTCCTGCCAATCCTTGGTAATATCAAATAACTGCGCGGTAGTTTGCAAGCCATTTTCAATGGCAGTTTTATTGGCTAACCATTCTGGTGTTGTGCCATTAAAAGGGGCGATATATTTCCACTTCCCACTACGTAAAGACAGAGTAAAAGACTCTTCTAACATCTCTTCCCTACCCTTTGCCTGCGAATCTAATAAAGCGGGTAAGATATTTTCACTGTCTAATGCTTCTCCTTTGGCAAGATCCAATCCAACAAACTCAGACAACGTCCGATACAAATCAATATGACTAATTAACGCCGAACTATCACCCTTGTTTTTTATACCGTTTGGATATGTCACAATCATTGGCACACGAGTTCCTGCTTCATAGGCACTGTATTTACCTCCTCGATAACCACCAGAGGGATCATGCTCACCACGCATTTCTTCTGCCATGTCAGCGTAACCATCGTCCATTACCGGCCCATTATCACTTGAAAAAATTATCAGGGTATTGTCATACAAACCTTGTTTTTTTAATTCATCAACAATGCGACCTGTCATCCAGTCCATCTGTAAAATCGCATCACCCCGAGGTCCCATGCCTGATTTTCCAGCAAATAATTTGTTTGGTACTCGTGGCACGTGAATATCATGGAATGGGAAAAACAACATAAAGGGCTGGTCTTTCGCCAACTTGATAAATTCAATGGCTTTGTCAGTAAAGATAAAGGGAAAGTCTTCATCTACCCACTCCGCCTCTTTGCCACCAGCCATCCAGCCAATCCGGCTAATTCCGTTAACAATGGTCGCACTGTGCTGTAAGTCAGCCTTTTGCTTTAATAATTCAGGGCTCTCAGTGCCAACAGGACGTTTACCTATGCGCTTTTCATAACTCACTGTGATTGGTTCATTCGAATCCAAATTGACCACATGATGGTTCTCAAGATAAACCGTTGGTACTCTATCACCTGTCGCTGGCATTAAAAAACTGTAATCAAACCCTAACTCTAAAGGACCTGGTTTTACCGCTTTATTCCAATCAACAAAGCCATCACCTAAACCTAAATGCCATTTGCCTACTACCGCGGTTTTATAACCTGCTCGTTTAAACATTTTTGGTAGTGTTGGTTTAGTATGGTCAATGATAAGTGGAGCATCACCCGGTAAAATAGCGGCATTATTTCTAAATGCATATTGCCCTGTTAATAAAGAATAACGTGACGGGGTGCAGGTTGCTGCTGAGCTATGCGCATCTGTGAAGCGTATGCCTTCATTAGCTAAGGCATCAACATTAGGTGTTTTAGTTGCAGTCATGCCGTAGCTGCTGATATCACCAAAGCCAAGATCATCAACATAGAAAATCACTACATTAGGCCTTTTTTCTTTAAGCTCGTTATCTAAAGCATTTACTTTATTGGGTTGGTCTACGCCACATCCAGTTATCAGCATAGTGATCAAACCACTGATGAATAGTTTTTTTGTCATTATTATTTACCTTCGTCATTATTATTTGATTTAATTACTTTTAGGCTCTCTTTATCTGAGCCTTAATTATTCTAATTCGGACTATGCGATTGCATGAGTTCCTTGATTTTAGGTTCTATAGCTTTTGCCCAAACGGTATATTGGTCTTTATTTGGATGTAATAAATCTTTCATCACTGACTTACTAAGAATACCATTGTCATCAAGAAACAAGTGGTTGATGTTTAAATAGTGGATCTGTTTGCCATCATGGAAGTTTTTGATAATGTTATTAATGTCATCATTTATTTTACGCAATGGATCATTAAGGCTTGAACCTCGAGGAAATACCGCTAAAAGCAATACTTTGGTATTTGGTAATTTATGCTCAATGGTGTCGAGAATTTCCTTTATTCCCAGAGCAGTATTTTCAGGCTTATCCTGACGATGTCCGGTGTTATTTGTTCCTATCATCAATACCAACAACTTAGGGTCAATACCATCAACTGCACCATTATTTAAACGCCACAATACATGCTCTGTTCTGTCAGCACTAAAACCAATATTAAGCGCGTTACGATTACTGTAATATTCATTCCAAACATCTTTACCTTTGTTATCCCATGCGTGAGTTATGGAATCACCAAGGAATACCAGATCAACCTGTCCCATTTTCTCTTTCAGAGCCAATTTTTCTTGATGGCGAGGCATCCACCATTTTATCGCCCAAACTTCCCTTTGTACGTCAGGCAAAATAGACAATGGGGCTTCTTTCGCTTTTACTTTCGATTGAGCAGTAGATATATCATTTGAGTTGTTCGCACAACTCACGCACAACAGCGTCAAACACAATATTAAATATTTCATCTGGGTTTCTCTATTCTGTAGCTTTATAATTATCGATTTTTTTTCTAGTAATTTGGCAATCTCTTGTTGACGAATTTCATTTATCCGACCTTCGACTTCCATTGCTTTTAATACTTTTGTTAATTTAGGCAGCAATACACCGTTTTTCTTATGTAAATAGTAATATAAGTTAACCTTAGCAATAGGTGGTTCTATTGCATGTATACTTCTTAAATCAATATTTTGTAGACTCGTTAGTCCTGTCACTTTCGCTAATACCACAACATCTGTACGCCCTTTATCTAACATGTACATAAGTTGTTTAGCTTCATCTACAGGCACGACATCCATGCCATTGGTGCCTTTTTCGATAAAAATATCACCACGCTTGATGCCGATAATATAGGGCTTCAAATCGTCCCAGTTTAAATTTTTATTATTTCCCTTAAAAATACGACACCTTCAACCCTATTTATCACCACGGGCACTCTTAATAAATTAGGATAATCGGCTTCAATGCCTTTAATACGACCTAGCTCGCCATCAGTTTTACCGCTATTGGCCGTAACTAAAGAGCGAACAGAAGGAAATTGTTGAGTTTGTATCTCAATCCCCATTCTTTGATAAGCCTCGAGGAGCACTTGGCGAGAAATATCAGTGATTGGATCTTTTGCTCCTGAAAACAAAAGCGACTGCTGTGCATATATAGGTCGCACCAAGACTAGGAGAGCCAAAAAAAATAAAAATGTAAACATATCATCCTTAAACTAGTAACTTTCCATTGAGTGAAATAAAACATGAAGGCTAATGCTTATATTGCAGCGGGATAATTTTTCCATTTTTATCAAAGAAAATCTCATCAAAATGCACAGAACGTTGTTTGCCTTGATTTGATAGCAGTTTGCTATGATAAAAAACATACCACTTACCCTTAAACTCAGTAATAGAACCATGGCTGGTGCCAGCACCAACAGGGGTCATCACTTCACCTATATAGTCAAAAGGTCCCATTGGATTTTTTGCCATCGCATAAACTAAGGTCGTGTCTTTTTCCCAACCGTTTGAATACATGTAGTAGTAGTACTGACCTCGCTTAAAGACCCAAGGGCCTTCGCCGTACCAGCCACCACCTATTTTCTCGGTGAACTGGTCAATGCCATTAATTTGCACTGGCTGAATCTCACCGTCGAGTTCAATCATGTTGTCTTTGAGTTTTACCACTCTGGCATCACGACAGCCAAAGAACATATAGGCTTGACCGTCATCGTCAATCAATATTGCGGGGTCTATCGGCTCTCTGCCAACAGTCTGTTTATTTCCTGTATTATCAATAAGCGGTTTACCTAAGGGATCTTTAAATCCTGCTACAGGTGAATCGCTAACAGCAACACCAATCATGGACTGCTCGATAGGGTAATAAAAATAGTATTTACCATTTCGCATTACAGCATCTGGCGCCCAAGCTTGCTTCGACGCCCATGCCACATCATCGAGACTAAAAAAAGCACCATGATCAACCCAATCAGTTAAATTATTGGTTGAAAACACGTGCCAATCAGTCATATCAAAATGCGCATTTTGATCGGTATCATCTCTATCATGAGAGGTGTAAAGGTATAATTTACCGTCGAATACCCTAGCAGAGGGATCAGCCGTATACATGTGACGAATTAACGGGTTGCCAATATGTTTAAAGGCAACCTCTTGCTTGCTAGTGCAACCAAACATAACGCTCGCGGGTACAACAGCTAATAAAAAATAAGAAAAGACTTTATTCATTATTGCACTTTATTTTTTTTATTCTTCTTAGTTTTCTTATTTTGCTTTTTTGATTGTTTTGCCGAGTCATTTTTTAAACGAGCTTTATCGGCACCAAAAATACTCCATTGTGAAATATATTCTTCCACAGTAGGCGCCTCATTTTTTGGTAATAAAGCTGATAATTCTTCAACCTTAGCTTTGTATTCAGGCAACTTGGCTAAATTGTGCCATTCGTTGTTATCGTTTTGATGATTATAAAGCTCTTGATCACCATCAAAATATTGAATAAATCGCCAGTTTTCAGTACGTACGGCGTAATTACCACGCCCCCAACTCGCAATAGCGGGAGCTAAAACGGGAGATGATTGATTTAATAACTGCGGCACTAAACTATTGCCATCCACATAGTCAGGCGCTTTTATGCCTGCCATTTCTGCCAAAGTTCTATAAACATTTATTAGCGTTACTGCTTGGGTAACTTTACGGCCTTGCTCAGTTTCTTTTTCTCTTCTATCGTGAATGATAAAAGGCACTCGATTTGCTTCTTCCCATAAGGTGAATTTTTTGAATGATTTCTTTTCACCTAAATGAAAACCGTGATCAGACCATAAAATAACAACTGTGTTATCTGCTTCTGGGCTATTCTCTACCGCATCTAATATTCTCCCTACGTTATAATCAGCCCAAGCGATACATGATAAATACGCTTTTCTGACATCGCCCCACTGGTTCTTCGCGGTAAACCTTTTATCATCGCCAGCGCGGCGCATGCTATTACCTTCTTTACCAATATCATTTAGATCACTTTCTAATAAGGCTGGCGGAGTAATGTTTTCAGGTAAAGCATCATAAAATTCGACGGGACAATCAAAAGGTAAATGGGGTTTTACCAAGCCAATTGCCGCAAAGTATGGCTTATCATTTTTTTGTTTATTTTTAATGACATTAATACCGTATGACGCTACTTGATGATCAAACATCTCTTCGTATGGGTTAGTTGTTGGTCGAAATGAATTTTTTTTATTGGTAGAAAAACCTTTATCTTTGGCAAACGCTTTAGGTTGGTGGTCAGCATCTAAATAATCAGTCCATTCTGTTTCACCATATTCTTTTCCATGATGAATTTTTCCCGCTCCATAAGTGTTATAGCCGTTGCTCTTTAATAATGTCGGTAAGCTGGTGTATTTTTGTTTAAGCTGTTTATGAAGATCAAATTCATAAAACGGATATAACCCCGAATGATATGGCTCAATACCATACAACAAAGCATTTCTGCTTGGTGAGCAGCCCGGCGCAACACTGTGGGCGTTCATAAATGCTACACCTTCATTGGCCAATTTATCCATATTAGGTGTCATCGCTTGCGGATGCCCCCCCATATAACCGACCCAATCGTTCATGTCATCAATGGCAATAAAAACAATATTAGGCTTTTTAAATTTATTTGAAGCTGAGACATTTGAAGTTTCAGCTTTGACTACTTCATTTTTTAATTCTTGTTGTACAGAACAAGCTGTTAAAGTTAATGCTAAGAGTGATGTTAATAACACTGAGTATTTCATTGTATTTCTCGAATAAGTTTCTTAAATTTTCAGTCGGCTATTTTTCTTTGAACTATGGCTTATTTTTAACCAAGACTCGATATAATCAATCAATTTCCGGCTGTGTTATACGATATTCAGCGTCATAACTTTTAAGCTGTATTTTTTTATATTTAGCGCCTTCCATATACAGGTGTTGTGGCGTAGACACATCCCACTGACCAAGTTTTTTTAACATTTTAACAACGCGCTTATGATGTAGCCCGGCGACATCGTTTAGTTCGGCGACATCTTCTTTTACGTTATAAAGCAATGGTAGGCGATCAGGTAGGCGGATTAATTTCCAGTCACCATCACGAATAGTGGCGCTAACGGTAAAGCGCCATTTCATTTCTTGATTTGGGTTTCCTGCTTTTTCGCCAGTAATGTAAGGTAAAATATTATGGCCATCAACTTTGTCTTGCTTGGTTATTTTTCCGCCAGCTAGGTCAACAAAAGTTGGCGTTAAATCCAAGCTTGTCACTGGATTTTTATAACGTGTACCTGCTTGTATACCCTTGGGCCACGACATAATAAACGGTACGTGAATACCACCTTCTAACAAAATGCCTTTTGAACCACGAAAAGGTGCATTAACTGTTCGAGAGTTTAAGCCTGTGCCTGGGCCGCCATTGTCACTTAAAAAGACCACCACGGTATTTTCATAAAGATTATTGGCTTTTAATTCGGCAATAATTTTACCGACATTAATATCTAAACGATGGATCATTGCCGCGTAAATGCGACGATCTTCTCTTTTGATGTGCTTATATAAATCGATATCTTGTTGAGGCGCCTGCAACGGCGCATGCGGGGCATTGAACGAAGCATACAAGAAGAATGGTTTGTCTTTATGGCGACGAATAAAATCGATACTTTCATTTCCCGTATCATCAGTAATATAAGTAATAGGATCAGGGGTTTTATAATTACTGATTAAAGGCTGTAAATACTTCTCTTTGCTTTTTGGATCGACTCTGAAGTAATCGTGACCGCCATAAGGATATGTCCAAACTTCGTCAAAACCTCGATTCTCTGCTTGAAAATGTACTTCATCACCTAAGTGCCACTTCCCAACTAAGCCATTAACATACCCCTGTTCGGACAAACGATCGGCGATGGTTTTCTCTGTAATAGGTAAACCGAAATACTCACGATTATACTGGGGACCTGGATTAACATTGTTGTTGTCAAAACCAAAGTTCACTTGATTACGCCCAGTGATTAATCCTGCACGCGATGGCCCACACACCGGCGCTGAAACATAGCCTTGTTCAAAAATAACACCACTTTTTGCTAACGCGTCAATATGCGGGGTTTTTATTTCAGTACTGCCCGTATAGCCAACATCACCATAGCCTAAATCATCGGCTAAAATAATAATGAAGTTTGGCTTCTCATTTTCTGCAGCTAACACAGAAGACAAAGCAAGATTGGCAGTTAGCAGGCTAAAAATAACCCCTTTTATAATTTTAACTGAGTTCATTAGCTAGCCTTCTAGTATTTACCGTTAATAATTTCTTTAGTACGCGCTTTAAACTGCTTAACCAGTTCAGGATTTTGCTTAGCTATATTATTAGTTTCACCGGGATCTTTTGATAGGTCATAAAGTTGATCAAAATGTTCATACCCACCGCGAATTCCCCTAGATTTAATAAAGTTTGGTTTATTTTTACTTTTCGGAATAAACTTATAATTATTATGACGTAGTGCTGCATTACCTAAAGACTCTTCAAGCAAATCTACACGACCTTGGTCTGTTTCACCTAACCACACTGATAATTGCTCAAGGCTATCTACTGCTTCATCTTTGGCAACATCAACACCAACCAATTTGGCAAGTGACTTATAAATATCCATTTGAGAAACAAGTGCATCGTTAACTTGTGGCTTAATAGTACCTGGCCAATAAGCAATAGTGGGGACACGAGTACCCGCTTCTAAACGACTGTATTTACCACCACTAAATTGACCACCTGGTTTATGTTCACCAAGTAATTCAAAAGCACTATCAAAATATCCATCAAATAACACCGGACCATTATCGCTGGTGAAAATAATCAAAGTATTTTCAGCCAGACCTAATTTTTCAATTTCTCTAATAACACGACCTGTCATCCAATCCATTTGGGCGATAGCTTGCCCACGAACCCCCATGGTGCTCTTATCTTTAAATCTATCGTTAGGCAATCTTGGTACATGAATGTCATGATAAGACTTAAACAAGAAAAAGGGCTTACTCTTATTTTCTCTTATAAAATCAATCGCTTTATCAGAAAATATTTGAGCGAAGTCTTCGTCAACCCAGTGTGCTGATTTACCACCAGACATATGACCAATTCGGCTAACACCATTAACAATAGTTTCATTATGCTGTTTGTCAGCAACAACACGTAATAATTCAGGGTTTTCATAACCCGTTGGCATATCGCCAATTTTTCCTTTGTAACTTACCGTGATAGGGTCATTTTTATCTAAATTAACGATATTGTGATTTTCAACATAAACCGTTGGTACACGATCACCGGTTGCAGGCAATAAGAAACTATAATCAAAACCAATTTCTAACGGACCCGGTTTAATATCAACATTCCAATCAAGATTGCCATTACCTAAACCTAGGTGCCATTTACCAACAACACCGGTAGTGTAACCAGCCTTTTTAAACATCGAAGCTAAAGTAGGTTTACCCGGTTGAATTAATGCTGGCGCATCACCTTTTAAAATTTTAGCCTTGTTTCTAAAACCGTGCTCGCCCGTTAAGAGAGAATAACGAGAAGGCGTACAAGTTGCCGCTGAAGAATGTCCATCAGTAAAACGAATACCGTTATTGGCAATTCTATCAATTTCAGGGGTTTCAACCCCTGTTGCGCCGTAACTGCTTAAATCGCCATAGCCAAGATCGTCGATATAAAATATAACAACATTTGGCGTAGTCGAACGATCCACTTCAGCCGTTTGACTTTCATTAACGACTTGAGTCGACTTTAACTCAGACTGGCCACAAGCCGAAAGTGCAGAAACTAGCGCTAACGAGGTTAATAATTTTTTTGATTTAATCATTTTGTTTCACCTTAATTCTTTTTGTGTCTTTATTTTTACCTTGGCTTTTGGGTCGGTTTTTCTTCCAACTGCCTAAATATGGAAATGCTGGATCTTGTAATTCTGACTGCCAAACTTGATAGCTTTTTTGCATAGCAGCTTTATTCTCAATTTGCTGTTCTGCGATGTTTTTGCTTTCTTGGCGATCTTCATCAAGGTCAAACATCATCGTTTCTTTTTTTACTTGTACCAATTTATCAGTGCCTCGACGTACTGCATGAGATTTAGCTTTCAAGTGTCGCCAAAATAAAATATCGTGTGGGATACCACTTTTTTCATTGGTAAGAAAAGGCAGTAAATCAACACCATCAAGGGGCTTGTTTTTACTGATATCAACCTCTGCTTGCTCAACTATTGTTGCCAGAATATCTAATGAACTTACCGCTTGGTCATAATCGACACCCGCTGGGATTTTATTAGGCCAGCGCATAGCAAAAGGGACACGAACACCGCCTTCAAACAGATCATTTTTATGACCTCTTAACTCGCCATTATCTGAGGCATTGTTTCTTGCGCCACCATTATCCGATAAGAAAACCACTAGGGTGTTATCGTCAATCCCTTGTGCTTTTAAGGTCGCTAAAATATCACCAACACCATCATCTACCGCTGAAATCATCGCTGCATAAGTACGACGTTTTTTATCTTTAATATTAGGGAATCTATCTAAATATTTTTTACTTGCTTGTAATGGAGTATGTGGAGCGTTATAAGCAACATATAAAAAGAATGGCTTGTCACTTTCGCGTTTGATAAATTCGACCGCTTCATGTGATAGTTCATCGGTTAAGTATTCATCAGTATCGACACGTTGTTCATTGCGCAATAAGCGCGTGCGATACCAATCATATTTATATTTAACATCTGCAAGATCATTCAAGGTTAAATCTTCTGGAAAATATTGGTGCCCGCCTGATAAAAATCCGTAAAAATAATCAAAACCACGTTTATTGGGTCGCAGATCGGGATGTGTACCCATATGCCATTTACCAATAATTGCACTGGTATAACCGGCTGGCTTTAAAATTTCAGCGATATTTTTTTCAGTGGTTGGAATGCCGTTTTGTGCAATCGTCGGATCCATGGTTGGATTAGAGGTAAAACCAAACCTGTCTTGATAACGTCCCGTTAAAAGCCCAGCTCGACTAGGCCCACATACCGGATATGAAACATAACCATTGGTAAATCGGGTGCCTTCCTTGGCAATAATATCTATGTTAGGCGTTTTTATATCGGTACTACCATTAAACCCTACATCTTTATAACCTTGGTCATCGGTTAAAATGATGATCAAATTTGGTTTTTGTCCAGAAAAATAATTTTGATCTGTGCTTACCGCTTCTATAGCGCCTACATTGCTAACAAACACCACCAACAGCGGCAGCATAACTTTTATTGTTTTTATAATCATTTTTCGCAATTCTGAGTTAACACTACAATCTATATACTAAGGTTAATCCAAAATTAAAACAACAACCAAATGAAAACGTTACCACAAAGAAGCCTTTAATCAACTAATAAAAATTAAGACAGTTAAGCAATGGCAATATAATCATAAGCTTAGATTAAAACCTTAAATTAAAACACTATAAGTAATTGTTATCCCTCTTTGTTAATATGACAATAAAAAGCCAATAAACGCAAATAAAGTGGCAACGTTATCATTTCAATTGAATATACTCACTAATGCTTGTAGTCTATTATTAAATTATAAAAAATATAGCTAAGTAATGAACAAAACTTTTAAATCCTTAATAGTATCGATTACTTTCATGATTTTGATGGTAGTTTCCTGTGGCGGTAGCGATAAAGGCGAAGTTAAGGTAACAGAAAACCCCACTTCACCTCCGGCTTCAACACCTATTGGCGCTAAAATAAGCATCGAGGGCACCGCAATAAAACATATCGTTAGTCCGATGATCCAAGGTCAAGGGTTAATCTATTCACTCGAAGCTGACCATATTTACGCTGACGGAGCTATAGCGAAATTATACCAAGAGGTGGGTGCTGGATTTTTGCGTTATCCCGGTGGCACGGTTACTACCATGTATCACTGGAACGACTTAAATGGTCAAGGCTGGAGTGATAGCTGGGATCCCAATTACAATCGCGACAATGACGAGCTTGCTGAAAACTATATGGATCTTGATGAATATATCGCCCTGTGTCGAGCCGCTAACTGCGAACCTATGCTAGGCATAAATATGAGTTCAGGAAGAAATTATGAACGTAATGAAGATGGTTTAAATGAAGCTATTGCCTTATTAAAATACTGTAAAGAGCAAAACTTTGAGCTGAATTATCTATATTTAGATAACGAAAACCATCATAAAAAATGGAGCGCAGAAGAATACGCCAATCTAATCAATTATTATGTGCCTGCCTTAAGAGAACATGCGCCAAATGCCAAGTTAATTGCTAACTGGACGGATAAATTTCAAAGTAACCAAGGCTCATTTAAAACCTTATTAGATATTGCCGGTGATAACTTTGACTATTTGGATGTGCATTATTACTGGAAATGGGGGTTTGCATCGTGGGACTTATGGAAAGCAACAACGCCAATGAAAAATGTTACCGAGTGGTATAAGAACGGTGGCACTTTTGTCGAAGAAATTGCTTACTTTGACGAGATGATGGCTGAACTTGGTAAACCTCATATCAAGCTAGCGATAATGGAATGGAATATTGGTCCCGGACCACACAGCACAGATGTTGAACATACTCCGTTTAAAACCGCATTAATGCAGTCTGAAATGCAAATGCAATTTATGCTGGCGGGACTTGAAATTGGCTCATTATGGTCAACCCAATGGCCAGACACGGGTGATAGTTCATTTAGGTTTCTAGTTGATTCCAGTGATGATTATCATCCTACCCCTACAGCTAAAGTATTTGAGCTGTACAAGAATGCTTTAAACGGTGAATTAGTGCAGAGTACTTCAACTAACAGCCAAATTTTAACGGCTGTAGTGCTACAAGAAAATAAAGCTTTTGTTTATTTACTTAATAAAAGTGATAACACAGAAGATATTTATATTGAGCTGCAAGGTTATAAAATACTTGATGTAATCCATTCTGTTAGCTTTAAAGAGCCAGGCATATTTGAAGAAATTAGCATGAGTAAAATTAATGACCATTATGAAACATCGATATCAGTAAATAGCCTGACAATGATTGAACTGTCGATAGAGAAGTAATGCAAAATAATTCATCGTAAGTATATACCCGTTACTATTCAAAATGCTTGAATTTAGTATGAATTTAAAAGTGCAGCTGCAAGGCGCTCATTTGAAGATATAGTTATTCTATAGCAAGAAGGAGCAACGAAGCAGATGTGCTTTTAAAACTTAATAAAACGAGCATTTTTGAATGGTGATGGGTATAAGCAAGCCTACTTTGCTAAACACTATAAACTGATAAAACTTGGATCCGCTATGGATAAAAATAATAAGCACGCCTCACGAAGAAATTTCCTCAAGCAGGCCACTAAAATATCTGTCAGCGGCGCTGCAGTGAATGCCCTAGGGTTATCGAGTATGTTGATTGCGCAGCAAGCCCTCGCTGACGAGCAAGACTATAAAGCATTAGTCTATGTATTTTTAGCTGGGGGCAATGATTCATTTAATCTCTTAGCGCCAAGGCACCAAGCCCTTTACGTTCGAATTACGAGACTGGGCGTAGAGAAGTTGCCTTATCAAGCGAATCATTACACTCATTAGCGCTACAACAACCCGCCAAAATTTATAACGATCTATCACACCAAGGTTTTGGCTTACACCCTGCTTGCAGCGAGTTAGCGAGTATGTTTAATGATCAAGAGCTTTCATTTATTTGTAATATTGGCAACCTTGTCAAACCAACAACACGGCAAAGTATCCTTGATAAAACAGCCGTGCTGCCGCCACAATTATATTCTCATAGTGATCAACAAGTGCAATTTCAAAGCGAGCCAGTAAAGCCGTTTAAATTTGGTTGGGGTGGGCGCATGGCAGAGGTATTAAGCGATTTTAATACCAGTACTACTGTCTCACCTCTAATTTCAGTTGCCGGGTTAAATTCATTTCAAGTAGGCAACAATAATCAATTATCGACTTACGCCATGGGCATGGACGGTGCGGCTACACTTAGTGGTAATAACGAAAATCGCAAAACAATTATTGATAATAGTTTGGCAAGTGTTGACGCAACATCACATCTAATGGTGCAAAAATATCGTGATATCTTTAACTCGGCAAAACAAGCCGAGGTCGTCGTTAAAAATGCTTTTACAGCAGCAGAGAGCTCTGGCGTTAACTACAACGAAATATTTGAAGAGGCTGGAGCAGCAACAAGCAAAATTGGCCGCCAGTTAAAAAGTATTGCCAAATGATCGCTGGACGACAATCAACGGGTAATAATCGGCCGATATTTTTTGTGAAAATGGGTGGATATGACGGTCATAAAAATCTGCTATCAAACGACTCCAAATACCCCTAATTATTACTCTCTGAACTTAACGGTGCTCTGAAAGCCTTTCGAAATGTACTAGTAGAGCAAGGAGATTTCGATAAAACATTAACCTTTATCGGCTCAGAGTTTGGCAGAACATTAACACCTAATGGTGAAGGCGAAGAAACAGGCACTGATCATGCGTGGGGTGGGCATGCCATGGTAATGGGCGGCATGGTTAACGGTGGCCAACTATTTGGTACTCACCCTGATCTCGCAATTTCACAGGGACTTGATGCCAGTAAAGGTAGAGGCCGCTGGATCCCAATCACAGCAACCACGCAAGTAAACTCGGTGATGGCTCATTGGTTTGGCGTACCTAAGCAAGAAATCCCTCTGCTTTTTCCAAGTATCAATAATTTTTCAGACCCGTTCGATGCACAAGAAAATTTAAATTTTATAAAATAGGAGACCATAAGCATGAGAAAAAATAGTAAACTGTTAACCCTTACATTCATCCTATTTTTAACGGCTTGTGGTGGCGAAAGCTCACAAGAGCCAGTAAGTAATAACCCTTTAAAAACGATCCCCCCTAGCGTTTCGATTGAAGTAATTGAAGGTGTTGCCATTGAAAAAAATAGCCAAGTAGCGAAATTTAAAATAACCCGTGATAGCGACACCGAAGCACTTTTAATTAACTATGCGTTAACGGGTAATGCAGATGAAACGCTCGGTTCAGCGAGCAATACTGACTACCAGTTAAAATATGCTGATGGGAGTGATGTCGGCAGTTCAATCATCATAGACGCGAATAACAGCTCACGAATAATCGAGCTGGTCCCGATAAATGATGGGATAAATGAAGTACCCGAAACCTTAATTTAACGTTACAACAAAACAGTACATATACACTGGCCAATAACACGGTACAGGCAAAAATTATTGATGCTCAAGATAGTGCCGAAAATAGAAAGGTTTTCTTCGGAACCTTTACTCAACAAGAGGATGCGAACACCTCAGCATCAGGGGTGTTGAGTTTTATTCTTGCGAGTGACAATTCACTCGGCACACTTAATTATTCCTTTACTAATTTAAGCTCAGAGCAAACAGATCAGCACATACATATGGCGCCATCCGGCCAAGCGATTAAAGACATTGAAGTTATAGGTAATTTACAAAATTGGTTATGGGATCTCGCCCCTGGCGGCATTTATAAAACTAAACAAGAAATGTTAGATGCGCTATTTGCTGATATATTTTTTGTTAATATTCATACCGCTAATCATTCACATGGTGAAATATCAGCGATGCTAAAATATGATGATACGATAACGCCACCAGAAACGAATGAATTAACAGCAAGTGATGTAGACCGCGATATTATTCGCTTTTTAAATCAATCAACCTTTGGCGCTACGCCTGAAACATATCAAGCATTAAGAGCCCAAATCTCAGTTGACGGCAGTAATCGAATTCAAATTTACAATCAATGGATGGACGATCAAATTTCACTGACACCAAACTCAATGCTTGAACTTACACAAGCTGTGCTTGAACATTTTCCTGAAGAAGCCAGTTCAAGTGTCAAACGAGATGCTTTTTGGAACTTGGCTGTTCATGGCAAAGATCAGCTCAGGCAACGAGTGGCTTCAACGTTTGATACAACAGGGAATTTAACCGCGGTTGTTAAAGCTATTTTATTAGACCAAGAAGCCCGTAATCCCAACGCGCTAAAATCGACCACTTTTGGTAAAATAAAAGAGCCTATTTTACAGATGTCAGCAATATTACGATTATTGGATGCGGCTTCACAAATATCATTAGGATCACAAAATGATTCGCAAAGTGGTTCACAGAGTAGTGGCTTAAATCTAAGTTTTTCTGATGGTTTTGAAGAACAGGCAAGTTTACTCAGGTTAGGTGATTTCAATATTGGTCAAAGAGCCTTGGGCGCTGACTCGGTATTTAACTTCTACTCACCTGACTACACTCCTGCGGGTGAGCTATCAAGTAACTCTCTGGTTGCTCCTGAGTTGCAGCTATTCACAGAGTCACAACTTTATTCAATCATTAATCAACACTATAAGCTGGTTTATTCTGGTTTAGTTCGTGGTAACAGCAACAAATTTAGTGTTAATACTAAAGCCCAGCTAACCGTAAAGTTAAAATACGATGATCTTAAAGCAGTATGGGACGGCACCACAGGTAGTAACCAAGATAAAACGGCAGCGTTATTTGATTATCTTGATTTTTATTTACTCGCAGGCCAGTTAAAAGCAAATGACAATCATCAGATTAAAGACATCATGATTAACGCCATTGCTGATCTTAATGAAGCTGACCGCTATAAATTATTAATTTATAGCGTCAATACCAATCCTGAATTTATCATACAAAAATAGTAGGTTTTAGATGAGAGCAGTAAAATTAAAAGGTTATCCGTTAATTGGCTTTTTCATATTAACTTTAACTTTAACTTTAGCTTTAGTTTTAGCTTTAGTTTTAGTTTTAAGTAGCAAATTATTCGCTCAAGAAGTGACGCCTCTGTGGAATAAGCTGGCAATCCCAAATTACCAAGTTTCACAAGGTAAAGAGATCATAGCTGATAGAGATATTATCTTTATCAAGAATATTCAAATTCCGACACTAGAAACATTTTTACCCTCGAAGAAAAGTGCTAATGCCATGGCGGTGTTAATTCTTCCCGGTGGCGGTTATTCAGGGGTAGCTTATGACTGGGAAGGAACAGATTATGCCAAGTGGTTTAACAGCCAAGGCATCGCCGCTTTTGTGCTGAAATATCGTATGCCACAAGCCGAGTCGGT
>JABSOI010000080.1 GCA_013216015.1 Alteromonadaceae bacterium | reverse complement strand
GATGGAGTGACTCAAAACTACATTAGGATCATCCAAATCATAAGATTCAAATAGTATGCGACAGCCTTTTCTCATTTAAAATTCACTCAATCAGTTCATGTCACCACAGTATAGATTATAACCTCTTAAAACTAAAGTTATGACGCTTCCAAGGCAACATAACCCTGATTATGTTCCCGGGCACATAATCAGGGACAACAATTTCGGTTACCCCACCGATAAATTCAAATGCTCTGACATGGCTGCCGATCCAATCTGGCAGTTTTTGACTCCAGGTTGCTTCAGCAAAGGTAAAATTTGAAGCACCCAACACAGCAACAAATATTTCAGCAAACCTGACTTCTCCCGTGCTGTTGCAAACAATTGGCATGGTTTGACCGGCATAATCCACAAAGAGCTTTTCACCTGCTTTGTGGGGTTGTCGCATAGAGCGCTTTTGCTTTTTAAGCCAATGCATATAGCGATCACAGTATTGAGAATAGCTATAACAGCGGTTGGGATATTGCTGAGTATATTCTTGCCACAGGAGGTTTTTAGTGACGCCTTTACCTTTTAATTCTCTGTGTACCTCTGACCAATCTGGCACTTCAAATCGCTGAGAGACTCTGGTATCTGCTCTAGGATAGAATTTTTTTGCGAGCAGAGTATCATCAAGCTCATCAGGTAAAGGCCAGCTTAACGATAAGTCTTTGGCTTTAGTAAGTAGTTTTTGAATACCGCCAACACTGATCTTGGTGCTGGCACTTATTTTTCTGACACTGAGTTGGGCAGCAAAATGTAGCCTCAACACTTCTCTTATTTTACGCATTGTGATCCTTTGGTTTACCATGTCCCTTCCTCATTAATAAAATAAGGGACTAGCATATCAAATTGTTTGGATAATCAATGTGTTAAATTGTACTGGTTTAGTGTGAACACCGATTCCGGAAAATTAGTTAAAAGCGTTCACGCTAAAACCGGAATAGGTGTTCACGGTAAAACCAGTATGGGTGTTCACGGTAGGCCAGAATCAGTGTTCACTTTGGGCCGGAATATGCACCTGGGGGTGATAGCCCTTTTGATATTATGACGATCATAGCTGCACGTAATGAACTAGAAGACAAAGTCGGAATTTTAATTCAAGAATTTGAAGAGAAAATTGAAGATTTCTTCAGTTACATACGTCAATCTAAAGAAGGTAAACGACTTGTAGTTAAAATGAAATCGCATGTTTCAGAAAATGAAATTTATGATGACTTTGCAAAAATTTACCGTAGATATAAGGCAATATATATATCTAAGGTGGGGGACTACTTTTTCAAAGAAACTAGAGATTTGGTTGAAAAATTATGTGATGATTTTGAAGATACAATGCGAGAAGATTCATTTGTTCATATCCTTGAGGCTCCATCCTATATTTATTTAGATACTGATAATTTTGAAATTGCTGAAATTGTATTTTTTAGGTTTATTGAATTTATGCGTAATAACATGATACCGATCGGTCAATAACATTGATGGCGATCACTTTTTTGTCCGCCAGTAGACCTCTGTAAAATCTAACTTAAGTGATCGGCATCAGTCAAGGAATTTAGTTTTTTACGCATTGATTCTCCTTTTAATTCCAGTTTAATTGAGCCATGAACAAGTCGATCTAAAATAGCATCGGCATGAGTTGATTCACCGATCATATCGTACCAATTTTCTATCGGTAATTGGCTCGCGATCATGGTTGATTTAGTGTCATATCTGGCATCAATTAATTCCAGTAAATCACTACGTTGTTGTGCTGTTAATGGTTCTAAACCCCAGTCATCTAGAATAAGTAAATTAGCTGAACTCACTTTGTTTATAAACTTTCGATAACTACCATCAGCTTGAGCCATAAACATTTTTTCAAGTAACTCTTTTAGCCTGAAGTAGTAAACACTTTTGCCTTGTTGGCAGTGATTGTAACCAAGGGCACAGGCAAGGTAAGTTTTACCACAGCCTGTTGCACCAGTGATCAATATATTTTGATGAAGACGTAACCATTCGCCCTGTGCTAAAGAGCGGATTTGTGTTTTATTTAACTGACGGGTAGCACCATAGTTTAATTGAGCTAGCGTGCCGTTAACTCTAAATTTAGCTTGGCGTGTTAGTCGGTCAATTTTCCGTTGATCTCGCTGCATTAATTCATGATCAAGTAGTAAACTTAATCGCTCTTCGAAGCTTTGTTCAACGTATAAATTCGGTTGTTCACTTTGTTGTACCAACGCATCACGTATGCCGCTTAACTTCAGGTTGGTTAGTTGTGTATAGACTTGTTGCATGATTCTTCCTTAATGATAGTAATTATTGCCACGGATATTTTGATGTTCGATCTCACTTAATAGATCAGGTTGTTTTTCGGGTAATGGTTGTTTATCTAAGCCTTTATCCAATATTGCTTTTACTTGATTTACTCGGTTAACGCCTGTAGCTAAAGCGCGGTAGCATGCTGCTTCGAGGCGTTTATCACTAAATTTTTTACTTAAACTTAATAAGCCCATACAAGCTCGGTAACTTTGCTCTGGATGTTTTTTAGCTTGAATCAATTGGATAACAAATTGCTCGGTGGATTGGCCAAATTTCCTAGCCCAACTTTCAAAGCGCTCAGGAGTCCACTGCTTTTGTTTTTGATGACCAATTGGCATGTGAGCATCAATAGTGCTGTGGCCGCCAACACGGTAAGATCTAGGATGTACGGCGATTTGTACACCTTGATGATAAAGTGTTACTAATTGTCCTGTCGCGTGAGCTTCAAGCTTTTGCTTAATCAAGGTATGAGGCACAGAGTAGTAATGTTTTTCAATCTCTACATGGTAATCAATATGCACTTTTACCTGTTTCACCAAGGTGTAACTGTAAGGCTGTAGTGGCAAAGGCTTAAGTACTGGTTTATCTATTGCTTCAAATTGAGAACGCCTTGAGCCTGGTAATTTCTTCATTTGGCGCTGATTAAGATCAGTTAGTAATTCTTGGATTTTTAGGTTTAATTGCCGCAAACTAAAAAAAATTTCTTTACGAAGTCGTGCCATGATCCAGCGTTCAACTATTTGAACTCCTACTTCTGCTTTTGACTTGTCCTTTGGTTTATAAGGTCTGGCAGGTACAATAACGGTGTCATAATGCGTTGCTAATTGTTGGTAGGTCGGATTTAAATCAGGCTCGTAACGGCAAGCCCTTGTGACGCCACTTTTGAGATTGTCAGGGTTATGTTGCCTTCATCGTTATGTTGCCTCTAATTATTAACCTACTGATTGGAAATGTAATCTCACTATTATTTGCCACATAAATCTAGACCAATTGTCTAAGCAGGTACCTTGTTACCTTTTTAGAACTGAGGTTGTTATGTTGGAACGTTATTTTTTTAAGATTGAAACCATTGATGCTATAAGAGCTTCGTGGCTTGGGGAGGCTATTGAACGTTACGTCATGTGGTTAGAAGAGCATGGGTACAGTTTTCGTACTATTACGCGTAGAGTGCCTATATTGAAACAATTTAGTGAATTTTCTCAATGTCGAGGAGCATCCAGTTGGAATGAACTGCCCACCCATGTTGAACCTTTTGTCGTTCACTGGGTAAAGCTTCATGCCAAAAATTCCAAGCAAGCAATACGGTGGGTAGCAAATGAGGCACAAACACCAATTGATCAGATGTTATCTCTAATTATTACTGACCACCCTAGCAGTAGAGCTCGGCGTACCTCTTTGACTCCCTTTATTAATCAAGCACCACAGTTTTTTAAATATTTGAGTGAAGAGCGAGGATTGAAGAAAAGTTCAATATTCCACTATGGCCATTATCTTCGGAGCTTTGAGGCATACTTGAAACGTATTACTTTATCAAAGCTACAAGAATTATCGCCGATAATTCTTAGTGCTTTTATTATTGAAAGTAGTCGTATGTATAGTAAAACTACTATGACAGGTTTATGTTGTACACTACGAATATTCCTTCAATATCTGCACGGCGAGCAGCTTATTCACCGCGATCTCAGCATAACGATTGAGTCACCGCGACAATATCAACTTGCGGATATTCCACGCTCAATTTCTTGGGATGACGTACAAAGAATGCTTGAAGTTGTTGATCGCCGCACTGTGTTAGGTAAACGTGATTATGCGATATTATTATTACTCATTACCTATGGTTTACGCAGTTGTGAGGTAGCCGCATTAACATTGGATCATATTGATTGGCAAAAAGAGCGGTTGATAATACCTGAACGCAAAGCAGGTCATTCAACTGCTTTCCCTCTGTCATCTGTTGTTGGTGAAGCAATTTTGGAATATCTCAAAGAAGGACGTCCTAAGACTGAAGACCGTCATGTGTTTTTCCGTATCATGGCACCAAGGAAATCTATCACATCAGGTTGTATATCCAGCAGAGCAAAACGCTATTTACTCAAGGCTGGCATTAATGTCCCTAAACCTGGCTCGCATACACTAAGACATTCGTGTGTACAACGACTTGTAGATGCCAACTTTTCCTTCAAGACTATTGGTGATTATGTTGGTCATGCATCTCCGAGTTCAACAGCCATCTATTCTAAAGTAAATATAGAGGCATTAAGAGAAGTTGCAATGGGTCATGGGGAGGATTTGCAATGATTGCTAATTTCCAAAGTTTTTTAGCCGAGGATATATATACATATTTAGAATACAAACGAGCTTTAAAACGTAAGTTTGATACTGAAGAGAAGGCGCTGAAATTGTTCGATAGATATCTTATTGAACAAGATATTCATAATGTGGCGACAGTGCAGCCAGTGTTAATCGATTCATTTCTTATGTCTCGCCCAAGAAGCCGACCAAGAAGCTACAATCATCTACTAGGTGTGATCCGTTGCTTCTTTGACTGGTTAGTAATGCAGGAACGGTTGAAATGCACCCCCGTAACAGCCCAACCTCGCAGAACAACTGCGCAGGAGCGCCCATTTCTCTTCGAACCATTACAGTTCACCAAGCTAATGTCATTGACTGAACAGTTACCCGATAATTCACGTGCTCTTCATCGCAGTCAAATCTATTCCCTCATTTTTATATTGATGTATGGTTTAGGGCTTCGAGTAGGGGAAGTTGTGCGATTGCAATATGCCGATATAAATGTAAAGCAACAACTCTTGGAGATCAACAAGAGCAAGTTTGGTAAAACACGATTCGTCCCCTTTGGCCCACAGATGGGAAACTGTATAGTATTATTTTTAACATCTGGCCATGATTGGTATGGTAAATGGAAACCAAACGATCCAGTCTTCTCTTTTTCGGGGGATGTTCAACGCAAACCGATCCGTATTGAAACAGTCAGCCAGACCTTTCATAAACTTATACTAAAACTGTGTTTTGAAATCCCTCCAGGCACTGGCACCCCACATCTGCATTGTTTACGTCATTCTTTTGCCGTTGAGACTTTACTGCGTTGGTATCGAACAGGTATAAATCCTAATCAAAAATTGTTTCATTTATCTACTTTTATGGGGCATGTAGACCCATCATCTACTGCTGTATATTTAACCATTACAGACGCATTACTCAAAGAGGCAAATCTGCGGTTTGAGAATTATGCTAAGGCGGGTATCTTATGAGTGTTCAACTTGGGCAAATCATTTTTTCATTTTTCGAAGACTACCTGAAATGTCAGAAGGGTTTACAACCGACAAGCCTTAAAAGTTACAGAGATGCAATTTGTCTACTCTTAAATTTTATTGCCAAAGACACTAATCATAATATCACCCGGCTAACGATGGCTGAACTCACGAGTGATCGTGTCCGTCGTTTCTTGAACTATCTAGAGCATGAACGAGGAAATAAAATCCAAACTCGTAACCAGAGAATAACTGTTGTGCGGACGTTTTTCGAATATCTCGCCAGTCGAGACCCCCTTATGATAGCCGAAGCACAACGTGTCATAGTGATCCCCGTCAAACGTACTCCACCACCAGAAACATATTATCTTGACCGTAATGATATTGATAAATTGTTTTCAGGGCTTCCAACCGATGGTTTGCTTGCTCTTCGTGACCATGCATTATTACTGTTTCTTTACAATACTGGTGCGCGAGTGCAAGAAGTTGCAGATTTAAAACGTGTAAACTTGTTACTAGATGCTGAGCCACGATCGCATTTACATGGCAAAGGAAATAAATGGCGAACTTGTCCTCTGTGGTCGAAAACAGCAGAGTTGTTAAAACAATTACTTAATAAAAATGACAAAAATCACTTACCACAAGATAACGTTTTCCTTGCTCGTAGTGGCTTACCACTAACTCGTTTCGGGATTTATAAACTCGTACGACGTCATACAGCTAGATTAGGGAAGAAAAAGGTTGATGGCTCACCTTGTTTGATATCACCACATGTATTTAGACATACGGCCGCTGTACATTTATTAGAATCAGGTGTGGAAGTTAACGTGATAAGAGCTTGGTTGGGTCATGTTAGTCTAGAAACAACCAACCGTTACGCTGAGATAACTCTGCGAATGAAAATGGATGCCATGAAAACATGTGAACCAGAGTTGAGTACACCCTTGGCACACCACCAAAAGTGTAAATGGAGGGATGATTCAGAACTGATCAAATGGCTTCAATCTATATGAATATTATGTGCCTTTCACCTCTGATTATTCAATATTTATCATCATGTTATTCAAGTATGGCAACATAACGATGAAGGGAACATAATCCTGATAACCTTAAAAGTGCCGTCACCAAACCCTGTCGATATGAGCCTGACTTAAACCCAACCTACCAACAACTCGCGACACATTACGATACGGTCATTGTGCCAGCTAGACCTTATAAACCAAAGGATAAAGCTAAGGCTGAAGTGGGTGTGCTAATAGTTGAACGTTGGATAATGGCACGTCTTCGCAATGAAACCTTCTTTAGCTTGCGTCAATTGAACCTGAAAATCCAAGAGTTACTGGTCGATTTAAATCAGAGGGAAATGAAAAAGCATCCTGGCTCGCGGCTCAGTCAATTTGACGCCATCGATAGGCCTGCACTCAAACCATTACCCACACAGGCTTACAGCTATACATTGGTAAAACAAGTTAGCGTACATATTGATTACCATGTGGAAGTTGAAAAACACTATTACTCTGTGCCTCACACTTTGATTAAGCAAAAGCTTGAAGCGCATGCCACTGGTCAATTAGTGACACTTTACCATCAAGGTGTTCAAGTTGCCGTTCACCCAAGATCGCACCGACAAGGGGCACACACCACGCTTGAACTACATATGCCAATCGCTCATCAAAAGCAGCAACAATGGACACCACAGCGGTTCGAGCGTTGGGCACGTAAATTTGGTGCGTCAACTGAGCAGTTTGTTATGCAACTCATGCAAGCTAAAAAGCATCCAGAGCAAAGCTACCGTGCTTGTATGGGATTATTAAGCTTAGGTAAGAAGTTTACTGACCAACGGCTTGAGGCAGCCTGTCATCGCGCATTAGCCACAGGTGTTACTCGCGTAAAACAAGTAAAAACCATCTTAGAAAAAGGCTTGGATAAGCAACCCTTGCCACAAGCTCAAGGTGATTTACTACAAGATATTGATCATAAAAATATTCGCGGCAACAACTATTACCATTAATCGAAATTAACAAACCAAAGGAAATCTTATGCAAAATATCAATCAACAAGTCAATAACCAGTTAAGTAACTTAAAGTTAAGCGGTATACGTGATGCACTATTGCAGCAATTTGAACAACCCAATCTCTACGTTGAACAAAGCTTCGAAGAGCGGCTAAGCTTATTGCTTGAGCATGAAATAACGCAGCGTGACCAGCGTAAAATTGACCGCCTCACTCGACAAGCAAAGTTCAGAGTTGGCGGCACGCTAGCTCAACTCAACTATGGCGCAGCACGTCAGCTAGATAAAACTCAGATCCGTTCATTAGCACAAGGTGAATGGCTTCGCCTTCACCAAAACATTTTGATCACGGGAGCAACGGGGTGTGGCAAAACTTATCTCGCTTGCGCTCTTGGTCAAAACCACTGCCAACAAGGGAATAGCGTTTATTATTTTAGGCTCAAGGAGCTATTAGAAAAGATGTTCTTAGCACAAGCCGATGGTAGTTATCGAAAACTGATCAACAAGCTTAGCTCTGCCAATTTACTGATCCTAGATGATTGGGGATTAGAGCCATTAACGGCTCAACAACGCAGTGATTTACTCGAGTTAATTGATGCGAGATATGACACAAAATCGACCTTAATTGCCAGCCAATTACCGATAGAAAATTGGTATAAAATGATCGGAGAATCGACACATGCTGATGCGATCCTAGATCGGCTTGTTCACGGAGCAATAAAGTTGGAATTAAAAGGCGAATCGATGCGAAAAAAACTGAATTCCTTGACTGATGCCGATCACTCAAGTTAGATTTTACTGAGGTCTACTGGCAGACAAAAAAGTGATCGGCTTGAATGGTATTGAGCGATCGGCATCATGGTATTACGCAAGGCTGACTAAAATGTAATGAAGGTAGATACTTCATTACAGTTGATATACATATCCAAGGAGTAGCTAATCGCACAGGATACGCCAAAGGTAAAACAGTTGAAGAGACTGAGCAAAACATCATCAAGACCCCCCCTCGAAAACCGAGTTATTCTTCAACTTACATCACTGGCTAATTTTACATGGTCGTTATATTTGCACTGCACGTAAGCCTATGTGTGGTGCATTATTGAAGATCTTTGTGAGTTTAAAAATAAAACTTAAATCTAATATTTGGCTTAAGAAATATGAACGATAGTATGATTTCTATTTGGAGTGCAAACTTTAGTGGCGCAACATCGACAGTTGTCATTCCAGATGGTTGCCGCGATTTGATAGTCAAAACGTTGGGAAATGAAAAACCAAATTGGTTAGTGTCACCTCTATACGATCGATCCGAACTTGTTCAGATCGAAGCAAGCTGCAATTATATTGGGTTTCGTTTAAGCCCCGGAGCAGAAATTAAAGAGCGTGAGTTATTAGACTACATTGAAACAAAACAACTTCATGTTGAAGATGTGAAAGATTTTATAGGTGACTTTATTTCTACCGAAAGCTCGATTGAGGAAGCACTAACGTGTTTTGCCAGTGAGATGGGTTCGGTAAAACAAATTTCTGCTCAACTTGGGGTCAGCACCAGAACTTTGCAGCGACTGGTTTTAAGTAAAACCAAAAGAACACCTGGCTATTGGTTGCAATTAGCCAGGATTAGAAAAGCTGCCAGAAGTTTAAGCCAAAGTGCATACCTAGTTGATGTTGCGGAAAACTACGGCTTTTCTGATCAGTCTCATATGAATAGAGAGTTTCAGCGCTGGTTTGGGTTAACACCAGTACAGGTATTAAATTCTCCAGCTATTATCAGGCAGCTAAATGACAAAGGCTATGCCTGATAAGCTACAGGCGTACAGATTTCAACTAAAAAGCCATTGTTCTCGGTTACATAAGCTATTGTCTGACCCCAAGGCATATCCGTAGCATCTTGCACAAGTGAGGCCCCCGCCTCTAGTGCTTTAGACAGTGCCGTATTTACATTATCAGTTTCAAAAGCCAACTCAAACGT
The DNA here is from genome assembly GCA_013216015.1 of Alteromonadaceae bacterium. GTDB lineage: Bacteria > Pseudomonadota > Gammaproteobacteria > Enterobacterales > Alteromonadaceae > JABSOI01. The sequence continues at coordinate 19,008 of JABSOI010000080.1, read as the reverse complement.
GGGAGCTTTTAAGTTAGGTTTAGCCGGGTTTTTTCCTAGTTCTTTCATGAGCTTGATAGAGGAAAATGAAAGTGTCGTACTGCCCGTATCTAATTCCCCATACTCTCCACTCTCATGGAGCATTTTCTTTTTAAGGCCAAATGCTTTTTCATAGAAACTGAATGTTTCAACAACATCATCAACATAGAGTATCGTGTATTTAAATTTCAAGGCGTTGCCTCCTTATTGGTTAAAGTCTGAAGAAGAATATAGGTCGATAATCAATATGTCTTGAACAATTGCGACAATACTTGAATTAAATGACCTACCACAACAATAGTAAAAAGAGTGGGCAAACAAGTTCACCCTCTCTCATTCAGCCTAACACCCCTTAAATCTAAGCTACCAATCTTAAAAATATCACCTGTGATTAGAATTCAGTTAACGATCGCTTTAGCTCATTGATAAAGTTAATTACTCGAATATAAACGACTGATATGCTTATTGCTGTCATACAACATTGAACTAGTAACGCTAATTCTTCTGCATCTTATTTTTCCTATATTCATCGAGGTAAGTCAGGGCTAGCTTTAATTCGGCAATTGACCAAACACATCTGTGTACCAACAACTGTTAAGTAGACGTTTATCTTTATTTAGCTTCTATAAGTATCGTCTATGGCGATACTAAATTGGTATCGCCATAGACGATACTTGAAAATACTGTTTCGAATGATTATTGAGGTGCACTTAATGCCAGTTGAAGTCAGTTTCCTACTTTATTTGGAGTGTTTGTGGTACTTTTTTAATAAATAAAACTTACTGCCACATTTATTTCTATCTTTATTCACAAAGGGGCATTTTTGTTCAACTGCATAAGTAGGCTTCCTTGGGATTTTTGTTTCGATCTTTATTTAGCTTCTACACCTTCTCAAATTCAGCAATTAAAAGCATTTAGTGAATGTTATATTGAACATATTAATGTAAAAAGTTCTGGCAGATTTTGATGTTCTAAAGGAAATGGAGAAGTTAAATAATGTTGGGTACTGACGAATAAAATTAGAAGCCGTAAACTAAAAACAACCTTAATATGAGGCTGTCTTTTCTTTCAATGGGTCACTGAAACGGCCTCTCAAGGTGTATGGCTAAATTTAAAATGGTAATTTTCAAGATCAAAACGCTAAGGGCTATAGCTGCCACAACAGCTGACATTAGGTAATAAGCGCCAAACAATACTTCGGATTAGATTTTGTATAGATCACGCTTGCCTTAACTGCCGAAGGTCAGATTGAAGGCGCTTGTTAACTTTATTTCTCAATCGTGAACCCATACGGAAATAATATTTTTGATCGTGAGTTTCCTTCAAAGGAAAATTGTATATTTAACTTACTTGCTGAAATTAACATATCTTCAGATAGCTTTTTCTCAAATGCGGATTTTCGCATTGCCTCATAAGGAACTTCGCCATCCTCTTCATAAAAGTCGTAATCATCATCCTCCCTGAGGATATTATTACCAGCAAAATAAACGCCTGTTATTTTGTGTTCTCCCTTCTTATTTTCAGTGCTTTGAATATCAATAGTTACCTCTTTTCTCTTGCCTGGTATGACATAAAACCTACTCTGATATGGGATTAATATATCTGCTATAAAATTATACGATTCATCAAATTCTGAATACTTTTGATATTCAAACACCCGGTTAAATTTTGATGTTTTAAAATTTTCTCGTATCTCCCCCTTAGAGGTGAAAAAAACCTCAAATAGCATACCATCGAGAATAGCCTTTCTATTTTCCTCATCGACACCGGCTGTTTTTTCTTTAAAGGAGACGATGTAATCAGTTGAACCGTCAGAACTACCACAAGATGCCTGGTAAATATTACGACCAAAAACAAAGGCTGAATCTACATCAGCCTTATTGATTGTCTTTTTCTTTACGTCTCTGGCAGCCGGATTTTGAACGTACCAGTTATGTGACTTTAAATCGGATATTTCATCATGAAGGGGTTTCGTTTTATCAAGCATGTATAATTCATCAGAAATCGCTTCTTTTGAATATATTTCTACTGAATTACCAAGACTTACATTAAAAAAGAAATCTCCAGCAAGAGAAGTATGCTCCCACGAAGTCTGTTTATTTTTAGTTATTACCGCTAAAGAATTTCTTACCCGCTTAAACATTTCTTCAATTGTTATATCAGGTGTCGAAATATGCCTAAGCATAGCTTCGGTATAAGCGCCATTCCTATTCTTTCCGTCACTAGCAACTTCTCCAGGAGATGTTGCGTACGCTATAATAGTACCTTTAGGTGCATATATTGGTGCCAACCCTCGTTGAGAGGCTGAACGATGCCATGCTCTTTCATACGGGTTGTTTCTACATGCATCAAGAATAATGATATTTGTCTTATTCTTGCTCTTTTCCATGATCTCAATAATTTTGTTCAAAGGATAAGAGGAGTACTTTGCATCCATTTCTGTTTCGAAGTCGGTATCGACCGCAGTAATATAATTATCACCCTCGATTTGCATTCCGTGCCCAGCAAAATAGAAAAGACCAATATCATTGCTGTTCAAATTATCTCGAAAGGATTTTACTGATTTATCAATATCTTCTTTTTTTGCATTAGACAAATGAATAACAGAAAAACCGAAATCACCCAACTTAGTGGTAACATCTTCTGAATCGTTTGTTGTATTTTTTAATTCTTGACCTGGATAAGCAGAATTACCTATAACCAGTGATGTCATTTTTCTATTCATGTAATCAACAATCCCTTAAAGTTCAAGACCCTATTAACAGGTAATAAAACAGTTGGTTAAACAAGGACAAAACCAACTGTTTTTATCCTTTTGAATGACTTATACGTTGCTTATTGTAGATGGTGCGCATTCTTTTTAATCTCGTTCGCGAGCCCTTGGATTATCATCGAAGAACCAGTTGATGACTCAATTTGAACCTTAACTACTGACTTCAATTGAAATGATTCAAAATCGAAATTCGTACGATCTAGCAGAAACTCGAAAAACTGGCTCTCACTTAAACAAGGATGACTCATATCTTGATTATCAAATGGAGAAACTGCTCTTGCACCAATAGAATTTGTGATCTTAAACTTATGAACTTTGCCACCTTTACAAGTAAACGTAAGCGCATAAAGAGTTATTGGCCTACGACCTGAATTCACAGTTTTTATGTAAATCCCATCAGCCATATTGGCGAAACTTTCTTTATATGAGCCAAAAACATCAAACCTAGTTCGATCACGATACATAACATAAAATGCTATGCATAGACTGGCTACAGAAATAAAAATACTAATACAAGGTAAAGCTTCTTTCATAGTTACAGGCTACTCCATCTACGTAACGTCTAATTCAAAAAAATTGCTGGTAAAATAAGCGACGAAGGAGCAAAAACCAACAGTTTTTTGTCCTTGTTTAATTTCTTGTGTACGCCGAACTAATGAGATAAAAGTTCTCTTCAGGAAGACCACCGTTTATTTAACTTATTGTTATTAAACGCTAACTACTCTCGAATGGCAAGGGCTTTCGCTTGGAATGGTCTGAAGGAAGCCGCTAGCAAATTTGCAATCGGATGAACAATAGTATCATATGAGGCGTAGGCTAAAGTTGAGTTGGCACAAGACGACAAACCATGTGTTCTAATGGCCACCGTAAATGATGCAGCAGTACAGAAAGATAGATTATTGCAAACGCATTAAAATTCTTTGGTCTTATCCTTCAATAAACACCTCCTAGTAAAAAATTAATAAGTGTGTTTTTTATCATATACCCTGTGAAAAAAGTACTATATGCAAACATCTTAAAATTATTAAATAGAGTAATATAATACAATTAAAACCATAAAAAACAATACCTTGATGTCAGGCCTATTTTAGCTTAATGTTTAATTAATTTAAATAGTTTATTGGTGGTGTTAAGAATGTCAATTAAGAATAAGTTTCAACAATCAACAGTGGTATATAAATGTTAAGTAATGGCATTTTATTTACCCCTGAAATGTCTGTTTATAAGGATGAATCTATCAATAACGCTGTATCAGACAAACCTATCAGTAATAAATCATCAATCTTAGATAACTGGGGCGATGACTTACATGAGCTAGAGGCATTTGAATGAATTCTTTGACCCCTTCTCAAATCCAGCAATTAAAAGCATTTAGTGAGTGTTATATTGAGCATCCTAATGTAAAAAAAATTTTGGCTGATTTTGATGATCTAAGAGAAAGTCGTTATTTTCATTCTGATATACAGAGCATGCTTATTACAGGCGATACCGGAGTAGGTAAAAGCCATTTAATAAATCACTATAAAAAGCGAGTTTTAGCTTCCCAAGAAACTAGCAAAGAAAGAGTGCCTATTTTAGAAACTCGAATTTCGAGTCATAAAGGATTAGATAACACTCTTATTCAAATATTGAGTGATTTAGATTTATTTGGCAGTGATCAAAGAGCTAGTCGAAAATATAAGCTAGATTTAAAGCAAAAAGTTGTGAATAGCCTAATTAAAGCTGAAGTTGAATTACTAATCATCAATCTGACGTTCCGCACATAAAGCTGAGATTTAAAATCTGAGTTGATTTTCGGTAAAAAGGGCATCAGATTTTAAATAGCGTCGCCTAATAATTACGCATCGTATACTTTTTACACTAAAATCGTATAAAAAATATATACATTTTATTAGGTGCGGAATGTCAGATCAATGAGTTTCAAGAACTTATTGAATTCAAAACAGTGCAAGAAAGGCAAATTATTGCAAACGCATTAAAATTCATTAGTGAAGAAGCTAAAGTTCCTATTGTTTTGGTGGGAATGCCATGGGCTATCGAAATAGCAGATGAGCCTCAATGGTCTTCAAGGTTAGCTCGGAGACATAATATTGATTACTTTAACTTACAAGAAGGCAAAAGATACTACTTACAATATCTTAAGAGTTTGGCAAATCAAATGCCATTTGATATACCACCAAAGTTAGAGTTAGCTCATACCGCTATCGCTTTATATGCAATATCCAATGGCGTTAATCGAACACTAAAACACTTCCTATTAGAGTCAGTTAAGTTAGCTTTGCTTGATGGTTCTAAAGACTTAGATAACAAATATTTTATTGCTACCTATAATAAATTATTTACAGCCAACCATAAAAATAAAAATTCAATAAACCCTTTTACACAAAAAGTTAAGGATATAAAGATATCAACTCTTGAAAAAGGATCTAGTTATAATTCTAATGCTTTGAATGAAATGATAACCTCTCCTATATTTTCAGCTCCAACTCCAATAAAACAAATTTAATGATCAGGTTGTTGAACATCAAAGTTTTGTTCAAGTTCATTCGTGTAAACGGGTTTGTTGTGTTCGCTATTTGTTGTTGCTTTATATTTTTTTTATAACGTACCCAAACGTTTGCCTCTTTCATTAACAGCGATGTTTTTCTGCGGCTAACAGGGAAACTGAGTGCATCTAAGGATTTTTGAATACGTCTTGCGCCATAAGTATTATCGCTAAACTTTGCAATGTCTTTCACCCATTCCATCATTTCTTGATGCGTTGTATCAATGGGCTTTTGAGCCTTTCTTTTTTGATAACTATAATAGTTGTTGCTTCTTACATTCAATACGCGACACATCAGTATCACGGGCCAGATCTTCTTATGTTGGCAACAAACGAATATTTTACTTCCTTTCCTTTGCAAAGAAGACCGTCGCTTCTTTGATCCATCGACCAAGCACTTGAGCACTGACATCTAAATTTCTAGCGGCTTCTGCTACAGGATAGTTTTGATCTCTAACGAGGGCGATTGAATCTAGTTTGAATTCTTTTGAATAAGTTTTACGGTTTTTCATTTGTATCTCCAGTTGAGTCAATTATGTCTTATCTGGGGTAGTCGAATCAATTAGACCACGTCATAGCCCTACTATTTTGATGAAAACATCTCTTTGTACATTTTCACTCCTTCACGATAGTGTGAGGGTATTTGATTATTATAGGCACCGCTTAGGGAGTACGCCATTCCTTCACGAAACCATTCAGGCATCAACATAGTGGTGACAGGCCCAAAATTTTCGAATTGTACCCAGTGGATAAGTTCATGTTTAATGATTGTTTTATTCCAACCTTCTAGTGAAACTACTGTTCCTAGCCAAGGAAAAGAAATTGCTATTTCAGATCTGCCACCAAATTGGGAATAACAAGTTTGGCTCTTACAAAAGACAAAATAAGGCAAATTTGCATTCTCTAATCCTTTGGCCTTAATTGAATCAATTGTTTCTTGAAACAGAAGGTTAAGCGCCAAGAAATCATTTTGGTCTTCGACACAAATATTCTCGCCACAGTATAAGTCAAGATGCTCAACTCTTAATAAATTAAAACTATAAAAATTGGGCCGTGCAAAATAAACACTTAAACAGCTTATGAAACTAATCACTATTAAGCTTATTTTAATCTTCTTTCTCATTTGCGTAATACCATGGTGTCGCTCGATAAATACATTCAGCTGATCACTTTTTGTTAAGCAGTAGACCTTTGCAAAATCTACTTAATTGTTCGCTCTCAGTCAAGGAATTCACAACTTTTCGTATCGATTCCCACGGCAAGATCATTATAAATTGAACTTTCAACATAATAGTGATCAAATCAAGACATAATAATACCTACCTTCGTCACCTAAAATGAGCACGACGTTTCTGAAACACTTTGATTCAATCATAGACCTCGCATTTAGAAAATAACCTTTGCTTGATAAGTAAAAATGCGTGGAGACGCCTTTAAATACGAGTATAAAATCACATACTAAAGATATTTTTTGCCGCTGCAGCAATAAAATCTGCTCACCGTTCCTTCGAGATGGCTGGTTAAGTAATTTATAAACCTATCTGTGTAACATTTTCAACTTGAAAATTGCTTTATATGTCTTTACACTTACTATGTTGTGTCAAATAATGGAGGGTTTACGTCGGCAGCAACACCTATCAAGTTATCTATTAAAAGCAATGTTTTTCTCCTTTGATATCATACAAATTTGATAACGCATGCTTAATTGTTACAGTTAATATTCTTAAATAACAATCACGACTACTTTCAATGAAAAAATGGTCATCGTCTATCTTGTTAAAATAAGTTTCTCCGACAAAACTTTCTTTCCAAAGGTAGAGTTTATCACTATCAACACGTTGATCTCGCCCACCAGCTATCAAACATAGCGGTGTTGTTACGGTAAACTTTTCCTTATCATGATAACTAGCGGCAATATTAAAATCAGCTAATAAAGTAGGCATGAGTAATGGCATAAGCTCTATATTTTCCAAAATTTCATCAGGCGTGCCTCCCAATTTTTTCAGCTCATGCATCACTTGTTTTTCATCAAGAGGGGATATTGAAAACATCTCAGATTTCAATCTTGGAGCACTACAACCGGAGGCAACAAAATAACTCGGCATTCGATAGCTTGCCTTTTTTAACGCTTTCATATATTCAAAACCGATTTTTGCTCCCAGACTGTGTCCCAATAGTATGTAGGGCAATTCCATATAATTTGGTGTCTGAATTAGGAGTGATTCAATAATCTCCTGCATACTATTGAGTGGGGGCTGCAGTATTTGCATACCGTGACCGGGCAACTGCACTAACAGAAGTTCAACATGATCAGGAAGACTATTTTGCCATCCATTAAACGTTTGTATACTTCCTCCGGCATAGCCGAAGCAAATTAGCCTAATTGTCGGCTCGCTAGAGCTTTTAATTTTGTGAAAAATTGTCAAAGTCTAAATCCTTGCTGTGCTCATTTAAATATTATTTAGGCGAGCGGAAACTGCAGAAGCGGAAAAATCAAAATTTCGATGTTTCCAACCACGCTCCATCAAAAAATACGACATGTTTAATGCTTTCTTTTGGTCGCTTGTTACACAAAAAGACAAGCTATTCCCACAATCAAGTGTCCCTTGAAAAAAACACATTTGTTGTCCTGTTTCGGGATGTAGTATGGTTCCCAATAAATTGGGGTTTTGATCTGCATTTAAGAAAAACTCTATACTATTAAGAGGTATAGAGAGTCCGCGGCCGAGACATTTGATATAAGATTCTTTAAGAGTCCAAAGTCTGAGGAATTCTTGTTGCGGTAAACTTGAGTTAGCCAAATACTCTTGTTCGATGGATGTAAAAAAACGCTTAGAAATTTCCTCTATGTCCCGATGTAAATCTCTATGGTTTGCTTCAATATCTATGCCGATCTCACTATTTTTAACAACTGATAAAGCTATAGAGTCTCGAGTATGGGACAAATTGAATCGCAAAGGCGAAATTTCACCTTTAACGTCAAGCAAAAAAGGCTTTCCGTATTGATTGTGTGTAAATGTCAAAGTCTCAGGACTACGAAGACAATATAACGAAAGAACATGCCTCACCAACATTTTAGCCGATATAAAAATATGCTTCTGTTTCGGAATTAGCATTTGATCCGCCCTTTCTATCTCATGAGCTGATAACACACTATGATAGGCGGAAGGTTTAACCTGTAGGCTAGTAACATGGTCTGGTGTGATACACCAAACATGAACATTATTCTCGCTTAGAGAATGGGGCATAGTCTAAATCCAATAAATTGTTAAGCCGACATGCCACCATCAATAAGTATTGATTGGCCCGTTATGTATGATGCATCATCTGACATCAAAAATAATGCTAATGACGCCACATCTTCAATCGTTCCGATACGACGAAGTGGTATACTTTTCTTAATTTTTTTTCTTTGGTCATCTGGAATTAACTGTAACATTTCCGTATCTATGTAACCTGGAGAAATCGTATTTACCCTAACATTGAACCTAGCCAATTCGAGGGACAAAGACTTAGTAAATCCGGTCAACGCTGCTTTCGATGATGAATAGTTCGTCTGTCCAAGGTTACCTTTGTGACCCGATATTGAGGATATATTGATTATTGATGCCTTATCAAGTTCCATCATCTTGGAAACAAACGATCTAGTAACATTAAAAACTGAATTAAGATTAGTGTCTATCACGGAGTTCCACTCATCGCTGCTCATTCGTGCGAACAAAGCATCCTTGGTAATACCCGCATTATTGATCAATCCAACTGGAACGATATCGTCTTCAAACAAAGTGTCAGCAAGTTTTTGAACTGACTTCAAATTCGTTACATCACACCGATATCCTTTAACAGAGAGTTCAGATGCATTTGCTTCTTTTTCAATCGCCAATGCAGAATCAACAGAGTTTATATAAGTGAAAATTACAGAGTATCCTTCATTACTAAAAGCGTGAACTAACCCCTTTCCGATCCCCCTAGTTCCCCCAGTGATAAGTACATATTTTTTATTTTTCATTTTTCCTCTTATTCATCTATTTATTTAGTAATTATTTTTTGAATTTTATACCCAAGCGACTTGGGTATAAGTTAAAACTTATACTTGAACATTAATTGAGCGACAACATCTGCTCTACCTCTTCATCGCTTAGCGACGCTAACATAAGATACGTTTGCGTGATATCTTCGGTAATTTCTTTGCCACCACACTCTGCCTCCAGTGCTAGAACAATTTCTGATATTGTCGGTGCAACTAACAAAGTTTTTATTGACAGTTCAACCTGAAAAATTTCACCTATCTGTGTCGCAGCTTGCGCAGCACTGATAGAATGCCAACCATAATTGAAAAGAATAGATTCGACACCTATATTCGCGTTTTCCAATAGTGACTTACAAATATTAAGCACAATGGTTTCCTGCGGATTACGTGGTGTGACTATCTCTTTTTCTTCTTCGTCTATTGAAATTCTGGACAACTCATCACGATCTAATTTTCCATTTGTGGTCAATGGTAATTTAGCTAACTGAATGTAACGACGAGGTAGCATATGATTAGGTAAACGTTCGTTAAAATAAAGTCTCAACTGTTTATCGTTTATGACGTTAGCTGTAACCACATATGCAACCAGAAACTTTTCCTGACCTGATCCCTTCACTAAAACTACCGTTTGAATAATATCTAAGTGCTGTAAAAGTTGATTTTCAACCTCGCCAAGTTCAATACGAAAACCATGCAGCTTTATTTGTGAATCACCTCGCCCAACATAGATAAATTCGTTTTTGGTTTCATCATAGCGTGCTAAGTCTCCACTTCGATAGAGCCGTTCTACATTTGCCAAACGAAATGGGCTGTGAATAAACTTATTATCTGTCAGTTCTGGCCTGTTTTTATATCCTAATGCCAAACCTGCACCAACTACACATATTTCGCCTACAGCCCCAGGAGGCACAGGCTTCAACTGTTCATCCAGAAGTAAAATAGCTTGATCATTTATAGGATGTCCAATAGTGATCGTGTTTTCATCTTTCGACTCAATCACTTTCAACGTCACATGTACCGTTGTTTCCGTGATGCCATACATGTTAATAAGCTGTGCATTTGTGGCTACATTTTTCTGATACCAAGTTCGTACATGTACAGGCAATAGTGCTTCTCCACCACAAATAATGTATCGAAGTTCAAGCCAACTACACTGTTCATCTAACGATAAACTTAGTCCGTGAAATGCACTTGGCGTTTGGTTTAAAACAGTAACACCATGCTCTAAACAAAACTGAAAAAACTGTTTAGGTGTGCGGGTACAAGCAAAATCAGGAATAACTAACTTGCCACCGAAAAGTAACGCGCCCCAAATTTCCCAGACACTAAAGTCAAATGACACAGAATGAAACAAGGTCCAAACGTCACGATCAGAAAAATTGAACTGATTTACAGTTGCATCAAACAATCGGCAAACATTCCCATGAGTTTGCAGAACTCCTTTTGGATTACCTGTCGAGCCTGAGGTATAAATGACATATGCTAAGCTTTGAGAGTTAACGTCAGTTATTGTTGGTTTTTTAACATCATATTTACCTTGTTGTGTTTGATAAATATCGAGGACTTGGATCATTTCGACAGCGCTTGAAAGCGAGGGTAAACGGGGCGAAGTGGACAAAATCGCCTCGACAGTAGAATCCTCAATTAGGTAATTTAATCTCTCAGTCGGGTAATTGGGATCCAGAGGAATATAGGCACAGCCAGCTTTTAAAATTCCTAAAATTGCTGCAATGGTGTCTGCATTACGCTCAAAATAAAGCCCAATTACACTTCCCTGCTCCATATTGTGTTGCAACAAATAGTTAGCAATCAAGTTGGCTTTGGTATCTAACTCCTGATAGGTCAAGGTTTTTTCGGCCGTCACTAAAGCCGGTTTGTCAGGCTGTTGTTTTACTATATTCTCAAAGCGTCCATGCAAACTAGTACTTCCTAAAAACTTAACAGGTTCAGGCTCCCACTGTGCAAGCAGTCTTTGCTGCAAGGTGTCAGACGCAAGAGGTATCGACAGAAGAGACTTTGCTACATTATCAGCTGTTGTCAATTGTTCAAGGAATTCGATAAAATATTTCAAATTCAGTTTATTAGTCGATTTCCTAAAGGCTGTATTACTCGTAATTAGATAAAGATCAACTTCAGTCTCTCTTTGATGTACTCGCAAGACGTAATTTTCTAGGTGGTCAGATTTTTCCAGCGCTGACATAAGTTGGTGTTCAATAGTTGAAAATTTATCCTGTTCAGAGAAAAGTGTAATAAAAACATTGTTCTCTGGTTGCTGTTGTGGCGCAGTGAAATCAAATGTCCTGTCGCTTTCATTGACAATATTACTCACTATCTCTGCAACACATTGTTGCTCAGTTGAAAGGTTTAAACACAATTTTAAATTTACTTTGGATAGGCTGCCATCGACATCAATACCTGCACAGGAAAAAGTAATCTTACGCTCATACTTAGCCATAAATGCTGCCCAACACGCCATTAAAACGTGTTTGTTATGAGTGCTTCTACCGATTTTTTGTACCAGACTCTCGATCAATGTAACAGGTATGCTGAGTTTACTATGTACCAAACTTGCTAATGCATCACTTGGCTGCTGAATAGAAAAAGTATCGACTGTGTCCTCTCGTCCGTCCTGATACACTACCGAAAGACTAATTCGTTCAATCAAATCCCCAACTCGACTATTTATATAAAATGAAATGCTTTCGAGTATTTCTAAAACAGAATCTAACAAGTTTTCAAGGTTAATTGCTTTAGCGACTTCGGAGCTGCCCTCCAACACAATGGCTGGTGACTGGCTCTCACCAAAATCCGAGAAAATGATACGAAGAGGCGTGTCGTCTACTGTACTCGATAGCTCATGTAACTTTACCTTTAGGCCATCCGGTGCGGTGACTGAATGAAAGGTCTCATAATTAAAGATTATTTCAAAAAGGCGATTTCGCTCAGGGTGGTAGCGCCTTATATCACTTAACAAATTTGCCCAAGGGTATTTGCGATGCATAAGGTCAGTATTTTGGCTTTTGGCTATTTTCTTAGCATTTTCTAGAAAGGTAATTTGAGGATTAATTGTGATAAAAGTTGGGACAACAGTAACAAACATTCCAAGCATTTGCTTTTGCTTGCGTGTTACTCTATTGTGCACCGGCGTGCCTATCACCATACTAAAGTCTTGATTGAGAGCACCTAGGCAGCAGCTCAATGAAGTAAGGATAAGGTGTTGTAAAGTAACACCACTTTCTTTGGCTAGCCTTAAAATTTTTGTCTTTGCAGAAATGGTCAAAGCTCGTTTAAACTTTACTCTTTGCTCATTGACCTTATTTTCATCGTTAGCAATGAGAGTGCGGGGCTTCATTGAAATTACGCGTTGAAGCCAATATTCTCTATCTTCCTGAAACTGTTCAGTGCTTTGATAGTCTCGGGCTTTATATACCTCCTGACTAAAATCAAAACGTTCAGGAAATGATACCGCCTTGCACTGTAGTAATTGACTATAGCTATTGAGTAAATCACTTATGCGTAGAGAAAAGGTGTAGGCATCAGCAGAGATATGATGTTGACGCATGAAATACCAATGTTCGTCTTCCGCTATTTGAACGAGTGTGTGGTCAAACAATGGGAATTGCTGAAGAGAAATCCCTTTATCCATCTGAGTTTGCATCCAATTCAAAGCCAAATGTTGTGAGTCAGATCTATCAGCAAACGTTATTTTTTGTAGCGTAGGCATTTCTTCCTCTACGCCCAACTGTTGGGTAGGTTCGGGGTTGCTTAGCATTAGTTTCAAGCGAATGTCTCGGCTGTTTCGCCAACAGAGGTCGGATGCAACTTCTAGCAACCTTGAGTCCAAATTACCTTGGATTCGAATATAGCCACCAATATTGTGTTTTGCAGTCAATCCGTTTAAGAGTTGATCATAGTAAATTCCTAACTGTGCTGGATGTAGAGGAATAGATTGGTCATTATTCATTAACAGTCCCCCAACTTAAACAGTTCATCGAAAGCAGAGGCTTCGACATTACTAATTTCATCATTATTAAACCCTTTTTCATAAATAATTCCAATCACTTGTTGCGCTAACCCTTCAACATGGGTTGAGTCAATCATACCCCGATGATCAATTTACGAATTCCATTATTTTAGAGCATATTTGCTTGCTCCCCTTATCTTTTAGCATCGAAAAGTGGTCTCCATCAATATAATGGTATGTTACTCCACCAGTAAAGACTAAATTTAACCTTTCAAGATAATTGTCAACATCGTAAGAAGAATAAATTGCAAATAAAATCAAAGGATTAATAACAGGTAAGCTTTTAGGTTTATAATGTTTAAATAGTTCCAACTGTCTTTGGTGCAAAATTTTCACATCTTCCTTTAATAAGGTATCTATTGCACTTAATTTAACCTCATTATTAATTGATTGATCTGTATTAATATACGTTTCATTTCTTTCTTTTTTATTTAATAAGTGTTGTTCAAAATATGAGTCAATTAAAATGAGTTTCACTTTTTTTCCAGCAAGTTCTAGCAGGCGAGTCATTTCTAGTGCTATAACGCCACCAAAGGAATGACCTACAATAATGTATTTATCAGCAATATCTTCTGCTAATAACAACTTAACAAAATGACAAGCGTTATCTTCAATACTTGTAAATGGTTGCTTACCATCCATAAGTCCCCTATGGCTAAAAGCTTTTATATTAAAACCAAAAGATTTTATTTGAGAAAAATCAGCAAACATATTTGCTGTTCCAGCGATGCCAGGTATGAAATAACAATTATCCATAGAAGGTTCATAGTTTCCTAAGGTTAAAATAGGAGATATGTTTTGCTTAATAATGCCAGCTTCTGGTTTATTGATTGCGCTAGTTAATGTATCGTCAATAATTACTGATAATTGCTTAATAGTTGGAGCCAAAAATAGCGATTTTAGCGATATCCTTACCCCAAATTGTTTTCGAATATCAGCCATCAAACGAACCGCGAGTAAAGAGTGCCCTCCGATTCCGAAAAAATTGGCTTCAATACTAAGCTCGCTTAACTCTAGTAATTTTAACCAAATATTTGCTAATTTTTTTTCAGTTGTTGTTATTGGAGCAACATATTCATCAGAAATTAATTTGTGAGTAAGTTCTAACAATGATTTTTTATCTATCTTACCTGTTGAACTAAGTTGCCATTCATCAATTAAGACATAATATATAGGTATCATATAAGATGGTAACTCAGTGCTTAGTTTTGTATTAATAATCTCCCGCAATGCTGTTTGTGCTTTGTTATTTGCAGTCTCTATATTGAGATACTTTGAGGTCTTAGGACATAACACTTCATTCTGCGAAGCCTTAATATAGGCAACTAACTGTTTGTCGCCTCTTTTTGTTTCTTTAGCAAGCACTACAACCGACTCAATTACCTCTAGCTGAGCTAGTTGATATTCTATTTCACCCAATTCAACACGATAGCCATTTATTTTTACCTGTTCATCTTTACGTCCAATGAATTCAATATTCCCATCCTTCAAATATCGTGCTATATCGCCTGTTTTATACAACTTAGCTTCCGAGATAGCTGGAATTGATACAAATAATTCATCTGTAAATTGTTGATTATTACAATACCCCTTTGAAACTGTATCACCTGCTATATACAATTCCCCAATTACTCCATCAGGGCAGATATTTTTATGCTTATCAAAGATATAACATCGAACACCTTCAATAGGTTTACCTATAGGGATATTTGACTGAGTTGTTGAATGGGCATTAGTATCATAAATGGTCGATATAACAGTTGCTTCTGTAGGGCCATAAGTATTTAACACTTTAATTTTTGTATTTCTTTTCCAGTTATCAAGCATATTTGCAGATAATTTTTCCCCTCCTACAATAACTAATCTAAGGCTAACCAAATAGTCCCACTTTAGAATATCGCTATTTTCACACAATATATGGAAAAAAGCAGTTGGCAAGCTAACAACACTAACTAGTTTTTCCTTGATGGTCTGGGTAAAATAATCTACGTCTTTTAGTAAAGATTTATCTTCAAAAATCAATTTAGCGCCCCTACATATAGTGCAAAAAAGCTCTTCTACAAATATGTCAAAGGCAACGGAAGAAAATTGTAGAATGGTATCGTCATGAGTTATACGGTAGTCTTTTACAGTGCCCTTCAAATATGAGGATAAATTTTTGTGAGTAACCATTACTCCTTTAGGATCACCTGTCGAACCAGAAGTATATGATATATATGCAAGACTATCTTGTGAAAGGTTAAAATCTAAATTATCGACTGGCTCATTTTCTAATAATCCATTTAGTGCACCATTATTCAGCACTAATGTTTTAATATTAGGCTTATACTTAGTATTTGCCGTTGTAATAATCATAAAAGCATTAACATCATTAATAATCTTATTAATTCGACCGACGGGACAAGATTTATCAATCGTAATATAGCAAGCCCCAAGTTTCAAAATTGCAAAAATACTAATGACAAGTTGTTCAGATTCCTCCAAACACACAATAACTTTATTTCCTACTGTTATTCCTTTTTCAAGGAGAAAGTTTACGAACTGATTTACCTTGTTATTAAGCGAAGAATAGCTCAGAGATGCATTTGGCGTTTCCACTGCTATATGATCAGGTATAGAATCTGCTTTTTGCTCGAGCAACTTATGTACAAATATAAACTTTTCATTATTTAGTTTAAGATTAACTTTTTTTATTTCTTTTAAAGGAAACTCACTTAATGGTTTCTGTGGTTCAGAAGTCGCTTGAACCAATAAATTTTCATAAAACTCGGCCATATTCTGTATCGTTGTCTTATCAAACAAGCTTGAATTATAATTCCAAGAAAAACAAATCTTGTCCTTTTCCAAAAGACAAGTAACAGATAAATCGAATTTAGACTTTGTCAAGTTAACTCTAGGCTCTTCTGAGTAAGTATTATTTATTTCAGAACTAGTAGCTATATTAACTGTAGAAAACATAATCTGAAATAAAGGTGTATAACTTAAAGATCTAGGGATATTTAAATGCTGAATCAGTTCATCAAGTGGCATTTGTTGATGAGCATATGCCCCTAAACAAACCTCTTTAGCCTGATTTAGTAAATCATCAAAACTAATAACACATGATAGATCGTATCTTAAAACTAAAGTGTTTACAAAAAAACCTATTAGTTCAGCCGTTTCTGCCTGCTCTCTATTAGCAATTGGAGTCGCAAAAACAATATCATCTTCATCACTTAACCGACTTAATAGATACGAAAACATACCATTGAGTCCCATAAAAAGTGAGGCATTGGCGACATCACAAATTTTCTTAAATTTTCCTAATAAATCATTTGAAAAAACTGATATATATTCTCCACCTTCAAAATTTTGTTGAACTGGTCGCGGCATATCAAGAGGTAAACTATGAAGATTCGGAAGTCCGCGCAATCTATCTGACCAATAAGATAAATGTTTTTTCAAGTTATCCCCTTGTAAGTAATTCCTCTCCCAATGGGCATAATCTGCAAATTGTAATGTTAGTTCTGGTAACTTAGCGCTGTCTGCTTTAGAAAAGGACTCATAAAGTGCTTTTAATTCATCCCTGATAATATTCTGTGACCAACCGTCAGAGGCTATGTGGTGAATATTTATCACTAGGTAGCTAAGTCCATCATGAACTTGACACAAATCAACTTTTAATATTGGACCATTTTTTAAGTCAAAAATATGGTCTGTACTAGCTGCAGTTACAACTTGTGTTGCACTAAAAGCATGTCTTTCGTCTAAACCTTTAAAATCATGAACGTTTATTGTAACTTTGCTTTCTGTATTTAGAACTTGAAACACATGCCCTGAATCTTGAATGTACGTCGTCCGTAAAATTTCATGTCGTAAGCACAAACTCTTCAATGCACACTTCAATGCGGTTAAATCAATGTAATCATGCAAAGGATAACAATCAATAATATTATAATTACTAGTTCCTTCTTCCAATTGATCTATAAACCATAATCTCTGTTGAGAAAAACTCGTTGGAGCTAAGAGGCGGCTGGAGCAAATACCTAACTTGTTAAAAAGTTCTATAATCTCTGATTTATTTTCTTTAAGCGCGTTTTTGTCTTCCTCTGATAACTTATTGTCTGTCATTTGAACGGATAGTTTTTCATCGTTTAAAATTACAAACAAACCTAATTCTTTAAATTTAATCAGCCTATTGAGTAAACTCATAATTCAATAACCTCAAAGTCTTTATTTACATCCTTACTTTTGAGTAGTGGCGGAAATTCTGATTGTTTAGATAACCTGGACATTATTAAGGCACTTTGCTCGTAAATAGTTTGTAAACTAATAATATCTTGCAATAAAATACAAGTGTGAAATTTTTTATTAATATCTATAACTAAATGAATAACTGATATAGAATCCCCTCCCAATTTAAAGTAGCCATCATCTATTGATATATCTTCATTAATATTAAGATTTTTCTTCCACAATTTGGATACTGATTTTTCAATATCATTGTTGGCTCTGATAAAATTATCACTGAATATTAATTGTGGTTCTGGTAGGGAATTCTTATCAATTTTTCCGTTCGGAGTTAGTGCTAATTCATTAACAAAAGTTATTGAATGTGGTGTCATATATTCGGGTAATCTTTTATTAATGTAATCAAATAAATCAATTCTATTTTCTACACTTGAAGTCTTATTTTTTACAACAACATAGGCAATTATTTGATCGTATTGATTATTCGCCTTCTTAGTTGTTACATACGTTTTTTTAACATTTATATGAGATGCGATAACACTTGTAATTTCACCCAATTCTATGCGATAGCCCCTAATATTGATTTGATCATCCATTCTACCCAAAAATTCTATGTTACCATCGCGCAAATATCTTGCTAAATCCCCTGTTTTATAAAGTTTTTTAGTTATTTTGTTTTCATCTACAAAGTCAACAAAGTTTTTCTGTGTCAACTCTTCATTTCCGAAGTAACCTACTGACAAACTATCCCCACCAATATATATTTCACCTGCAGATCCACTATCACATAAACTTAAATCATTGTTTAAAATTAGAATGTTTGTATTATCTATTTCCTTTCCTATCGGTATGATTTTATGAGCTTTCAAGTCCTCGCAATTAAAAGATGTAACTTCCACGGTAGCTTCAGTTGGTCCATACATATTTAATAATCGACAATTTGACGTCTGTCTATAGAATTCTTGAGCTTGGCTTGGCTGTAAAGATTCACCACTACATATTACATAAATTAAACTATTTGGTAATTTGGTATCAGGGTGATGTAGAAAAACCTCTAACATCGAAGGTACAAAATGAACTATATTTATCTGATGTTCCGAGAGAATATTACTAATATAAATAGGATCCTTGTGCCCTTCTGGCTCAGATATTACCAGCGTTCCCCCGAAACATAACGTCCAAATAAGCTCTCTAACAGAGACATCAAAATAAAATGGTGTTTTTAGAAGTACTTTGTCTCCTTTAGATAATTCATGTATTTTTTGAATATTATCGATATAGTTGGATAAAGCGGTATGATCAACCATAACCCAGCAGTTCTCAGTGAGAATAACAGTCGTATAAACAAAGGGGTGTAGTTGATATCTAAAAATAGTTTTCGCGCTATT
>JABSOI010000079.1 GCA_013216015.1 Alteromonadaceae bacterium | reverse complement strand
ATCCCCTTGCTTTGCTGATTCTATGCGTAATAATATGCTTGTGTGATCTGATGTTTCAGGTGTTTTTGCCATTTTAGATCTTATCGGGTTCAAATCAACATAAGCTAAACATGCGGCTAATGCCGCTTCATCCAACAAAGCTTGGGATTTAAAACGACCTTCCCAAAATCTGCCAGTGCAGTTATCTTCTTGGTTAGCTTTTCTGGCGATAGATTCATTTAATGTACGCATAAACCAGCTGATATCCATTAATCGCTTTCGATAGATTTCTGCGGTTTCAGTGACACAATTGATAATTTCTTTTGAAAGTTTTTCTCCTTTTACATATTGCTGAGTAAATAGAGTTCCCTTATAAAGTTGGTGCCATTGCTGTAGTACTTCTTTAATGCTCCATGATTTTCCAGTATTTTCATCAATATAGAGCACAATATGTGTGTGGTTACTCATGACTGAAAAGGCGCAAACATCAATGGCGAAAATCTTTCCCAGAGTTAAGAGCTTGTCTTCAACCCAACCACGTCGATGTTCGTAAGATTGGTTTGTCTGGTCATCTTTTCCGCAAAGAAATGCGCGACGAACGCAACGGGAAATACAGTGGTAAAACGGCGTTTCGGAAATGCAAATTTGCTGGCTTCTGGGTTTTGGCATGATGTTTCTCTTCCTTGAGTTTACGAATCAATAAAGTGTAACTTTGATATAGGCGGATTGCCAATCAAGTTTAAGTTAAAACAGGTTAATTTAAAGTGGGTGGCTAATTAACTATTTTACAATGGTACGTGTAGGTGAAGTGCCCATTGACCAGGTAATTTTGGTATCTGCCCATTTCTCGTCAGTCGGATTAACCGTAGCCAAGCGCCCTAAACTGTCATAAGTGTAGTTTATCGTTGACCCTGATAAGTCTGTGGTGCTCTCAACTTGTCCAAAACTGTTAAAGGTTTTACTGATGTTTTGTGCCGTGTTGTTGTAGCGATTAGCCATTTTGATGGTTTGGGCATTGCCACGGTAATAATTTGAAAATTCTAAAAAGCGTTTGTTACCGCTGCTATTAAGTAAGTCTTTATTGAATTCAATGCGAAGTAGATTACCGTCACTGTGATAGCTTTTAAATTCAGTGATTACTTGACCAAATTGCTCTTGTTTCCAAGGTAGTTGTATACCTGAATGATTTGCAAAGGTCGATTTATAAAGAGTTTCCTGAACCGTTTCATAACCTGAATTTTCATTGGTTGATATTTTTTGCGTGGTGGGTAAGTTAATGACACCGTTACCCACATCATCAATATAACCATATTGGCTGTACCGTATATTGGTTGCAGTTCCTGTAGAAGCACCATGATATTCAATTTTATTAGTTAATGCGCCATAACTATTATAGCCATCATATTCACTAACATAGGTGTCACTAGCGATTTGATCCGCATCAAAAATGGTGGTGGTGGTTTTAATAAGGTTAATACGGTATTGCAATAAATTGGAAATGCACTGGTTAGATAAAAGATAGTGAAGTGGTCAACTAATTTGGACCACAGTTTTGTCTTTAATCCAATATCAGATTTAAACCAATACAAATAATCTACACCCCTCTTTTCATTGGCAAATAAGCGTTGCTTTTTAAATCGTTGGTCTATAACTTAACAAATAGCGCAAACGTTAGGCGTAACTATAAATATACAGTTAAATAATAATTAATGACCCTATAATCAATCAACTAACAAATAACAAATAACAAATAACAAATAACAAATAACAAATTTACTTATTAATTGATTAGGGACCAATAAACAATTGAGGTTAGTTATGCAACTATACAAAAAAATCTTAACATCAATAGTAACTTTACTGCTGATAACGGCTTGTGGGCAGGCTCCTAATGAAGAAAATACCATTCAAGCCCCGGCAGGCAAACCTAAAGTCGCTTTGATCATAAAATCTCTTGCCAACGAGTTTTTTGTTAATATGGACAAAGCCGCAAATAAACATCAGCTTAACAATGCAGATCGCTATCAGCTTATTTCAAATGGTATTAAAAATTAAAGTGATCTCGCGCAACAGGTTAACTTAATTTATCAAATGATCGCCATACAGGTAGACGCTATCATTATCTGCCCTGCCAATTCAAAAGCTTTGGTGCCGGCATTAGCTAAAGCTCGGGATGCAGGCATAACCATTATCAATATAGATAATCATTTATCACCTGAAGTTTTAGCTGAGTTTAATTTAACTATTCCATTTATTGGTCCCAGTAATGAAGATGGCGCTAAACTAGTTGCCGATTTTACCCTTAAGGATTTTCCTCAAGGTACTCAGGTCGCCATTTTAGAAGACATTACCACGGCAACAAATTCGGTTGAACGCAGAACAGGTTTTGAAAAAGCGGTACAGTCTGCCGGGTTAGATTTAGTGACCATTCAAAGTGCCTCCTGGGATCAAACTAAAGCCGCACAAATTACCTCGGCTATTATTTCACAACACCCTAACCTGAAAGTTATTTTAGCCGCTAATGATAATATGGTACTTGGTGCAGCTTCAGCCGTTGGTTTAGCAAATATGGATCACGACATTGCCATTGCTGGCTTCGATAATATATCGGCTATTCATCCCCTGATTGAACAAGCGGATGTGGTTTTAATGCAGCTGGAAACACCGCTTGAATCAATAAAACGAACGGCTAAAATTGCCAAAGCGGCAAATGTACAGGTAATATTAAATCCGGCACCGACGCCTATAACCGCTATACCGGATAATATCTTAAGCTTGGTTTCAACTATCACGCCAAATGAAACTGAAACCTATTTATTAACAGACGTAAAAGTAACCGACCTTACCAGTGCAGAGTTAGCCGCACAAGTGTTGATAGATAAAGGTTTAGAAACGGTTATTCTGACCTTAGGAAGTAAAGGGGCATTCATTAAAACCAGAAATTTCAGTAAATATGTATCTGGATTCAAGGTTAATGCTGTTGATACCACCGCAGCAGGTGATGTTTTTAACGGTGCTTATACTGTTGCAGTTACTGAAGGTAATACCCTGGAGGATGCGGTCAGGTTTGCCAATGCCCCGGCGGCGCTGTCAGTAACAAAATTGGGTGTTCAACCTTCGGCACATAAACGCCAGGAAATTGATAACTTTCTTTTGGAACAAAACCAATAACGTAAGAATGGCTCATTATAACAGGACCAGAGGTTAAACAGGCTCTGTTGATATTAACTCTATTCTTTTAGCTACATGCCTGAATCAAAGCAGCTCAGACAAGATGGGTTAGCCGTTTGGCGTAACCCACACACAAGCTTTGAAATATTTAACAACTTATATTGGTCGTGCTTGTTTAATTTTATAATATTATATTATTCAAGTGGTTATTAATAAATAAGTTGATGGGTTACGCCTACGGCTAACCACATCCTACGACTAAAAAATTTTAAACTGCAGGATCATATTTGAACAGATACAGGTCAATAGTTAAGCTTCATCAGGTGTATTAAGTATTTTTACCGAGTCACGCAGTATCAATCGGGTTTTAAGCACTTTTTGCTCAGTAGAATTTGACTCACCGTTTATCTGGGCAATGAGTAATTGCATCGTTTCAATGCCAATTGCTTCATTCGGTTGATCGACTGACGTTAACGGTGTTGATAAATAGGCAAACAATGGATTGTCATCCAAGGTAATTAACGAAATATCTTCAGGAATATTTTTACCCGCTTCTTTAATTACCTGCATCGCTCCCATTGCATTTAATTGGCTTAAGCTAAGAATAGCCGTTACTTCAGGACAATTTTCAAGCACTTTTTTAGTGGCAGCATAACCACTTTGATAACTAAAATCATCCCCGAGGAAATAAGCTTTATTTGAGGGAAGTTTGTATTGTGCTAATGCTTTTTTATAACCTTGAGTACGGTCAGCACAAGAGCTCAGATAATTCAGCCCTTAAATGCAGGCAATATGTTGATGACCTGAAGTAATTAAAAAAAACGTTGCCTGATAAGTCGCCTCTACATTGTCACTGCAAACAGACGGTAATGCCATTGACTTGATGTAACGGTCAATCAAAACTACAGGCGTACCCGATTCTTTCAAATCAAGAATATGCTGACCATTCGCACTTGCCGGGGCAATAATCAAACCATCAACTTTTCTGCTACGCATTAAACGTACGGCTTCAATTTCCAGTTTTTCCTGGCCTAAAGAATCGAATAATAATAGCGAATAGCCTGCTTTTGTTGCTTCAACACCAAGGGCTTTTGCAATTGCTGCAAAATAACCATTTGAAATACCGGGGATAACTAAAGCTATGGTCTTGGTTTTTTGCGATCGTAGCGCACTTGCTATTTGATTGAGTGCAAACCCTACTCTGTCGGCTTCTTTTTTAATTTTTGCTACAGTGGCATCGCTTATCCGGTACTTTTTTGCCCGATCATTTAATACCCGTGATACCGTCGAAATTGAAATACCGAGTGTAGCTGAAATAGATGTTAGTGTAGCGGTGCTTTTATTCATTACCTGAGAGGGTCCAATCGAGCCCAAATATTGAGTTTTATCACAAACTTAACCTATTTCATGCTTCATTGTTCCGCCATTCAACAACAGTAAAATAAAAACTCTAGACATAAAAATCAATCCCCGATAATATTATGGCGCCTAACGTTAGACGCTTTAGCTCTGGGTTAATTAAAAATGGCTTTTCCTTTTGCCTACAGCGATGAATATTATACTTAATGCGCCACTAATATATTCAATTAGGATAAAAAAACGTTTATTAACTTGCTTAGGATATTCAATGAAAATAATAAATAAAATTACCATTGTCAGCATAATACTTTTCCTGACAGCATGCCTATCTCCTGATGCAGGCAATCAAACTAAGTCAATGCAGCCTGAAAACAATAACAATACCAATACCAAGACAGCTAAAGCACCGCTGCCAAAAAATGAAATATTAATATCACGTTCACAATATCTCGATAAACTCTATGGCTTCTGGTTAGGTCAATCTATTGCTAACTGGACTGGCCTGGTGACCGAAATGGATAAAATTGGCGGAGAAGGTATACACGGTAAATTTTATACCCGTGATGACTGGGGCAGCAAAGATCTACCAAGTATTTGGGGGCAAGGCGTTCCCAGTGCCCTTTCTGAAACTATAGATTTTGTTTTTAAAGATGAGGGAGAAATCTGGACGTCTGACGACGATACTGATATTGAATATATTTATCAACATCTGATGTTTACCCATAAAACAAGTATATTAACTGCAGAGCAAATTAAGGATGGGTGGTTAAAACATATTTATTCAGAAGAGCAATCGCCATTTGGTTTGGATGAAAAAGGTAAAAAACAGAATTTTCTTTGGGTTTCTAATCAGGAAGCACACACTTTAATGTTGAAAAAGGGTCTATTGCCTCCGGCAACCAGCCATCCAGACAATAACAAAGAATATGAAATGATTGACGCACAATTAACCACAGAAATATTCGGTTTATTTGCTCCAACAAGGCCTGATATCGCGTTAAAAATGGCACATTTACCTATCAGAACAACAGCAAGGGAAAATGCAGCATGGGCTGCTGAGTTCTACGTGGTTATGTATTCCCTCGCTTCTTATGTTGATGATTCTTTACCGGTTAAAGAAAAAATTCAATGGATGGCCAATACCGCCAGACAAAGATTACCCGACCATTCTTATTCAGCAAAAATGTTTGACTTTGTGAACGCTCGCTATCAATCAGGAGCAGCCTGGGAAACGGTTAGAGATGATTTATACCAAAAGTATCAGGTAAACCAGGAAGATGGTTACGATATCACAGCAAAAAATATGTATTGTAATGGCTGTTTTGCCTCAGGCATTAACTTTGCGGCAAGTATTGTCAGTTTACTTTATGGTGAAGGAAGCCTTATTGAAACGATAAAAATAGCCACCTTGGCGGGGTGGGATTCAGACAATCCCGCTGCGACCTGGGGCGGTTTATTAGGTTTTATGAATGGTAAAACTGGCGTTGAAAAAGCCTTTAACCGTAAATTTGCCAGCAAGTATAATATTCACCGAACCCGTGGTAACTTCCCTGGTGATGGCATCGATAATTTTACTCAGATGGCCGAGCGTGGCGTGGCTATTGTTGACCGGGTAGTAGTTGATGAAATGGGTGGTAGCATTGATGTTAAAAACGATGTCTGGCGCATTCCCAATACTGGCATTGCTATAACGCCGGGTAATTAATCTTAATTCTATCCTTACAGTGATAAATAGCAGTGACAAATAGCAGTGGTCAATAGCGGCAATCAATAGCATAAATAACTAGGTGGTTATTTATGCTGGCGCTGCATTTTGATACTTATCTTCTCGTGGTATCAGTAATATAAAAAGTGGATCGAAAAAATAGGTCGCGTTATTTTTTAGACTACCTCGTAGTAAACTTATTTGCACATGTCATTATTCAGATTACTGACACACAATTAACGCATGCGTACAATATCAAGAGAGCAGACTATGGCAGATATGTTAGTAAAGTTATATTCACAGAGAAAAGCAGATAACCGGGATATTCTTGCCAAAGAAGGTATAACCTTACGTCGTGCGTTAGCAATTGACAAGCAACCAATTGTAAACTTTATCAGTTCACAGTTTAATGATATTTGTTCTGGCTAGGTAGATGAATGTGTGGCGACGCTTTATAGGCAACCTACTACTTGCTTTATTGCTATCGAATATAAAAAGGTTATTGGGTTTGCATGCTTTGATGCGACCGCTAAAGGTATGGTTGGCCCTATTGGAGTCCATGACTCTTACCGTAATAAAGGTATTGCCAAAGCCCTGAAACCACCCTGCTCCGCTGTGTTCATGGTTTAGAAAATTAACCTTCATAATGATCGTTTGAAAGGCAATTTAACTAACCTGAACTTGATGATTACCTAACCTTTAAGCACCTGATAAACATATGTTTTGATGGGTTACGCCTTAGGCTAACCCATCCTACACGTTGAAATCTTGAGATGAAAAATAAATACCGATAAAACAATGGGTTGCTGGCGTAGCAACATTTAACGAGGACATGGCCAATACAATTGGTATAAATAGGACAGGTAGTTAATATAGCTTGATGCTTAAGGAACTTGAATTGATAATACAGAGTCGGGGTGGTGAACCGCTGTCAGCAACATGTGCTTGTTATTACTCCTGCGAAAGCGTTATCTCACTTTTATGACAGTTTTAGAAATCGAATTCTGAATATCTGATGACTGAACATATCATGGGTTATTATCTGCAGCAACCATAGATCCGATACTAGCCGCTTCACTGGATGACGCTAACAAAGCCGCACACAAAAGAAACAGCAAACTGATTAAATTCAACTTCCAATTCGTCTTTTTTTTCATATTTATCCTCCTATATATTCAATGGAACAGGCCCATATGTATTAATATATTTAATTTAACAACAAAGGAGCGCAAAATAACTAATTTTATGTAAATTTTCAACCCCTTTCTGCCGTTTTGAACAATAAAAATACAAAGATATAAGGCAAACAATGCATTGATAACCTAATACTCTGCTACTTGCTAGCATCAAACTCTAAACGAAACGAAACAAAGTGAAATAAATCGAAATAAATCGAAACAAATCGAAATATAAGATGTAATTATTAAATTAATAAAACAATAAAACAATAAAACAATAAAACAATAAAACAATAAAACAATAAAACAATAAATTATTAACATATAGTCAATATAATTCTAAAAGACTGGTTTTGCTTATTTATTATTATCTTAGTTAGCTTTTCCTATTTATTAAAATAAGATGAACAGCATATTACAGAGTTAAACAGCTGTTGACCCCTTAAAAAACATACTATAAAGTCACATTTCCCAAATGTGATTTTAAAAGATTGGTTTTGCCTGTTTATTAAAGTTTCAGTTGAATTTTTCCAATTATAAAAAATATGATGAACAACATCTTAGAGAATAAAACATGAATAAAAACACTCCATTTATATTAAATCCTGTTGCAAAAGCGTGTTTATTTACTTTAGGGTTAGGTATTACCACCACAACATTCGCAGAAGAAACGAAAACAAGTAAAGAACAAGCAGTTGAAGTTATCGAAGTTTCAGGAATGAGAAGCAGCCTTGCTCATGCTCTTCAAGATAAAAGAAATGCTGCAAGTATTGTTGATGGCATTGCCGCAGAAGATATTGGTAAATTTCCAGATCAAAATGTAGCCGAGTCTTTGCAAAGGATCTCAGGTGTGGCTATTTCTCGTGAAAATGGCGAAGGTTCAAAGTTAACCGTTCGAGGCTTCGGACCTGAGTTTAATGTTGTGCAAGTGAATGGAAGAACAATTGCAACTACAGGTAAAGGTCGTTCTCTGGATTTCCAACTTTTACCCTCCGAGTTAATTTCAGGTGCTGATGTCACCAAAACGCCAATGGGTAAAACCCCTGAAGGAAGTATTGGTGGCTATGTAAATGTCAAAACAGCCCATCCATTATCTAACCCTGGATTTAAAGCAGCCGCTTCTACACAGTTTAAATACAATGATCTGTCTGAAGATTATGGACCAAAATTTTCTGGAATTGTCAGTAATACATTTTTAGATGATTCATTTGGTGTTTTGGTTGGTTTTACTCATCAAGAAAGTACCAACCGAATTGACTCTGCCGAAACCAATCGCTGGTCAACGGTCAAAGCTAGTAATATAGAAGGTGATATTCTTGATCAAAAGGGCAATGTTGTTACCCCTACCGAACTTTGGTATCCAGGGCGTTACCGGTTTAATTTAATTGAAGAACAACGTGAACGAACAGGAGCGAATCTTACTTTAGAATTTGCGCAAACAGACGATATCACTCACAGAGTAGACTATTTATATAGTGACTTTACCCGTGAAGAAGTTCGACAAGGTATGCAAATACCTATGCAATACAGTGGCTGGCGAGATGTTGTTGTTTCAGACCATGGTAGTGTTATTTCAGGTACTAAGTTTGGTAGACAACCTCTTGATGGCCAATTTGGCGTTAGCGGTTCACAAACCAAAACTAAAGCCATTGGTTATAACTTGTTAGCCTTTGTTGATGATTTCACCTTTAATTTTGATGCTTCACACTCTAGTGCTAATGCAACGCCACGACAAGACAACCTGGTTCCTAACTATATTAATGGCACCGCTTCTACCGATGAGCTTGTAACATTTGACATGACTGGTGGTGGAATTATTGATTATGAAACGACAGTAGATTTTGCCAATCCTGCTAATGCTAAAGCTCATTGGAACTCAGTTACACATGAACAATTATCTGATGAAATCACCGAACTTAAGTTTGATGTGAATTATGCAATTGGTACTGGGATATTAGACTCTATTGATGCAGGATTCAGTTATTCAGATCGTGAAAAAACAGTAGATACTTATCGCACTAAAAATGGCTGTAGAAATCTTGACCTGACACCTGCTGATAGCATTTGTGGTAAATTCATTGACCTACCTGATGAGTTATTCGCGGTAAATAGCACTGACAACTTTTTATCAGAAGAAAGCGGCACTTTTCCCCGTCAATTTATGCTTGTAACCAGTATATCTGATTATCACAGTGAAATAGCTCGTCTTAGGCAAGAACCTACCTGGCCAAATGAAGTATACGATGAAACACGTTCAACCGGGACGAAAGAAACCAGAAAATCAGTTTTTACTCAATTAAACATCAGTGGCGAACTTGGCGACTATAACTGGAGCGGTAATTTAGGCTTACGCTATGTTGAAACTGAAACTACATCAAGCGGTTATGGTAAAAACAGGTTGGCAATCACACCGAATATAAATGCATCGGGTGAACCAAGCGTTGAAGTAACTTACAGCGTACCAGGACAAATCACGCGCAAAAATTCTTATGATAATTTGCTACCAAGCGCTAACTTTAAGCTAGATATCAATGACAACATCGTCGCAAGATTTTCTGGTGCAAAAGTAATGTCATTACCGTCAATAACGGATATTGGTGTAAACCGAATTTATTCAGACAATCATGCTGGCAACTTCAGTAGTCGCGGTGGTAACCCATTATTAAACCCTTATGAAGCCACGCAATTTGATTTGTCGCTAGAATATTATCAAGAAAATGGTAATGCATATGCAATAAATTTCTTTACTAAGAATATTGAAACTTTTATCTCAACACAAACTACACGAGATGAAACGCCGGATATTTACGTTGACGGTCAATATCAAGATTCAACTGTCACCATACCTGACTACGGCAACTTATTTGAAACTATTACTCAAATGGATAATCGTGACGGCGGTAAAATTAAAGGGATTGAAATTAGCGCATTACATTATTTTGATTACTTACCTGGTTTTTTAAATGGCTTTGGTCTTCAGGCCAATTTTACCTATCTTGATAGTAAAGATAAAAGTGCAATGCCAATTGATATCGAAGGGGTTACCGATGCTGGTATAGGTTTGGAGGGATTCTCTGATACTTCATACAATATAATCGCATTTTATGAAAAAGATGCCTGGCAAGGTAGAATCGCCTATAACTGGCGAGATGACTATTTATTATCAAGAAGTGGAACGCGAAGTGGTGGACTACCAGAGCATGTAGAGGCTTATGGCCAGTTGGATGCCAGTTTTTCTTATGACTTTACCGAGAAGCTTACTGTTTCACTCGAAGCAGTCAATTTAACCAATGAAAGAGTATATGAATATGTTGATGTTATTGAACGTTTAAGTCGAGTTCAATATACAGGAACCCGTTATACACTGAGTATTAGAGCAACTTTCTAGTCTTAATTTTTGAGGCTGAAAAATGGTGTTGAAGCTTGAGAAAGCTCAACACCAGACACTAAGTCACTCAACTGTCGTCGTTGTATTTTTGAAAAGAACACTCATCAAATAAATTATTGATGCTTACTTTTCGATAATCAATAGAGAGTACAGCGACGATATATGTGACTTTTAATCGCTCTATATTTAATGCTGCTTTTTACTATAAAAGTATTATTACTATCTTGTGAGATCAAGTATCAAATTCATTGTGTAATTAAAACAATTTTACAGCCAAAAAAGTGGCCCTATAAGAGCGTAAATGTAACAAAGTACAAATCAATCCATCAACAATAGGAAAATCGCTATCAAAAATAAAACTATAACCATAACCATAGCTCTACTTACTAGCCTAAACTTTAGCAGTGTTTATGCTACCCAATATTATGTAAGCTCTTCTAACGGTAATGACAGTAATAATGGACTGTCAATAGAAAGTCCATGGGCGACTCTAGCCCATGTCAGTAGTGCAAATATTTTGCCTGGTGATAATATAAATTTTAAATCCGGTGACACATTTGTTGGTCAGTTAAAGCCTGGTTATTCTGGTGCGGAAAACAATCCGATAAAATTTACCCAATATGGTACAGGTGATAAACCTATTATCAATGGTTCTACGGGCGTTAATGGTGATTTCCATGCCGCAGTTTTTATCAATAATCAAGAATATATAGAGTTAGATAATTTAGAAATAACTAACGAGAGGAACGTTTCCGATCCAAACGGTTGGCCGGATACAACCGCTTTTGGTATTAGTGTATTAAATAATGGTACTGAAGTAATGAGCCATTTTAGATTTACAAATCTAACGGTGCGTAACGTCTTCCCTATTATATTAGACGAAACTAATTTTAACAAAGTTCAATCAGCCGGCATTCATTTCAGAAGTGAGAAAAACAAAGTAGCAGGTCAAGAAAAACACATCAGAGATGTTGTTGTTGATAACAACTACATTACGATGATTGCAAAATTTGGTATATGGTCTCAACATGCTGGTGGCGAAACAGGAATAGGAGATGACATGATCAATCGAAATATGGATTATGTTTTATCGAATAATCATACCTACAAAACTGGTGGTTCGGGTATTACTCCGGGCGGCACATATAACGCGTTAGTAGAAAATAACTTTTTTGAATATCCGGGTTCAGATGCTGATGCTAGAATGACCGCGCGAGGTAGCGGTGCATGGTTTTTTAACTCTAGAAACATAGTCGCCCAGTACAACGTTTCAAAACATGCCCGTGGCTCAGGCGATTCTTATGGTATGCATATAGATCATTCAAATGAATACGTACTTCTTCAATACAACTATAGTGAAGACAGTCATGGTGGTTTTGCCGAAATCCTTGGCAATAATAAATATTCAACCTACCGTTTTAACATTAGTGTTAATGATGGAAGACGAGCAACCAAAGGAAATACGCTATGGGTATCACAATACCCCAGCGATAAACCAAGATCTGACCACAACTATATATACAACAATTCCATCTATATCAATAAGCAGTTAAACGGCACATCATTAACAACAGGTATTGATATTGATGGCAAGAACACCTCAATTTTTAATAATGCATTTTATGTTGACTCTGGCGCGATTATGGGAGAAAAGCTACTCAATTTACAAGCAGAGTCAGGCAGTACATTATTGATTGATAACAATCTGTTTTACGGTTCAGTTGCCTCCGGTTTTACTAATGCAGATGCTAAGGCCATATTTAATGATCCTTCATTTGCCCAGAAGGGACAATTGGATGCAGAGGGATATAAAATACTTAATACCAGCGTAATGTTGAATAAGGGCAGAGCGATAGTAGAACCTCCTTTTCCTATGGCAGGCCAAGGTATATTTAGTCAAATAACAGCAAATGCAACAGTAGACTATTTTGGTACTCCGGTTGATTTGTCGACTAATGGTGTCAATGTAGGCGCATACAATGGAGCAGGGGAAGAGCCTTCATTTACTGTAATTCATGAGGCAGAAAATGCAATCTACAACGGCGGTGCTATCCTTTCAACCTGTTCTAGTTTTTCTTCTGGGGAAGGAGTTAAGAACCTGAATGTTGCCGGTTCCACATTAGAATTTCAGAGTGTTTATGCTACAGCAGCAGGTTTTTACCCACTAACAATCAGTACGCTAAATAAGTCGGATGCCAACCTCTCTTACCAGATAAATGAAGGATCTGTTCAAACAGTTGCAATTACTGGCTCTGGTCTATGGTGCTATGAAGGTGGATCGCCTCAAGATATTGTAGAATCTGTTTATCTTGAACAGGGTTTTAACAAGATAACCTTCACCAATTCTCCCGTTATCGATAAGATTACGATTGGTGATAAAGCTCCTTATGTTAACACGCCAACAGATTTCGAAGCAGAATCAGCGAAACTGACAGGAGCGGCAGAGTCAGTTAGCTGCGCTACTGCTTCACAAGGAGTGATGGTTAAAAATGTGAAGGATGACGAAAACAATGCGGTGATATTTAATAATATTGAAGCTAGTGGTGCCGGAACTTATCCGTTAACTTTACAGTATTTTGCAACCTCAGCGCGGAATGTCAAAGTTTCAGTAAATCAGGGGACAGCACAAACCTTTTCAGTACCTGTAACTGGACAGTGGTGTTTTCAAGGAGGAACTCCTGGCTCTATAGAAGTTAATATTCCTTTAGAGGAAGGAGTAAATAGCATAAAAATAACGGGTATCAATGTTATCGATAAAATTACCGTACATTAATGCTTAACCACGTTATTTAAACAGAAGGAATCTAGGCTGAGCTGAAATGTTCAGTCTAGATTCAAAATTCAACCGTTTCGTGGGTTTGATGTTGGTTTAATGAAATTTGGTGGTTATCTACTTTAACCACCTGATATACCCGTAATCATTCAAAATGCAGGTTTTGAAGCGTTTTAAAAGTCCATCTACTGCGTTGCTTTCAATCCCAATAGCCAGCTATTGCTCAATCAAGCGCCTTTTAGATAAACGTTTAAATTCACCTCAAATTCCAGCATTTCGAATGACCACGGGTATAAAACATGTTTTATCGTTTATGCCTGCGGCTAATCCAGTCTATGCAGCTGAAATGACTTAACTGAAAAGTTTTCACTTTGTATTAAAGAATTATTTTCATCGATAACAACCGAGACAAGAGAAAGACAAAAGAGGTCTAGTCGCTTGTCTGACAATACTTTTGATAACCGTCAATTTTCCATTTAAAACAATCATCTTCATGAAGTTTCTTTCATATCTGATAAAAAGTATTATTAGAATAGCGACTTGGTCCCCTTCAAGCCATCTTTCAATCCGCACAGTGTCCGCAGTATGATGCATCATGTTCCTAGGTTTCTCGCAAAAAATCATCATCTACACAGCAATTTATTTTGTATTAATTTGTTATTAAAAGGTGAAAAATTTGGTTTTATCTAATACTATATTTGAATTAAAATTAAAATAACAAACAGGTGAACAAGATTATGACAATAAAATATTATAACCCCTGGGCCGTGGGACTTTCCATTATTCTATTGTTTGCTATTACGGCTTGTGGTGGGGGAAATAAAACAACATTACAACCTGATACCACTGCACCCGTGATAACTCTTCTGGGTGATCCCAATATCACTATTATAAAAGACACTGAGTATACCGATGCAGGAGCTACAGCAACAGATAACATTGACGGTACTGTAACCGTTACCGCTAGCGGCGCCGTAGATCCACAGACATTGGGTGAGTATACAATTACCTATTCGGCGACCGACAGGATAGGCAATACGGCCACAATAACAAGAGTGATCAAAGTAACCCTTGATACAACCGCACCAGTAATAACAATAAACGGTGAAAACCCTACCGAGATTTATCAAGGTGGTATTTATAGTGAAGCCGGCGCTAGCGCAATGGATGAAGTTAACGGCGAGGTTGAAATATCCATTAGTGGAAAGGTGGATACAAGCATTACAGGCAGTTATACAATAATTTATAGCGCAATAGATCTGGCGGGCAATATTGTTAACTCAATACGAATAGTCAATGTAGTTGCCGATCCAAATAGACAAGTAGTTGCCAGTATTGATTTTTCTGACGCCAGCTTACAGAAATGCGTCGATGATAATGACAACAATTATCTTTATGCGGATGAATTTTCAAGCCTTGAATGTAGTTTTTACGGTATAGATAACCTGAATGGCCTGTCACATTTCAAAAACCTGACCCATTTAAATATATTCGGCAACCAGCTAAGTGATTTAACATTCGTTGGCAACTTAACCCAATTAACATTTTTAAATGCTGGTTTAAACCAATTGACTGATATTTCTTTCTTATCGGGTTTAATCAATTTACAGACCTTATATTTGCCAAATAATTCCATCACACATATCGCGGCATTGGAAAATTTAACCCAGATGGTAAGACTGGATTTAATTGAGAACAATGCAATAGAAGATATATCGAGTATTGCAAACATGACAGAGCTGGAACATCTGCAATTAAACCGCAATAGAATTCGGGATCTGGCGCCACTCGCAGGACTGAAACAATTAAATAATTTAACCTTATACAGCAATAACATTAGTGATGTATCTGATTTAGCCGGATTAACAAACCTGGTAGTTTTAAACCTTGCGGTGAATAATATTACTGATGTTTCACCCCTTGCCGGGCTAAATAAAATTGCCGAACTAAAACTGCTGAATAACGATATTGATACGGGCGTTGATTTGCTTAATGCTTTTGATGACCTTGCGCTGATGTATTTAAATGGAAATGATAATATTCCCTGTATTCATTTGGATATATTACGTGAAGCGTATAGTGATGAAGTTATTTCTATGTCTGAGAACTGTGCTGCAGCAACAAAGGATTAAACCTGTCTGGAAAACGGGTCAGGTTAAAATTAAAAATCAACCAGTAAATTAATAACTTACCTGGTTAATTTTTCTATAAACATTGATAGCTAATGGTTACTTTTCACCTAGACCCTCATTTTGTTTGGATCCTCATTTTGCAGCGATAAATCCAGTTGAGCTTGCAGCTAATGAAGTCATTGCCCGGTATTAGATATTTTCACCCGAGCCATTCCTGTTAAAAGTTTAGTTATTATTAACGATTAAAATATTACTTAGATTCAACTAATAAATGCTGTCTGAAATCAGATAAGGTTAAATTAACCGGTAAATTACTAAGTTACCCGCTTCATGTGAATTTTAATAACTAACCTGAGTTCGGGATAATGAGTACTTGATAGTTTAGTAAAATCATCAAGTTAATAGTTCAAAATAAGATAGTCGATACAATTCAGACTTTATATACTCAATCAATGCTTCATTTTTTTCTATTATCAAGGCAAAACAATTATTAATAGCTGGCTATTTATCCTTGTTTTAACGCAAAGAATCGGAAAAAAGGAAGTATTGAGCAAGTGCTGCTTATCCCGAATTCAGGTTAACTAATGGATAATTTTATTCTGTATCCACATTTTTAATAAATACAATAAAAAAACCGTTAAGATCTATGGTATTAACCCAAAAATATAGAAAACCAATGAAATGATCTGATTTTTAACTTTCCTCATAAATTTGTAACAATTCTTTTAAAAGTAATATAAATATGATATTCATAATATGCTTTTACAATATATTAACTAACATTGATGTTATTTGGATAATACAAAATAAAAATAATTCAAATTTATGAGAGGTAATGATGAAAAAATTGACTTTACTATTTAATGCGGCTTCGCTAGCCCTATTAATATTATTTGGTGCAACCGTTCAAGCAGCGACATATTATGTAGATGCCACAACGGGAAACGACGCAAACGATGGTTCCAGCGAATTATTGGCATGGCAAACAATAACCCATTTAAACACAAAAACATTTGTCGCCGGTGATAACATTTTATTTAAGCGTGATGGAATATTTACAGGACAACTTAACCTACAGGGTAGTGGTAGCAGCGGTTCTCCAATAACACTAGGCAGCTATGGTACGGGCGAAAAACCTATTTTGATGGCTAACGATGCTGACAAAGCCGCCTTATATTTAACATCAAATGAATTTATAGACATTACCAACCTTCAGTTAACCAATAATAATGACGGTGAGGATGTCAACTACGGTGCATTAATTGAA
This sequence comes from Alteromonadaceae bacterium, assembly GCA_013216015.1. GTDB lineage: Bacteria > Pseudomonadota > Gammaproteobacteria > Enterobacterales > Alteromonadaceae > JABSOI01. The sequence continues at coordinate 11,702 of JABSOI010000079.1, read as the reverse complement.
GTACCAGCTAATTTTGGTGAAGTTAATCATATTATCTTCGATAATGTCGATTTTGTTGATATCAAAGGCGAAACAGAAAAATGTCACGGCATCTTTGCGATCACTGCTGGTGATAATGCCGATACTGTAACACATTCAAATTTCAATCTTTTTCATGTTAAAAACAGTGACTTTCGAAATATAGATGGTCCAGGTTTAAAGCTTAGAGATAGATCAGGAAAACGAGAAGAAGGCACTCGTACCCCAACCATTGATTTTGTTTTCAGTTACAATTCAGGATCAAATCTTGAAAAATTTTTGGCTTCCTGGTCAGGAGTAGATGGCGCTTTGGTTGAGCATAATTATGCTGATCCTGTAGGAACGGTTCACGGTAATGGATTATGGCCCTTTAATTCCGATGATTCTGTCGTGCAATTTAATGATATGCGAGGTTGTAGAGGCAACGCTGATGGTCACGGCTATGATGCAGACTTCAACAGTGATAATTCCTTATTTCAATATAATTTCAGTCAAGATTGTAAGGGAGGCGCATTTGTTGCGACATGTAACAGTGAAAATGCCGAAGCATTTAATTCCGGTCCAACGTTTCGATATAACATCAGTGTAAATGACGGTTGGCGCACGGGTAAAGGTCATTCCATTTACCTTAATGGTTGTGTAACCGATGTAAAAGTTTACAACAATACCTTCCATTATGCCGTTGCAGATCTTGAAACACACCCTGTTGAAGTTAATAACTGGGGAGGTGCATGGCCGGCAAACATTGAAATTAAAAACAATATCTGGAATGTAACCAATGGTACGACTGCATGGGTTAATCTATCGCAAATTAATGGATTAGTAATGGACAGTAACGTGTATGCAGGTAATGTCACTGCGCCTTCACAAGAGGTTAATGCAATTACTGATGCTCCTGTGTTTGTTAACCAGGGTGGTAGTAATGCCGCTGATTATAAACTATATGCTGATTCATTATTAAGTGGACGTGGCGTTGTAGTAAGTAATAACGGAGCAAGAGATTATTTTGGCAATATTGTTAATGCCAGTGTTGATCCCACTCCGGGAGCTCATGAAATACAAACAGATACGTCGCCCCCAAATAAACCTGATAACGTTATTATTACTGGAGTGAAAGTCATCAGAAATGCAAAAGGTGTGGATCTTGCCTTAACGCAAACAGGCACCGATGCTACAAAAGATACTTATACCAGTTCAAGCAACCAACAATGGAATTTTATTCATTTGGGTAACGGTAATCACCAAATTGTGAACATTGCAAGCGGACATTTTCTTCGTCAAAGTGGCAGTGGCAGTGAAGCGAACGTTGATCTATATGCGACTGAAAATTTATGGAAGTCTTTGCAATGGAGATTAATTGACCTGGGAACAGGTAATTATAAAATTATCGGTGTCAGAGACATAGCCAGCGAAGAATTGGCGTTACGAGGCGCAGGAAATTCGGCAGGTAATGTAGATATATACACCTCAAATGATTGGCAAACTGAAGAATGGTCAATAACAGACCAATAACGGGTTAACAACAAACCCACAAGATATATTTTAGGACATATGAACCTTTTTATGTCACGAATAATGGAGACAGGTTGAAATTAACCACTACATAAAGAGCTTATCTGCTTTATGTAAATTAGATTTTAACGGCTAATGGTTAATTCTAACTTGGATCCACATTTTATAAAGAGCACCTGAAAATTCTAACCTGAATGCCCTATTCATAATTGCCTCCATGAACGGGTGTATTTTTTTAATAAGAGTTACAGGGGGCAAAAAGCAAAGCCTGACCCCCACGGGGAGCTATAGTTAGATGTTTCTAATTCCTTTCATATAATCTGAGGGAGTTACACCAAACCATCGCTTAAAAGCACGAGTGAAATTGCTGGTATCTTGATAGCCTAATAAAAAGCAGACGTCAGTGATTGATTTATTTTCTTTCGTTAGCCACTGCTCAGCCAACAGCTTCTTATTATGTTCTGTTAGCGTTTTAAAATTAGTGCCTGTTGCCGATAACTTTCGCCTTAAGCTGCGTTCACTGATATTGAAAGTTTTGGCTAAGGTTACTGCACTTAATTGATTGCGTATGATTTGTTTATTAATTTCGGCGTTTATTGATAAAAGCCACGCTTGACTGTCTTGCTTTTCATCTTGATATATTTCTGCCAAATAGCTTTCCACTACCTGGTCATTTTGACTGGCGAGTGCCTCATCTCCTAATACTAAGGGCTGATCTAAACACCTAGTAGTCAACCAGTAACGATTTTTGTCACTGTTAAATACAATATTTGAACCAAAGTGAGCTTGGTATTGCAACACCATGCCTCTGGCGGCACAACAAAATTCAACCTCAGCATCAATATCATCAGCGTCAAGAACCTGCATAAAAGACAGATGCAGTAACAGCATAAAGGCATCGATGGATTCTTCTGCAATATCTACATTTGATTTTGGCGCAATGCAAAGGGCCAATTTATCTATGCCCTGCTCTATACTAACATCGACAGAATCACTAATGCTGTCAGAGTATTTCGCAATTCTATTAAAACAACCTCTTAATGTTTTACTGGCAAGGAAAGCGAAGCCTAGCCCCCTGAAGTGCTGTGGCTTGACCCGTTTTGCCACTAAAAACCCTATATCTTTGTGGCCCGTGAGCTGTATCAGGTTTCGCCATAACTGTGTCATGGTCTTGATAGATATTCTTTGATTAGGATTTTGGGCTATGTCTGACTTTTCCAGACCCAGGGGCCGTAAAGCGGCATCGGGTTCAACACCCAATTCAGTTAATGTTTTACAGATCACTAATAGCCATGAAGCTATGGTGGTATTGCTGTTGTTATTGCGATTATGGTTTAATTTATACTTATCCATATGTGTATTTATAACCCAGCTGGCCGAAAATGACAACAAAAAGTGACCTTTTAAGACCTGCTGCAACGCAAAAAATGGATTAATCTTTACCGAGATTCATCATCAAATGGATATTCACATGGTAAAAATGCAATTTATAGGCGCAGCGTTAACTCTTTTACTACTGACTGGTTGTGAAAATGAGCCAGCTACAACTCAGGTAGCTCACTTGCCGGCAACATTAGTAGAGCACTCAAAAACCTTTGACAAAGGGGTCATAAAAGTGACCGACTCTGTTTATGTTGCCATTGGTTTTGGATTAGCCAATTCAATAATGATTGAAGGGGAAAATGGACTGATCATTGTTGATACGATGGAAAGCAAAGAAGAAGCAACCCAAGTATTAATGGCTTTTCGTGAAATAAGTAATAAACCGGTGAAAGCGATAATATATACTCATAATCATGCGGATCATGTTTTTGGTGCCGCCGCTTTTGCAGAGAACCAACACGTTAAGGTTTATGCTCATGAATCTACACAATATTACATCAATCGTGTGGTTAATACATTAAGGCCGATCATAACTACCCGAAGCATGAGAATGTTTGGTAGCCACCTGAATGAGCATGAATTGGTTAACGCCGGCATAGGACCATTTCTGGGCGTTGGGTCGCACAGCATATTAAATTCTTTAACGCCAACCGATACTTTTACTGATGAAATGTCGATTAATATTGAAGGCATTGACATTCAATTAGTGCATGCACCCGGTGAAACGGAAGATCAATTATTTGTCTGGCTACCACAACAAAAAGTGCTATTGCCCGGCGATAATATTTATAAGGCGTTTCCCAATTTATATACCATACGTGGCACTTATTACCGCGATGTAACAAAATGGATTTCCAGCCTAGACAAAATGAGAAAACTAGCCCCGGAATTTGTGGTGCCTAGCCATACACGCCCTATTATTGGCCGGGAAAACGCTCAGCAGGTGTTAACCGCTTATAGAGACGCCATTCAGTATGTACATGACCAAACCGTGCGCTATATGAATAAAGGTTTAACCGTTGAGCAGGTTGTCGCTAAAATTCACTTACCCAAACACTTAGCTGAACACCCTTACCTGCAAGAGTTTTATGGCACGGTGGAATGGTCAGTAAAAAGTATATTTTCTGGTTATATGGGGTGGTTTGACGGTAACTCAACCACATTAAGACCATTAACCTCGCTAAAACTTAATCAACATATGGCAGAATTAGCCGGAAGCGAACAAGCCTTGTTCGACAAACTGCAACAGGCTGTGAAAAAGGAAGAGTTACAATGGTCATTGATGTTGGCGGATATGTTAATGCAAACGAAATTTGAACGCAAAGCCGAGTTATTAAAAGCGCATTCTTTAACCAAATTAGCAGAGCAAGAATCGAACCCTAATGCTCGACATTACTATTTTACTCAGGCAAAAGAGCTTGAAGATAAATCATTTACCCCGGCGATATTCCCGAAACCGCAACCTGAATTTTTAGCTCAGTTGCCGATAGAAAATATATTTAGATCCATGCCCGCCTCACTGATTGCCGAAGATACTTTAGCGGTGGAATTAACGGTAGAATTTTATTTAACAGACTTACAGCAAACTTATGCCATTCAAATTCGCCATGGTGTTGCTGAGGTTCAAAATTATTCATTAGGAACACCAGACGTAAAAATCACCACAACAGCACAGGTTTGGAAAGAGATAGCGGCAAAGACCAGAAACCCATTGTCGGCGGTGATATCGGGTGATTTATCAATTTCTACCGGAAAACTTAAACTGGTTGAATTTTTGAGTTATTTTGATTTACCCGATTACAGTCAATAATCGACAGGAGCGCTTACAATGCACAATATAAGCATATTGAGGAGAAATAGAGATATTGTTATGGATATAGAGCACGGCGAAGTTTCTATTACCGTCCATGAAAATATCATTATTGTGGAGTTGAAAGGCGCATTTAATGAATTTGGTGCTAAAAAGTATACTGAAGGTGTAAAACTATAGTTAATAGCATACAAGGACAAAGGTTTACTATTCTAGTCAATAACTTGGAAATTTTAGGCGGAACTCCTGAAGCATATAAAGAACTCGAAAATTTAAAGAATGGTTAAACAATCAAAATTTAATAGCCAAAGCAATGGAAATTACTTCTAATGTGATTTTAAGTCTTATTAACATGCTTTCTCCTTCTAGAAATTTACAAAAAAATAAAAATTTGGCAATCAAGAAATGCAATCAATTGGTTAAGAACTCTATTCTGGCAACACGTTAATAACTAAATTGTCTACATTCGGTCTTGCCTTTTGTTACTTCCCTTGTAATTCAGGAGGCTATGTACCAGTTAAGTGTGGCTATAACTCGTAGGATGGGTTAGCCCACGGCGTAACCCATCACTTAATGGCAGCTAACCATCTAATTACACAGCTAAAAATTATATTTTGATGGCTTTTGCCTGATGCTAACCCATCCTACTGGTAAAAATCTTGAACTGGAAAATAAATACCATTAAAACAATAGATTATTAAAACGGCCACACTTAACTGGTACATAACCAATTCAGGATAAAAAGGCAAGACCCTAGGCTTTTCACATCATTTAATAATGGAAACACCAGCAATTTCTACCACTGTTTTTACATTTGCCCGCTCGATAACTTTTAGTAATGTCGTTTGAATAGTTTCGTCTTTTCTAGCATCACCTTTGCTAGAAAACCTTTCTTCTTGAGCGTCAGCACCTTCTTCAAAAATAAAGCTAACAACAACTTCGGTTGCGCAACCCACTGATTCACCAAAATACGCCAATGTAATTTGAGGGTAACCCTGAAACCCATTTTTGACTCTTTTTTCTATACGTTTTATAGCTTTATCCAATTTCATAATAGGTATCCAGAAGAAATATAACAATATTATGTGACAGTCTCAGTAATTACAGACCAGCACCTTATAAATTTTAACGTGTAAGATCACATGATTTCAATGAGTTATCAATCAACTTCTTATGTTAATTTATCTAAAATTATAATTATTAAGCCGGCATAGTAATTACAACACCAGAAACTTATAAGTAAATATTTGTTTTACAGCACATTACACCTAATTCTCTTAGCATATAATCCCATTTTTGAGTGTTATTTTGAGTGTTATAGTGCTGGTATAGTGCGGGTATAGTAATATGACGGAAATAATTCATTAGAAAATAGATGAAAAGTGATAAATACCCTGCTCTTTAACGAATAACTTGCTGGATGGCTTTTTCAAGTACATTTAAAAAAATGCTCGTATGGGTTTTATTGAACACCATTGACGGTCGAATTTTGAGCATGTTTCCAAGAATGCTATCTTCACCGATGAGTACATTATTATTGCGTAAGTAAATGGTTAACTATCTCTCTTGTCTCATCTATGGCGGGTTCCAAGGTTTGCCTATCTTTAACCAGTTCTACGCCAATAAATAATCCACTGCCGCGCACGTCTCCTATCAGCAGATATCGAGTTGCAAGTTCCCTGATGCCTGACATTAATAATTCGCCGATTATGTGTGCATTTTGCATTAATTTTTAATCTTCAATCATCTGTAGCATTGCAAATGCAGCAGTATCAAAGGGGTCAGTGGAACTTGATGTGTGACCAATGATTTTTAAAACTGGGTGTCCGGATAAATTGAATTATGTTAGTCACCCTTGTTTTTGTCGGCCCAGAGCATCGGTTCCCAAAGCTCAACCTTGTTTCCATCCGTAGAAGAACAGGGGGTCAAGTCGCTTTTTGAATGAAGAGAACAGGGGGTCAAGTCGCTTTTTGGAGAACAGGGGGTCACCTATTAATCAGCTTTGTCAAGTAGGCAATAAAAAATTATCACCTGTGATTTTACAAATGTTGGCTAACTAACTGATTCTCGCCTTATTTACACCTTATCGCTTCGTTTTTTATCAAGTGGTGTCGAAACTTGTTCGCACCAGTCACCCATCTGGTTCTAGGCAACGTTATAATATCACTTAATTAAATCGTGCCCCACGCAATTAGATTGCTCCAAAAAATCTTCGGTACCATCATGTGTCCAATTGACAACAATTACAAATTTTGTGACTCAAACTACGTTCAACCCTTCATGGCTCACACGATAGGCGAACAGGTTAAATTAGGCGAAGGCGATATCCATTCAAGTCATGTGGCTCAAAGTCCAACCCCTAGTCTGGTTTATCGCCTTCTAAGTCATTTAAATGCTTTTGTCATATCATAGACCTCTTGTTTTTTAAGTACGTGTTAACACGCTCTCGCTAGCTTATGCGCAATAGAATTTTAAGGAACGAAAAAAAGCCAACTATAATTTTCCGTTTGATGTTCGTGTAAATGCAAAGTTTGATAAGATCATACTAAACTTCACTTATAATCCAGCAATATAAATTAGTAGGAAGCAAAGCCTTGTGAATGAACTTAATTTAAACAGCCGTGCAGCACAATATATCCAAACGAGTTTAAACGGTGGTGTCCTCACCATAATGATGCATCACCCAAAGAAGCTAAATGGCTGGACAGATGCAATGATAGACGCTTTTAAAGAGGCATTTATTAACAGCCATTCTCGGCTAATGACAAGTTTTCGCGATAACTTAATTAATAAAATCAATATCATGTAAGAAACTACAATAAATAATAGTGCGAAAGCGCATCTAAAACACCACTGTAACTAATTGATATTTAATATAAATAAATTTCACCGAGAATTGCTGATTTATTAAGGCTGGTAAGCACGATTCAACAAAAGCGGTGATTTTTACTGGCGCTGGCAATTATTATTCTGCGGGGGTAAATTTTGCGGGCATTAAACCCATGCCGCCAAGAAAATTACGTGCAATGATCATCGAACACAATCAACAATTATTTGAAGCCTTTCTTAACTTCCCTAAACCCATACTGGTGGCCATGAACGGCCCTGCGATTGGTGCAAGTGTCACCTCCGCCACCTTATGTAATGGCATTATCGCCTCCCAGAAAGCCACCTTTTCGACCCCCTTTGCTGCTTTGGGTCTTCCAGCAGAAGGTTGCTCTAGCATTCATTTTCCACGGCTTTTAGGTGAGCAGACAGCACAACGCATGCTTGGCAAGGAAGGCTGGAAGCCTAACGGCAGCGAAGCACTGGTAGCTGGCCTAGTACAATGGTCAGTCCCCCATGAGAATTTATTAGATGAAGCGCACAAAATAGCACAAAACTGGATTGCGCAAGGCATAGGTCGTACTTTTCTTGCTGGCAGCACCCTAGAAGAGTTATTGGCCGTTAATGCGCGGGAATCAATAGAAGTTGCCGATGCCATTTTAAGTGCTGCTTTTTTACGAGAGCAAGCACGATTTTTATGGAGTAAGAATAAGCATGGCCCATCTTTAATGTTTTGGTCTGTTAGCTTGTTAAGGCCTTTGTGGGCACGCTTTTTATAAAAGCTAATTCAAAATAATAGGTCTTGCTTTAGCCTAAACCCAAAAGACAAGACCTAGCCCCTCGCGCCTTTTTCATAGTAATTTTAATGTTGCTATTACCAATCTAAGTGATAGGTCGGGATCAAAGGGGTCAGTGTAACTTGATTTGGATCAATGGCTTTTAAAGGTGGGTGATGAGATGGACGCTCCACAAAACGGCGTCAATGCGCCAAACTAGTAGTTGAAGCCTACTTAGTTAAATAAACGGAGCGTCCAACATGAAGTATAAAACAATTGGTATTAATTTAGCAAAAACTGTTTTTCAAGCTTATAGTGTAAATGAGCACATAAAACCACAATTTAATAAGAAACTAAAACGTAAAGACTTTATTGAATTTATGGCTCAACAACCACCAACAGTCGTTGTTATGGAAGCGTGTTATTCATCACATCATAAAATAACGATTTGCTCTGGGCATATATCCTCTTCTTTAAAGATTTGATTTTGTACTCAAAAAGAGGCTTTTAAGCCAATTTATTCACTTGCTATGGAACAAATTGACCTTTTATTCAGTAGGTTATGTAGGTCCGACCCCGCATTCAAAACCCCGCATTCAAACATGCTTAATGACTCCCATTCCATGTTAATTACTTAAGTCATGACACCTGGGCGGTAGGGTTTATTGCTTCTAATCCCTTGTTGCGACCACTTCTGATTCGAAAGCTTAACCTTTTTGGCGATTAATCCTCGCTTATCTGCGTAGCATTCAAACTCAACAGTGGCACCAACTTTTAAAAAAGCACAATTAACAAGATCGGATTTACGTACCATTATATCTGGGCCGTCCCCGTTATCCAGAAACCCAGATTCCTTATCTCGGAACCATTTCTTGACTACAGTTTGCAATACAACACTCCTAATTTAACTTACTTACTATATTTATTAATTGGTAGTATCACCCATGAAAGTTGAGTGGGTACACTATTACAGTAACTTAATACACTTGTGCAAGAAGAGGCGCGTTAGCGCATCCTTCTTACTTGCCTTGTTTTATGGCTACCTACTTATAGTAGGTATAACTTTATTCGAGAATGAGCCTTTTTGGCTTTTTCCATCTTCGAGAGTAATAAAGCCAAAACTTTTGTCTGCATTGAACCACTTAGCAGTACCTATATTCATTTGTCGTTCTCTATTGTTTCAGTTAAAAGCGAAAGACTACCGACACCATTTCACCATTTCACCATTTCACCATTTCACCATTTCACCATTTAGATGCTGCCATAGTTGCTCCTTTATGCAAGCAAAATAGACGACATAATTATATTGATGTATTTTGATCATCAGCCAATAGAGGATCATCGGATAGTGCTTCATCACTAGCTTTTTCCAATTTTTTTAAGCGCTTTTCCTCTTTCTTCTTCTTCTTCGCGAGTTCCCTCTGCCGCTTTTCATAGTTGTAATTGCTTTTCGCCATTTGAATACTCTTGAATTAATTTAGGGGTGCTTCTATTGGTAACATACCAACGCTTTACTAAGGTGATGTTTCGGAGCGAGGCCAGCTTAAAATCGTCTCGCTTGAGCAACTTGTTAACTTTTCTATAAATCCAGGTTTCGTGTCAAAACTTCCGCTGATTTAATAATAAGCTTTGTACGATGAAGCTCCGGATGTTTTTCTTCGTCAGTGTACCCAACTGGATTGCCAGTTCCCGTATTAACAAACCAAGAGTTTTCGGGCCTGCGCTTACCCAACAGTTTCTTTAGTGCCTGCGGTGTAACACCCAACGCTTTAGCCGCAGCATTGTATGTGCAGCGAGTCTTAACTTTATTCAGGTAATCAACTACCAAGGAGATTTTTTCTTGCATTACAATATGACCATTAGAAAGTTAAGAGGCAACAATACCTTTTTACTAACACATCATCAATAGGTTATAAATTTTTAATTTTGTAATTATACGTTGAAAGGCGAGATTTTTCCTTATATCTGAAGGAAATACTGCTTTTTAATTCCGACCACATTTTTTTAATTAAACATTATAAAAAGTACTTAGTTTTTGTTGCTGATTTTCGTTCGGTTTGCGAACTTTACGGTCTAAACAACCATATAGAAACTCATCAAAAAAGTGCCTAGTCAAACCTAATTGTTCACATTTAAAACAAGCAATATCGACAAAAACCCCACTACTGTATAAGGTCTCCGAAAGGTTCCACCTTACATAAAACTATATATAAACTCACCTAACTTAACAAGCAACAACCTGATTTAAAATAAATTTATCCCACTAACGCCCCGGCAATTTTTTCCACGACACTGTATTCCGAACAAATAACGCATCAATAACACTATTTATCTATAAAAATCAACGCTATAAAGGATAAACACAACAAAATAACAGGTGGAAAATAAGCGGTTTTAGGAAAAACGGGAAAATAAGGAATGTTTAAATTCAATGAGTTAATATTTTAAGAAAACAAAAAAGTACTGTATAAGGGTACGCTTTTTTATTGTTTTTCTCATCGCGGTTAAGGTTTAACATAGTAAAAAGTTTCAGCCTGATAATACCAATTCATTACACTAATTAAACGTTATTTTAAATATAAAAACATAATTTTAAATTAAAAATTCAAAAGTTTAGTTCAACGAATAACTCGAATATTAAACACAAACTTATTTATAATTAAAATTTGTTAATTATCAATAAAATAAAAAAATATAAATTTATTGCTGTTTTTTTTTAAAATAGCTACTAGACTTAAAGTTAATAAGAAATAAAAAACATGTCTCAATACACATTATTTTTATTTCTTATTTTAAGCAATTTAACGGCTGGTATTACTCAACATTTTAATCACTGTTGTTGGTCAACAATAAATTGCAAAAAGTTCACCCTTACACGAGTTAATCACAAATGTGACTGATGTGGCGAAGCTTGTCATAATCCATAAATATAACATTACTTCTGAAATAATCATTGAACCAATTTATATCTCTTATCGCCAGCGATGCTATTTTACACCAAGCCTACAATTGGCTTTGTGATGCTCGGCTTAATAGCCATCATAATAGCGATGTATGGCATTTACGTTTTCATTGGCACAGCATAAAAACTCAAATTCAGACTGAATTACTAAACGGTACGTATAGGTTTTCTCCTTGTAAATCTTATAGAATAAATAGCGAATACATTGGTGTTTGGAATGCACAAGATGCTTTAGTGCTTAAAGCAATATCAATAGTTTTAACTACACACCTATCAACCAAATTAAGCAAAGATTGTTATCATTTAGCCGGGCACGGCGGCATAAAAGCCTGTGTGATAAAAATACAGATGATCACCGATCTGTAATTGTTAGTTCAAGGAGTTATTTTAATGATTAATTTAAGAAGTCTAAAAG
>JABSOI010000008.1:5779-6217 GCA_013216015.1 Alteromonadaceae bacterium | reverse complement strand
TCCATCTAGGATACTTGCAGCGTAGCCAATGATGGTTATTTAAATACACTTTAACACACGTTTAAATTCTCAAACTAACCGCTCAAGTTAATATGGACACCCATCTTTAAATAAACTAATTATCATAAACTTACATATATTTTGCAGATCTATTTTTGGGTGGATGTCCTAGTTAAGTAAAATAAACTAATTATCATAAACTTACATATATTTTGCAGATCTATTTTTGGGTGGATGTCCTAGTTAAGTATTTTTGGGTGGATGTCCTAGTTAAGTACTAGTTAAGTATTAATTAACTTGTAGGCGGATTGCCAATCAAGTTTAATTTAAAACAGGTTAATTTAAAGTGGGTGGCTAATTAACTTTGAAGTGGGTGGCTGATTAACTTTTAAGTGGGTGGCTAATTAACTTGAAGTTTTCGTACTTAACGAATTTGTA
>JABSOI010000008.1:0-5769 GCA_013216015.1 Alteromonadaceae bacterium | reverse complement strand
GTGGATGTCCTAGTTAAGTACTGTTCAGATCTATTTTTGGGTGGATGTCCTAGTTAAGTACTAGTTAAGTACTAGTTAAGTACTGTTCAGATCTATTTTTGGGTGGATGTCCTAGTTAAGTACTGTTAAGTACTAGTTAAGTACTGTTAAGTACTAGTTAAGTACTAGTTAAGTACTAGTTAAGTACTAGTTAAGTACTGTTAAGTACTAGTTAAGTACTAGTTAAGTAAGTAATAAGCATAAAACACATAATATTATGTTTTACAGAGATCACACTCCATAATACACATAATAATACTCTTTGTGGAATAAAGTCATTATATGCACTATAATAAATTTAACGGCAATTTATCGCTGCAATACTCATATTAATAGGTATAACGCTCATGGATAATTTTCACCACCTTAGCAATCAACAAATATATCACCAATTAGGTGAGCGTATTACAGCTGCTCGCCTGAACGAAGGCAAAAATCAAGAAACGGTTGCCAAAGAAGCTGGTGTCAGTATTGGTACAATACAAAATATCGAAAGTGGCAAGGCAAGCATTGGTATGCTGAAAATGATCGCCATTTTACGTGCTCTGGACTTACTCGACCAATTAAATAATTTTATCCCAAAACCACCTCCGCAAAGTATTGGACTTACCAACAGTAAGAATCAACCACGTGTTCGTGTCGCCAGCAAGGCAGCACGTAAAGAAAATAAGCCATTTCGCTGGGGATAGCCAGTGAGCGTTAAAACCAAAACCCTCTATAATTTAAATAAGATAAACAACCATGAAAGAAAAAATTAACAGCATTAATATATCTCTCTGGGGAACACGTATCGGAGTGTTATTTTGGGATAACAACGTCGGATATTTTGAATACGATCCTAATTTTTTAAATTCTTCAATAGAACTTGCCCCTTTAACAATGCCATTAAAGAAAAAAACCTATTTTTTTACCAGCTTAAGCGAGAAAACCTATAAAGGTTTGCCAGGGTTTTTAGCCGATTCGTTGCCGGACAAATTCGGTAATCAGTTAATTGACCAATGGCTTGAACGTAGCGGAAAAAACAAAGAGTCATTTAGTCCCGCTGAAAGACTTTGTTATATTGGCAAGCGCGGTATGGGTGGTTTGGAGTTTTCGCCAACCATAGGTATTAAAAAAGAAAAAAGCTACCCACTTCAAATTGATGAATTGGTTTCTTTGGCTAACGATGCCCTATCCCAAAAAGATGCATTACAAGGTACATTAGGTAAAGACGATGCCACAAAAATGAAAGCAGTTGAACATATTATATCTGTAGGCACATCAGCTGGTGGCGCTCGTGCAAAAGCGGTAATTGCGTGGAATGAAAAGACAAATGAAATTCGCTCTGGACAGATCCCCACTGACGAGGGCTTTAGTTACTGGCTATTAAAGTTTGATGGTATAAATGAAAATAAAGACAAAGAAACTTTAGCCGATCCAAAAGGGTTTGGCATGCTTGAATACGCATACTATTTAATGGCGGTTGATTGCGGTATTCATATGACCGAATGTCGATTGTTTGTTGAAAATGACCGCTCTCACTTTATGACCAAACGATTTGATCGCCTTAATGGTGGAGATAAAATTCATATGCAATCATTGTGTGCGATGGCTCATTTTGATTTCAATCAGTCTGGCGGTTATTCATATGAGCAAGCTATCGGTGTTATGAGAGATTTAAGATTACCTCATACACAAATAAGTCAATTTTATAAACGTATGATGTTTAATGTTATTGCATGTAATCAAGACGATCATACAAAAAATATTGCTTTTTTGATGGATAAAGAAGGTGTCTGGTCATTATCCCCTGCTTATGATATTACGCACTGCAACGGGACAGGATGGACTAGCAAACATCAAATGACCGTTAATGGCAAAGCAAAAGATTTCACTCAAGATGATTTGTTGAAAGTTGCAACACATGCAAACATAAGCAAGGCAAAAGCATTAGAAATCATTAATGACGTAACTATATCGGTATTAAAATGGCACAGTTTTGCGGATAAGTCTGGATTGACCACTTATGCTCACAAAACGTCAGGCTTAAAGAATTGGATTGAACAAGTAGCTGCAGATCACCGTATTTATCTTAACGGGTAGTATACATAAGTCTGTGTCATTTCAGTAAAATAGACAAAAAGGAATGACACATGACAAACACATTTAATTTTGAACAAGCTCTTAAAGATCTTCAAGCAAGAAAAAACTTATGAACGCACTCTTACCTTTCTCTTTTTTTAATCGATTGTCTTCGTTTTAAATCCACTAATACAATCTGGTTTGTAGGAATTAAGTCAGGGACAAGAGTGAGCTGAATACCACTAGATCGGTCCCTGTTCATTGCAATTAAAACAGGGACATAATAATTGTTTGATAAATCAAAATGTTTTATAGAGAGTATATTTTATAAAATGTCTTATATACTTGATCAAGCGTTAATCCTTTAATCTTTAGATTTTTAAAATTAACATCTTTTTCTGTAACTTTATCCATAAATCTAAGAATATCTTTTTTAATGCTCGCCGTTAATTCTACTTTTAAACTTGGAGATAGTAGTTGAGATATTCTGAAAACATCATTCTTATGTTTTTTAATATCTTTAGAATCTACGCTACCATCACCCTTAGAACTACGCTCTGTTAAATCAAGCCAAGCTCGCATTTTAAATGGAATAATATATTCAGATTTTAATATTGGTACACCATCAATGATCTCTTTACCATCTTGTATACATTGGTAGTATCCTTCATCTAATAATATAGCCGATAAACTTGAAACTTCTTCATCGGTTGGAATTGGAGTGAAACCGTTATCAATCTCTAATAGTAAATCATCAGGTTTTCTTGAAAATAGTTCAAGCATGACAGGATAACTTTCGTTTTTTGGGTTTATAAATCTGAAAAATTGTTTGTCGCCGGTACTTTTTTGTCTGTGTTCATATTCGCCTTCCTGTACAAAATCCCAAAATTTTTGTACAAACTCTCTATCTAATGCTTCAGCACATAGTACGATATCTAAATCTTTTGTTGCCCTAAACGGCAAAGCAGCTTCTTTCATTGATAAGTAACATGCGACACCTCCAATTAATGTATATCTATCTTCTAGCCCATTAAAGTATTTTTGAAAATTTTCTAGTCCTTGAACCATTTGTTTTTTCTCCCTATTTCTTTGAGTATTTCTTCTTTTGCGATTTCGATTCTATCATCATCATTTTCTTCTAGGCTTAATAATAAAGAAAAAGGGTCAACAATTTTCTTATTTGAAAGTAGGCAAGGATCATGTCGCCATAGTTCAATTCTTACGCTATCCTTTTCTCTGCTTGTTTGCTCTTCGATATTAAATAATTTCTTAATTGTCCCCCACTCTTTAGTATATACAGCAAAAGTGTCATATTCTGGATGCATAAGCATACTATAGGAGGATAAAGCTAATTCTCCTGATTCAATCAAGTTCATTTTGGAAATGTGTTGAAAATGAAACTTGTCAATCCAAACAGCTTTTTTGACGGGGTTTACTAAATGTGGTTGAGCTTTATCCCAAAGTTTATAATCTTGAAAATTGAACTTTAATAATCGATTACGACCTTGGTTAATTGGTGTTGCGAGTTTAAATGAAATTAATTCATTGAATGCACGCGAAACGGTCATTTTAGTAACTTTCAATATTTTTATTATTTCTTGAGAAGATATTTCAGTACTTAAGTCGTGATATAAAAACTTTAATAAAATGGCTTGAGCTGTTGGTCCTAATTGCTCTTCAGTTCTAGTATTTCTTCTTTGAAATATTTCTCTAAAATCTGTCGCAGCTACAGGTAAATAAAGTTGTTTCCCTGGGACTACAAAATTGATTTTTTTCTCAATTAAGTGTCTTCTTTTATATGATGTGATGTTATCTACAATATAGATTATATTTATGCCATAACGTTTCTTTAGCAATTGTATATGTGTATCAATACTACTTACGCTTTCATCCGCATCTTTTTCTTTACTGAAAATCAGTAAGTATGTTTCACCTAATAGAGTTGCTTCTTTGAACACATAATTGGCTTGAAGAAAAATAGGTAAATTATCAGTTTCATGCCAAGTTCCAATCATATTTAATTGTGAAAAAACATTGCTTACATAATTTATAGTATTTTTAAAAACATCTTCTTCAGTAATAAAATTCATAATATTCAACTAAGTAACATTGTATTTGCACGGTAACACTACCACTGTTACCGTGCAAATTCAATGTTACGATTGATTTTTGATGTGCAAAAATGATAAAAACAAGTTAATTCTTTTAAAAACAACTATGTAACATTAAATCTACACGGTAACGTTAGGTGTGTTACCGTGCGAATTTAATGTTACATAGTTAATAAATAAAAGAAAATCACTTTCCATTGAATGGTTGGCGAACTATGATGTATCACTGTTAAATAAGAGTTGTGGATTTACATGAAGGGTCACTTTAAACAGTTGATACATAAATTTCATTCCATAAACTATATGGGTAAAGATTTTTTTATAGCAGATATTCATGGAAGGTATGATGAGCTTCTAGTGCTGTTGGAAAGTATCAAGTTTAATTATCAAGCTGATAGGTTATTCGCTACCGGAGACCTAATTGATCGTGGGCCAAAATCACATGAATGCTTAAACCTGCTAAACGAACCCTGGTTTTTCTCTACTTTAGGTAACCATGAAAACTTTCTATTAGAAGCTTCAGGAGGAAGTTCTTATTGGAAAGCTCTATGGTTTAGAAATGGCGGAGAGTGGTCGCTTGAACTTACTGAAGACGAAATATGCGATGCTGCTAGTACTATATTAAAATATCAGCCGCTTACTTTAACTGTAGAAACCCAGAATGGTAATTTAGGTGTCATACATGCCGAATATCCCTTTAATGCTTGGCCTATAGCTCAGGACGAAGAACTAAAAGATGCCAATATGAAATCTATTATAAATGGACGCGAAACACTCGAACAAAGCATTGAAAAAATAACTAGGAATATTAGGTGTATTATTTCGGGGCACTCTGAAGTTAAGATGCCTATCATATTAGGAAATCAAGTCTTTATGAATATTCAACCAGAGTCTGAATATTCAAACTTAACCATCTGCGAAATCATGGGGAATGAATTAGTTTTCTATTCAGATAATAATGATAAATTTAAAAGTATCCGCATACCTTCACCATAAGCTAAATTTCTTCAATGCTTAAAAATACCTTCCTGAATCTGACTTTTGATTTTGTTAAGTATCGATTGAGTGATATTCAATGGGAATATCAAAGGTCTTTCGTAAATATTCAACATACTCAATTTCAGTTTTGTCTGCGATAGGCTTACCTACAATTATCAGCTTTTTAGCCTTCTGATGGCCAGGCCAATATGAGTATTCAAATATCTGCCCCAATGCTTGTCGAATGCAAGCTTTTGCAGTTGAAGCGGTTTTAATTTCATAGAACCAGTATTCATCTTCATTTTTCTTTACTACAAGGTCAATACTAGTTCCATTAACGCTAACTTCAGTGCCAACGTTTTCTTTACCATGTATCTTTACTAACTCTTCATGCAGTAGGTACTGATAGTCATTGTGTTTTAATTTAATGAAATTAACTAGGCCAGCCATTTTATAAAGAGAAAATTTATAGAAGGACATAAGTAAAGCAATCTTGCAAATTATAATTGAAGTTAAACCTAGAATGACTTCATTCATGATAATTACTAGATTTTACGAATGGTTTACCGTTTTCGAGGCA
>JABSOI010000078.1 GCA_013216015.1 Alteromonadaceae bacterium | reverse complement strand
ATCCGAAATTGATAGTTTAAATAATAACTAATTCATCTCATAAATTACATTTCACCGACTAAAAAACTACTGCTTTTCCCTAAAAACAAAACTACTGTATTAGGGGACGGATGGGGGACGGATAGGGGACGCGTTAAAACCAAACAAGCCTTGTTTTATCTCGCCAATAATCTGGTTAATAACCGTTACGCTGGCTTCACTAGCTCGTTGTATTAACGCTATCATTATTTTCTCTTATCCTATTTATTAGATTCACGCTCCTTTAAGAACTGAGCCATAATGTCTGTCGCTTTACAAAAAGCATCAATTGTTTGTGATTCAAAACCACTGTGCCCAGCGCCAGGTAGTATTTGTAATTGTGAATTCTGCCACGCATCTACTAATACATTAATATTATATAACTGACAGACCATATCATAACGCCCATGTATGAAAATAGCCGGAATATCAGCAATTTTTGTAATATTTTTCTGTATATAGTTTTCTTCAATAAAACAATTTTGACTAAAAAAGTGACTGGAAATTTTCGCCATACATAAAGCTTGATGTGCATCACGCACTTGTGCAATACCAATATTATTCTGTTCTATCGACGATAAACGAATTTCCCATAATGCCCATGCTTTACTGGCAGAAATAACAGCCACTTCATTATCTGAGGTCAATAATTGATAATAACCAAGCAAAGGATTATCTTTGTTCGTCTCAGGTAAATGGTTAATAAAATTTTTATAATATTCAGGATAAAAATATTGTGCGCCACGAGGTTTATACAACCAGTCAAGCTCTGAAGATGTCGCCAGAAAAGTTCCTCTAAGAATAAATCCATTCACCCTGTCTGGATGTGAAATTCCATAAAGCAATGCCAGGGTGCCACCCCAACCTCCTCCGGCAACCAACCATTGCTTAACACCCAGATGTTGACGAATAAGCTCAACATCATTAATAAGCTCTGAACTGGTATTATCAATAATACTGGGTGAAGGTTTCGAACGACCACAGCCTCGTTGGTCAAAAAGAATTATTCGGTATTTATCAGGATCAAAATAACGCCGGTGATTTTCACAGCAGCCAGATCCAGGTCCACCATGAAGATATAACACGGCAATACCGTCAGGATTACCTGATTGTTCTAAATAAAGCTGATGATTATTGTTAACATCTAAATATTCTTGTTGATACACAGAAATTTTTGGAAATAATGTTCTCGACACAAGTTCTATCCTCGCTACATTTCCAATGGCATTTGGGAATAAGTAAGCTTAGTCCTTATTTTGATTTTTTTCTGTATTTTCAACCTCATTTTTTTCACTCTTAAATTTATAATTTTCCAGAGACACCGTAAACAAAGCCCCAATCAACACAACTAACCAAGATAAATATACCCAAAGAAACAAAATAGGGATACCTGCCAAAGCACCATAAATAGCTTCATAAGATGGAAGCTGAGTTATATATAAGGCAAAACCTTTTTTGGCCAGTTCGAATAATAAACCAGCAAGTACAGCGCCAGCTAAGGCAAATTTAAAGGGAACATTTTTATTAGGTACAACAAGATACAAAACTAAAAAGGCACATATAGAAGCAAATACAGGTAATAGCCTTAAAGAAACATAGGATATTCCCAAAAAGTCATAGTCACCAACAGAGATTAACGAAACGAGGTAAGACGTAGCTGCAATACTACTACCAACCAACACAGGTCCTAACGTAAGCACCATCCAATACATTGAAAAAGAGGTGACCATGCGCCTTTTTTGCGTTACTCGCCACAATTTATTCAGCGTTTTATCAATGGCTGAAATTAACAATAATGCAAACAGAAATAAAAAAGAAATCGCTACGGCAGGCATATGACTCGCATTTTTAACAAACTCGGAAATATGCTGCTGAATAGTAACTCCTGCCGCTGGCACAAAATTACTGTAAACAAAAGATTCAATCGTCAGACGTAAATCAGCAAAAATGGGAAAAGCTGTCATCACTGACAACATCACGACTAATAAAGGCACTAATGACATCAAGGTTACATATGAGAGATAGCCTGCATTGACATGAATCTGCTCTCGGTGTAAAAGCCGAAAAAAATCTTTTGCAAAAGCCAAGCTGTTAACTTTCCATTGAAATTCCATAATTCTCTGCAGTATATTCATATTTTTTAACAATTCACTTTTCCTATATTAGGTATCATTATACTATGATAGAAAGGTTGATAAACTCAAGCTAGTTGAAATAGTTGTTCAATAATTAGTTGTTATACCAATCGCACTAAATAAGTGATCATCTTCAAATGGTCTAAATCACCACTAGCTGCGTTGTCTTCAATCCCAATAGCCGGCTATTGGTCAATCAGGCGCCTTGCTATTGGCGATTTATCCTCATTGAATATTGATCATTTATTTAATGCTAATGGTATTAACGTTGACAATGGCTTAAATTATATAGGTTTTATTAAAAATAAGGATTTATTATGTCAAAACAAGGTTCAGGGGGTAATGTAATTGCCGCTATATGTAATGTTTTTTTCCCTGGTTTAGGCCAATTGGTTCAAGGAAGAATTCTTGCTGCATTAATTTTTGCCATCGTTTGTGTTGGTGGCTACGCCCTTGCGTGGTTAGTTCTTCCAGCTATATTAGCAGTAGCTTTTCATTTATGGTCTATTATCGACGCTGCACGTTATCATGCTGACACTCAATAGATATTCTTTTAAAAACTATCAACGATAGGCGCTCCAAAAAGTACAAAACCAGCCTCCCAGTACTTTAAGACATAAAAAAACCGCTTGATAATCTATCAAACGGTTTTTTTTCAGTAAAAATACTTATACCAATGGCACTAATTAATGTAACTGGTATTACTTAAAAAATTAATTAAGCGAGCGATTTTCACGTTTACGCTCATTTTCTTTTAAGAATTTTTTACGAATTCTAATACTTGCTGGCGTCACTTCCACCAATTCATCATTATCAATGAACTCTAAAGCTTGCTCTAAAGACATCAAAATTGGCGGTGTTAATACTTGTGCTTCATCAGTACCAGAAGAACGCACGTTAGTTAACTGCTTACCTTTAAGGGCATTTACCGTTAAATCGTTGTCACGACTATGAATACCGATAACTTGTCCTTCATAAATTTCAAGACCATGACCAATCATCATGCGGCCACGACTTTGTAAGTTAAAGATAGCATTTGTCAAGGCTTTACCAGTAGCATTGGCGATCATTACACCGTTTTTACGCTGACCAATTTCACCACCTTTATGCGGACCATATTCGAAGAAAGTATGATAAATCAAACCACTTCCAGATGTTAATGTCATAAATTCTGTTTGGAAACCAATTAAACCACGACTTGGCATAATGAAATCCATACGAATACGACCAGTACCATCAGGCGCCATATCCGTTAATTCAGCCTTACGTATACCCATTTTTTCCATGATTGGACCTTGATGCTGTTCTTCAACATCAATAGTAACCGTTTCATAAGGTTCTTGAATTTCACCATCAATTTCACGAATGATAACTTCAGGACGGGATACGGCTAACTCGAAACCTTCACGGCGCATATTTTCAATCAATATGCCTAAATGTAATTCACCACGACCTGATACTTTGAACTTATCAGGATCATCTGTTGGTTCAACTCTAAGTGCAACGTTATGAATTAATTCCTTCTCTAAACGCTCTTTGATGTTTCTTGAAGTTACATATTTTCCTTCTTTACCACAAAATGGCGAAGTATTAACTTGAAAGGTCATAGTTACTGTTGGTTCATCAACAGATAATGCGGGTAATCCTTCAACTTCTGTAGGACAACAAACAGTATCTGATATTTTCAATTCACCTAAACCAGTAAGGGCAATAATATCGCCAGCTTGGCCTAATTCACTTTCATTACGATCAAGCCCTAAGTATCCATAAACTTTACCTACTTTTCCATTATGCACTTTACCGTTGGCACATTGAATAGTAACCTGCTGATTTGGTTTAACGCTACCACGTGTAATACGTCCAACGCCAATTACTCCCATATAAGAGCTATAGTCAAGTTGTGAAATTTGCATTTGAAACGGGCCTTCAGTATCGGCATCCGGCGCAAGAACTTCACTGATAATGGTATCAAATAACGGTGTCATATCAGTACCGATAACACCCTCTTCAAGTGATGCCCAGCCATTTAATGCAGAAGCATAAACCACTTTAAAATCTAACTGTTCATCAGTAGCACCTAACTTATCGAATAAATCAAATACTTGATCCATAACCCAATCAGGGCGAGAACCAGGCTTATCGATTTTATTGATAACAAGAATAGGTTTCAAACCTTGAGCAAATGCTTTTTGTGTTACAAAACGCGTTTGGGGCATTGGGCCTTCTTGTGCATCAACAATTAACAGCACAGAATCAACCATTGACATTACACGTTCAACTTCACCACCGAAATCGGCATGGCCTGGAGTATCTACGATATTTATACGGTAGTCTCCCCAATTGACCGCGGTGTTTTTGGCTAAAATAGTAATACCACGCTCTTTTTCGATATCATTCGAGTCCATAACTCGTTCATCATGACCGGCACGTGAATCTAAAGTACCTGACTGATCAAGTAACTTATCTACTAAAGTCGTTTTACCATGATCGACGTGGGCGATGATGGCGATATTACGTAATTTATCTAACACTGGTGTTTTACTCACTTTTAAACTTTCTTTTAAAAAGTAGGACTATAATTGGGCGCAAATTCTACAGTAGTTACACCAACAAAGAAACAGAACTGATTTTTAAATTGATTTTATCAGTAACTGGGCTAAGTTTATAATCAGCACTCGCACCACAATCAAGCAGACATCGCACCATATTGGTGCACAAAACATTTAAATAAACTATAATTTCATTAATTATCAACACCTTCACCCTTGGCATGATTTTCGCTCATTAAATAACAATTATAGAATGACAAGATACATTCTATTTTAAAACTTTGAACAATAAATACTGGAGACACCCAATGTCACAAGCAGTTTTCGATATAATTAAAGAACACAACGTCAAATTTGTTGATCTTCGCTTTACCGATACAAAAGGTAAAGAGCAACACGTTTCTCTTCCTCATCACCAAATTAATGAAGATTTCTTCGAAGACGGAAAAATGTTTGATGGTTCATCAATTCAAGGTTGGAAAGGAATTAACGAATCAGACATGGTGTTAATGCCAGTTCCTGCCAGTGCTGTATTGGACCCGTTTACTGAAGAAGTTACTTTAAACATTCGTTGTGACATTGTTGAACCAACTACTATGCAAGGTTATAGCAGAGATCCCCGTTCAGTGGCTAAACGCGCTGAAGAGTACATGCGTAGCACTGGTATCGCTGACACAGTATTAATTGGTCCTGAGCCTGAATTTTTCGTTTTTGATGACGTACGTTTCCACTCTGACATGAGTGGTTCATTCTATAAAGTTGATGATAAAGAAGCTTCCTGGAATTCAGGTACTGAATACGAAGGCGGCAATACTGGGCATCGCCCTGGTGTTAAAGGCGGTTACTTTCCAGTTGCTCCTGTAGACTCTTCACAAGACCTACGTTCTGCCATGTGTTTAATCATGGAAGAAATGGGCCTGGTTGTTGAAGCTCATCACCACGAAGTTGCAACTGCTGGTCAAAACGAAATCGCTTGTCGCTTTAATACTATGGTATTAAAAGCTGATGAAGTGCAAATTTATAAGTATGTTGTTCATAATGTTGCTCACGCATACGGTAAAACAGCTACTTTCATGCCTAAACCTCTTGTTGGTGATAACGGTACTGGTATGCACGTGCATCAATCGCTTGCTAAAGATGGCGTAAACTTATTCGCTGGCGACAAGTACGGCGGTTTATCCGAAATGGCTATTTACTACATCGGTGGTATCATCAAGCACGCTAAAGCACTAAATGCGTTTACTAATGCTTCTACCAACTCATATAAACGTCTTGTTCCTGGTTTCGAAGCACCAGTAATGCTTGCTTACTCAGCACGTAACCGTTCTGCATCAATCCGTATTCCTATGGTACCTTCACCAAAAGCTATGCGTATTGAAGTTCGCTTCCCTGATCCAACGGCGAATCCTTACCTGGCATTCTCAGCAATGTTAATGGCTGGCCTTGACGGTATTAAAAACAAAATTCATCCTGGCGATCCTATGGATAAAGATTTGTATGACCTGCCAGCTGAAGAAGCAGCAGCGATCCCAAAAGTAGCTGCATCATTTGAAGAAGCACTTAACGCATTAGAAGCTGACAATGATTTCTTAACTGCTGGTGGTGTTATGGATACAGATATGATCAATGCTTATATTGGTCTTAAACGTGAGGAAGTTGAAAAGTTAAACTCATCAACTCACCCTGTAGAATTTGAAATGTACTACAGCGTATAAAATCAACATTACTGTTTTTTTTATAACTTAGAACTAAAAAGTCCACTTCGGTGGACTTTTTTTGTAGCTTATTTAACCAATATTGGATAACTTAGTGCTCTACCTACGAGGTAAAATATTTATAAGGTACCGCTATGCTTAAAACTTTTATTACCACCTTGCTATTAATATTACTGACAGTATCACTGACAATAAAAGTGTCAGCAGCCTCCGATAAAGTTTACGTCTGGAAAAACGAAAAAGGCGTGTTGGTATTTTCTGACAGTCCACGTGCAGGTGCAGAAGAAGTCAGTGTAAAAAACCAAGCTAACATCATGCCTTCCACAAACACCTCTATTTTGGATATCAAACCTAAAATAATAGACAACAATTATACCCTTGATATTACCCAACCTGAAAATAATGCCACAGTTAGAGATAATACCGGTTCTGTTCATATCACAGGTCGAATAAAACCCATTTTTAAAAGCGGGTTAAATATTCAACTAAACCTTGATGGTAGACCTTACGGAAAACCGCAAAATCATGCTAGATTTGCCCTGCGTAACGTGGATAGGGGGCAACATCAAATCAAAATGGATCTACTCGATCAAACAGGCAAGGTTATTGCTTCATCATCAGTAATTACATTTTACATGCACCGAGCATCCGCTATTAAAGCCAGATAACGCTTTAGCGCAAGCTATTTTCACCCTAATTGGATGCATATAAGAAAAAGTAAATTACACTATACCCAACTACTTAGGAATGTAGCTTTCAGCAAGCGCGAGTAGCTTGGATATATGATAGTTAATTTTACTGAATTTAACCATGCACCACATTAGTGCGCAGAGGTATCTATTGCACAGCAATAATGAATTAGAACAACATAAATTAAGTTACCAGCAGCAATTACCTATTCAAATGGTAACCGCTGTAGTTGTACTTGATAATAAACTGAATATTCAATACGTGAACCCTGCGGCCGAAGCTTTATTGATTAAAAGTTCAAATAAACTGTCAGGCCTGTCATTTGCTGAAGTTTTTAATTCCACTTCTATCAACAATGAACGATTGAACCTTGTGCTTTCATCTGGTCAGGAATTTTCTGACAGTGATGTCATTCTAGAATTTTTTGATGGTTATCATATTACTGTCGAAATGACAGCTTCTTCAGTAGATTTTAATCGAAAACCGCATGTTCTACTAGAATTCAAACAGGTAGATCAACAAAAAAAAATTAGTGCTGAAGCTTTCCAACAACAACAATGGGAATCAGCAAGACATTTGATCAGAGGCTTGGCACATGAAATAAAAAATCCGTTAGGAGGCCTTCGTGGTGCTGCGCAATTGTTAGACAAAGAAATAACCACCGAACAGCAGGAATATACCTCGATGATCATTGAGCAGGTAGATCGTCTGAGCAGTTTGGTCGACCGTCTATTAGGACCTAATCAATTACCAAAGATGACTACTCAAAATGTTCATGTGGTCCTGGAAAAAGTATATAAGTTAATTCGCTGTAATAATCCCAAAAACATTCAATTTATACGTGATTACGATCCTTCTATTCCTGAAATGACTTTCGATGAAGACAAACTTCAACAAGCCATTTTAAATATTATCAGTAATGCTATACAAGCTATCAATGTTACTGGCAATATCACTTTAAGAACTCGCATTGCAAGTAATCAGACAATTAACGGGAAAAAAATAAAATTATCCGTACAAATTAGCCTTATTGATGATGGCCCCGGAATTCCGGCAAACATTCAAGATACCTTATTTTACCCTTTGGTTTCGGGACGCGATAATGGAACAGGCCTTGGTTTATCTATTTCACAAACATTAATACATCAGCACCAGGGTAAACTTTCATGCCGAAGCCGGCCAGGCTGCACCGAATTTATTATCTTATTACCTTTTTTAGACAACTTTTCTGTAAACAACAGTTCTTTATACAAGAATAGCAAAGAGAAACCCCTATGAACAATGAACAAGTATGGATTGTAGACGATGATAGTTCTATTCGTTGGGTACTGGAAAAAGCATTTTCAAATAACAATATAAGTACGGCTTCATTTGACTCAGCTAATAACCTGCTCATAGCCTTAGATCATGGACAACCTGAAGTTATTATCTCAGACATCAGAATGCCTGATATTGATGGTATGTCACTGTTAGCAACTATCAGCGATCAACATCCGAATATTCCTGTGATTATCATAACAGCACATTCTGATCTTGATAGTGCAGTTAATGCCTATAAAGGTGGTGCATTCGAATATTTACCAAAACCTTTTGATATGGATGATGCCGTTGTTTTAACCAAACGTGCACTTACCCATGCCCGAGAACAAAACGAGCAGAGTAAAAGTAAAGATGCATCACCCGCCTCCGTGGGAATAATCGGTGAAGCTCCCGCTATGCAGGAAGTATTTCGTGCTATTGGCCGATTGTCCAGATCCAGTATAAGTGTATTGATTAACGGTGAGTCTGGTACAGGTAAAGAACTTGTCGCTCATGCCCTTCATATGCACAGCCCTCGTTCCAACGCTCCTTTTATTCCGCTGAATATGGCAGCTATTCCAAAAGACTTAATTGAATCTGAATTATTCGGACACGAAAAAGGCGCTTTTACCGGCGCCAATGCGATCAGACATGGTAGATTTGAACAAGCGAACAATGGCACACTCTTTTTAGATGAAATTGGCGATATGCCTCTGGAAATTCAGACAAGGCTTTTAAGAGTACTTGCCGACGGCAAGTTTTACCGCGTTGGTGGACACTCTCCAATCCAAGTTGATGTAAGAATTATCGCTGCAACTCATCAAAATCTGGAAGAACGAGTTAATATTGGTGAATTCAGAGACGACTTATTTCACCGTTTAAACGTCATTCGAATACACATTCCCACTTTACGTGAACGAATAGAAGATATTGCCCTATTATCTGAACACTTTCTCAATAAAGCCGCAAATGAACTAAGTGTTGAACCAAAAACATTAAGTAAAATGGCGCTTAATTTCCTCAAACAATGCAAATGGCCGGGTAATGTCAGGCAGCTTGAAAATATCTGTAGATTTCTCACAGTAATGGCCAGTGGACAAGAAATAATTATTGATGATATGCCAGCCGAATTATCCACTATTACACCACAGATCAGTAACGTTACTTCTTCGTGGCAGTCGGCATTATCACTTTGGATGGACGAGCAAATATCACTCGGAAAAACTGCAATTCTTGATTCGGTACAACCAGAATTTGAAAAAATAATGCTTGAACGCGCACTGGATTTCACTAACGGCCATAAACAAGAAGCAGCTAAAATTCTAGGTTGGGGCAGAAATACATTAACAAGAAAACTTAAAGACTTAAGTATTGAAAGTTAAACAAACCGTTGATGAATAAATAATGAGTATAACTTGATGATGGTAAAAGTCTGGGGAATATATAAATGGTAAAAGTTGGTTTCATTCCTCAAAAATTAAAACCATGGATTGAGGCAAGAAAAAATTCCACCTATCCCATGCCCAAGTGCAGATAGCAAGGGAGCATGGTCTCAGCCACAAAAAAAATGGTGGTTTGGCCAATTATAAACAGGAACCTTGGAAATTTTCTTTGCCGGAGTATAGCCATAGTATAGCCATAGTATAGCCAGAGTGTAGTAAGAATATATTGAAGAGCTTTATTTAAACACTAGAGTAAAAATAGCCCTGAAAATGTTCGCTCAATCGAACTGATAATTAAACGCAATGCTGAACAGAAGGAGATAAATCGAAGTAATCGACTTCAAACATGACATAACTATGCGTCAACTTCTCCATAGTTAAATAACAATAGTTAAATAACAACGATTAAGCAATTATTTTCTAGAAGGTTACCATGTTCATTCAAGTAAGCAGTAAAAATACCACAGCACAAAACCCAACAACTCCTTTTGCCAAAAAATGGTTAGAAATAGAAAAGAAACAAAAACGCAATAATAACTTTAAAACAAAAATAGATTCGCTCTATCAAACCTTTCAAGATGAAGTTTTACCTGAAGAAAAGAAATTAATTGAATTGCTTGGAAAAGAAACTCAACACTTAATGACTTTTATGCCGCGTAAATCCTTTACCCAGTGGCAACGGGAGGAATTGCAAGAGTGGATAGAGTCAAATCTGGATACATTAGATTCCAACCCGTTTAAGGATGCAGAACTTACATCAAAACTACACCAAGCATACGCTGAAGTTCTGCGTAATCACACAGAACAACTAGGTGATGACTTTGTACCTAACGAACACGATCTCAAGGGCGTGCGTGAAGTCGTTGAAGAAATATTTGGTGATAAACACAAGTTCACTAGAGAAAAATTAATTGATTTCCTTCGTGATCCTGCTTTGTTTCAACAATATTTGCAAGAGTTTATGCAAAGTCAACAAGAAGAAAATGATACGTCTGAATTTGAAAATGATCCGTTTTTTAATGAAGATGATAATGATAATGATAATGAATACGATAATTTTTATGAAAATTATTTTAATCAGCAACATACAGATAAACAAATCAAGCAACAAAATAAGCTCAAATCTATATTTAACAATAGTAAGCTGAATAAATTATATAAAATTCTCGCCAATCGCTTACACCCAGACAAAGAAACGAATATTCACTTAAAAGAGGAAAAAAGCAAGTTAATGGCACAACTTGTTACCGCGAAAAAAAATAAAGATGCCTTTTCAATTATTTCTATGTTTCATCAATATGTGCCTGAAAGCGAGTTAACATTATTTGACGGCAGCGACGAAGATTTATCGGCAGGATTACTGTCTTTGCTGAATGAAAAACTTAGGATTTTAGATCAGGAAAATCGGGATATTAAATATAATAATGGTTTGCCAAGCATGATTTGGCAAAAACTAGGCGGACGTGGCAAAAAAAATATCGACCGAAATATTGCCTGCCATATCGCTGATTTAGAAGAGTCTCAAACTTCGCTACGTTATATAATTGATGAAGTGAAAACGGTGAAATCACTGAAACAAATATTATCTGAGCGTTACGACCAACGTAGTTTCAGCCCTTTCTTTTGAATTTGATGGTATGTCAATGAACGATTTAGATGATCTCTTTCGCTAAATTTACTTGTAACTGTTTACTTATAACAGTTTTCTTATAACAGTTTACTTTAGAAAAAATAACAAACAAAATGTATAAACTTGGATCAGCACTATACTCAAACCTCTCGGGCATAGTGCCTCCACTTTTCATTTTTAAAACATATTGCATTAACCTGAAACCGATGGAACCAATTGCTTTCAAAATGCCAACGTCGCATTCAGGCGCGTTCAATTGGAAAGGTTAATACCTGCTCTATATTTTCAATTTGTAAAGCCAACATAACTAAACGATCAATGCCTAAAGCTACTCCAGAACATTGAGGCAAACCATTTTCCAAAGCGCTGATAAAAGAATTATCAATAGGTCTAACGGGTAATTTACTTGCCACACGCTTGATATTATCTTGTTCAAACCGCTGTAACTGCTGGCTTACATCTGTTAACTCATGAAAACCATTCGCAAGCTCTATACCCAAATAATAACATTCAAATCGATCTGCAACCCTTGAATCTTCCTTACTTATTTTTGCCAATGAAGCTTGTGAACTTGGAAAATTATAAACAAAACAAGGTGATTTCTTTCCAATATTAGGCTCTATTAGTTCACAAAATACAAACTGCAATAAAGTATCAAGATCATGTTCATGTAAAAGCCAATCACTCAACTTATTATGTTCATCAATAATAACGAGTAATTCCTCACGGGTAGCAATTAATGGATCAATATTGAGATGTTTTATAAAAACATCCTGGTAACTTATTTGCGTTGGTTGATCACATTGAAGAATACATTGTAAAAGCTCTCCAACTTCATTCATTAGCTTGAAGTGGTCAAAACCCAGCCGATACCATTCTAAAATAGAAAACTCTGGATTATGGTGTTTACCGTAGCCTTCATGTCTGAATGCTTTGCAAATTTGAAAAATACAACCATAACCCGACGCCAACAAACGTTTCATTGCAAACTCTGGCGATGTTTGTAAGTAAAAGGTCGTAGATTGTTCTGAGGTGGAATTTGCCAGAAAATCATAACGACTCGTCATTGCATCTAAGTGTACATCCGTTATCGTGCCTTGAGACAATAGCGGCGTTTCTACTTCAGTTACATTACGAGTTTCGAAGAAATGTCTTATTTCCTTTAATATACTTGCCCGTTGTTTGGCTGTTTGCCAATCAAGTGTTGTTCGCCATGTCATAATTTTTACCAATGCTCACAAAAAAGGAGCCTGAGCTCCTTTCTTTATTTAAGTACTTAACTACTTAGATACTTACTTACTTACTTACTTACTTACTTACTTACTAGCAGACATCACCAGTCAAGAATTTAAAGTTGTTTAATCCAAGGATACTAGATGCTTAATTAAATTTTTATAATCTTGTTCAAAATTATTATTATCTAAAGCTGTGTTATTAATACGATATTTTCCGTTAACAATAACGCTTGGCACACCTGTAATACCGCCAGTAGCAGTCAGTGCATCTTGATTTTTCTTGAACAATTTAGCTTTGCTATTCACGCTAAAAGCTTTCATTAATTTATCAAATTTATCACCATTAACTCCATTTGATACAAAAAGATTGCGTAAATCTTTCTCTGAAGTAAATACTGCTCTTTTCACTTGTAAATGATTAAATAAAGCTGCGGATAATTTCTCTTCCATATCTAACTGTTGAGCAACAACTAGACCTTTAGTCAGTAGTTGTTGCATTTTAGTTGAGGCACCCGGTACAAAATCAACATGATTAAGTTCAAAACTCACTCCGTCAGGTAATTGTTTTTTAATTTTCGCCATAAATGGTTCAAATCGAAAACAATGCCCACAGTAAAATGAAAAGTATTCGCGTACTTCTGGTTTAGTCGAAGCCTTATCGCTCACCTTGGTGTAGTGTTCGCCCTCAAGATACTTACTTTCATAGGCACATGACGAAAAGGCCATCAATGGTATTAATAATACAGCTAATAAATTTAATAATTTTTTCATTTATATTCTAATTTATATGTCCAAGTAGTTTGGGTATAGCATCAATTAATCTAAAGACGACAAGTGTTTAATTAAATCTTTATAATCTTTTTCGAAGTTATCTTTATCTAAAGCAGTGTTATTAATGCGATATTTACCGTTAACAATAACGGTTGGCACACTTGTTAAGCCGCCTTTAGCAGACATGTCATCTTGATTTTTTCTATATAATTTGGCTTTACTGTTTACACTAAAGCTTTTCAATAACTTATCAAATTTGTCGCCGTCAACACCATTTAATATAAACAAATTACGCAAGTCTTTTTCAGAGGTAAACACGGCTCTTTGCACATGTATATATTTGAATACAGCAGCAGTTAATTCATTTTCCAACCCTAACTGTTCAGCGATAATTAAACCTTTACTCAGTAGTTGCTGCATTTTTTTTGAGGCACCAGGTAAAAAATCAACATGGTTAAGTTCAAAACTTACACCTTCAGGTAATTGTTTTTTAATTTTCGCCATAAATGGTTCGAATCTGAAACAATGCCCACAGTAAAATGAAAAGTATTCGCGAACTTCAGCCTTTGTTGAT
Source organism: Alteromonadaceae bacterium (assembly GCA_013216015.1). GTDB lineage: Bacteria > Pseudomonadota > Gammaproteobacteria > Enterobacterales > Alteromonadaceae > JABSOI01. The sequence goes on along the minus strand of JABSOI010000078.1, from coordinate 15,018 downwards.
GCCTTATTACTCACTTGGGTATAGTGCTTACCCTCTACAAATTTACTTTCAAAAGCGCTTGTAGAAAATGCCAGTAACGGCATCATTAATACAACTAATAAACTTAATATTTTTTTCATTTTTTATTCTCATTTTTGTTTGTTAACGCATTAATACCAATACTACTATACTTTTTAGCTATATAAAAACTTAACAACCACCGTCTAAAGACGGTGGGTTAAAAACTGCGGACTGAAAGTCCAGCATTTCGGCTAAAGCCAATTACTCCACCTCAAAGTTGTCATTTGGATTCCGCTCAAAATGATGTTTCAAATATTCTTGGATCATTTCTTTGGTTAATTCACCTGATGTAACACAAAAGTAACCTCTAGCCCAAAAGTGTTGCCCCCAATACCGCTTCTTTATATGCGAAAACTCTTGAAATATCTTTGTTGCTGTTCGTCCTTTTAATCTTCTCATTATTTCTGATGGTGATAACGTTGGTGGTGCAGAAACTAACAAGTGAACGTGATCTTTACTTACTACACCACGTAGTATTTCTATTTCCAAATGTTCACAAGTTTGCCTTACCAATTCTCGAACTCTTAAGCCAAGATCACCTGTAAGCACACAATAACGGTACTTCGTTACCCAAACGAAGTGATATTCAATTTTATATTTAGTGTGTGAGCCAGTACGATATTTCATACCTATAATAATAGACACACAGCTAGCTTAAAGCTACCCGTCTAAAGACGGGGGTTTTAACCTTAAGCTCGGACTAATAAAAGTCTCACTGTTTTGTCCTGGCCTCCACAGTAAGATCTTGAATCGACAGCTGAATTTAGTTTAAAGCAGGTAGTAAACTCAATGGTGGCTCCTGCAACGCCGACATCTGTTCTTTTAAAATTAAAATTTGTTGTTCCCAGTACTTTTCACTGTCAAACCAAGGGAAATTACGAGGAAATGCAGGATCTTTCCAACGTTTACATAACCATGCCATATAATTCACAATTCGCATAGTGCGTAATGATTCTATCAAAACAAGTTGGTTAGGTTCAAATGTAAAAAACTCTTCATAACCCGTTAATAAGGTATCCAATTGTAACAATTGTTGTTGACGGTCACCTGAAAGCATCATCCAAAGGTCTTGAATCGCAGGTCCCATACGACAGTCATCAAAATCGACAAAGTGAGGTCCGGCGTCTGTCCACAAAATATTCCCAGCATGACAATCACCATGCAAACGAATTTCATGCTTTGGCTGATATTGCTCTGCCGCCACTGCAATAACCTGATCTAAAATGGTAACAAAAGGCAAAGTTAATGAATCAGGAACAAAACCTGACTCTAGAATAATTCCCCGAGCCTGATAAAGCATTTCATCAACCGTATATGTCGGACGATGAATAAATGATTTCTGGGCCGCGACCGCATGAATTCGACCGACAAAGCGTCCCATCCATTCCAGCTGGTCTAAATTATCCACCTCAAAAATTCGACCGCCCCGACACGGATAAACTGCAAAATGATAACCTTGATGACAAAATAAAGATTTTCCATCAATAACTAACGGAGCAACAATAGGTAACTCTTTTTCTTCAAGTTCTAAAGAAAAAGTGTGCTCTTCAAGTATTTCAGCCTCACTCCATCGTTGTGGGCGATAAAACTTTGTAACATACTTAGTTAAGTTATAATCATGAAACTGATAAACACGGTTTTCATAGCTGTTCAGGGCTAGCAAACCACTATCGACAGTAACACCAACACTTTCCAAGCCATCCAGAATTAAATCTGGCGATAGCGAACTAAAATCAAATTCAGACATTTTTTTCCGTTACTTACTAGTTAGTGCCCATCCAGAAACGAATGTCTACTGCTGTCGTCCCACTGACGCGGTCTGTGCACCACTAGATAAGGTTATTTAGAATGACTAAACGCCCATATCTAGTAATGTTCATATTGCACCATTGAATCGCCCTCGCTACGACCATGTTTCTGAACGGACACTAGTTAACTGTTTAAAGCTAAAATTTTAAAGCTTATTAAAAAACCGACTTTGTTGTTCGAGTCTAACATCATTCTCGGGCGATATTTGCTTAATTACAAAGGTAATATTTGTCATATATTCTTTTAACTCATAAGGTGCAACTGAAATACTGATAGGTAAGGTATAAACTCCGGCAGCCTTCACCATGAATTCTTGCTCTCCATGCCAGATAGTATTTTCAATGCCTTTCACAGATACCCGGTAAACATTGTCCGTTTGTGATTTATTCAGTATTTTAAGGGTATATACATTTTCAATATCGCCATTGAATTTTTCTTTTGCTAAATCTATACGATCTCTAATAATGTCCATTGAAACTGGCATGCGAGTAGCTACTTCAAATACAAATAAAGAACCCATCACCAACAATGCAACGGCATAACCTATTAATTTAGAACGAACAAAGTGAACTTTTTTGCCTTGTAATTCATGCTCGGTGGTATAACGAATTAATCCCCGTGGATACTCCATTTTATCCATCACGCCATCACAAGCATCAATACAAGCCCCGCAATTTACACACTCGTATTGCAAACCGTTGCGTATATCTATGCCTGTAGGGCAAACTTGAACACATAAACTGCAATCAATACAGTCGCCAAGCCCTAACTCAGATGGATTTTCTTTTTTTGATCTGGGTCCTCGATTTTCACCTCGGTTATAATCATAAGAAACAGTCAAGGTATCTTTATCAAACATTGCTGATTGAAAACGTGCGTAAGGACACATATGCAAACACATGATTTCACGCATCCAGCCCGCATTACCATAGGTACAAAAAGCAAAAAACCACACACTCACCGCGATGGCAAAAGTACTGTTAAAGGTGAAAAAATCAACGAATGCAGCATCCATCGAAGTAAAATATCCAACAAAGGTAAGTGCTGTTAATACTGAAAAGAATATCCAGCAACTGTGTTTTAATAATTTCCGCCAAAATTTATCAAAATCCATTGGTCGTGCATCTAGTTTTTTACGTTGATTTGCCGTGCCTTCTATCTTTTCTTCAAACCAGATAAAAATGAAAGTCCACACGGTTTGCGGACACAAATAACCACACCAGACACGCCCTAAAAAGGTAGTAACGAAAAACAGAAGAAATGCACCTAATATAAAAATCCAGGCTAATAAAGTGAGATCTTGCGGCCATAAGGTAAGCCCCCACAGGGTAAAACGTTGTTCACTGATATCAAAAAGAATCGCTTGGTGCCCATTAAATTGTAACCAGGGTAAAAGAGCAAAAAATGCAAGAAACACAAAATTCATTTTTCTACGTATTTTCTGAAATACTCCTTTGACCTTTCGAACATAAATTTGATCACGGGCTTTATAGATTTCAGCACCATAATCTTTTGGTTGATGTATTTTGATATTTTTTACGGGAATACGCAGAGATTCTTTACTCTGCTTTTCATCTGAATTCACAAAAAATCCTTTGAGGAAAGAAAAATATCACGACTTTTCGCGAATATTTTTTAGAATCAATAAAGATGTTCAATATATTTTTAAAGGACAATGTATTATCCTAAATTAAGCAATTAATACTCAGGAAAGAGTGACGACCATTTTTCACGTGTTTTAATTGTCGAATTTTTGGATAATTGACGCGTAATTAATTATTCTGTCCGCACAGGCTTTATTATACGGCATACTATGAAAAAATTATTGATCTTAATCGTCGCAATCGCATTATTTTTACATTTTTATCCACAACCAGAAGTGAATAATAAATTTGATGAAATGATGACCATAGCATTAGATACATTTTCAAATGCTACCGATACAAAAGTTCGCTTAAAAGCGGATACAATTTATACTGATTTAAAAAACGAGTTAAATGGCTTTACTGAAGATGAAGTGAACTATTTAAAGGAAATTACCCGAAACCGTGATTCAGTAGAAACATTCTATTTAGATTATTGTAAAACAGGTAAAAACAACCCTAAATTTCATGCGATTAATTTAGGCAAAGTGTGTAAAACAATTACTCGATATCAAAAATATTTTTAATAACAAATTGTATAAATGTCCCGAGCACAGTCAGGCAATTATGATCACCTGACTGAAAAACATTTATTTGGAAAGCTCGGCTAAAATATCTGCAAATTTACTCGCTATATCTTGTTCTGCCTCATGTTGATAATTTCTCACCACCCATTGCCCGTTTACCATTACATCTTGAACAGGATTCTTCTGACTGGCAAAAATAAGACTATCAAGAAGATGTTGTTCTGAGCTGGCAAATAACCGGGTTTGCTGTTCATCAAGGACTAATAAATCTGCCTGCTTACCTATGGCTAACTCTCCGGTATTCGTATTGGTACTTTGTGCGCCCCCCTTTGCAGCTTGCTGCCACAAATTCTGTCCGACCGAAGCTTGCTTCGCATCAGCTAAAATGGCTCTTTGCTGCTTAATCAGTCGTTGGGTATATTCTAACCACCGCAATTCTTCAATGGGGTTGACCGAAATATGACTGTCAGAGCCAATAGCCAACGTTCCCTGCTCTGATAAAAACTCTGTCGTTGGAAAAATACCATCACCCAAATTTGCTTCTGTGGTCGGGCAAATACCAGCAATGGCTTTACTGGCAATAATACCCCGGCGCTCTTGCTCAGTAATATGAGTTGCATGAATTAAGCACCAATGTGAATCGAGTGGTATATTAGCCAGTAACCATTCAACTGGCCGCTGGCCATAATGAGCAAGGCAATCATCTACTTCTTTTTGCTGCTCAGCAATATGGATATGTATTGGTGCATTGGCATCTAATGATCTGACATGTGCAACCACTTCAATTAAAGAATTTTTATCAACAGCGCGCAATGAATGAGGCGCAATCCCTATATTTGTGTTGCTGTAATTTTTACTTAAGTCATAACAGTCACTCACTAATTGATTAAATTGCCCGACAGAATTTATAAAACGCTTCTGCCCATCTGTAGGCAATAACTCACCAAAGCCACTATGGCGATACAACACAGGTAATAGGGTCAATCCAATACCGCTTTGCTGTGCGGCCTTGAATATAGCGTGTGCCATCGTAGCCAATTCAGCATAATTATCGCCATTAATATCATGATGTAAATAATGAAACTCTGCGACGCGGGTATAGCCCATTTTCAACATTTCAATATAAAGTTGGTTGGCAATGACTTCCGCATTTTTATCTGTTAACTGACCTAGAAACTTGTACATGATATTACGCCAGGTCCAAAAGCTGTCCTGACCTTCGCTACCCTGTTCACTGAAACCAGCAAATGCCCGTTGAAAAGCATGAGAATGACAATTAACCATACCGGGAATAATAGTGCCAACTTCGTGATCTACATTTTCACTTTTACCGCTATTTATCGCCACAATAATGCCATCATTAATTGTTAATGTTTGCCGTTTCGCCCAGCCGTCAGTCAATAAAATTGATTCTGCATATATTTTAATCATCATGTTTCTCTTTACTGTTTACTATTTCATTAATTCAGTTCTTGCGCATATGTCGCTAGAGATTGAACTAAATTTTTCAGTTTGATTTTAACTTCCCCTGCCTTTTCCGCATTATATTGATCACTCGGCTCATTCATATAAGTGCGTTGTGATAACTCCAATTGCAAAGCATGAATATTGTTAGCAGGTTCTCCATAAGTCCTAGTAATATAACCACCTTTAAATCGGCCGTTGGTAATGGTGCTGTAAGGAGAAAAATCTAAACTATGCACGGCCTCAATTAATGATTTACCGCAGCTTTGACCGTCAGCAGTACCAAAATTAAAATCCGGTAATTGTCCTTCAAAAAATCGCGGAACATGAGACAAAATAGAATGGGCTTCCAGCAACACAGCTTTACCAAATTTTTGCTTCATTGAAAGTAATGTTTCAGCAATTGCCTGATGATAAGGTTGCCAATAATTTTTTACCCGTTGCTCAATTTCAATGTTGTCAGGCAGCATTCCATCAAGATACAAAGGAGACAGATCAAACGCAGTAGTTGGACAAAGTTCTGTACTGTTCGCCCCTGGATACAAATTATCTCCTGATGGATCACGATTTAAATCAATAACGTACCTGCTATATTTAGGAGAAATAAGATAAACACCCAGTTCTTGAGCAAAGTCGTACAGTTTATCCATATACCAATCAGTATCCGGCACCTTTACCGCCGTTTCTGTCATGGTTTTAGTAATATAATCAGGAATAGCCTGTCCATTGTGTGGCATGCTGATTAATAAAGGGAGCTTGCCTTTATTTAAAGAATAACTTGAACTCATTTAAACACCTTTAATTGTATATACAACTTCTCGACTAATTTAACATGCTTGTGCTATTTGCCCAAAAGATTTATCACAAACACCTCTTGCATCTGTTTTATCGATTGTAATGATTAAATTTAATCACTTTATTAAATGCACAACCCCGTTCAAACTAATAACAACTTAAATAGAACGACAGTTCAATAAACATCCAATGGAGTTAACTATGTTTGACAATAAAGAAGGTACTAATATCCCGGCAGTTTCATTTCCAATAAGAAAAAACAACGATTGGACTTCACGCAATAGCGATGAAATTTTTACCGATAAAACCGTTATTGTATTTTCTTTACCAGGAGCATTTACACCAACTTGTTCATCATCACATTTACCCCGGTATAATGAACTTGCCAATACATTTTTTGCCAACAATGTTGATGAGATCATTTGTATTTCAGTTAACGATACCTTTGTAATGAATACCTGGGCTAAACATCAAAATGCCGGAAATATAAGCTTCATACCCGATGGAAACGGTGATTTCACTGAAGCTATGGGCTTATTAGTTGATAAGAAAGACTTAGGCTTTGGGAAAAGAAGCTGGAGATATTCAATGTTAGTTAAAAATGGCATTATCGAAAAAATGTTTATCGAACCCGATTTACCTGGTGACCCGTTTGAAGTTTCAGATGCTGATACCATGCTCAATTATATTAATCCTGATGCCGTCCAATCTTCTGCAATCACGGTATTTAGCAAACTTGGCTGTCCATTTTGTACAAGAGCAAAAAATGAACTAAAAGCAAAAGGATTAACATTTGAAGAATTAGTACTAGGTGAGGATGTCAATATCACAACATTACGTGCTGTCGCCAATTCTGATACCGTGCCTCAAATATTCATTGATGGTGAACACATTGGCGGTAGTGAAAAATTGTCTGAATATTTCCGCGATCACCAGTTAAGTTAGAACACAAGATTTAAATTCAGCTTTTCCTTAGGTTTGTACGCTACAAAAGAGAATTAGCAATATCCACTAGCTAGTGTCCGTCCAGAAACAGGGTCGTAGCGAGGGCGATCCAATGGTGCAATATAAACGCTACAAGATATGGGCGTTTAGTCATTCTAAAGAACCTTATCTAGTGGTGTTTAGATTGTGCCAGTGGGACGTCCGCAGTAGACATTCGTTTCTGGATGGGCACTAGCTATAGTGTCCGTTTCTGGATGGGCACTAGTTAACATGTTATACTGGCGCCATATTATCAATCAGCGATTAATAAATGAATACCCAACCATTTAACCCCTTGCATGGCATCACCCTAAAAACACTAGTAACAGAATTAGTTGAACATTTCGGTTTTGAAGCATTAGGGAAACAAATTAATATTCGCTGCTTCACTCAAGATCCAAGCATTCAATCAAGTTTGAAATTTTTGCGGAAAACGCCTTGGGCGCGCGAAAAAGTAGAAGATTTATACATAAAAAATCAGCACAAGTTTAAAAAAAACCAATAGCGTATTAATCAATCAATACGCATTTAATACCAATAAAACAAAAACCTAACACTTAGTTACACTGAACCATCCAGATTGTCGGTCATTAGTTGAATGGCATAATATTCCATACCATAATTTGCCTAAACTGTGATAAAACCGCAATTTTGGCATAATAATTATTTTGACATAACACCAATGCCACTCAGTAACTCTCCAATTTCCAACAATTTAACGTTTGAAACAGAAAGTAGCTAAATATGTAAATATTTAATTACATCTGTAGTGAATTGGTGACGTCGACTATTTAAAAAAATAAGCTGAAAATTGGAAGATAATGATATTTTATGCTTAAAATCACTCAATTGTGCCAATAACACCAGCAGGATATTATGATCAATGTTCAAAAAATTCACCATGTAGCTTATCGATGCAAAGACGCAAAAGAAACCACTCAGTGGTATAAAGACATGTTAAACATGGATTTAGTATTGGCAATCGCCGAAAATGAAGTTCCTTCAACTAAAGCACCTGATCCATATATGCATATTTTTCTGGATGCTGGTATGGGTAATGTTTTAGCTTTTTTTGAATTGCCCAACTCACCAGAAATGGGCCGTGATGAACAAACGCCAGCCTGGGTACAACACATTGCATTGCAAGTTGAAAATGTAGACGAACTGGTGGCAGCTAAAGCATATTTACAAGAAAAAGGTCTTGATATTTTAGGACCCGTAAATCATGGCGTATTTAAGTCGATATATTTCTTCGATCCAAATGGACATCGTTTAGAGTTAGCCGCTAATATCGGTACCACTGAACAATTTGCGCAACTAAATGAAGTAGCGCAGGCAATGATTGACGAATGGGCTATAACAAAACGAGCCCCTCAACATGCTGCCTGGTTACATGAACAAGATTAGTTAATCAGAATTTGGGATCTAACAATCATTTAGATCCCTGTTACCTCTCCCCTTTTCTTACTTCCTTTTCAAGATTTCTTTAAAATAGGCAAAATATTGCCAGTTAACATTCTATAAATCACATTCACCAAATCACTGTCTACAAATAACTATCGCCCTATAAAAAAGAACAAATGAAACGAAAACCTTCGTATAAACTACAGTATCTTTCGTACAAATTACCAACAAAAAGCATGTAATACTATTGCCATTTATTTTGTAAGACATATGCCATTCTTTTTTAAGATATAACCTTTTTTCAACCCAAAAAGTTATATTATTCCAATAAAAACAACTTGATAAAAAACCAATTATTTACTTATAAGAAAAAAAACCAATTTATAACTTGTTGCTTAAAATAACTTGCGTAAAGTATTAGCCAGCTACAGAGCAAGACAAGAATAAAAAGTAGCAACAAATATAAAAAGGAAATTTACCGTATGGATAACGGCTTAACATTCAACGTTTAATATTGTTATTAACAGCAGATTGAATGTACACATTTTAAATAAGGATGATTAACTAGGCTTCAGGATGATGATTAAAATATTAGTCCACTGGACTTTAGGGATAGATCATAAGGCGTCATGAAGACCGACAAAAACAAATAAGGTATGGAAACATAAATAAAAATAACAGGAATCAAACGTATATTACATGGAAGTCCTTAAAGGTTTGGAAAACCACTTATAAAATCGGAACAGTTATTTTTGCAGGTAAATTCTGCAACAATATTATCCAAATGCGATGACAATGTCATCGCTTTTTTCTTTTTTAACTAACCATATCTCTTTTATTGTCGTAAAATAGCAATATTATTAGTAATAAATGATATTCCTTATGTCTCGAACGAAAAAATCAAGAAAACCTGGTGTTGGCTCTAGCGGCGCCATCAAAGTAGATAAAGATAAGTTAGCTAGCCCTAAAGATAAAAAACCCAAAAAGAAAACAGGTAAACAATCCGGTAATCGTCAACAAGAAGCAATACAAAAATCTTTACCCGGTCAAGAGAGTAAAATTAACAAAGATCCTCGTTTAGGTAATAAAACACCTATTAATTTAGGCTCGCCTGTTTCAACCAAACCAGCGATAATAAATACGGCCAAACAAAAGAAAGCAAAACAATCACCAATAGCCGCAATTAGAACTGTTGAACCCGATAATTCTTTAGAACAAGAATTATATGGCATTGAACAAGACGAGCGTCTGAAACTCATTTTAACCAAGCAAGAAGACGACATAACATTGTCGGAAGAAGAAGTTGAATATTTTAATAACTTGATGGAACGTCATCAAGAAATTCGGGCTAAATTAGGCTGGGATGACGAAGACGAAGATGATGATGAGCAATTAACATCACAAAAAAGCAGCTCTGAAGATGAACTTTGGGATAAATTTGATAACGACAATTTTTCAGATTACGAATAAGGTTCATCGCTATGTTAAATGTTTGGCTAATAGCTATTATTGTTGGCACCATTATTATTGTTAGTTTAGCTTTGTATGCTGGCAAATTATTAATGTTACTCAAACAACAAACACAAGCTCAACAACAAACTGAACAAGCCCACAAGTTAGCACTGAAAGTACATGATAAAAAAGTACTGGACAGCATTGTTATTATTGCTCGCGCCATGAAAGAAGAGCAATGTGATGTTTCAGAAGGCTGTTGGCGTTTAAGCGTATTATTAGACTCTTTAAAGACCAGCCAGCAGCTAGATCAAGAATTTCCTGCTATATTTGGGTTATACGGTAAAATTAAACATCTGTCTATTTTAGGTGAGCGTAAAGAGCTGGTCAAAAAGCAACGTATGCAACAAGATTTAGAACGGATGAAGCTAGAAGCCGAATATAGTAGCCAGATTAGAAAAGATATTGATTTACTTCATCAATACGCTGTTGAAAGAATCAGTGTGTTAACAAGTTGAACTATTGACTAAATGTTCAAATCAGTCAGTGGAAGTTCAGCCCGCTAATCATACTACTGGGACAGCGATATAAATTAAGTTTTTATTCCTATACCGAACCACTTGGAAATACCATTTCACAACATATCCAAGTGGTTTACGTATACAAAAAGGACATTAATTATGACTGAGCACCTTAAAACTAAATTTACTCAACGTATTATTGAACTTCAACAACGTGTTACCTCTATTCATCAGGACTTTGCCAGTGGCAGAAACGCCGATTGGTCAGAGCAAGCAGGTGAAAGAGAAAATGATGAAGTGCTTAACGCATTAGAATCAGAAGCCAAAAACGAGATCCATCAACTATCGAATGCAATTTCCCGTATCGACAGTGGTAATTATGGTTTTTGTTTAAATTGTGGTGAAAAAATTGCTGAACAAAGGCTAGCGGTACAACCTGCTGCGTTAAAATGTATTCAATGTGCTAATTAACGATATTGATATAAAGTGGCCAAAACTGCGTTTGATCAATATTAAGTGTTGTGATTTGTATTGTTAACATAACAAACAGAGAATATAAATTTCATAACAAATCGCCTGCTTATTCAAATCATCGACAGGATTATTGATGCCTAATTGAAGAGGCAGCGCATTGTACTATTAATTTAACGGGGATTTAATTACTAATACAAATCACTACAACATTTAATCAATGAACCCTAAACTAAATTGATGAGCATCACTGAAAAAAACCAACTCAGTGCCCTGCTCATTTTTTTGCTTTTTCGCAAAATCGATCCACTGGTAAAAAACGTTTCGATGCACTTTTGCCACTAAATTGCGTCGAACAGTAACATACAAACTTCCATCTTCAGAGATTGTTAAAGGATGCTCAGCGTTCAATATAAACTCATCCTCAACATTTGTACTCACCATCATGCTCGTTTGCTGTTCGTCGACCCAATGCCACTGCGTTAAAACAAAAGGAACCTCATCTACAGTGATCTTAACCTTTTCGACAGGCGTAACTAAAAAATATTCATCCTCTTCTTTTTTCAACACTGAAGCAAACAACCTGACCAAAGATTGCCTTTTAAAAATTGTTCCACCATAAAGCCATTGACCATCAGCTTTAATCTGCATATCAATTTCCCCACAGTAGGGAGGATCCCATAATTCTACCGGAGGAATTTTGTTTTTATGCCCAGCAATCTGAGCTGAAATATTTTTTAATGACATAGCGAAAACCTAATAAATAACCAGTTCAGTTGAATGTTACAAAAAAAAGCAATATTTAGTAAAATCATCTCGTCATTATACTATAACGTGATTTATAAACCGCGCACTGTTTAGTATTACTTTGAAGCAGTGTAATATAATTAAATACACCGCAGTGATGGTAATAGCTCAGTTAGTAGAACCACGGATTGTGATTCTGTTGACTACGACCTAACAACTCTCTTTTATCTCAATCTTACATATTTAGAAACCTTAAAAAAGTCAGAAGTACAATGTTCTGTAGCTTAATCTGTTTCAATTATAAGCTGAATTCATAGGCAATAGACTTTCGCCTATATAAATGGGAGGTCAAGCAATTCTTCTATTATTACCTGAACTTCAACCACAATTATCCCGGCTATTTCCAACTACCATACTGAATGACCAAATGCGCTACAATAATGAAAAGTGGGATGAACGACTGTCAGGGCAAAGCATTCGAATGTTAAGCCTTATGCTTGATGAGCCAGAGACAGAAATATCTATTATGCAAAAGCAGACGATGCCATAGAGCTTGAGCTTGTTGAATCTTTAGAAGTAATCAAAGATTTCATTGAGCGTTTTAAAGGACATCTTGTTGTATCTGATGTTGTTATAAATTTCGCAGTTAAAAAAACCGGATCACCAAAATTGCTGATTCACTGAAAAACCACCCAAAATTAGACAGAGATGAATACTACGAAGAGTCACTATCTTATTTGTCTGAATTACGGGCAATAGCAAGGTGTTTTGATAATTGTACTGATGATTTAACCCGTAAAATTGAATAAAATTTGGATAGTAAGAATAAAGCCGATACTGCTGAAGCTAGTTCAATTGCAGCCGAACAACGAGCTAATACTGCACAAAAGCGATCTAGTAAAGCATTTACTATAAGCATTATAATGACTGTGGTTGCGGTAGTCGCTCTTGGTGTGAATTTGTATAGAGCGTACAATATTCCAAATAAAGAATTACCTGATCAACCCCACTTATCAAATTCGAATGTTAATAATAACGTAATTGCTAAGAAAAATTTTCTTGAAACATCAATTTAAAAGAAGAGAACCACACAAAACGGTATTAAATAAACCCCCTTAGTTGCCAATTAATTGCACAAATACAGTAAAGCTCAATCAATTAGGCTTGAATGCAATATCAGAGTATTTAACTTAAATCGTAATCACAATTACTATTTGATTAAATATTATACGTTGGTAGAATTTCGCGGCGTTTTTAATTTGCACCTACTGTGCGGTGCTTATGTAACATTGGATGTTATTAATCATAAAGACTTCCTTTTTATTAAAAAATGTGCTATTGGTTAACGTAATAGTTAGTAGAAACAAATAATTAAACAGCCTTAAAATAAAATATCGGCCTATCTTACCTGAAAATAAATATAGTAGAGAACATCATGTTTAATGATTTTTTTATGAGCTCTAAAGCTAAAATAAAGAAAGAAAGAGAAAGCGATCCTAGTCGGAAACGCGTATCTCGCTATGCCAGAGGTAATGTTAGTATCCAACGTGGCAATTACGTTACTAAAAAAGAGAAAGAAGCTCGTAAAGCTGCTGTTTTGAGTTACGACTTTTCTGAAGCATAACTTCATCCATATATAAAGAAAAACCCTTTTCAATTGTGAACACAAAGAAGTTTACGTGTCCACTACTATAACCAATTCTGAACCCGAAAAAATAATCAACGATTGTACGGAAGACACTAAAGGTAATCATCATCCTTTAGATAATATTATTGAAGCTGATTTTCCTTGCACAATTATCTCAATCGAAAATGTCGAGCAATTAAAGCAATCATTAAAGTCTTATGCTACTGCTGAGATGCATATAAAGGCAGCTGAACTATCAGGTAGTGATGTTGATATTCCATCGATAAATGAGCTGCGCTATTTTGGATACCATCTTTGCAAAGCCCTTTCTTGTGATAATTCACATAAAGGTAAAGAAAAACAGTTGGATGAGTTAAAAAAAGCTCATAAACACTGTAAGCGTGCAAGTTATGATGCAATAGAGCTAGGCCTTGTTGAATCCTTAGAAGAAATTAAAGATTTCATCGAGCGTTTTAAAGGACAGGTTGTTGTATCTGATGTTGTTCCTGACTTTGCAGCAAAGAAGACTAGGGTTTCCGAAGTTGCCGATATGATGAGAAATCATCCTAAGCCAGACAGGGATGAGTACTACGAAGAGTCGTTAACTTATTTGACTGAATTAAGGGCGGTAGCAAGTTATTTTGATAACTGTTCAGATGATTTAACGCGAAAAATTGAAGAAAATTTAGATAGTCAGAATAAAGCTGATGCCGCTGAAGTTAGGGCAATAGCAGCAGAAGCTAGAGCTGACACAGCTGAAACTAGAGCTGACACTGCTGACAAAAGATCTAGCAATAGATTTAAACTATCCATAATACTGGGAGTGGTTTCTGTGCTATCTTTGGGGGTGAGTTTTTATAGAGCGTATAATATGCCTAATAAAGATCAATCTGTACATTCTCATTTACCTAGCTCTAATTCTAAAAAGAGTCTCGTTAATAAAGATAATAATGAAGTCACTATTGATAAGAAGAAAGGCACGCAAACCAGTAGTTAATCAGCCTTAATTGCAGATTAATTGCACAAATGGTGTAAGGCTAAGTCAACAGCGTATAAATACAATCAAAAGCGAAGATTTTTCTTGTCAATCTATACATAAATGCAATATACTCTCCGCGCCTTACTACTAGGCGCTTTAAGTAAGTTCAGTGGTGGCTATAGCTCAGTTGGTAGAGCCCCGGATTGTGATTCCGGTTGTCGAGGGTTCAAATCCCTTTAGCCACCCCATTCCTCCCCTTTAAAATCAAAGCCTCTGGGCAATTCCCTACTATAATCAGAACTTTCTGATGAATGCTCCTGTGCATATTCTGTGAGTATTTGAGGCTAACTAGGTCAATTTACTTACACTTATATCCAACTTCTAGCTCATATCTTCAACATCGACCGGAACTGATTAACTTTGCCTATTTAGGGAACTTACTGTCTATTTCCTGTGTCGGTTCTGTCGCATCTTGAAGACCGTAAGTTTAAAAAATCAAAATATTTGCTAATATTAAGTATTCTACTAATTTAGT
>JABSOI010000077.1 GCA_013216015.1 Alteromonadaceae bacterium | reverse complement strand
ACTACAAATCGCCCGTGAGTAGTAATGGAATGGTTATTACTACAAATCGCCCGTGGGTAGTAATGGAATGGTTATTACTACAAATCGCCCGTGAGTAGTAATGTAGTAATTATTACTACTCACAAAAATTAAATAGTTACTTTTGTAGTATTAGTCTGGACAAATAGAACTGACTAATACTACAATAATATTAAGTTGGTAGTATTTTAAAAAATCAAAAGAGGTTCGGCTATGACAGAAAATAAACCAATGATAAGTTTGAATATCTCTGAATCTAAAACACTATCACATTCTAGGTACTCTATGAGCAAAGATGAAGGTAGAGTTCTTGTAATGGTAATGGAGAAAATGGAGCGTGATGGTGGAATAAACCCAGGGGGAGAGTATTGGTTCAGTGTAAATGATTATTGTGATGTGTTTAAAATTACGAGGGATGAAGCGGTAAAGGATATTAAAAAAGCGATAGATAAACTAGGAGAAAGATGGGTTTACGTTAAAGAAAATGGAGAAGAAAAAGCATTTCGCTGGATTGGTGAAAAGAAAAAGAAGGTACAACAAGGGTTGTATGGATTTGTCTTCTGGCCTGCAATCTTACCGTATATTCATGATTTGAAAGATCAATATTCAATGCCACTGCTTTGGCACGCGAGTATGAAAAATGAGGTTAACAAGCGCATTCTTAAATGGGTACATGAATGCTTCGCTAATAAACAGTTAGAGATTAATATTGATGATTTACGCTACAAACTCGATATTGAACAAAGCTCATCTTATAAAATATATAATAATCTGAAGCGCAGAATTATTGAACCTGCAGTAATCAATATAAACGAAGTAACAGAAATGAATTTGCAGTTTGAAGAGATTAAAAAAGGTAGAAAGGTAGTTGCAATTCGCTTCGTTTGGGATGAAATACTACAAATCGCCTGACTAAATCACGGGTGAAATGTAGTACTTAACGATCAAAGCTTGATCCTTTTGTAAAAAATGGTAAATTTGATCCTGTTTGGATCTATCCCATCATTTATAATTTAATTGATTGAAAAATAGTGATAGAAGCTTGGCAATTTATTGTGAGGCAAATAAAAGAAAATCCCGAAAAGGTTCTCTTATTTGGTGATAAGACCTTTACGGGATTTACAGGATTTACAGAAGTACAAAAACTTAGTTGATGTATTAAAGCACCACATCACGTCAGATCAATCACATTGCAAAACCTAGTTAAAGCTAGTGGAAGTATAAAGTGCATTCTTAAAGAACGCAACTATGACGGTATTTCATGTCGTCTGTTTCCTCTCTTCTTTCTTGGTTTCTGCAATGTGACTAGTGTTTTTGTGGGCTTGTATTTGAAAATTATTTTTCATTTACAGGAACAGTTGTATCTAAAAAACAGAGCTTAAGTGCTTAATTGTAGGATAAATATAATTTAAATATGTCTGAAATCCCCAAATAATAGATCACTTTATGATTGTGATTGATGGTTAGGCTTTCGTGCGTTTTTCAAAAAGACTCACTTAAGCTGACAGGCTTTGTTGTGCCAAAAAAAAGAGAGTGCAGGTTATGAAAAAGAATTTTTATAGGGTGTTATAAGCGAGCAAACCTAAGTGCGTATGAATAAACAAGTGCTTAGGTTTGCTCGTTAAATAATATTTCTAGCTAATAAAGAAAACATTTGGTTCAGTGTTGCGGGTGTTTTTATGTTGAAAATAGTGGATTGAGCATCCAAAGCAAGCGATCGTGGAGACATTACCAATAGCTTGTGCTGTACGAAGCGACAAATACGCGAGTTTCGCACCTCGCCTTATAACATGTGGGACGGGTAGACCAACGGTGACCACTTTAAAAAGCACGTGGAAGTTATAAGACAGTATTTGTGGAATGGGGCAGTTGGTAACAGGGGTGCATTTACTGAAAGCACTTGAATAGCCCATTTTGTTAAAGCGTTAGTTAAGGCGCTAGACCATCCGAAGCAATAAGTTAATGCGGTTTCAGATGACAGTTGAGACTATAATTAGGTGTTTTTAACACCGGTTTATAGGGGCTTGCTGCATCTGAAGCGCAGCGAAAGAGGCAGCAAGGATAGGTCAATCGTTTTGAGCTTTGCGAACGCCTTTATCTATAAAAGGTAAATAATATAAGGCGAAGCCGCATTCCTTTAAGCGCGGGCCTGTAAGGCTCGTAAGAGTGTTTCTTTTTTATTGGAAGTAATTCAATCATTATTTTATATTTCAGTATAGTGAAGCGGTAGATGCAGTCTTAAAGGGGTCCTCGTAATAGTTAATATCATCTAAAATACAAGGCTTGGGAAAAATTTGCCTTTTTAAAAACAACAGAGTTAGAGGGTAACTTAAACACTTCTGCCGATTTCAGGTGATTCTCGATGAAATTGAGGTTAATTGACTAACGCCCCGATCTGTCACCAACCTATTCTGTACCCATTGGTATCATTGACATACAGCACAAATATTGATTTGAAAAAGAAGAACTAACAACTCGTTAACCTTATGAATATTATACATATTTAGCCAATTGTAAAATTCATATAATTTAATCAGCTTAGCTTTAGCATATCGTCAATGGTAATCAATTGATCTTATTATATTTTTACTAAGTTAAAAGTGAAAACTTATAACATTAACTCTTCATCGATAAATAGCGATAAACGCGTCAGTACGTAATACGTGTAATTTGTATCATTTCAGTATTTATTAGCACTTATTTAGGGATCTTGCTGTTTGCAAATAAAAATAGCATAACAAATAACTTTTGATCTATCTTTAGAGTAGACTCATTCGATACTCAATAAAATCAAACGATTATACTATCAGATACATAATAATTTGATTTGTGATAGTAATATATCACAATATTTATATTCATTTGATAGCATCCTGAGTTGAAATAAACATTATTCACAAATAATCTGATTACCATTGGTAAGAGTATATATTTTACTCTTTAAACAATGCCTTAAAATTGTATTTTAGACGTATGTGAACAAATTACCCGTATTACGTACAGACCCGATAAAGGGTGAAGCCGTTATTCTACAGTCTAATGTCCTATAATTACACGTATCCTGACTTACCCCGTAATAATACCTCGCTTATGTTTTTTAATTCTATCCACATTTATTGTTCCTACAAGGTTATCTGTTCCGTTGCACCTTAGACCCCAATCACTCCAGGAACTGCTGCTTAAATTAGCACTACAAATGGCACGTGATGATTATGAAACACGCAAAGAACGACAATTTCAAGGAGTGCAACTGGCTAAACAAGCAGGAAAATATCTCGGGAGACAAGCGAATAAAGGAGTGCATAAACAAATAATCGCGTTAAGAAAATCAGGATCAACAATTACTCAAACCGCGTCAATTGCGGGATGTAGTGTCAGTCAGGTCAAAAGAATATGGGCGATCCATAAAAAAAGTGAGTAACCATACCAGTAAATTTTTCATCTAAAATCAAAAATTCGCCAATATACTAACCAGGGGTAGTAAGCTGCTATACATAAGGTGCCAACTTATATTTTGATCTACTATTTACAGTGCTAAATAATCCCAATAAATTCGAATATGCTAATTTACCCTTATTACAAAGGGAAATAAGATGGTTTGAAAAAGTATTAACCTCTAATTGTCATTAGAACCTAAAAATGATGTTATTAATAAGCTGTAGTAACATTCTTAATTAATGGTGGTTAAAGAAATGAAATACGCGAAACCTCAATGGCAAGACCTTAGTATGCTACCGGTATTTAATCATATGATCGACGGTATGTTGGAGGCAAGCATTGAACAGCTTGAAACTCTTTATCCAGTCATGGATAAGCCACACATTCTTGACGATGATACAGTTAACCGAATAATTACGCTTTATACCGATGAATTAAATAATCAATGGATATTTCAAGAGCAGTTTAAACGGTGGAAAGACGAAATAATGTCACCAAAGCAAGCACAGGAAGTTAATAGGTTAATCAGAGTATTGCCAAAGCTTAAAACAAATAGCGAGAAAATCTTAAAATTAGTTCGAAGTATAGAGCACAATACTATCGACAAAATCCTGGCAATGGACGAAGGTGAGCTAATTGATTCCGTCATTTCAGGAAAAATCAAACCGCCTCATGAAAATTCTCTCGTTAAAAAGCTAAAACCCGAGCATGTACAATTAGCGAAGAAAATACATATAGAGATGATGAATATGCTTGAGCATGATGGTGATGAACTAGCTATTTTAACTGGCTTAACTTCTTATATGACAAAATTTAAAGAGTTAATAGATTCTACTTCTGATGGTGAAATGAGTTTACTCTGTGAACGTTATCATGGCTTTTACAAGTACGTACAAATATTAGAGAATTTAGCAACAGGCATACGTTCAGGAGAGATCTCTGTACCATAAGTAGCCATGTTAATAATTATCTAAACGTACACTGGGGTTTGAGGTCCACTCGACCGGAAACGTACGCTAAGGTTTTTTTTAGTGTCTCCTAAATCGATTTAGAGACAACAATGTCTAGTAAATGGTCCTTTTCGATTAATTAGACATAATATTTAGCCGTTTATAGCTGTCTACAATGTATTGAATTAGGGGACTATTTTTCTTAGCGTACGATCCCGTACTGTTGGTGCTCGACCCCCTATTACTTGCACACTAAAGACCTTACTAATCCGGGAATTATCGGTGATATTGCAAGAAATTTCCGTGGTGACTGGGGAGACTGGCGAGCCCCACTAGTTCCAACAAAAGGAACTAAAACACATGGGCGAGATGGCTTTTTCATACACGGTGGTGGAATTACTGGTTCCGCTGGTTGCATTGATGTGGGTGGTGGACTTTTTGGCAACGAATTAACCAACAGGCTTCTCCAAGATATATTGAACGACCCTGATGGCAAAGTTCAAGTGAGGGTTAGGAATTGATAAACTCGAAAGAAATAGTGAAAGTAATTATGCATACCACTTGGTGGGCCATTGGTTTTAGTATGGCATATTTTATAATGTTGCATTCAGACGCTAGAGAGTCATACGGTATTATAACTGGCTGGTGGTGTGCTTGTTACCTAGGATATGTGACCAACATCAAAATCAAAGCAGCAATCCCGTCATACCTGTTATATGTAATCGTGTGCATCATCAGCTTTATACTTGGGTATGCATGGTTTTATCACGGCGCAGGTAGTAATGTGAGCGTTCAATTAGTGATTGTAATCTTATTACAAGGCGTAGTGTTTATCAGTCCAATTATAGTCAACACAGTAACACGACGGCTTAGCCAAAAATTAAACTTAGCTTAATCACTATTCAATTGTTACCCACAGATCGGAGATCGGTGGGTCAATCTTCGAATAGTCTTCACCCTCAATACCTCCACTAACAGCATATCAAAGTTATCAACCATCACATCCCATTCATCAAGCCATCATCACAGCTTCAGCATTACTAGCAACTATCATCACCGTATAAATCTTTCCAGTTTTAGACTATAATCTCGAAAGTTGGGTTAAACTACAAAAGCGGTAAGAAACGTCCACTCACCCACTATAGCCTATTGATTTACATCACATTAAGTTGATAGTTTTTTTCACGAGCATGAATATATCTTGAAAATTAATGATTGAGTACTATAATCTCATGTAAATCATGGGTTTGTCATTAACCATATGTCACCGACGTATTGTCGTCATCTAAATGTTCAATTCCTTGATAAGTTCACTATAAAGTTAAAATAACCTAAAATTCATGGTGTTATGTAAAAATATGGAGCACTTGACTGAAGATCTATCAGAAAATTAAAAAGGTAACAACTAAGCTGTTGATGATAAAGGATATAACATCATCCTATGGGCGTTTTTTGGCGGATAAGCGAGCAGCATTTCTACTGCTCGCTCTCCTAAGAACCGTCCACCCGCCTTTGTAACCAATTGAAATTTAAAGATAATGCATCGACATTTTTTACGGTAAAATCTAAAAAGGTAAACAAAAATACCGGAAATGGAATAATTTAACTATCTGACCGCTTTTGTAGTTAAAGCCTAAGTTCCCATCATTTGGAATTTAATAGCCACTGCATTGACATATGATTACTCGTATAAAACTATGTAATGTATCCAAATTATGATAAAACCGGGATGACCATCCACACATAACAGCGTTTAACCAACAAAAAGTCATCTACTCACAAGAGAAATTGGTTCTAGTACTCATTTGAATAGCATAATGGATTCCATTGAATATCAACTCAACACATTTGAATCAGAAATAAAAGCTGAAGAATGTGTTTTTAGCACATTGGGTGGTTCTGATGATTTGATCCAAGCTATTTCAATACTTCAAATAGCCATTTATCTCGACTTAAATCAATTGTTCAGCAATCAACTTGAGCATGTCATCAAAATGTTGCTTACCTATCGCATCTCGTGAGTTATAAGGTTTTTCTGCCGTTAATTTATTATAAATAGGTAATATTTTATTCACTGATTTTTCATCGTTACCACTTAATCCAACAGCAGTTAATGCTTTGTTTACGCTTGTAATTAAAGTCATTTGTTCAACTTGATCTACTTTATTGGTCAAGTGGGTCTTATCAGACCATATTGGTTTTAAGTTATCATCAAGCTTACTTTCACCTGTTAAAACATAATTTAAATCTACGCCGATACGATGTGCATTCATCAAATAATGTGAATCAGGTTTACGCTTCCCCTGTTCATAATTAATTTGAGCGCCTTTTTTTACCCCACACATTTCAGCAAACTTTTCTTGTTTAAAGCCAAGTTTAATACGCTCTTCCTTTAATCTACCCCCTATAGTTTCCATTTGACCACCTTTAAAAATACCCAAACGAATACAATAATCGCTTGACAGTTCTCGTTTGAGTACTTACTATTTCAACTTAATTAACTGCGCCAACAGTTTTAAATAACCAACAAAAGTGAGTATACAAATGTTAGCCACAGAAATAAACGCTAAATTAGCTAAGTATGACTGTTCAGTGTCGCTTTTAGCTGAAGCTTTAAATGTAAAAGCATCTTCAGTGTCACAAATCATCAATCGTCAATCCGACTCAAAGCGCATAGCGAATGCCATCGCTAAAGTTATTCAGCTCCCAGTTGAAGACATCTTCCCTGATAAACCCCAATACCACAAAGGCTATTCACGTAAAGTTGTTCGTGATCAAAAAGTAAATACTTTACGCTAACAACTTGCTAGCTAAGGAACGGCCATGACTGATAAAAATAACGTTACTGCTCTCAGAAGAAAACGCTCTTGTAAACAAAAACCCCAATCTTATAGCCAGGTGCAAATATGTCATAGAAGAACCCTATATTGATAAAGGGCTCCAAGAGGGATTTCCTAGTTAAAATAAAAATACCTGCCCGTGGACCATAGAGCCCCCTTTGTATAAAAAAATATTAAATATAAAATTTTAGTGAGTGAAAAAAAACAATCGAGTATTTAGTGATGACTAATAAAATAAAAGAAACAGCGTCAACCGCAAGGCTAGGTAACGCTCTTACAAATAAGGAAATACTACACCGGGTCGAGTCTATACCTGGCTTCTCAAAAATGTCTGAGCAGGATATCTTTACAATATTACTTGAAGAAATAACGGTATCTGGCTTACTGACAACTTGGGACCATATACCTCCGAGCAAATGCAATGTTTGTTCAAATAAGACCATGCGTGTCGATTCGGTAGGGATGATTTGCATTACCTGTGGTTTTAATATGGATTCTTATACAAAAGATGTGATTAATTATGTTAGGAAAACAGCAATAATATCACTGCCTGAAATGTCAAACCTAACGGGTTATGAAGTTGAAGATATTAAACGTTTTGAAGAGAATGAAGTCCCAGATGGCTATTATCAAGCATTTAAACGGGTAATAACACAACACTATCAACAATTACACACAACCAACTTAATGTCTATAATATAACCAACTATATAAAAAAGTTCGGTTTATTTTCATTTTACTATTTACGGGTAGGCGTAATGCGCCTATAATTGATTTCAGAAGGTGGCACACAGAAAGCCATTCGTTCTAGAAGGGGCTAAGTTGCTGCCACTGTCGGAAACGAAATGAAACTATCTGATGTTGCAACCATTAATACGCACTTTGAACACGCAGATTTTTGGTTGATACGCCGAGGCTCTTTGAAAAACGTTGGTAAGCCTGTTCGAGAATACAACCCCGAACATATAGGCGTAAAGATTGAAAGAATCAATATACTGCTTCCTGATTATCTTTATTACTGCTTCATGCACTTACATAACACTAAGGCATGGCAACAGTTATCCTACGGGACATTAAGCCTGGTACACATTCGGGTTTCAGACGTTCGAAACATTAGAATGTCACCTAAGTAAGAAAGGGGCGAAAGCCCCTCTTTACTTACAACTGAGGACAAAAAAATGCGTATTCGATTACCAGACATTGAAGAACAACAAAAAATTATTTTTGAGCAAAGCACCAAAGAAGCTATTAATCAATTAAATGACAACTTAAACGCCCCTGTTTTATCTGGGCCAACTGAAATAATTGGTTGTGAACATTCAAACAAACACTTATTAAGAAAACATGAAGGATGGGAAGCACCACACCCTGATCTTGTTGGCGCATATTTTAGAAACTTCCAGGATCATTTTGCTGAATACAATAGTGACAAAAAAATAGCTAATTTATTGGGGTTAAGTAGTGATCGGCGTATTCGAGAATTTAAGCAAGGGATCAGAAAAGTCCCTTTTGACATTTGGCGAAAATTTTTAATAATTACCGGCAGAGCACCACAAGATATAATACAGGTTAAATGTTTTATTTCAGGCTGACAAAATAATGAAAAAGAAAAACCTAAACCATTTATGAATTTTCCAAATAGGGGGTCTGCGGAAGAAGTCCCAAAAATGCCGAGTCTGATAAATTCAGAAGTGAGAATGGATCATAATATCTTTAAGCCATCTTTGATTTTATTGGCCTACAGCGCATATTTTAGGTTTTATTTGGATACTAAATTTCTATTAGGGGTTAGTTCCACATAGCACTGGTTTGTATTCACGATGCTCTACAAGCCTTTACAATAAAAGGGTAGTGGTAGTTAGTAAAAAACATTTCCAAAAACAATGTTTTTGTAATTAACTGATATATAGGTATTTTATATATATTTGTAAGTTCAGTTTTTCTGCAATTTAAACGACTGTTTTCTTGGTTTCCCTAAAATAAGTAAATACAAAGGTAAGGGCTCGTCGTTTATTTCAAATTGCTCTCGTACAATACTCTTTTTGAAGGGGTATCAATACAAAACGTTAAGGTATGGCGAATATCTTGGTGTACATAAACACAGATTAATTGTCCATCTTGTTTTGGAGCTAAAGTGAATTACAACTTGCGTCGCTTTGCCACAAAACGACCACTTTTCATGAACCAAAGTGATCCTACTTAAGGATCACTTTGATACGATAGATGATATTTCAATATCTATTTTAAACCTATATCGTTGGCCAATTTTGTAGTCCCACTACAATATAATTCATAGAGATTTCATCCATTGATAGGTTGACTCAATATCAAACGCTCGGCAACCATATCCAACATCAAGTAATTCATCAGGCAGAAATCAGTTGAAGATAAAACTTCTAAACAGTTATCTAATCTAGGCCTAGTGATTTTGTTCCAGAAGTTTGACCTGTGAATATCAAAGTTCGACCACTATTGTTAACACCGGTCTAAAACGTCTCACCTAATTGTCATTTTTTATTGATCAATACATAAAGTCACATGATTTTTGTTCAGTTACACCTTGTTGGTAATACTTGTTTCCATAAACCACCCAAAATCACGGTAACGGATGTTTCCTGTTTCCATGGTAACAATAATATTAGGAAACAATTGTTTCCTGTTTCCATAAGTTGTATCATGTGGTTATTCACACCACTTAAGGAAAATATCAATGTCACAAAGTAAGACACAGAGCGTTTCGTTTGAACATGTTCAACAAGTTGCGTCAGAAATGTTAACTCAAGGTGTTAAGCCTACAGTGCGTGGCGTTAGAGGTGTGACAGGTGGTCGAACGGAAACCGTTACAGAACATCTATTCAACTTTAATAAAAAACGTGATGTTGAAGTGTCAAAACTTGCTGATGAAATAGGTAGTAGTGAAGTTGGTAAACTAATAGCGGCAGAAATACAAACGGTTGTAGACCGCAGGTCTGCAGCGCTTACCGAAATAAAGGTTAGGCAAGAGTTACAAATAGAAGAGCTGATAGAGTTGTTAAAAGAGAATGAAGCTGAGTGTAGGCAGCGTATAGAAGTTGCAGAGGATGAAAGCGCTAAAGCAATTATTGAAGCTAACGTGAAAATTGAAAAAGCAATTGAACGAGCTGTTAATGCCGAGGAAGCATCATCATTAGCTGAAGAACAGTTATTAACAACCAAAAACGAAACTCAAAATAGAATTGCGTCAATCGAACAAAAATCTCAGCTAATGGTTGATTCTGCTAAAACTGAAGCAAAATCGTTAGTGGAAGCAGCAAAAGCAGAAGCTAAATCATTGGTTGCAGCAGCTGATAAACAAACTGAAAAATCTGACGTAGAAACTGTGTCATTAAGAGAGCAAGTTAAACTTCTTTCTATTGATCAAGCCAAACGAGAAATAGAGCAAGAGCAATTTAAACAAGCCTTACAACAACTTGAAATACTTCGCTTAGAAGTGGCTGAAAACAAAACATCTATCGTGAGGTTTGAGTCTCAAAATAGTTCTTTAAATAAAGATGTAAACCGATTGGATATTGAATTATCAGACACCAAAGAACAAGCTAAGCAATTACCAAAAGCACAAGCGCAATTAGTAGAAGTTCAAAAACAAATATCTCAACTACAACATGACTTATCACAATCTGAGCGTGAGAAAGAATCATTATCAAGGGCTTTAGCGGTAAGTGATAATAACCAGTTGAATAAGATAACTAAAAAATAAATGTTATCGGTTTTGTACAAAATAAAAGAGTACACATAAAATTCATAGTACAACACGTTAAACAAGTTTTGATGTGCATTCAGAATGCATTTTACTGCTATTTATCGTCCTTGTGCTGATGTGGTGTAAAGGGATAGCAATAGAAATACAATTATTCAAAGAAAATATACAACCAGCTGTTTTATCAATTATGACGACGCTTATTAATAATAAAAACAGTTCAAAAAGGTTACAGAATCTGTAACCTTACATGTGAGTATTCTGAACCAGAAAGGTTAACAATGCCCAGTAAGTTGTCTTTTTCGTCACTAGCTTCACACATCAAAGAGTGAATGCAACGGTTTTGTTCCAAAAGAGCCCCTTATGCATTAACACATTGATATGCACGCTTTACGTTACGGACAACATACTGAGCATTTATTAACAATCGAGTTTGTTGTGTCCAGAATTAATGAATTCACTTCGTTCATGGTTTCTTTAATCTCAAAGGGCCCTGCCCTTGCCGCCTGGCTTACCCGACGAACTTCCTCCAAAGCATTTTTTATACAAAAACTTTTTAAAAATTATTTGATCTAAAAAAGACATCAAATGGAATTGATCAACTTGGAACAAAGTTTAATTGTTTACCATTTAGTTTCTAAGTATTGAAAGCACAAATAAATATAGGACCCTGCCCTATCCTCCCTTTCCCTAAAACAAATCGATATGATTAAAATTCCTAACCTGTGAGTTTAATGATCACCTCCTTAATAGAATTCATGCTGGAGAACATTACAAACTTACCTTAACAAATGGAAATCTAAAGAATAACCCAACTAAAAAGTTGTTTTAAATGTTGTTATTGTATGTGATTTTGATATAATAACTACAGTAAATATTAAGAGGTATTCCCCGGTCTCTTAACCTTTTTATCAACCGTGGGGAGAGGATCGACAATGACTAATTCAATATTATCAAATACCCTTGCTGAACTTTATTCTGAATACAACACCAATCAAATTACTGCTACTTATTCAGCAGAAGACAATGCATTACGTTTAAGAACAGATATTCACTTCAATAATGAACAATGGGCTCTTATCAAAAAGATGGGTTTTAAATATGCACCTAAACAAAAATTACTTGTTGCACATCGTTGGACGCCAAATCGTGAAGATTTTGTTTTATTCCTTGCAGGTTCAATTACTGCAGAACAAACAACACTCGTTGAAAGAGCTCAAAACAAAGCCATTCGTTTAGATGCACTAGCTGAAAAAAGAACAATACAAGCGTCTCAATATATGGATGCTGCAAATCGTATAGCGCAACGTATTACTCATCAACCCATTATTGCAAATCATCACAGTGCTTCTAAAATGTTGCGTACTCAAAACCAACTAGAAGGAGCAAAGAAAAATGTAGTTTGGGCGTTAAGTGCAATAAATTATTGGGGTGAACGAGCTGAAGCAGTAGAACATCATGCAAATAGAAAATCTGATTTTGGGGTTCGTTCTCGACGTATTGGTGTTTTATTAAAAGATTTAAGAACGCATCAGCGCAAAATAAATTTTGCTCACTCTGCTTTGGCTCTTTGGGAAAAAATTAGCCAGGAAAAAGATGAAGTAATAAAAGAAAAACATATTAGTTATATGACTGGTGTACGTAGTCCGGAAGGTCAATATTCTCCTGAAGGTTATTATGATGATCTTAAAGATGAAAAAATAACGTTAAAAGATGCGCTACAAAATAGCATTGTTTATTGTAGGAATAACACTCAGTCGGTTTACACATTACGCTGGATTAATCATATTTTGAATCGGTTAGCATTTGAGAGAAACGAACTGGGTTTAGTTTATAGCTTTGAAGGTGAAATTACTGCCGCGATTATTCAAACTTTTTTACGCTCTCAAGGGGCAGAGAAACCAAAGGCAAAAAAAGTTGATAATAATTGGTTTGTTAGTTCTAGCGTTCCTTTTCCCTTACATATTGCCGATGATAAAGAATTTACGTTAACAGAAGAACAGTTTATCCAATTAATGCAATCTACCGGCTATGAAGTACCAGCCGCAAGGGAAAAAGCCCCTTCAATCTTAAACTTTAAAGCTAACTCTATTTTAATTCAGTGTTTTGGTGATAAAAAGATTTATAAACAAGTTGAATTAACAAAAGCAGAATACGCTAAAATTTATCAAGATTACCGATGCGTTAGATTGTCAGCATGCGGAACGTTTCGTGTGAAAACTTGCATTAATCCTAACCGCGAAAGCGGAATTTATGGTGGGGATCGGGTTTGTGTTTTTATTACAGATTCAAAAATTCATGATAAACCCAATTCATCTTCAATTGATGCAACCATGCAATTAGAAAATTTTGCAGAGGCATAATAAGTGGACTCTTCATTATTTGTTAGGCCCAACAAGCCAAATACAATTATAGTGAGGAAAAGAGCAAGAGCGCCAATTGTGGCGTTCCTTGACACTCCACCACTATTGACCGTTGATAAATCGACGGAATGCCATGTTACTCCTTCGGAAGTCGCTGACAGAATGGTTGATTATTTAGAGCTTACTGGCAATGAAATTGTTGCTGAACCTCAAGCAGGCACCGGAAATATAATTCAATCATTAATCAATGCTGGGCATTACTATAAAAATATCATTGCTATCGAGCGTAATTATTCTTTGTGTAGTTACATTAAGGAACGTTTTAAAGAGGACATTTCTGTCAATCAAATGTGCTTTTTGGAATATGCAGCGAATAATAAGGGCAAGATATTCTTACCTAGAATGATTATGAATCCACCATTTAAAAAGATTAAGCAACATATTGCCGCTGCGTTGAGTCTATTAGGAAAAGGAATACATGATCGGGCTATTATTGTTGCATTAGTGCCTATAAGTTATCAGCACGAAGATATGGAAACGATAGAAGTTTTACCTATTGATACTTTTACTACGGTAAAAGTAAGAACCAAAATAGTTAAATTTTGTAAATGAACAATGCCGTATATCATGCGGCTAAATTATATTCTCGTTTAAGTTGATGATTAATTATTTATAAATGTGAGAATTGCTGTGTTTTTGGATAATGTTTGTGTGCCCTCCCCTGCTCTACTACTTTTAATCAACAAAAGTTAATTATTTATAAGTTTTGCTGCCGACATAAAAATGCAGTCTTGGATTCAACTATGAAGTATAAATTTTATATTTTATCAGTCTATTTTTTCATTTTTTTAGTGAATTAAACTTTTTCAATAAAATCAACCTGCTCTGTCATTACCTTAAACAATGCAATTTTGTGTGTTGCAATGAGTCGTATTTTTTTACCTTGGGTAAAAATTAATTTAGTTATTTATAAAATTCATAGTAGGCGGTTATTCAAATTTTTATAGAAAAGGTTACAGAATCTGTAACCTTATATGTGAGTAATTAGAGCTAGTCTTTGTCATTGAATTGTTTTAGTTGATAACGAGGAGTAGTGTTTATATTTTATTCTTGGCAAACACCGCCCCCGATTACCATAGTAGGGTATTGATAGAGTGGTATGAATATTACTAAATAGTACTTCAGAGTGCTTTTTTTGATGTTTTTAGATTTATAAGTTTGCTAATAGTAGTTATTAAAACAAAAAGGTTACAGAATCTGTAACCTCACATGTTAGTAATTTGAACGGGTAATATCATGTAAATTAAATTGTTGGTTTCATTCAAGGGATTCAGATCATTCAGGTATTATATTTTTGTAATTGGAAAAGTTTTAATTGAATGCATTGCTATCAAATTAACTTTAGCGGAAAAATTTTGAGTTGAAGCCCCCGAGTAGTAATACGGGGGTAAAGTATTTTCAAACTTATGACCTTTGCGATTGTTCAAAAGTTGGTTTTTATTTTTTTTCTTCAGACCTTTACGTAGCAAAAAATACATAATATATTTTTAAGATCACTCTTTAGTTTGTAACTTTCTAAAAGTAGACTAATCTAAAAATAAGCTGTACGAAATTCGTTCGATATGTCTAGGGCCAATATACACATGGATATTTATTATCAGGATGAATTTAATGATAAGGAATGTTGATATGCGTTTATGTCTGTTATTTTTTTGCTGTAT
The DNA here is from genome assembly GCA_013216015.1 of Alteromonadaceae bacterium. Taxonomy (GTDB): domain Bacteria; phylum Pseudomonadota; class Gammaproteobacteria; order Enterobacterales; family Alteromonadaceae; genus JABSOI01. The sequence goes on along the minus strand of JABSOI010000077.1, from coordinate 14,199 downwards.
TTCTTTTTTTTCAATTATTTATTTTGAAGATAATCCCCTTGTTATGTTAACGGGAGAATAATTGTGCTTACTTTATCAATAAAACGTTCCGTTATTATTATCTTACTACTAGTTTGCACGTTACTAATATCAATATTGTATATGGGCAATGATGGGGAAGTTTTAGAATATAGTCACGAACCTAATCAAGAAGCAACAGAGCCAGAGTTACAAGAAGTGTTGGTAACAGGCTATAATGCTGATTTCCCCACAAGTTCGTCCGGAGAGGTTGCCGGAACTTATTATTATCACAATGATCATTTGGGAACCCCGCAAGTGATGACTGATAGTAATGCTACTGTGGTATGGCGAGCAAATTACGATCCGTTTGGTAAAGCGGATATTGTTGTGGAAAAGGTAACCAATAATATTCGTTTTCCGGGACAATACTTTGATCAAGAGTCTGGTTTACATCACAATTACTTTAGAGATTACGATCCAGATTTGGGGCGTTATATTCAGTCAGATCCTATTGGGTTGGCTGGTGGGATTAATACTTATGGGTATGTTGATGGGAATCCTATAAGTTATGTTGACCCCTACGGTTTAAGGTCTAGAGCTAGGGTTAGACAAGGTAATTTCTTACAGCCTTTAATTAATGGTCAGGTTCAACTGTTAATAAATCAAATAAGACAGTTGGAACCTAACTTTTCCTATCGAACCGTTCGTCCATCAAGAGGACCTAACTCAAGCCACGGTCGAAATGATATTGTTTTCCTTCAGAATGTATTAAGAAATACTAGAGAAAATAGCCAGTGTTCAATTAATGGGAATTATAATCCTACTGGTAAAAGGAGAAAAGGTTCCACTCCTTTTAATATTGTTTCTGAATACGGTCCACTTAGTATTCGGGGAACACCATTTTCTATACATTCATTATCAAGAATGCAAGGCAGAGGAATTCCTCCATCGGCAGTATTAAATGCGTTAAGGTATGGTGTAACTACACATGGCAATAAACCTAATACAACTATGCATAGATATGAAAATATAAGTGTTGTCACGAATAGTACCACAGGTACAATTATAACTGTCGGATATGGAGGATAAATGAAAAGACTAGAAAAATTATTAGTACTTAAAATCCAGCTTCAAATCGGGCTAATAGATGTTAATCAAATACTGAGGTGGGTTGATGAACAATTATTAATTTGTGATGAAAACACTATAGATTTTGAAGTGCTAGCTTTAGCTTCGTCTTCGAGCACTAGTAATGAAATGATAGATGTTTTGAATGATTATAATTGCGACTTCAATAAAAGTATGGAATTAGAACTAATTAATAATCTACTTTCTAAAGCAAAAGATGATGACAGAGGCTTTGTTAAGGTAGCCCACTGTATCGAGCTTATACAAGTGTTTGATATAAATGTTTTTATTGATAGCGATGCATATTTTAAATGTACTATTGAGGATATCGAGGCTGGTGTATATGGAAATGCGGAATTACTCCATGCTGAACTTATTGAATATTTGGAAGGTAAATTAATCGAAATTAAAAAAATTCCTGCAAGATGAGGTTATTCATCATCTGTTCTATTGTTTGTGTGTATTCGGGATATTATTATTTAGACATTCTTTTTCAATAGTCTTTATTTAACAATGTGGACAAAAAGTGGACCACAAATAAAAAACCCTTCACAACCTATTGATTGTAAAGGGTCTTGTTTGGTGGAGCAGGGGGGGATCGACCCTCCGTCCCTAAATCATATTTTTACCATCTTTTCCAGCATGATATATTTAAAACGGTATTATATCAACAGCCGCCTTTTTAACTTCCTCACCCCTCATATCATAATGTCTAGTCGTTTCAATATTCGAATGCCTCATTAACTTTTGAACAGTAAAAAGATCAACACCACTATTAATTAAGTTCGTCGCATATGATCGTCTCCTATGTCGTTAACGACATAGGAGACACTATGTTCCCTTCTTGACTATGTCTTGTTAAATAAATTTAACCTTGTTTTTTAATAAACTAGCAATTAAATGGCGATATAATTTAGCTTCTGTTATAAGCCAGAATATGAATTAGTAAGGACCACGCAAATTAATCTGAAAGTAACCATTTCGGTAAGGAAACAAGCGCGTGTCAAGGTTAGAGCAACATAAGGGAATTATAGTCCGTATAAGTAAAGAATGAATAACTGAAATAATTAAACGGCTTTAACCAAATACTATGTTGGGCATACAAATGTGTTCAACACTACGGAGACTGTAAATACGGATTGTGCTGTCTGTTTCATCACTTTACCCGACATAGTCAAGAAGGGAACATAGCGTCTCAAATCATGTGGCGTTATTCTTTCTATATCAACAAACTCACATCTTCTGTCAATAACGGCAACAATGGCCCTTGGCGTTAATCGTTGTTTCGTTATCCGATCACCAATAAGTAAACGGTTAAATAAAACACCTTCGTCATATCCTCTAATTTCAAGCCGCCAAGCTTCCTGTACTGCGCTTCTAAATATTGCGAGATAAGTGTTTATTGTCGACGGTTTAAGACCTTTATCAATCAATTTTCTTTTCAATTCTATAATATGAACATAATTTACTTCGTGCCACGGGTACGTTTTTAAAGAGGAAAAACCCATTAATCGAGAAAGTGTGTTTAATGTTGTAGTGCAGTTTTTTATGGAAACATGGGTATTTAATGAACAAATAAAAATCTCTTCCGGATTTTTTTAAATTTTTTCAAGTTTTTTTATCCTTTTTTGAAAAAATACAAAACTGATGGCTAATTTGAAGAAGACCGAGCATCTATCATCAATTTTCTATTCTAGCTTAAGGAATAAGGAGTTATTAAATTAACTGTTCAAAAATCAAGCGGTTAATGTGGCGCACTATAGGCGTATTTTCCATGAAAAAAATTATAATTAGTTGAATACTTTTTCATCCATAATTGATTTTAGGTAAATGCTGTTACTTCAAAAAAGGTTACAGAACCTGTAACTTCACATGTGAGTAATCTGCATAAATTAACTGAACGCCCAAATTTTTCTACATCAACCATACCAAAAGACACTCTCCCACAATCCATTACAAAAATATCAAACACCAGCATTACACATGCAAGTGCAAATAGATCAAATCTAAAAAAATCCCCACTAATAAAACTACAAAGTCACCTTTGCTATCGCCATTAGTAAATAAGTTGTCACACCTGATGCATTCTACAATGCTAATAAAGATCCATACAAAACAAGCCTTACAGTGTTAAACAACTAGCATCAAGTCGTTCAACAATTTCATAAATGTTATTCACATTTCAATAGATCCATAGCAAGCAACGTTAAACACATATTAATCCTGTAACAACAAAGATTAACTGTGTATGCTTCCATACAGTAAATATGAAAACATACACAAGTATCGAGGAACTAATCATGACAATCTCTATCGGGTTTCGATGCCCAAAATCTTTGGGTGACGAAGTTAAACTATTTATGAAAAAAAACAGTCTCAACAAAACCGATGCTTATATCCGATTACTTGAAAAAGGGTTACTTTCAGAAAATAAATCAAACAATGATGCTTTCCAAAAACTAGATGATAGGACTGTAGGACTAACCAAAATTGCTATCCAAATACTTTGTATCACCAACCAACTAGGTGAATTGGCAGGAGAGGAAGTTATTCAGTCAGCAGAAGAAGAATATGACGAACTTATTAGTGAATTAGGAATTGGCTCATGAGTGTTATTACCAGCAGTAAACTTGGTAATTTTATACGTGGTGGACAAACGACAATTCATTTTATTCGAATGACAGGGCAGGTCGCTAAGCAGTTTGCATTTGCCTCATTAATTTCGGCTTTGCTTTGTTACTGTTTCATATTTTATATGACAATCACCAAGCAAGAACAACAGACTATTTTTGATTATAGTTGGGCCTATTCAATGTCTGAGATATTTAAAGACAAAGAGGCGGTTATTAATTTTACAACGCATAATGGTAAAGTGATTAAAGTTACCGCTATCTCTGTTATTACTAATCCAAATGTTTTACTTCAAATTGCAGAAATTAAGAACAAAGCAAATTTAGCGCTTTATTATTCACTCATTATTCTATTTTTTATTCTCCTATCACTTACCCACATAATTTATAAAACAGGTAAAGGGCATAAGGCCGATGAGCATATAAGAGGGGGCTTATTGGTTAACCTAGAAACGCTTAAAAAACGTTTGAAAAATTGGATGGTTAAGAATAAAGAAAGTCAGGGAACTTTTGACCTGACAGATTTAACATTACCCAAACGTTTTGAACCAGCACACATTTTGGTTGCGGGTGATACTGGTACCGGTAAATCAAATTTGTTACGAAAAAGTTTAACCTCTATTCGCAAAGCAAAACAACGCGTAATTATTTATGATCGCAGTGGCGATTTTGTTAAAAACTTTTATCGGTCAGGTACTGACGTGATCTTAAATCCTATGGATGAAAGAAGTGCCCAGTGGGATATTTTTAAAGAGTGTAGAAAGGAGCATGAATTTCATCAACTGGTTAATTCATTTATTCCTGATGTTAAATCCAGTGATCCATTTTGGACAAAAGCCGCTCGACTTATTTTTAGTTCAATGTTAATTAATGAAGCAAAAAATGCCCAACCTAATATAAAAAACTTTGTTGATAAAATTCTTCATTTATCTATTGATGATTTAATTCATCATTGTGAAGGTACTGATGCACAGGCAATAGTAACTCGTGGTGGTGAAAAAATGGCGATAAGCGTACGTGCTGTTTTGGTGTCTTACGTGCAAGCTTTAAAGTATTTGCCTACTGTTTCTAATGATCCATTTTCAGTAAAAGAATGGGTGAAAAATGATGAAGGAGATGGGTGGGTATTTTTGACATCAAACAAAGAAATACATGACATTATAAAGCCTTTAATTACCTCTTGGTTGGATATAGCCACGTCTTCCATTTTGTCTCTTGAACCGAATGAAGACAGACGAATATGGATATTTGTTGATGAATTACCCACGTTGAATAAACTTCATTCCATACAAGATACTCCGGCAGAGTCCAGAAAATATGGGGGGTGTTTTGTTCTAGGTTTTCAAAACTATCCTCAATTGCTCGATATTTACGGAAAAAATGGCGCTGATGCGCTTTGTGGAAGTTGCTCTACGGCTGTTATTTTTAGGTGTAATGAACCATCGTTTGCCAGCTGGGCAGCCAGACAATTGGGCAAGGCTGAAATGATAGAAACAACCGAAGGGATCAGTTATGGTGTGAATGAAATTCGAGACGGTGTTAATTTAGGAAAACAAAAACATATCAGAGAAATTGTATTACCAACTGAATTACAAAACTTACCTGATTTGCATGGGTATTTAAAACTTGGTCGAGGGTTTCCTGTTGCGAAGTTTAGCAGTAAATATATTCAATACGAAAAAATAGCGGAAGGGTATATTGAAAAAGATGACTCAACTGTTTCTGTTAAATATTCGTCATCAACTGTGAACCCTGAAAAGGAAGTCACAAGAGATTATATTGACTCTTTTTACGCATCTACAAAAACACAGGCAGTAGATTCAGCTTTAGCATTAACATTAACTTCGGCTTCAACGTTAATTAAAAGGTCAAACAAAGATAAATGGTCAGTAAACACATCAATTAAACGTTCTCGTGAGTTAGAGCAAGATAACCATCCCAATGCCAATATAACTAAAAACCTTGAAGAAGATAAAATAGAAAACCTGGATTCAAGTAATAAGCCCATCAAATCATCAGGATTTATCCGTACCAAGAAAAAGCGTAAAAATGCTTCAGGCGGGGATGACACATCTAGTGACCGTGCTTTGAAAGAACAGTTATCGAAAGAACAGTCATCGAAAGAACTAGCATTAAATGAACACGCAGAAGATATTAGTCGTGTAAATCAAAATTCAGATCCCATTGATAGAGAGTTTTAAATTATGCTAAGTGCTAAAAAGCTGACGGGATCCGGGGAAGCAGGAAAATATTACGATAAAGCTGACTATTATACAAAAGGTGAAAATGGTGTAGATATAAGTTCAGCTTGGTTTGGAAAAGGTGCCCAAAAGCTGGGTTTAACTGGCACGGTCGAAAAAGAAAGGTTTGTTGAAGTATTAGACGGTCATTTAAAAAACGGACAATCGCTAGCTCGCGTCAATGGTAAAAGAACACCAGGTTGGGATTTTACTTTTTCAGCGCCTAAATCAGTATCTCTTCTTGCACTTATCGGAGGAGATGAACGATTACTACAAGCCCATTTTGATGCAGTGAAAGGGGCACTTTCTTTTGCAGAGCAAGAATACTTGGTAACGCGTGTTAAGCAGGGGGGCGAAACTAAAACCGTTGCCACCGGTAATCTTACCGCTGGACTATTTACTCATACAACCAGCCGAGAGCTTGATCCTCAATTACATACTCATTCAGTTATTGTTAATGCAACACATTCACCTGATGGTAAATGGAGATGTATAGAATCAAAACCTTTGTACAACAATAAAATGCTTCTGGGGCAAGTTTATCGAGCTGAATTAGCCGCAAGTATTCAAAATTTAGGTTACGAAATTGATTGGGATAGACGAACAGGCACTTTTGAACTTACTAATATTGAACAATCAACACTTGACCATTTCTCTAAACGAAGACAAAAAATAAAAGATTATGCAGATAAAAAAGGTTTAGTCGGAGGGAAGGCATTAGCCGAAGCTACTTTAAAAACCCGATCATCAAAAAAAGATGTTAAATCCGAGAAGGTAATTCAACAATGGGACAATGAAGCTGAATCAATTGGTTTTCATCCTGAACAACTTGTAGAGCAAGCAAGATCAAATGCAAATAACAATAGATCTTACAACAGCACTACTACTAACGATACCACTAATCATACCAATAACAACCAGACAAGCAATAACCAGTTAAATAAAAAAGCCGCATCATTCAATGATATTGAAAATGTCGTTCGCTTTGCTTATAGAAATTTAAGTTTCAATGAAGCCGTTTTCAGCAGACAAAATGTCATTAAAGAATCGATACTTTTTTCACGAGGGCAATATCGAACCAGTGATATATCAATCATCATAGATAAATTGGTTGATAAAAAAGAGTTAATAAATGCTCGAATAACAACAAACGATGCCGTTAATCAAATTGGATATACAACCCCAAAAGCCATCGAGGTTGAACAACACAATTTACAACTCATGAGTTATGGCATGAATGAATTAGGTGGTATTGCCAATCAAGCGTTTATTGAATCAGGGTTAGAAAATTACAACCTAAAAAGTAATCACCTCAATAACAGCCTCCGCACATTACAGCCAGAGCAGGCTGATACTGTCCGACATGTATTACAATCTAAAGATCGGGTAGTCGGCATACAAGGCTATGCAGGTGTTGGTAAATCGACGGGTTTATATGTCATAAGAGAAATAGCGGAACAGCGAGGTTACAAAGTAAGTGGTTTTGGACCAACGGGTAAAGCGGCACAAGCGTTAATGCAATCTTCAGGTATTAATTCCAATACACTAGACTCTTTGCTTGAGTCATTAACTAAATCTGAAAAGCTTCCCGATTTAACTGCACACCTTTGGGTAATTGATGAAGCGTCAATGTCTAATTCAAATCAGATAAATAAACTACTCAATTTCAGCAGAAAAACAAACGCAAGAGTTGTTATTGTAGGGGATAAAGATCAGTTGAGCGCTGTAGAACAAGGCAAACCTTTTGAGCAAATGCAAAAAGAAGGGCTTGCGTTAAAAGTAATGTCTAACATTCAACGTCAAAAAAATCCTAATGTTAAAAATGCGGTTATTAATGCCATAAATGGTGACATCGGAAAAAGTTTTACTTATCTCCAGTTAGACACCTCAAAAGATACCGGGATTAAACAAATTCCAAATGAAAATAAACGTCGTGAAGCTATTACATCACATTATGTTGCTTTGTTAAAAGAAGCTGTGAATAAAGGTGCAACAATTGATGAAGCTATCCTAAAACATGCAAAATTAATCATTCCTGATAATAAATCACGCAGAGAGGCTAATAAAATCGTTCGGGAAAAAATGCAAAAATATGGCTTGTTAGCGTTAAAGCAAACTACAACTGAGATCTATATTAACACTGGTTTTAAGCCGGAAGAAAAAGCTGATTTTAGAATGTATAAAGAAGGTCAAGTTGTTCGGTTTTTAAAAGACCTGAATTCAGGAGACCTGAATTTAAGAGACCTGAATTTAAGAGACAACAAAGCGCTTAGTATCCGAGAGAATGATTACCTAACGATCAGTAAAATTAATAAAAATGGCACATTATCATTGGTTGTAAAAGAAGGGGCTGAGGGCAAGAAAGGCAAAAAGGGCAAGAATGATAAAAAGAGTGAAACAATATTGTGGAACCCAGCCACACAAGGAGGTAAAGATGATTATGGTGTTTCTATTTATGACAAAGCGAATATTGAATTAGCAAAAGGAGATTTTATTCGTTGGCGGGATAAAAATAAAGAAGCCGATCTTAAAAACGCCGATATAGGTAAAGTCATTAATATTGATGAATCACGTGCCACCATACAATTGCAAGACGGTCGACATATCACCTTTGATTTAACCCATGACAGATATAAACACTTTGAATATGAATACGCCAGTACCGTTTATGCCTCTCAAGGTGATACCTACAATAAAGTAGTTGTTCAGCTAGATTCAATGCGTAAAAATTTAGTTAATCAACAATCATACTATGTTGCTTTATCACGCGCCGTTGTTGATGTGACCATTTATACGGATGATATTGGCAAAACAATAAAAGGCATAGAAGACAGGGCAGGGGGAAAAACAAGTGCTTTAGAGGGGATCGGATACTTTTACAATAACAACAGTAAAAACCCAATTTTTCGTGCGTCTTCTGTTCCTCACCGGATTAATTTAGAAAATATTGTTCGGGATGCAGTGCATGATTTATCAGACAAAGAATCGGTATTTTCAAGGCATGATTTAATTAAAAAAGTCGTTCAATACTCAAAAGGAAGTCATGATGTTGAAGCAATAAATGTCGCAATTGATAACCTTGCCGAAAATAAAGAAATTCGACCTGCATTTTTAAGTAACACTAAAAGTAACGCAAAAAATAACGCAAAAAATAACGCAAAAAGTAACACAAAAAACAGTATTGCCGCTTTCACTACCGACAAAATAATACTGAAAGAATGGCTAACAATTGAAAGAGCCAAAAAAGGTGTTAACCAAGTCGGCCAGTTAGCACCAAAGCTAGAAATAAATAACCTTATTATCAGCGATAGGTTTTCATCAGAATCAAACGAAACAAAAGCGTCTCTTCAACAAGTTTTATCTAATGCCGATAGATTTTCCGCAATAAAAGTATCAGGTAGAAACACGCGAATAAAGTTAATTAAAAATATAAACGCAGCGCTGGAAATGCGTGGTTTTAATAGTAAAATACTGACCATTTCAGGAAAACAAGCAGATCATTTACATCAAGAAACAGGAGCACCAAGTTTTTCTGTTGCTTCTTTTTTACATGTTGTTTCAAAGCATGCAGTGTCAAACCTTTCACCATTAACTCAAGCACCATTAACCCATTCACCATCAACTCAAGCACCAAGTCAGACCAACGTCCAATCCCATGTCCGATCAGTTAACGATGTATGGATAGTTGATCAATCTCAAATGTTAGGCACAACAGATTTTGAAAAAATTATGCAAGCATCAGAAAAGGAAAATTCTAGGGTTATTTTTATGGGTGATACCAAATCTCTTCAAGCAATTAATCAGGGTAAATCGTTTGAACAATTAATTAATGCAGGAATGAATCACCATCAACATAATGCTGTTTCTAAAGAGCAAAACTCAAACCCAGTCGATGAGCTTTTTTCAAATGTCATAGAAATTAAAAATAGAGATGAAAGACTGCATGCAAGCGTAGAACACTGCACTCAACTTTGGGAAGTTGACCGCGAACAACATTTATTTTGGGTGCCCAATAACTATTTGAGAAAGGAAATTAACCAACTTGTCAGAGAGAAATTAAAAAGCCAGGGCGTTATTACTGGTCAAGACAAAGAAATAACAGTACATGAAAAATTGCCTTTGGCTCCTAAAGAGTCAATTGACACATTAAAATATAATTCAGGCATGTTATTCATTTTTCATAGTGAAAATAACCGCATATCAATTGAAAAAGGTAAATATTATCAAGTCATCAAGTGTGATGTTAAAACGGTAACGCTTGAATCGAACGGTAAACAAATCATCCTGAACAGTCCGGATTTAGATGCATTATTAACATCAGGTTTCTCCGTATTTAAACCTAAAAATATTAATGTAGCAACAGGTGAAATTTTGCGTTGGAAAACCAAGAATAAATTTTTAGGTTTAAATTCTGGTGATGTGTTAACGGTTATTCATTGTAAAAATGAGGTGCTTACGGTTAGTAAAAGCATAGGTAATATAGGTAATATAGGTAAAATAGGTAACATAGAAGACAGCAAAACAGGCATCAAAGAAGGGGAAGTCATAACACTGGAACTAAACCTTAATAATAACAGCCACAAACATTTTGATTATGGATATTCTTCTAACGAATATGATGCAGCATTCGGCCAGTATAAATCAGCAACAGTTCTAATTGCAGCAAAGCAATCAAGAATATTATCGCCTAACGTAATTCATGCGGTTTTATCTCACGTTGATGGCAAAGTGACTACTTTCACTGACAACATTGAACAGTCAAAACAAACAATGAAAAATGCTAAATCAGCCAAAGAGTCAGCTTTAGAAGGCATTGGAGTCGACAGTAATATTTATGATCAAAATAACGAAAGGGTACTTAATTGCCAGACACCAACAAATACATTAACTCCAACAGAAGCCGTAAGTCAGGCGGCAAACCATCTTTATAATAATGAATCGGTGTTTAATCGGTCAACGCTCTTAAAAACAGCAATAAAATTTTCTGGACTCTCGCATCAATTAACCAATAAAGAAATAGATGCTCAAATAAAAGCAGGGAACCTCGTTCAATCATCATTTATTCATGATGGTATAAAGCATGAAGCCATGATCACCACAAAATCGGCTGCTCGACGAGAAACTTACATGCTTGAAGTAATGAAAAAAGGCAAAAACGATAATCGAGCCATAGGGAAAGGTAAGCATTTGATAGCCGCATCAAATAAATTTGGTTTAAACAATAAACAAGAGCTTGCAGCAAGCAATGTTCTGTTTGGTAAAAATACATTTTCAGCTATTGAAGGTACTCATGACGAAAATGTATTTAATACAATACGTGCTATTAATGATGTAGCTACCAATAATAAGCTAATTGTTAAGGGCTTTACGCCAAGATCAGAGCTAACCCAAGATTTCAATAACAATACAGGCATTGAATCTAGAAATATTCAAAGTCATTTAACTGCTTTAAATAACCGAAATAATTTAAAAAAAGCAATAAAACCAAATGCTAAACGGGAGTTCTGGATTATTCATGGCTGTGAAATGCTAAGCACCAAAGAAATGGCCGACATTTTAACCTTATCAAAACAAACCGGTGCAAGAGTTCTTTTGTCTGGCGACACTAAACAAAATGCTTCTGTTGGGCAAGGCATGCCATTTAAATTGCTCCTTGATAACGGTTTACCATCAAATAATTTGTATGAAATAAAAAAGGGTAGGGCGGGTAATACTCAACTTGCATGGCATGATGCATTCAAAGGATTCGCGGGTAAAGCAATGGACAAGCTATCTCAAGAGTCGAAAGAAATTCCCGACGAAACCCAAAGGTTAGAAACTGTCGCCAACGATTATCTAATGTTATCAACAGAAGAACGTAAAGATCACATGCTAGTTGTACCCAATAACAAAAGTAAGGACACACTAACCTTAATTTTACGTGAAGGGTTAAAACATGAAGGTGCAATCTCTGAGCAGGGTATTCAAACCTCAATTCTTTCAAAACAATCATTCTCAAAAGAACAGCGAGCATTGTCGGTATTCTATGAAAAAGGAATGTTTGTTCGATTTAACAGTAACTTTAAATCAATAGATATAAAAAAAGATCAATATTGTCAGGTGCTATCAACCACTCATGACACGGTTCTTTTAGAAAAAGAAGATGGCTCAACATTTAATTGGTGCCCCTCAAAAATTGCAGGGGCAACAGAGCGTGGAGTTTCTGTTTACATTAAACGTGACCGTGAAATTAACAAAGGTGATTCAATTCGCTTTAATGAGAAAAATGCTCAGAATAAAGTAAACAGCGGAACAGTTGGTAAAGTCGTTTCAACAGATAACGAAACGCTTATGATCAAATTAACAAATGGTTCTGAGCACATCATCGATATGTCAGATTTCAAGAATAAACACTTTGACTATGCTTATGTTGAAACTTATTACTCTGCGCAGGGGGTGAAGAATGTAAAGAATATTTTGGGAGTGATTGAAAGCTATCAAAAAAGGCTATTGAATCAAAAGAGTTTTTTCACGGTACTGAATAAAACTAAAAACAAGTTCACTGCTTATGTTGATAATAAAAAAGCGGTGAAAGAGCAACTTGAACGAGTTACAGGGACTAAGTTAAATGCTTTAGATGTTAGTAAAAAAGTTTCGTCTAGTAAAATGCTGATTAGTAAAAATAGCCCGACGAAAGATGCCAGAAAAGGGTTTATGAAAAACTTGGGGGAGAAGTTGTTTGGCAATAGGTCTAAAAATCTTACGGGGGTTGATTTATAAGAATGACATCAATAATTAGCATTAATTTGGATTTTCCCTCGTTGGTTTAACCAGTCTACAATAGATTTATTTAATGAAGAAAGCTTGTTAATTATATGGATAACTTTAAACGAGCCATGCAAGCACTTTATGCGTTGGCACTTAATCCTGTTGCTGAAACTTTGGCTGATCCTAACTCTTATGGCTTTCGACCGAAACGGAGCGCAGCCGATGCCATAGAGCAGTGTTTCAATCTATTAGCCAGGAAAAACTCATCGAAATGGGTACTCGAAGCAGATATCAAAGCCTGTTTTGATAACATTAATCACGATTGGTTGATGAAACATGTCTTAATGGATAAAACGATCCTTTCACAATGGCTCAAAAGTGGTTACATGGAAAATGGTTTACTTCATGCGACTGTAGCCGGCACGCCACAAGGGGGCAATATTACGCCTACAACAATGTTGCAAACAACTTAGAATTTCATCGAATTATTGATCGTACCTACCTGATCCCTCCATACGGTGGGTCTTATACCTATGAATTGACAACCACCAGAAGTTTTTTAACGCCATTGGGGTCTAAAAATCATCATCAATTGGTCAATGGGAGCAACGATGATGAAAAAACACAAGGAGTTGAAAATGCGAGTAACCTTTGAGCCTAATCGTATTTCCTACACACATATTATGGATGCTTACGAAACTTTAATGCCAAGTATTCGTCTAAAAATGACAGATAATTCGGTGCAAGACAAAAAAGCACTAAAAGCACAATGCTATGAAGGAGAGAAAATATGGCAACAACAATTCTAAGCGCCCTCTATGCGCGTGTTTCTTCTGAGCGACAGGCGCAAGCAAAAACTATAGAAAGCCAAATAGCCGCACTTGAACAGCGTATTACTGAACAGGGTGAAAATTTGTTGGATGACTATTACTTTATTGATAATGGGTATAGCGGTGCCACGCTTGCCAGACCCGCATTGGAACGATTACGTGACCAACTGGTTTTAGGTATTAGGCGACAATTAACTTGACCGGTCGGTCAAGTTAGTTGACGTCTGATAGCTCTCCCAACTTCCTGTCTTTTTTTTATTATCCCACCGTTTTCCATTACAAATGTTTTCCTTGACTATTTAGGTTTGTCCTTGACAAATACTATAACTCAAAAGGATGTGGAACGGATTCCACATCTAATTTTTAAGATATATCTTACAAAATTATTCGCTTATATCTGATGATTTGGAGGGTGTAAAAAATGCGACAATTAAATCGAACACTGAAGTGGATACCTCTCGTGGCGGCAGCTTGCTACCTGTTAATGCAAATGTAGAACCCGATACAAATAAAACTAAAATAAATGTTAGAATAGTAATTTTTTTCATTATACCTAGGAAATCCCTCTTGGAGCCCTTTATCCATGGGTGTCTAAAAATTAATGATTAATTAACTAGTGACATT
>JABSOI010000076.1 GCA_013216015.1 Alteromonadaceae bacterium | reverse complement strand
CGATTTTTTAAAATGCACTTAAAACATGTAAATCAATAAATTACCGTGGTAACAACAATGTTATGGAACAGAGCCAAATTAAAATACACGGGTCTACGCGCATTCGACAATATTTCTTATAAGGAGTTGACGTTCTTTATGGCTTCGGTTAAAGCATAAGCGCATTGTAAAACCTATACTGAATATTTTACTGGATAATGCTTATTATTGAACATAACTGTTGCAAGACTTATTTTTTGAACCTTTTAAGCAAAACGCAAAACGCCGAACATTGAAGTTATACAGAAAGAACTGATCATCAAATTTTAAATCAACACCAAGCTTTTCTACTTATAAAATCAACTTCTTTCGTTTATCTAATAAAAATATTAGTTGACATTAATAACGTCACTCATACAATCCATCTATAATAAAAAATAAATATCAAATTCAAAGGATTACTTATGAAAAAAACTATAGCCATGCTTGTTGTCACTATTACCTCAATGTCTGCTTCAGCCTCTTATATGTACGGAACAGTAACGGAATTAGCCATTACACATGACAGTGCGACCTTTCAAATAGATACATCAAATGGATACAATGGTCAAGATGTATGTGATACAAGCAAGGAACTTAACTTTAAAATAGACTTCACCAAGCCAGGTGGTATCGCTTTGTTTGATATCATTAAAGAAAGCCGTAAAGCTCAAACAAACGTAGGTGTTAATGGAACAGGTATCTGTATAAATAACGAATTTGAAATGGTAGATCGTATTGCCCCAGCTATGCCAGTTACACCATAATATAAATATAAATATAAATATAAATATAAATATAAATATAAATATAAGGCTCTGTTGTAGATAATTGTTGTCCCTTCAAATGGAATTAAACTCAACCCTTATATCTAGGACTCTGTGACTAATTCTCGTTAAAAAACCAATTTATCGCCTAACCCTTTAAAAATAGGGGATTCATCGAGGGACAACAGTATTATGGAACAGAGCCAAATATAAATATAAATATAAATATAAATATAAATATAAAACGATTATTTAAAAGAAAAGCCAATAGGTTATTTTGGCTTTTCTTCTGTGAAAATAAACACTCATTTCCACTATTTTGTTACACTTTAACCAGTAATCTATACAAAATCGTTGGTTTAATCTGATTCCAATTCAATACCAGGTTCCCATTCAGCTTCATCCTCAGAGTCTTCCATGAATTGCAAGAAAAAAGGTGATTGACCATCGGCAGCAAAATGTTCTTGAGGGGCAAAATTAAGAACTTGAATATAGCTTACTTCAGTCTCTCCATCTTCAAAATCAAGTCTTTCCCAATCCTCACTCGCAACCTCTATACATTCTTCAATACTCCCGTCTTGATTTGATATTCTTACAGTAACCAGTTCATTTGTTTGGTTATGAAAACTTATATGATGTAAATTTGGTTGCGCTAATTTATATAATGAACCGTCATACAAACTAATTTCATCATTACCGTCCCAAATAACTACATTGTCATCCATACCCCCCTTCAATCCCCCATCCCACAGAGTTAACTATCGCCATAGACTTGGCTAAACCACTGTCACTAGCTAATGCGTTAACAATGAGCTTTTTATTAGCCTCATAATAAGCCCTTGAACTAAATTTATCTTGAGTGGATCCTGAAATAAGACTGGAAAAATTATTCTTTGCGGATAAATCTAAAGTTTCACTAGCCCCATTAAATGCTCCACCAGAGCTTGGTTTCCTTTTATTGTTTTTTCTTAAAATTGAATGATCAACTGACTTTTTTGGTTTATTACTTCTTAAAAACATAATATTCCTTATTTGTAAATAAAAGATAATTCTCAAACATCGTTGATGGACTATTAATAGCAATCACTTATTTAGTACGATTTGTATAACTAAAGCCCAAGCCTAAGCCCTTCATAAGCTATATTAAACCCCTTAGATTTCACCAGTAAACTCTCCTTACTGGTTAAGTTCAGCAAAGGGTTAGTATGATTAAAATGGATAAACCATATTTTATTACGCTCTTGCTTAGATAAATTTTTCAGCACTGTCATCGTTTCAGTTACGAACGGATGTGGAACCTTAGACATATCCCGGCCGGGCAATTCTCCATCAGCAAAAAAAGTCGCATCAATTAAAGCGTAATCTACTGTTTTTATTACCGTGGCAAGGTCTGTTTCCCATTGTGACCATTTATTTATATCAGGAATAAAAAGTGCAGATTTATTGGGCCCTGTTATACGATAACCAACTGTTTCTGAATATTCATCTCGATGAGGAACCAAAAATGGCGTTACTTCAAGCGTTCCTATGCTTTGTGGACGATTATTTTTCAGTGGTTTCAAGCTAATGTTTTTGTAGGTAACCAACTGCTGCCAAGGGCCATTGGTTCTGAGAAACTCACTCATTCTCTGCATGGCATAAACTGGCGTATTTGCTGTGCCCATCACCTCATGACCCAGAAACATTAACCCTGTATAATGACCAATATGAGCATGAGTTAAAAATATGCCAGCGAATTCATAATCTATGGAGGGCGCCTCTTGATCAAGTTTGAATAACTGTTCAGGAAAGTCTGGTGTCGCTTCAAACATGTATTTTCTGCCCATTGAGGGGTCAATTAACCCTAATGAAGCAGCTCCGCGTTTTAAGCTAACGTCATTCCAACCTGGCATACAGTGTTTTTTATAACAACCGGCCTGAGGATAACCAGCGTCTTGAGCAACGCCAAGAATGTAGATGTAAGGACTTTTTGTTTCGGTAGGTATTGTTTCAGCACTTTTTGTTTCGGTAGCTGTTCTTTCAACATTGGTATTTTCAGCTAAGACAGAAAAACAACACGCAAGCCCCAGCATTACACCTACTGCACGGGTAAAAAAGCCGTTAATGAAATTTGATCTCATAAATGTCCTCAGTTTTAGAATTATTTGGAGTAATTATATAAATAATATCAAGAGCTTTCTGTATCTTCCATTATTAATAAATTATTCACAGTTACTTTTTAAATTCAATATTAGAAACTGATTTTGAATAATATGCAAAAGAGATCTCCCTTATTATAAATAACCGCCGCATATTGATTTACAGACATTCGTATTTATGACGAATTTCTGTAGACCAACATCAAAAAACTGTGAAACTAAAAAAGCCCTAAAACTCGTTTAGGGCTCTCAAATAAAGTAAAAACTACAACTAAGATAAACCTACACTTCAGTACGATACCCAGCCAATTCAGTGCTAAAACTAACACCCTGTAATTTAAGCTGATTAACCCGTTGTAGATACGCCGCACCTTTTAACATGTGCAAGGCTACGTCTACCGCACCACGGCGAGTATAGTCTTCAAGGTATGTGCCTTTAACCCAGCTGTTAAATGCGCCTAAACTTGGACCTGCCCAAATTTGGTAATCCATTTCACGGCCTTTCTCGCCAATGTTAGACCAACGTGAAGACAGTCCTAAATACCAGCGGAAGATCAATGCCATTTTACGTTTTGGATTATTCATCGCACGGGTCAGCATTTCTGGATCTCGCTCTTTAAAGAACGACATAGTGCCGTCCCAAATTTCGTCTAAATTAGTACGGAAGATTTGCTTTTCAATTTTTTCACGTTCGACAGCAGGAATATCTTCAATTGAGTCGTGGGCGACATACAGTTCGTATAGCTTTTTAGCACGCATGGCGAACATTGAGCCACGTTTCAACACTTGTAATTTAACGCCCATTTCAAACATATCAGCAGCAGGAGCCATTGTAACATCGGCCATTTCTATCGTTGATAATAACTTACGGGTATGTTCAGAAGCACCGGCTTCAACACACGCCTGATTAACAGAGCCCAGTACAATGTATGCAGCTCCCATATTAAACGCTGCCAATGTCGCTTCTGGGGTGCCAATACCACCACCGGCACCTACACGTAAGGCTGGTGCAAAATTATATTTTGCCTGTACTTCATCACGTAATGCCATAATGCTTGGTAATAAAGTTAAAAATGGACGGTTATCAGTATGGCCACCAGAATCGGCTTCTGCGGTAATATCATCAGCCATAGGAACTAGCTTTGAAAGTTCAGCTTGTTCCTGGGTGATTTTATTTTGAGCCAAAAGTTTATCAATTAATTTTTGTGGTGCAGGCTCCATAAAACGACGGCCGACTTCAGTACGTGATACTTTAGCGATCACTTTATTACCAATATTTACCGTGCCATCAGCATTTTTAGAAAGCCCGGCCAGGCGATACCAGACAATATGCTCGGTTAATCCTAAATAGGCCGAAGCTTCAACGGTTTTAACACCTAATTTCAGGAAACGTTCCACCGCGCCACGCTCCAGTGCTTCTTCCGCTGGTGCATGAATTAAGTTAACCGCATAAGGACCATCAGGTAATTCTGCCTGAATACGAAGAATGGCATCTTCTACGGCATCAGGCACTAAACCTGCTGCGCCGAATGAACATAAAAATCCAGCTTTACCTAAAGCAACTACCAATTCAACCGAAGCAATACCATTAGCCATTGCGCCGCCATGATAAGCGTATTTAACGCCGTGCTGCTTTTTGTAATTGTCGTCACCTAAATCTTCTGGATTCAGTTTTTGCGCAAAAGCTAAAACGTCGGTTGCGCCTGCAATGGCAGTTACACTGGCAAGACCCAATTTCTCTTGCGATTTTGCCAAATATACTGGCTTAGTTAAATCCAACAGCGCAGATTTAATTGCGCTATTGTCCGTTTTTACTGATGATGCGTCTATTTTCCACGCCCAGTCGATAATATTGTTATTATTGTTTAAACCTAAACCCGACATTATTATTCCTAATTTATAAACTTGCTAAAATTAATATTGGCTTGCTTCTACATAGCATTTGCTATGCCTCTACAATACTCAGCACAATATCTTTTACTTCATAAATACGTAAGCCATCTTTCGACAAATTAGCGTCACCCACTAAACGTACTTCACCTTTGTCGGTAATAATCTCTGTAATGTGTACATCTAAAGACATTTGTTTATTCAACGGGGTAATTTGACCACGGTATTTCCATTTAACTTCGGTCATAGGCGTGATAAATCTAGGATTGCTGAACTGTGCTCCTAAATCATTTTTCAGTGCATAGGTTTGCATTAATTCAATAATGGCTTCAACCCCTAACGAGCCTGGCATTACAGGATCCTGATGAAAATGATAACGGAAAAACCAGTCAGTGGCATCAATAGTGCGTTCGCCATAAACATAAGCTACATCAGCTTTACCACCACCTTCAACAATTGATACGGTGTCAATAAAGTTCATTTGACCACCTGCTAATTTATAGTGTGGCTTACCTGCAGGTGCCTGATATAAAGATAAGTTTTTATTAGTTAAGTCTAAAACTTCAACCTCAGATTTTGGCGTATTATTATCAACAAACCAGGCATGGGTAATTTTCCCGTTATCTATGCCTAACTGATTGGTTAACGACTCTCCACTAAAGTAACCAAATACCGCTTTACCTGTGTAGAACAATTCATTTTCTCCACCTTCAACTTTAATGTACAGGTCGAAAGTAAAGCTTTGAATAATTGCTCCGCCAGCAATAGCCGTGCTGACTAATACCGATTTATTAACGATAGTTTTGCCGCGTAAATCAATTTGCTTAAGCAAAGTGCCAGTGCCATCCAAATTACGGAAAAACAGGTCCTTTTCCGGATACTTAAGGGTAGTTCCCATGTAGCCTGAAATAAAACCATTGGGTTGTAATGCTATTTCCATAATTAATGAATAAGGCATCCAATTTTCGTGACTGTTTTTAGTGTAATACCAGGCATCTTCCGGTACGTAATATTCAGCAATACAACTTGATGGATTCTTAAGTTCTAATCGCTCTCCCTGTACTTCAACCACTTGCGTAACCACTTGTAAATCTCCACAAGGGGTACGTGGTGGAATACGACCTTTATAAACGTCAAAGTCTGGTCCAAAACAGTTTGATATATTACCTGTTGCAAATTCAAATAAATGCCATGGCGAGAATGGTGCCTGATTTGGCACACGGTTTTGACCCGCAACAAGTGGTGCTTCAAAATGTTGAATTGGCGTTACACCTTTATTTTTAGCCGCACTTAAATCTGACTCTACACGCATCAACGGACGTTCAGGGTGTTTGAAAGGTTCAATGCCTCGTTCATCTAGATTTGCACCTTCCGTTGCAGAAAGAGCCGCTGAAGCAATAGTTGCTGAAGAATGAACAGTTGAAAAAGAAGTAGATGCATTAGCAGAAGCAAGCTTCACGTTATCAGGTAAAGTCACCGGATAAGGTGAATTTTCATCTTGCTCAGTGATCATCACGCACAAGTTTTTAAAATCAACCACGACTTTGCCATCAAGAATAATATCTATATTGGCTTTCAGGAACGGATAAGGCTGCATGCCCATTTCAGTCACTTCCATGCGATAAGTCAACGTATTATGCTGCGGTATAACCTGACCACGGCAACGTACGGTTTGCGACACGCCCGGCATAGGCTGAAAGCGTGCGTTATTAACATTAGCGTGCATACCTAGAGACAACATAAAGAACATCGCCATTTGCCCGCAACCTTCAGACATCAATGAACCAGCCATTACCTGATCACCCTTAAAATGACAAGGGAAATACCAATGGTCCGGATCCAGATCTTTCTGTCCTTCCAGTAAACCTAAACCCCAATGACCACCACTGGCATTAATTTTAGTAATGCGCTCTATCATCAGGAATTTTTCAGAAGAGAATTTTAAAGACGGGTTACGACCTTTTTGATCATAAGCTGCGCCAAAACAACCGGCGACATCACCGTTAACCAGCTTCATCATATCGTTATAACCGTATTGATCACGCTTTCGATTAATTAACGGTGTAAATGACGATTTAACTGCATTAGCTAATTGTGCTTTATCTTTATCATTATGAATAACACCTTTGCCATCTGCCAATTCTTCATCGGTAAAGAAACCAGCACAACCATTACGCATGATCAGTACTTTTTTATCGCCGACATAACAGTCGTAGTGAAAGAAGAATAATAACTGATCGCCATTTTTAGCGTATGAATCAATGTGGATCTCATAACGCAAGGTTTCACCACCAAATGCCATTTCTTCCAGAAAAGTTAATTCGCAATCTAATAAACGGTAAATACGTTCACCTTTGGCTTGAAAATCAATTCCGATATAAGAAATTAACAATAAATCACACTGACCTGATTCAACCGATACTGACCAGGGGATTTGGCCATCAATTAAAAAAGGTGCATCTATAGGAATATCGTACTCTGTGCACATGTAAGATTTTTTGTATTCATTTACCTTGGCTTCAAGCGCGGTAACACGCGACACCAACAAATAATCTGTGGTAGGTAAACGAACCCGACGAGAATAACTGTCAATAATTCGGTACTCTTCACCAAAAACATTACCAATATCACCTTCGGCGAATTCAACTAAATCAGGCGTATCCCAAACAATATTATCAGGTTGGTTGAAAACTTCTTTTAATTGCAATGGCTGATAACTAAAACCTTTTGGTCCTTTTATCTTAAAACCAGAGCTGAAACCAGAGTCTGTAGCCCATTTGTGATCCGCTTCATTTACTTTATCTGAGCTTACATTAACCTCTTCATGAGATGCGACAACAGATAAAGCTGGCGTATGTGCCTGGGCATAAACTGGTGCTTCATTCTCTTTTACTTCATCAACGTTTGCTTCATTGTGCAAACCCATACTGGCACTAACCTGCATTTCTATTAGTTGAGATATTTGCTGATGGGCCATCTGACGGGAATTTAAAAATGCCTGGTGAGTGGCAGATTGTTGATAAATTTCTTTACTGGCTTTCTTCGCTTGAGTCACATTGGCTCCAATAGTAGCTTTGTTCTGAGCATGGTGAAATGCGCTTACAGTTTGCTTACTTTGATAAATATTTTGAAAAGGCTTTGTTGCCACAGAGTTTTGCGGCGCAGCTGTTCTTGTTTGTGTTTGTGTTTGCGTTTGCGTTTGCTTATTTAGAGACTTGGCACTTCGTTTTGGTTCAGTGAATTTAGATATAATATTAGTCAATTCAACAGGATGTGATACTGCTGACAATTTTTTACCTGATATTTTAGTTATAAACGCTTCTTTAATGTTCGCCATTTCCGGAATTTGGCTATTTTTAAGAATAGATCCGGCAATAGAGTTACCACCTAAAGTGATTGTTTTAATTAACTGGGGACGCTTTTTAACATTCGCCACTGATGCTGTTTTATGAGCGTATTTTGACGATGAAAGAATTAAATGTGCGCAACTATCATCTTTCCCTAAACCATTAATGGCTATATACGTTTTGTTATTGTTTTTGGAACGGGTATTTACCTTGTCTAACAAAAGCGCAGATTTAATAATGCTCGCCACACCCGACGCATTAAAAGTATGACCAATAATTGATTTAACTGAGCTGATCGGTTTATTCGCATATAACGCCGGCAAGGCTTGTTTTTCAGCGATATTTTCAGCAGTAAAACCACTGGCATGGGCTTCAACCGCATTTACATCTGCAGCGCTGATACCAGCAATATCCATTGCCTGTTGTGCTGCTTTAGTAATTGAACTAGCTATTGAGTCAACTGAATCTGCACCTTTGCCATTAACAAAACTAAAACCGTCGATAGTGGCATAAATATTCTCTTCATTGACTTTTGATTCAGGTTTCACAACAAAAGCCGCGGCTCCTTCACCTACAAGCCATTGACACCTGTCCAATAAGTTGGCATTACTCATTACAGAAACATCTTGGGCGACTTTACCGTAATGCTGACGCAAAGTTATATTTTCTACCGATCCGGCTAAATCAACTGACGCAATAATCACTGCGTCAATATCAGAAGTTTGGAATAGATTTTCAGCTAATTCTACACAGCGGTAAACCGAGTTTTCTTCTGCAGATAAGGTAATTGCTGGACCTGAAAAATTCCATAACGCAGAAATTCGTGATGCCATTATATTACCAATAAAGCTGGTGTATTGATTAAGCTGAGCCGCAGAAGCAACACCATTTTTGGCAATATCAATTAAAGTTTCACGTTGTTCATTGGTAAGTTCAATACCTTGTTGTAATAAACTATCTTCAATTTGCGTACTTAAATTAACCCGACCACGGTATTGATGTAATTCAAGTTCCATCCCCATAGCCACTAAAACCGCAACATTACTGCCTTCAGTTAAACCTGCATCTTTAGCGGCATTGTCAGCAACTTTCATCATCATTAATTGCTGAGGGATCAAACAATCCTGATCGTTAGGCGGTACTTTGAAACGTAAAAAATCAATATCAAAACTTTCAACATAACCACCTGTTGGCGCTTTTTTCAAACCCAGGGCATTCATAACTGCATTGTCAGTTTCAATGCCTTTCCAACGTTTAACAGGCAATTCCCTAAAAGTATTTCCCTGCGTTTCTATTAAGTTTTTAAAACCTGATAAATTATCTGCCGAGCCAAAATGTGCATCCATACCAATAATTGCAAGCGGTTCGCGTGTCTTAGCACTTACTGTTTCTGGAGTTATAACTTGTGTCGGCTCTTGTAAAACTATATGCGCATTACTGCCGCCAAAACCAAAAACACTAACACCTGCGGTTCTTGGTTTTGTTGCATGAGAATCAGGCCAATTAACTGTTTCAGTCGGCATTTGTGCGCCGCCTAAATATCCTTTTTTCGAGCTAAGTGGTTCATTCAAATTAATTGTAGCGGGAATTTTCGCTTCATTCAGCGCCCAAATCGCTTTGGTCATACCCGGCATACCCGCTGCGGTAAGTAAATGTCCCAAGTTAGATTTTACCGAACCCAATAGCGGTTTATTACCATAACGGCTAAAGAAGGTTTCCATTGAACCAAGTTCAACATTATCGCCTTTTGGCGTGCCCGTGGCATGACATTCAATGTAAGCAACATCACTGGGATCAACATTGGCATTTTTATAAGCTCGTTCATAAACCAACACCTGACCTTTAGTGTTGGGGCTTAACACAAATTCGCCTTTACCATCGTTTGATAACGCACCGCCTTTTATAATTGCGTGAATTTTATCACCATCACGCACTGCATCACTATGACGTTTCAAGACCATCATACCTGCACCTTCTCCGGCAAATAAACCTTGAGAATTTTTATCAAACGGGGCATGGATATTGTTTGCCGGGTAAGCCTGGAAAATTGAAAACCCCATATTAACAAACATAGGATCAGCACCCGAAACAGCGCCAGCCAACATCATATCAGCTTTACCCGTATGTAAATAATCACAAGCTAGTTTTACAGAATAACAAGAAGATGCACAAGCTGCATCAAGGGAGAAATGAGTTCCACCTAAACCAGCTGCTTTGGCTAATAATGCTGACGGGTATCCTGCAACCAACGCATTGTCACCATGGACTGAACCTGAAGTCTCACGCTGGTATTTATCTGCTTGAACGGGTGAAAAGTGACTTAATTGAAAATCTTTATCAAGCACTTGCTTTAATGCGCTATCGACTACTTGATGGTATAACGGCAAAAATAAATGATTCGATGACTTTGTAGGAAAAGATAAATTACCTAAAATAACACCACAATTTTCAAGTTTATCACTGCGCCAATAACCAGCGTCTGTAAGTGCTTGTTGAGTAACGTACAAAGCCCATTGGTTAAGACAGTCAAGCTGGTTAAGATAATCAGCTGTTAATCCATTACTTTTGTTAACCTTCTTTTGATTAGCATCTGACGGTAAAATAAAAGCATTGGCGTTAAAATCAAATCCACGAATATAGCCACCATGCACACAATAAAACTTATCCGTATCACCTTTTTCACCCGTGAATTTTGACGGTTCAACCCCCATTTGCTCAACGGTTGCCTGGCTGCGGCAATCTTGTTTTTCAAGTAACTGTTGCCAAAAATCTTCCGGCGCATTTGAACCAGGGAATAAATTGGCAATACCTACTACGGCAATATTTTCCATACTTTCCTCAAAGAGAATCTCTTTAAAAATTCGTTATAATTCAATTCTACAATCGGGCTTATCTACGCTCTCGCAGCATTACCGAACTATAATTTTTAATATTTATTGGACATTCTTATGCTTTTGTAGCTTTTTTAACCACAATCGAACCATTAAATAAAGTATCAAGCTCAAGCTTTACACCGTGACTCACTAACTTTGCTATGGCTCTGATATAAGTTAATTCATCACTGGTGCCTTTTACATTAACTGGCACTGTAACTCTGGGTTTTTCCTGAGCTCTGATCACTGATTCATATGCTAAAGTTTTTTCGACCCAACTGCATAGTGAACGACCCGGCCCCATTTCTATAAATATCCTTGCACCTTTATCATGCATGATATTAATTAAACGCGGAAAATCCACCCTGTCACATAAACATTTAGCAACGCTATGAGCAATTGCTTTACTCATTTGCGGTATAGGTAAATAACATGAACTGGAGTACATTTTAGTTTTTAGCCGCTGGGTAACGTCCATGGTATAAAGTTGAATCATGTCGCTGAATTCTTTTTCCGCTGGCGAACTGTGAATTGCATTTGCCATGTTCAGGGGTATTGCGCTTAAACCCAGCTTTTTAATTACACGCTCGCAAGCTTGTGGATAACCAGCGAGTAATAAGCTGTCTGGTGTATTTATAATGGTGCAATAAACACGATCTTCGTCAGTAACCGCTTGCTCTACTTGTTCGATAGTGGCCTTTACTGTGTAGGTTTCCCAGATCGGTTCACCATCATCATTACCACTAGCGTCAGCTGATAAGCCCCAATGTTCACGCAGGGTAAGTAAGTCACCACAAAGTCGATGATTAAAAGTTTCTGATTCAGCTAAACGGGCGCTCATTAATCCCGGTTGTTGCCATGCACCAAGCGCAGCATACATGCTTACCTCGCCCATACTGTAACCTGTAGCGAAATCAGCTTTTATCTTAAATACATTTTCAAATACTTTAGTGAGCACACAGGCAAAACCGACACCAGCTTCGGCAATATCGGCCAAATTACCACGCAAATCTAACCCAAGCTGTTTAAGCATTTTCAAATCATGGCGAATAACACTGCGCGGATTAAGCAAGGTATCTTTTAAACTTGCGCCAATATCGTCGGCCAGGTTAGCAACGTCTTGATGAATTCCAGGGAACAAATGAAATAAATCGCGTCCTATACCGAGATAAGTTGCACCAATACCAGGGTATAAAAATGCGACATTTTGACTATCTTCATCTTCGCTGCCAGTTGCCCTGCCTGTGTTATTCTGTGCTTTCTTTACTGATAAAGAATTAACTGGTAAAGGACTAGCTGGCACAGAAATAACTGGCACAGCAGTAAAAAAACTTCCTTTAGGGGTAAACCAATCCTTTTTGTTGGAAAATGCGTTAACAACACCCTTTTCAGCCAACTGTATTTCTTTGAGTAACTCTTCTTTTGACTCGCTAATTAACGCAATCGTATAAGTTAACTTATCATCAGAACTTGAATTGCTTGCCTTATTCGCTTTATTCACTTGAGCAAAACAATCTTGGGCTATTTCATTCAATGACTCCGGGCGCTGCTTAACCTGCCTTAAATTATTTAATAAGGCTTGTTCGTTTTCCCCGGAAACTAAAACTAGATACAAATCACTACAAGCAATAAAACCATTTTTACGGATATCTGCAGAGGGGTGTTTATGCCCTGCGAGTTCAAGTTTATTTTCTTGTAAAATAAGATGGCAATAGTGGTGACTATCAAAGGTTGTGCTTAAACAACTATAGGCCGCAAAATGCGCGCTACCATCAGTTTCTGGATACCATGGGCGGGACTGTGTAGCTAAATAAAAGCTCGATGCCTGCCATGCGGAAAGTTCAGTCGTTTTAGGTTGTTGCCAGTCAGTTATCGCCGGAATATATCTTTGCTGCAAAGCTATAACAGTACGTAATAGTCCTGCTACTTGCGAAAAGCCAGCGCCCTCACCCGTTACACTTCTAGCACAACTAATAGCTGTGTGTAAAGATAAAGTACTGGCATATGCATTTAGCAAAGCTTCACTTTCAATTTTAGCCAGGGTTTTATCGGCAAGAGCAGAAACCTCCAGCAACCCAATGTTCTGCGCATCAACATTCGCATTTTGTAGAGCTGTTCTAGCTGAATCGGCTAAAGAGCTATTA
The DNA here is from genome assembly GCA_013216015.1 of Alteromonadaceae bacterium. Classification (GTDB taxonomy): domain Bacteria; phylum Pseudomonadota; class Gammaproteobacteria; order Enterobacterales; family Alteromonadaceae; genus JABSOI01. The sequence continues at coordinate 16,386 of JABSOI010000076.1, read as the reverse complement.
GTAAAACTGGAAGTACAGGCAAACCCTTTCAACCAGGCATAAACATAACTTTGATTATTGGCGGAAAATTGTTCTGTCGAAAATAATATACTGGCAATACCGTCTACTGTTCGATAATCGCTAAAGGTTTCATCAAAGCTGATTGTTGCTTGGTTAATTTCAGTTGCCTGGTGAATTTTATGGTTATCATTACTCGAAAGTAAGTTAGCACCCACTAAGGCCACTAACTTATTTTGTTCAAGCAAATTTTGGACTAACACTAATGCCTCAGCTAAGTTGGTCACAACAATACTGCTTTCAATACTGCTTTCAATACTGCTTTCAATACTGCTTTCAATACTGGTATTTACGGGTAATTCAGAAACAAGCACAACATTAATTTCAGCTACATCGAGTTTATTGGCCGATGCCAACCGTTCTACAGAGCTTAAACATAAAGTTGATAAAGATTCAGCTTGATTTTCACTGACATCTTTTCCTGATACTTTACCTGGCTCACTACCTAGCTCTTTACCTACGTAAAACGCCCGCTCAACTCGATCAATATTAGTCTGTTCACTAAATTGAGCATCAATGCCTATTATTGCGATGTTCTTATTATCTGGCATCTAATCTAATACCTCTTTAGTTTGGGCAGTTTTTACATTAGTACTCAAAAACATGTCATTTAAGTTAGCGCTAGCGGTAACTTTTGCAGATTTTATTGTCGCCAGTAATTCTTTACTTTTACCCATGGATACAAGGGAAATATCAGCAATTAATTTTCCACGTTTGCTATTAGCACCACTACTTTCAACAACCTTCAATTGTAAGTAGAAAACCTCATTCGCCTTAACCTGACGATGTACTGTCCAACTTTCAGTGCTCGACGGCAAGCTGCCCAAACCTAATTGTTTTTTAACCCAAACCAACATAGCTTGATAAACTAAATCGTTAGCAAAAATATTACTTTCTGCTAATGGAAAGTCACCTTGTTTACTTATAGCAATTTCCGGCACCTGACAAGCTAACAACAAACCTTCATCGTTACATTCAAGTATTTCGATAATACCTTGCAAACTTTCACCATGGAATAAAGTACCATTACTATAAAGCGCTGATGCATTTGCACCGCTTAATGCGGGAAACGTTAATTCAACCTCAGGGGTTGCCCTTAACTTACGCACCAAAATTAACTGTGCGCCATAATGGAAAACAACTTTACCCTCAGCATTGATACTTGAAATTTTAGTATCAACCCGCAAGCTTTCACTTTCAGCGCTATTTCCTGCAATCAGCCCTGTATTTAATTCGGCTTTCAAATCAATTTGATATTCAACAGTTTCATTATTTTCAAGCGTGTCAGCGTTAAAGATCACACCCTTAAAAAGTTTGTAGTTTTCAAACCCCTGATAATAATAACCAGTGAACGCCGCCTCAGCAGCATCACTCATCCAGGCAATTGCGCAAACGGTCGGCAATACTTGATCACCGCCAATTACGTGGTCTGCTAAAAATGCATTGTTAGTCGCATGTAGTGTTTTAGTAACACGGGTAGTTAAGCGACTAACTTGTAGCTTTTTTATAGAATCACCTTCTTGATCCTGTTGTTTGGAAAGGTCATTACCTACTAATATTTGCGCACAACGATTGGACTCTGCCGCTAACTCACTGACCAGCAATTGGGCACCGGCGTCAAGCGGAATAATGTAAACACCACGGTCATTAAACATGCGTTTAAGCTCTGGCGTTACCATACCTCCGTCCCAAGGACCCCAGTTAAAACTCAATACCTGGGCATTCGGGTTTAATGCCTTAAAACGATAAGCTGTTTTATTTAAAATATCGTTGGCAATTGAGTAATCTGATTGACCTGAATTACCGTAAAAACCTGCTGCAGATGAAAATAATACCAAGTGCTTAATTTTACTTTCATCTGTACAAGCAAGTAGCGAAAGCAAACCATCCATTTTAGTACGATAAACCGAGTTAAATTCTGCAAGTGTTTTTTGCTCAATAAATTTATCAGCCAACACACCAGCACCATGAATTATGCCGGTTATTTCACAAGAGCCATCACCAAGTTGGCCAACCACAGATTTAACTGCTTTGCCTACGTTGTCGCTGTCAGTTACATCAGCAGCCACATATACCGCTTGCCCGCCTGCTGCTTTAATGGCATTTAAGGTTTGAGCAATTTCACGATCTGCCAACACAGGTCGAATAAATTGTGTTACTTTCACTGGTGTTGGTTTATCACCCGCAGCAATAAGTGCCTGCATTGCGGCTTTTTTCAGCGCTACTTCATCAACAATGCCATTTGCCCAGTCAGGTTCGTTATCATCAAAAACAGAACGCCCCAATAAGATAAATTTAGACTGGTACTTTTTAGCAATTTGAATGACACAATGTGCCGTTACGCCTTTTGCACCGCCACTCACTAAAAACACTGAATTTGCGTCAATACTGTTACCCGGCGTTAAAGTGTAGCTGTCAGTTGCTTCACCAATAAGGGTTAATCGACTACCTATGTTGTTACTTAAGTTATCCGTATCATAAGCCACTTCAATAACGCTGGTATCAATATCGAGTAATTCGTCATTCACAATGGCGGCAACTTTATCAGCGGCTAATTTAGCTGACAGGTCAATAACACGGCAGAATACGCCATTTTCACCAGTGTCTTCATCAGCTTTCCATTCGTGCGACAATGTCTTAACTAAACCGTTTAAACCGCTTTGAACTAAATCAGCCTTCAGATCAGTTTTAGTGTTGTCATCAGCAAAACCTAACGTACCGCCTTGACGAGTAACCACAACAAATGAAGCTCGTGCATTTTGAGCTGCTTTTACTTTACATAATTTGGCTAAAACAAAAGCCAGCATTAAGCCTTGCTTACTCGCTTGCGGATATTCAATATTGGTTATTGTTCCTTTGGCTTGTATATAACCTTTAGCATGCATATAAATGACGGCATCAAGCTGATCGCCAGCTTCAATAATATTTTTTATTTGTTCTTCATCGACAGTTTTGTCGCCAGAGCCAATTTCAATAACATTAACGGCTTTAACGAACGCTTTTTTCGAACTTGCATTGATCCAGTTAGGTTTTAATGCCGTAACATTCCAACCATCTTTAATAAGCCTGGCACTTAATGCCACTGCACTACCTGTACCGTCATCAACAATTAGCGCATTCGCACCATTTACTTCTTGAATAATTTTGTTTACAGAACTTAATGCTGATAAAACAACCGTTGCACTAGGCGCTGGTTCAAAGCTTGGAGAATTTGTTCCTGCTTGCTCAGCAACTTGTGAAGTGACTAATGTATTTGCAGCGCCAACACCCTCACTAGCACCTTCATCAATGCTTACTTTACTTTGCATATAACTTACAATTTCACCCAAAGTACGCAATTCAGCTAAATCTTCCGGGTTAAGTTCAGGTAAGTCAGGGATTGTTTCTTGCACAGCTCCCAGAATTTCAACACGTTTAATTGAGTCAATTCCAAGGTCAGCCTCCATATCCATCGCAAGTTCCAGCATTTCTGTTGGATAACCTGTTTTTTCAGCTACAACTGTCATCATTACTAACTGGATGTGTTCTAAATCAATAGCTGGTGCGCTTGTCTGCTCACTTGTCACAGATACTTCAACCGCTGCTGCTGGAGCTACCGATACTTTGCTTTGCATGTAACTTACTATTTCACCCAGAGTACGTAATTCAGCTAAGTCTTCAGGGTTAAGCTCTGGTAAATCAGGTATGGTTTCCTGAACCGCGCCTAATATTTCAACACGTTTAATTGAGTCGATTCCAAGGTCTGCTTCCATATCCATCGCAAGTTCCAGCATTTCTGTTGGATAACCTGTTTTTTCGGCAACAACAGACATCATTACTGATTGTATGTGTTCCAAATCAATAGCTGGTGCGTTTGTCTCCTCATTTGTTACAGGTGCTTGTGTATCTGCAACTGGCGCTACCGACACTTTGCTCTGCATGTAACTTACGATTTCACCTAAAGTACGCAATTCAGCTAAGTCTTCAGGGTTTAGCTCTGGTAAGTCAGGTATGGTTTCTTGCACAGCTCCCAGAATTTCAACACGTTTGATTGAGTCAATTCCAAGATCAGCTTCCATATCCATCGCAAGTTCCAGCATTTCTGTTGGGTAACCTGTTTTGTCAGCTACTACTGTCATCATTACTGATTGTATGTGTTCTAAATCAATAGCTGGTGCGTTTTTCTGATCACTTGTTACTGGCGCTACCGGTACTTTGCTTTGCATGTAACTTACGATTTCACCCAAAGTACGTAATTCTGCTAAGTCTTCAGGGTTAAGCTCTGGTAGGTCAGGAATAGTTTCTTGAACAGCTCCCAAAATTTCAACTCTTTTAATTGAATCAATACCCAAGTCAGCTTCCATATCCATAGCCAGTTCCAGCATTTCTGTCGGATAACCTGTTTTTTCGGCTACTACTTCCATCATTACTGATTGTATGTGTTCCAGATCAATTGATACAGTCGCTACAGCTACTTGTTCTACAACAGCTGCAACAGTAACTGGCGCTGCTGTAACTTTGCTTTGCATGTAGGTTACGATTTCACCCAAAGTACGTAGCTCAGCTAAGTCTTCAGGGTTTAGCTCTGGTAAGTCAGGAATAGTTTCTTGAACAGCTCCCAAAATTTCAACTCGTTTAATTGAGTCAATACCCAAGTCAGCTTCCATATCCATTTCAAGCTCTAACATTTCTGTCGGATAACCGGTTTTCTCTGCAACAACTTCCATCATTACTGATTGCACTTTATCTAAAGAAAGAAGAGCATGGCCAGCTGAAGCTGTTTCGACACTTTTACTTTCAACATCTGCACTTTCAACAATGTGTAAATCAGGCGCATGACTATGCCCTACAGATTCAGCTTTTGACTTCATGTAGTCAACAATTTCGCCTAACGTACGTAACTCAGCCAAGTCTTCTGGATTAAGCTCTGGTAGATCTGACATGATTTCCTGAACCGAACCCAGAATTTCAACCCGTTTGATTGAATCAATGCCTAAATCAGCTTCCATATCCATGTCAAGTGACAACATTTCTGTTGGATAACCTGTTTTCTCAGCAACAACTTCCATCATCACAGTATTGATTTTTTCTACATCGACATCTACGTCAACGACAACATCAATACCAATATCAGTTTCAGCTACAGGCTCTATCGCCATAGCTGTTGCTGCAGTTTGAACAGGTGCTGATGTTGAAACATGACCTACTGGAGCAACTGGTACTATCGGAGCCACTGGAGTAATTACTGGAGCTATCGATTCTGGAACAGCATTTTCAACATGAGCAAGGTCGGCAACAGGCGTATGCTCTATAGAACCCGTGTTTAACATCGTCGCCATATTGTCGGTTTGATGATTTAAATACTGCTCATGAACACGTAATGTTTCAGACTGAAACTGATGGTACATGCCTAAAGTACGGTCTACACTTTCAGGTAATTCACCTGGGCCCTGTGCATTAAGTACTGTATCGAAGGTTTTACCGTAATCTCTGGAACCTTGCATGTATTGTTCATGCACATTTAATAATTGTTGTTGATGTTCTACAAACTGCACGACACTACGTTCAATACTTGAAACTAATTCATTTGAAGCATTTGAATTTGCTTGAACTATCGAACTTCCATGAGCTGGAGCATCAGCATAAGTCCCGTCAGCATTAACATAGACAATTTTTTCTACTTCAACAATACGTTCAACTTCAACAATACGTTCAACTTCAACAATTTTCTCGACAACCTTTTCCACTATTTGAGGCTCTGGAACAGCAACGGGTACTGAAGTGGCCTGTTTGACCTTCCAGCCATCATTCAGGGCATCATCAAACGCTTTTCTGGTTTTATCACTTACGTAAGAAGTACCGGAAAGTTTCATTTTTAGTTGTGACATTTTAGGTGCAACCAACGGACGTTTAACGGCCGAATAAGGATCTATCTCATTCAGCTCTAAACCTAACACCGCCATTTGCAAAGCTGCCTGACGCATTTGCATATCGGCTGATTTTTTAGGATTAGCATTAACGGCTATTGCCGTAACATCATCTTTATCTTTTAAAATGTTTTCGACTAATTTGGTTAATACATTCTTAGGACCAAATTCAACGAAAACCCGACCACCATCAGCATAAATATTGTCAATTTCATCATTGAAATGTACTGACTCTAAAATGTGATTTTTCAGGCTCTTTTTAATATCCGCTGCTTTGTTTGAATGCGCTTTACCCGTACCATTTGAAAATACCGGCAGTTGAGGCTTATTAAATTTAGCGCTGTCTATTGCCTTGGCAAATGGTTTTTGTGCGTGACCAACCAAAGGCGTATGAAATGCTGCTGAAACAGGTAAAGATACAACTTTGTAGCCTTTAGCTTTCAATTCTTCAATGGCAATGGCGATTTGACTAGTGACACCGGCAACAACCACCTGATTATTGGAATTATAATTAGCAATAGAAATATCTTTGATGTCTTTAATATCGGTAGCAACTTTCGCCGGTTCACCAACAACAGCAATCATGGTTCCTGCATCAAAAGTTTCATCCGCAGGAGCAGCCATAGCTTGACCACGACTTCGGGCCAGCATCATATAATCACTGTCGTTTACTACACCAGCAGCCCACAATGCGGTAAGTTCACCGAAACTATGTCCGGCAGTGAAATCTGCTTTAAAACCAGCATTAGTGAAGGTTTTATATAAGCCAACACTTAAAGTACCAATAGCAGGTTGTGCATGTTGAGTTAAACGTAAAGCTTCATCTTGAGCCTTACGCGCATCATCTGAAAATACAGGAATTGGGTAAGTCACAGGTGTTAACTGACCTGAACCAGCGTTTGAAAACTCATTATCCATTTCAGCAGCACTTTGCATTACGCTAGGGAAATTACAAGCAAGCTCTCGGCCCATGTTTACATATTGTGAACCTTGTCCAGAGAATAACGCTACAACTTTTCCTTTACTGTTCAATCCTGATTTACGGTAATAAATACCCGTTGGCACTGACCACTCTTCTACACCTGCTTTACTGCTGAATTGCTTCAATGCAGCTTCGATCATGCTAATAGCTTCGTCAGCATTTTTTGCAACAAAACCACAACGCCCTAGTTCTACTTTAGGTGTTTGGAGTGCACATTCAGTCACTAACGCATTAAATATATATGGTTGTGCGTCTGCAGTTGTTGAAAGTTTCGTTTTCCACTCATTTAATGAAGCAATAATTGCCTGTTCATTGCTTGCGGTGATCAATACTGTTTGCGGGACAATGTTTAAACGATATTGACCTTGTGCTTTAGGTTGATACTCTTCCAGCACCATATGATAGTTAGTGCCGCCGAAACCAAATGAGCTTACACCTGCACGACGGGGGATGCCATCTTCCCGTGCCATCCAGGGACGAGTTTCACTGTTCAAATATAACGGGCTGTTTTCTATGTCTAATGCAACAATCGGTTGATCAATATGAATAGTCGGTGGCAATACTTTATGATGCAATGCCAAAACAGCTTTGATCATACCTGCAGAGCCAGCAGCGGCTTTAGTATGGCCGATTTGAGATTTGACTGAACCTAATGCGATATGCTGTTTTTGATAATCACCGTCTTGTGCACCTTCTGTGAAATGTTTAACCAAACCACTGAACTCGGCAGCATCACCAGCTTTAGTGCCAGTACCATGTGCTTCAACCAAACCACAGGTTTGTGGGTCAAAACCAGCATCATTGTATGCACGTTTTAACGCTTTAGCCTGTCCGTCTGGACGTGGAGCATAAATTGATTTGAAACGACCGTCAGAAGAAGTGCCAATACCTTTAAGCACGGCATAAACTCTATCCCCATCACGTTCAGCGTCTTCCAGACGTTTAAACGCCATCATGCCGATACCTTCGCCGATCATCATGCCTTTGGAGTCGTTATCAAACGGGCGAATATCTTCGTTGGTAGTAAATGCCGGAGTTTTCGAGAAAGACATATACATAAATGGTGAGTTATCACAACAAACACCACCGGAAATCATCACTTCTGAGCGATATTCCAACAAATCAGAAACAGCTAATTTAATTGCCGCAAGTGATCCGGCACAAGCCGCATCTACCACACAGTTAGTGCCGCCAAAATCAAAACGGTTCGCAATACGACCGGCAATAACATTACCTAACATGCCGGGGAAAGAATTTTCTTCCCAGCCAATATAAGCCTTTTTGAATTTTTCGATGATCATTTCACGATCTTCGGCGTCAATACCGGAGGCTTTAAGTACTTTTTCCAGCACAGGGCCTTGCAAACGGGACGTTAAAGGAGAGATCTGTTTTTGACCACCACCCACACCTAAAGTAATACCCACTTTGTCGCGGTCATAACCAGAATTATCACCAATGCCTGCGTCGTTTAGTACATCTCGTGCAACGACCAATGATAACAATTGAGCGATATCAGTTAATTCAAGAATGTTTGGCGGTAAACCAAACTCCATCGGGTCAAAATCAATATCAGGTAAAAAACCACCACGTTTACAATAGGTTTTGTCTGGTGCAGTGACGTCACTTGAATAATAATCTTCAATCGCCCATCGGTCTGCAGGAACATCCTTAATGGCGTCTACTGATTCAAAAATATTATCCCAGTATTGTTCAAGGTTTTTTGCATCAGCAAAAATCGATGCCATACCAATAATAGCAATAGGACATTCTTGTAGACGTGAATTTAATTCTTGTTCATCAATATTTTCTTTTGAATCTGTTGTCAGCATACTTTTATTAGCCATTCTTTCATTGACAATATTTTCATTGACAATATTTTCATTAACAATAGTTGTTTTAGCCATAGGTTCTTTTCTCTTAGCCATCAGGACTTATTCTCCAGTGAGGATCTTGTTGCATTTTCGCTATCAGTAATTTCAACACCATCAACGGTGTCATTCAATAATCGAAAACGACTTAAAAATTCGGTGTAATTACCCGCCAAAATACGGCGGATATGGAATGGGGCTTTAGTGAGCACGTAGCTCATGTAACGACTGGCTGCTTCTTTTTCGTCGCCTTCATAAATATCAACATAAACCCAACCAGAAGCAGGATCATTAGCAACCAATAAACGCCGCTTATTTTCTTTCTCATTATTATTTTTTGAAAATTGGGGTAATTGAGTTACTTTAACTTGCACCACTTCATCTATTGATAAATTGCTGGTGCGATTTAATACCTCATGCATTGCTTGCGGCGAAACATCAGATAAAAGGATATGATTGTTTTGAGTATCTTCGAGTTTGACTTTTATCGGTGCTGAAGATGATGTTTGCGACAGATTTGGATTATCAGCATCAGAAACTTCGCCAGTGTCTTGCAAATCAGCTAAACGTGAAACTCCATGACGTTTTAAACAGCGCTGTAAACCGGCGCGGGAAACATTAGCATTAATGAAGTTTTTGCAAACCGCCAAAAGCTCATCAAGAGAAAGCAATAATCGCGTACGCAATTCAACTACTACATATTCTTGAGCTTCACTTAAGGTTGTATTTAACTGTTTCGGGACATGGGAACCGTCTTTTAAAGATTCCCGCTGACGCCATTTTCGTACCGTGGATTCAGATATTTTCAACAAACGCGCTAATACTGCTGTAGGTAAATCTGATTCATGGATAAAGGCCCGCATTTCCGGAGTGGTAGTAGCGTTTGCATGTTGTTTGGTCATTTATTTATTTTCTCTTTCTTTTATGTCTTCACTTAAGCAATGTTTAACTTTGTTTTTTTTAATCAAAGTAAGTAATTGTTAAGTAATGGATATTTTATTGTCGTGTACCCAAGCGACTCGGGTAAATTGATTGGGATATACCAAACGACTACGTATAAACATCCAATTCAGGCTAATATACACAGGTTTCAAACCCAACACAATCACCCGATACTATCTTTATTAATTATTAAGAGTAATAAAACGAGACTCTGGACGACCAGTTATTCAGGAATTATGAGGGATTGCGGCTACTTACCTATTTAACTGTTTCATAAGAATTTATTAAAAAAAGTAAATGTAATATTTCAATTATTATATTTACTATGTGATAGAATCATGCCCTCAATCTAAAAAGCTAACATGCGCATAACCTAGCGATACTTTTCAATGACTATTTTTAAAGCAGCAACTTCTCAAACAACTAATAATTTTGGTAAACAAAAACTGACTAAACTTTCACTTACAAAAAATGAAATACATCTTTGGGCCGTGCAACCACAAAACCTTTCTTGTGAAGAGTCTTATAAAGGCTCATCACAAGGCTCTTTGAAAAGCTCTTATGCAAACTGCTTCAAAAATATAGAAAAATTACTTACTCAGTATAAAAAACTGCTTACGGTTGATGAAACTAAAAAACAGCAAAGATACAAGTTTCAAGAAGATCGCCATGATGCTTTAATCACTCGCGCATTTATTCGTGATTTGTTATCTCAATATGCTGACATTCAACCGGGTAACTGGCGTTTTGAAAAAGGTGAAAAAGATAAACCAGAGATCTGCAATCCACCTTTACCCTTGAGATTTAATATTAGTCATACGAAAAATTTAATTATCTGCGCTGTAATGCTGAACGATGATATAGGCTGTGATGTTGAAAATACGACTCGTAACAATGACGTTTTAGCAATTGCAGACAGATTTTTTTCACCAAGTGAAAGCGCCGAACTATTTTCTTTACCTCTTGAACAGCAACGTAGTCGCTTCTTTGATTACTGGACATTAAAAGAATCTTATATCAAAGCCTGGGGCTTAGGGTTAGCAATACCTTTAAAAGATTTTAGTTTTAACTTAGATAATAAAACTGTCTCGCCTTTAACTTCTGAGTATTCAACTTCTGAGTATTCAACTTCTGAGTATTCAACTTCTGAGTATTCAACTTCTGAGTATTCAACTTCTGTGTCTTCAGCTTCTGACTCATCAACTTCTGTGTCTTCAGCTTCTGACTCATCAACTTTAGAGCCATCAAAAATGAAAGATACTATTAGTTTAAGTTTTGCAAAACATCGAATTGATCAATCTGAAATTTGGCGGAGCTGGTTATTTTACCCGAGCGATGAACACCGTATTGCTTTGTCGGTTAAAGCAAAAAGTGATAATCAAAAAACGCCATACAAACTACGTTTTTTTAAGAGTGTGCCATTGGTTAATTATCATGAAGTATCGAATTTTTCATTTTAGATTTAGGTGCTAACTACTCTACAGGCAAGTTGCCCTGAACAATTCAATCATACTGACAATATTAACCGTTTTTATGCCAATTAATCTGAAGTTCTTTTTTAGCAACTGAACGGTCTTTTAAATAAAAATTAATTAAATTCTGGTATGGAATACCATTTTTATCTGAAAGTAATTTAAAATCATCGCTAATACCAAGTCCACTAATGAACTAATCATCTTCAATGGTCTAAATCACCACTAGCTGCGTTGCCGACATGGATGTGGGTACTTAGGTTTTGCCTGGAGCAACAACCTGTGCTATTGGTAACTTATCCTCATTGAATCTTGATCAATTTAATTAATGGAATTGGCTACGTACCAATTAAGTGTGGCTGTTAAAATTTAAAAACTTAGCAAGCCCTTTGATGGCTGCTTCTGGGTAGAACGTGAATTTATCCACCCATCACTTTAAGACGCACATAAATGTGCGAACTACGAGGCTGAAAAATCGCAACTTAATGAGTTAACTGTATCTATAATAGTTGTAGGATGGGTATGCCAACGGAATTGGCTATGTCCCGGTTAAGTGTTGCTATAATAATTGTAGGATGGGTTAGCCAACGGCGTAACCCATCATTTTGTATAACGCAACCACCTGATAATAATGATAAAAGATGTCATTTTGATGGGTTACGCCTGCGGCTAACCCATCCTGCGCGCTGAAATCTTGATCTGACAAATAAACATCAATAAAACAATGAATTACGGGTGTAGCAACACTTAACCGGAACATAGCCAACGGTATTGGCTTAATCTAACACTATTCCCAGTAAATCCTCATACAGGTTTACAGTCTGAAAAGTTCGCATACCGAAATAAAACTGTTTTAAAACTTAGGTGTTCCCACAAAGGCATCATTTAAAATAATTCAAAAATATGCGCCATTTGATATGCATTTACTGATATGCAGCCAACATGACATTGAAATTAACTATTTTGTTAATGACAGTATACTTTTCCTAGTGCTGCCATCCATTTTCTCGATGGCATACCTAATCGTTGGTCGTGTCATTTTCTCAAAATTATTCTGAATATAGTCAATAACATCATTTTCATGATGAAGTGAAGTTACTTTTAACAGCCACCCCACACTTTTTTGAACAAACTCATCGTCATCAGAAATGAGTAGGTCACATTGTTTAAAAATCAGTTTTTTGTCCAAATTGTAAGTTAACTTGCCCATTTTCCTTTTTATAAATTTTACCCAAACTACGTTACTGGCCCGTCTACACCATGATACTTTTGAATAAGCCCAGCAGTGTGTTTTTTTAATCAAATGAGGACGAGTCATAAGAAATTGATAAATCGTTTTTATACATAAATCATCGACATGTGACCAATTTGTAGCGTGATTTTCGAGCCAATATTCAAAACGTAACAACAGATCGTCATCATAGCTTTTTTTAACAAACTTGTTGATTAAACCAAATGCCATCAATATTTCTTCACTAAACTCAGCGTCAGTTAGAAGAGACTCTGTTATAGCAAGGACCTCTGTAGCTGTTAGTTCATAATTTTCAGAGTGAAAATTAGCAATTATCATCTTTATATCAGAAGCTGTAGCGCCAATACAATTTATCCCATTAGGAAAATACCGACGAGTTGACTTCTCTTTTTCAACGGTGCTTACTTTTTTGAGTTGTTGTTTTATTCGGTCACAATATATTTCGTGATTATTCATAAATTGACTACAGGTTACGAAAGGGTCATTTGTCTCATGACAGTATTATACCATTCGCATTAAATAAATGATCAATATTCAATGACGATAAATTGCCAGTACCAAGGCGCCTGATTGAGCAATAGCTGGCGTGTGTGATTGAAGGCACAGGTTTTTAGTTCCAGACAAAACCTAAATACCGACATCCATGTCGGCAACGCAGCTAGTGGTGATTTAGACCATTTGAAGATGATCACTTATTTAGTGCGATTGGTATTACAAACCAATAGCCCAGTGACAATGTGCAACTCTGCCTATTTCGGAGTAATACATTAGCGCACTTGAAACCTTAATGTTGTTTTAAGTTTGTCTGGAGTAACTTTTCTATAATCTGATAGGTAAAGTTCTCGATACACTTTAAACAAACAAGCAAAACTTTCAGCTTCACAAATGCTTCCATTTGATTAAAACTTATTGCTTCGTATTCATAGCCGATAGTATCCAATATAAAGCATTCGAATACATTTTCCTTCCGATATCGTCTAAAATTTAATATTATCTAACAAAACCGTTTGTCTATATACTTTCAAAATTTTAACTTGCCAGTTCCAACATTTCTAGATAAAAATTGTCTTAGACAAGATCAGGCTGACGTAGCATAAATTTATACATCAAATATTATTCTGGATAATAAAGCAAAAACAAGATCCTAAACTACCTAACGGCCCCATGAACTGGTGTATTCTTTTAATAATACCATTCGCATTAAATAAGTGATCAATATTCAATGCAATGGTATTACTTATTCTTGGTGCTGTTGCAGAACTTTATCGCGGTATTGCAGCCGTTATCGTTGGAGGAATGAGCAGATGCTCAGTATTTACCTTAATATTTCTGCTTAGTTTATTGCAAACTGGTACTTTTGCTCAATTGAAAAATGGATTAACGATAATAAAATCAATGAAGGGTTAACCCTATGGCTAACCCATTTTGACTATCATTTTCATATGTTTATTCAACAGTAAAACCACAAATAACACCCAATTCAATATATTTTTGTATCAAATCATCCAACGAACAAGTGTCATTAACAGTTGCGACAACTTCTATAGCATTAGCTAAAGTCTGCTTATTCATCAATAATTCAAGTAACGCAAATTCCTCTGGCGTTACTACAAGTATATCTACTTTTAAATGCTTTCTAAAAAGTAATAAAGAAACCTTCTGTGATGATTCCAGGTTAATGTTAACACTAGAATTAGGATCGTCTAATGAACATTCCTGATTCATTTGCCAAATATCATTAACAGGAAAACTTGAACTGAATAATCGAACGGAGGGAGCAAGCACAAATTTCAATGCCAACGCGTCATCAGCAGGCACTTGCGATAATCTAAGCCAGTCTATTGTTATACTGTCATCAGCCAAAGAACTTTGATGAAAAAGCCATTCTAATCGCGCAACATCACTTAAATAAGTTATCTGTCGAGTATGTTTAAATTCTTCAAGGAAATTAGCAAATTCAAAGCCATAATCATCCATATTTGCCGTTATTGGCCAATGTAAACGAATAAACTGGCGACAAGTACCATTAAAAAAATCATGACCAACTAATTTTTCAATAACAGGATAGGTTAACTTCATTGAATGCATAATATTAGCAATAGAACTTTGCTGATAAATACCCATCAGACCTTTCGCTGAAATAAATTCTGTATTCACATCATTTTGAAGCAACACAGTATCATCTGTTAATTTTCCTGATAAACAGTCGTGAATAAAATTCTTTTGTAAATCGGCCAAATTTGTCATTTGCTTTCTACTTATTTTTTAATTTATACCAATCAGAATTAGTAACGATAGCATCTGCTTTATGTTTTTCTTTCATCAATACTGATAAATCAGGTACTTCACTATCCCATTCAATTATCGTTGGAACTGGACCAAATCGATCCACTGCCTTTTGATAAAGATCCCATACATTGTCAACGACTTTATGACCATGAGTATCAATATAAACATCTTTACCTTCAACATTATTAACGGCATAGCCCGCTAAATGCATTTCTTTTACAGGCTCTACTGGAATTTGTTTTAAATAATGAAAGGGATCAAAACCATGATTATTTGCATTAACATAGACATTATTCACATCAAGCAAAATACCACATCCTGTCGATTTTGCTAATAGTGATATAAATTCCCATTCAGGAATAGGAGAATCTATATAACTCAAATAATTAGAAGGGTTTTCTATTAAAATTTGGCGCTGCAAAACATCTTGAACACGATTAATATTTTCAGTAACAATATTTAGAGCTTCTTGAGTATAAGGAATAGGCAATAAATCAGGTAAGTAATGAACACCGTCTGACGCACTCCATGACAGATGATCAGAGACCAATACAGGTTCTAACCTATCAATTGTTGCTTTAAGCTTTTGTAAATGAAGCTCTCTTACCGGGCATGATACTGAAGCAGAGCCTAAAGACAAACCTACACAATGTGCAGATAAAGGATAATCTTGACGAATTATATCTAAATATTTAGATGAAGTACTGCCTGAACTAATAAAATTTTCGGTATGAATTTCCAACCAAGGTAAATCAGGTTTTTGTTCAATAAACTCTTGGAAGTGCCGATGCCTTAGACCTATACCAACACCTTGTACATTTTGCATTAGTACTGCATCCTACTATAAACGATTAAAAACTAAGAAATGAAGAATACTAATCTAATATTTTTCATTTCTTCAAAACTAAATTATACCTATGACCAATTAGTATAAGATCTCTATTTTTTGGCTGGTTTTACACCTTTAACCACACCACCAGTAATTTTTTCACAAGTACCTTGTGGCACATAAACCCACTCATTATCTGAATTATCAACAGTAGCTTGTCCTGCACAACTATGGCTACCATCGAATGCCCCACAGTCATTTTTACCTGCTTTTGATATTCCAGCACATTTTTCCCATGCAGTAGGTTGAGTAGGTACTGCATTAGCAGACGAAGCAGCTAAAACACCTAAGGCTAAAATACTAGTGATGGTAGTTGTGACTATTTTTTTGTTATTCATATTTCTGTCCTTTGACTTTTGATTAAATGATAATTCAATTATGTATACAAAAGGATAGAAAGAGAATTTAAAGAAATTCTTTCAAATAATAAAATTTAGATTTTAAAATTTACTGTTCAAATGCAAAAAAGCCCGTAGCATCAGCTACAGGCTTTCTCTAAATAGAAGTCTAGCAATGTCCTACTCTCACATAAAGAGACCTACTCATACATAAAGAGATCTACTCATACAAAGAAAGCCACACGCTATTTACCACAGCGCAACTACCTTTCACTTGATGTATTTTTAAAAATATCAAATGCAAAAAAGCCCGCAGCATCAGCTACGGGCTTTCTCTAAATAGAAGCTTAGCAATGTCCTACTCTCACATGGGAACTCCCACACTACCATC